>NZ_JBIWIV010000016.1:0-181627 GCF_044764825.1 Streptomyces sp. NPDC093598 | reverse complement strand
GCCGGGGGGGGGGGGGGGGGGGGGGGGGGGGGGGCCCCCGGGGGGGGGGGGGGGCGGGGGGGGGGGGGGGGGGGGGGGGGGGGGGCGGGGCCCCCCCCCCCCCCCCCCCGGGACACGACTACTTCGCCTCGGAGTCGCCGTCGGTCTTCTTCGGCTCTGCGTCCGTCTTCGCCTCGGCCGCGTCCTCGGCCGGCTCCTCGGCCGCGTCCTTCTTGCCGAGGTCGACAGCCTTGTCGTCAGCGGGGGCGTCGGCGGCGGAGTCGCCAATCTCGGTGAGGGAGGAGGCGTCGTCCGGGACGATGTCGGCGTCGGACTTCAGGTCGTGCTCGACGCCGTGGACGATGCGGTTGTACTCGTCGTCGGTGAGGACGGCGCCGATGGCGTTCTTGGCGAAGAGGAGATCGACGCCGGGTCCGGCGTCGACGAGGACGGTGTCCTCGTTCACTTCCTTGACCGTGGCGTACATGCCCCCGATGGTGCGGATACCGCTGCCGGGCTGCATCTGGTTCCGCATGTCGGCGGCCTGCTGCTGCTTCTTCTTGGCCGACCGGGTCATCAGGAACATGGCCCCGATGAGCACGATGAACGGGAGGAGGGTCAGGAGACTCACGGGTCGGTACTTCCTTCACACGACCGCGCTGTGAGCGGCCAGATGGTTGGGGGTGTGTACGCCGCCGACAAAGGCGGCATCGGCGGAGTCTAAGCGAGTCCGCGCGCATGGAACAACGCTCAGCATGGCACCGGGGTTCCTGCTCCGGCCACTGACCTCGCCGCCCGGGGCCGTAACGGCGCCGTCACGCCCCGAACAGGTCCTGTTGTCCGTTTCCGGTGGCCTGGGAGCGTGGCGGGGTGAGGCCGAGATGCACCCATGCGGCGGGGGTGGCGACCCGGCCGCGCGGGGTGCGGGCCAGCAGGCCCTCCCGCACGAGGAAGGGCTCGGCGACCTCCTCCACGGTCTCACGTTCCTCCCCCACCGCGACAGCGAGCGTGGAGAGACCGACCGGACCGCCGCCGAACAGCTTGAGCAGGGCCTCCAGCACGCCCCGGTCGAGGCGGTCGAGACCACGCTCGTCCACCTCGTACACCGCGAGGGCGGCCGCTGCGATGTCCCGGGTGATCAGCCCGTCGGCCTTGACCTGCGCGTAGTCGCGGACGCGGCGCAGCAGGCGGTTCGCGATACGGGGTGTGCCGCGGGAGCGGCCGGCGATCTCGGCGGCGCCCTCCGGCTCGATCTCGACCTCCAGGAGGTTCGCCGAGCGGTGGATGACCCGCTCCAGTTCGGCCGGCTCGTAGAACTCCATGTGGGCGGTGAAGCCGAAGCGGTCGCGCAGCGGGGGCGGCAGCAGGCCGGCGCGGGTGGTGGCGCCGACCAGGGTGAAGGGGGGCAGCTCCAGGGGGATGGCCGTGGCGCCGGGGCCCTTGCCGACGATGACGTCGACGCGGAAGTCCTCCATCGCCATGTACAGCATCTCCTCGGCGGGCCGGGACATGCGGTGGATCTCGTCGAGGAAGAGGACCTCGCCCTCCTGGAGGGAGGAGAGGATCGCGGCGAGGTCGCCGGCGTGCTGGATGGCGGGACCCGAGGTGATGCGGATGGGGGCGCCCATCTCGGCCGCGATGATCATCGAGAGGGTGGTCTTGCCGAGGCCGGGGGCGCCGGAGAGCAGCACGTGGTCGGCGGTCGCGCCCCGCGCGCGTGCGGCGCGCAGGACGAGGTCGAGCTGTTCGCGGACCTTCTCCTGGCCGATGAACTCGCCCAGGTCCTTGGGGCGCAGGGCGGCCTCGACGGCCTGGTCCTCACGGTCGGCGGACGCACCGACGAGCCGCTCCGCGGCATCGGCGTCGGTCGTGTCGTCCCAGTTCATGGAGTTGCCTCGGAATCTCGGTACGGACTATCGGGCGCGGTTCAGGGTCTGCAGGGCCGCCTTCAGCAGCTGCCCCACCTGGGGCGTGCCCTCGGCGGCCTCCGCCTGCGGCGTCACGGCGGTCACCGCCTCGTCGGCCTCCCGGGTCGCGTACCCGAGGCCGATGAGGGCGGCGTGCAGCTGGTCGCGCCAGCCGGTGCTGACGGGTGCGCCCACGGCGGGGGCACCGACCGGCTCGCCGAGCCGGTCCTTCAGCTCCAGGAGCAGCTTCTGGGCGCCCTTCTTGCCGATGCCGGGGACGGCCGTCAGCGCCTTCTCGTCGCCCGTGGCCACGGCACGCCGCAGGGCGTCCGGGGTGTGCACGGCGAGCATCGACTGGGCGAGCCTCGGTCCCACACCGCTCGCGGTCTGGAGCAGCACGAAGATCTGCCGCTCGTCGTCGTCCGCGAAACCGTACAGAGTCAGTGAGTCCTCCCGTACGACGAGGGAGGTGGCCAGCTTGGCGGTCTGGCCGACGCGAAGCGTGGACAGCGTGTTCGGCGTGCACTGGACGGCCATGCCGACGCCGCCGACCTCGACGACCGCGGCGTCGGGGGCGAGCGCGGCGACCCTGCCGCTGACGAAGGCGATCATGCCGTCCGGCCTTTCGAGGTGTGCAGGGCTACGGCCTGCTGGAGTCGGTTCTGGGCGGGGGCGCGCCAGATGTGGCAGATGGCGAGGGCGAGGGCGTCGGCCGCGTCGGCGGGCTTGGGCGGTGCGCCGAGCCGGAGCAGGCGGGTGACCATCGCGCCGACCTGTGCCTTGTCGGCCCGGCCGCTGCCGGTGACGGCGGCCTTGACCTCGCTCGGGGTGTGCAGCGCGACCGGGATCCCGCGGCGGGCGGCGCAGAGCATGGCGACGGCGCTGGCCTGGGCGGTGCCCATCACCGTACGGACGTTGTGCTGGCTGAAGACACGCTCGACGGCGACGCATTCGGGCCGGTGCTCGTCGAGCCACTGCTCGATGCCCTGCTCGACGGCGACGAGGCGGTGGCCGAGCTCGGCGTCCGCGGGCGTGCGGACGACGCCGACGCCGATCATCGTGAGCGGCCGCCCGGCGACGCCCTCGACGACGCCGACACCACACCGGGTCAGTCCCGGGTCCACCCCCAGTACGCGCACACGCCCTCCCTTTCGCTCACCTGTTTGTGCAGGCTATCGGGTGCCACCGACAACGCGACGGGCCGACGGGGTGTGTCCCGTCGGCCCGTTGACTCGCTGGAGCCCGGCGTTACGCGTCGACCTTCTCCATGACCTCGTCGCTGACGTCGAAGTTGGCGAAGACGTTCTGCACGTCGTCGCTGTCCTCCAGCGCGTCGATCAGCTTGAAGATCTTCTTGGCGCCTTCCTCGTCCAGCTCGACCTGCATGGTCGGGACGAAGTTGGCGTCGGCCGAGTCGTAGTCGATGCCGGCGTCCTGGAGGGCGGTGCGGACCGCGACCAGGTCGGTGGCCTCGCTGAGGACCTCGAAGCTCTCGCCGAGGTCGTTGACCTCTTCGGCGCCCGCGTCGAGCACGGCGGTCAGCACGTCGTCCTCGGTCAGCTCGCCCTTGGGGACGATGACGACGCCCTTGCGGTTGAACAGGTACGACACCGAGCCCGGGTCGGCCATGGAGCCGCCGTTGCGGGTCATGGCGACGCGGACCTCGGAGGCGGCGCGGTTGCGGTTGTCCGTGAGGCACTCGATGAGCACCGCGACACCGTTGGGACCGTAGCCCTCGTACATGATCGTCTCGTAGTCGGCGCCGCCGGCCTCCAGGCCCGCGCCGCGCTTGACCGCCGAGTCGATGTTCTTGTTCGGGACCGACGACTTCTTCGCCTTCTGGATGGCGTCGTACAGCGTCGGGTTGCCATCGATGTCGGCGCCGCCCATCCGCGCCGCGACCTCGATGTTCTTGATCAGCTTCGCGAAGAGCTTGCCGCGCTTGGCATCGATGACGGCCTTCTTGTGCTTCGTCGTGGCCCATTTAGAGTGGCCGGACATCTGCCTGTCTCCTTCGCGTAACCCATCTCAGCAACGAACGCAGGAATCCTACAAGGACTCGGCTGCCCGGTTCGCCCGCACCATGTCGACGAACAGGGCGTGGACGCGGTGGTCGCCGGTCAGTTCCGGGTGGAACGACGTGGCCAGCGCGGTGCCCTGGCGGACCGCGACGATGTGGCCGCCGTGCTCGGCGAGCACCTCGGCCCGGGCGCCGACGGACTCCACCCAGGGGGCGCGGATGAAGACGCCCTCCACCGGATCGCCCTCGATGCCCCTGATGCCGACGGCCGCCTCGAAGGACTCGTTCTGCCGTCCGAAGGCGTTGCGGCGCACGATCATGTCGATGCCGCCGATGGTCTCCTGCCCCGAGCGCGGGTCGAGGATCTTGTCGGCGAGCATGATCATGCCGGCGCAGGTGCCGTAGACGGGCATGCCGTCCCGCACGCGCGCGCGGAGGGGCTCCATCAGGCCGAACAGGACGGCCAGCTTGGAGATGGTGGTGGACTCGCCGCCGGGGATGACGAGGCCGTCCACCTCGGCGAGTTCTTCGGGGCGCCGCACCGGCCTGGCCACGGCGTCTGCCGCGGCCAGGGCGACGAGGTGCTCCCGGACGTCGCCCTGGAGGGCCAGGACGCCTATGACGGGGGTGTCGCTCATGGATCGATGTGCCTTACCAGCCGCGGTTGGCGTAGCGCTCGGTCTCGGGGAGGGTGTCGCAGTTGATGCCGACCATGGCCTCGCCCAGGTTGCGGGAGGCGTCCGCGATGATCTTCGGGTCGTCGTAGAAGGTGGTGGCCTTCACGATGGCGGCGGCGCGCTTGGCCGGGTCGCCGGACTTGAAGATGCCGGAGCCGACGAAGACGCCCTCGGCGCCGAGCTGGCGCATCAGGGCCGCGTCGGCCGGGGTGGCGACGCCGCCGGCGGAGAACAGCACCACGGGGAGCTTGCCGAGCTCGGAGACTTCCTTGACCAGCTCGTACGGGGCGCGCAGCTCCTTGGCGGCGGCGTACAGCTCGTTGTTGTCGTAGCCGCGCAGGCGGGCGATCTCGTTCTTGATCTGGCGCAGGTGGCGGACGGCCTCGACGACGTTGCCGGTGCCGGCCTCGCCCTTGGAGCGGATCATCGCGGCGCCCTCGGCGATGCGGCGCAGGGCCTCGCCCAGGTTGGTGGCGCCGCAGACGAACGGCGTGGTGAAGGCCCACTTGTCGGAGTGGTTGACCTCATCGGCCGGGGTGAGGACCTCGGACTCGTCGATGTAGTCGACGCCGAGGGACTGCAGGACCTGGGCCTCGACGAAGTGGCCGATGCGGGACTTGGCCATGACCGGGATGGAGACGGCGTCGATGATGCCCTCGATCATGTCCGGGTCGGACATGCGGGCCACGCCGCCGTCCTTGCGGATGTCGGCCGGGACCCGCTCCAGGGCCATGACGGCGACGGCGCCCGCGTCCTCGGCGATCTTCGCCTGCTCCGGGGTGACGACGTCCATGATGACGCCGCCCTTGAGCTGCTCGGCCATGCCGCGCTTCACTCGGGCGGTACCGGTCTCGGGAGCCTGGTTTTCGGAGATGGACACGGGTGACCTCGCTGAGGGGAAAAGGGGGTTTCTGCAGCAACGAGGAAACGTGAGGGGAGCAGGCCACAGCAAGGGCCAATGGGAACGCCGTGGATCCTTTTCCGGCGGACGGCCGGGAAACGGCAGGTGAACGGGGCTCAGGCGGCCCGGTCCACCAGGGCCACCGGAGGCTCGTCGTCCATTTCGAAGGCCATGGGGAAGGGCGCGTGACCGGCCAGGCGGAACCAGCGCACCTTGCGGTGCCGGCGCAGGGCCCGGGCCGCCCGTACGGTGTCGTTGTGGAAGCGCCGGGCCATGGGCACCCTGCGGACCGCCTCGGTGAGTTCCCGGGCCGCTTCCTCTCCCCCGGGCGCCTCGCGCACCGCCTCGACCTGCGGGGCCTCCCCGAAGACGGCCCGCAGCGCCTGGCTCAGTTCGCTCTCGGCGACCTCCCGCTGCTCCTCCTCGGCCTGCCGGGCGGCGTGCGCGGCCTCGTAGAGCACGATCGAGGCGGCCGGATCCAGGACCCCCGACGTCGCCAGTTCCTGCGCCACCGAGGCCCGGCGCACCAGCTGCGCGTCCAGGGCGGCACGGGCGGCGTCGATCCGGGCGTGGAGACGGTCGAGCCGGCCGGCGGTCCAGCTGAGGTAGAGCCCGATCGCGACCAGGGCGACGGCGATCCAGATGAGAGTGGTGGTCACGGGCGGCAAGGCTAGCGGCACGTGGGGCCGCGCCGTTCACCCTGCCCTGCCATGGTCACCCGCCGGCCCGGTGTCAGTCCCGGGCGAACCCCAGCCGCCCCCACAGCCCGGTCGTGCGCTCGTCCTCGGCGACCGCGGCCGCACCGGCCGTCACCGTCTCGTAGACGGACAGGATGTCCGCGCCGACGGTCGACCAGTCGAAGCGCCGTACGTGGGCGCTCCCCCGCTCGCGCAGTTGTGCCCGTCGCTCCGGGTCCTCCAGGAGGCGCAGGGCCGCGTCGGCCAGAGCGTCCGCGTCCTCGTTGGGGAACAGTTCGCCGGCCGCTCCCCGGTCCAGGACCTGGGCGAAGGCGTCCAGGTCGGAGGCGAGGACGGGGGCTCCGGCGGACATGGCCTCGACGAGGATGATGCCGAAGCTCTCGCCGCCGGTGTTGGGCGCGACGTACAGGTCGACGCTGCGCAGGAAGCGGGCCTTGTCCTCGTCGCTGACCATGCCGAGGAACTCGACGCGGGAGCGCAGCTCGGCGGGCAGGGACTCCACGGCCTCCTCCTCGTCGCCGCGCCCGGCGACCAGCAGCCGGGTCCGCGGGCGCGCGGCGAGGATCTTCGGCAGGGCCTTCATCAGGACCGGGAGTCCCTTGCGGGGCTCGTCGATGCGCCCTATGAACCCGATGGTGTCGCCCTGCCATTCGGCCTTGGGCTCGGCCTGCGCGAAGAAGTCGACGTCGACTCCGTTCGGGATCACGACGGCGTCCCCGCCGAGGTGCTCGACCAGGGTGCGGCGGGCGTACTCGCTGACCGCGATGCGGGCGCTGATCTTCTCCAGGGCCGCTTGGAGGATCGAGTACGCGGCGATCATCGCGCGGGAGCGCGGGTTGGAGGTGTGGAAGGTCGCCACGATCGGACCCTGGGCGGCCCAGCAGGTCAGCAGGCCCAACGAGGGCGAGGTCGGCTCGTGGATGTGGATCACGTCGAACGCGCCGTCGTGCAGCCAGCGGCGCACCCGGGCGGCGCTCAGGAAGCCGAAGTTCAGCCGGGCCACCGAGCCGTTGTACGGCACCGGCACCGCGCGCCCGGCCGAGACCACGTACGGCGGCAGCGGGGTGTCGTCGTCGGCCGGGGCCAGGACGGACACCTCGTGGCCGAGGCGGAGGAAGTACTCGGCGAGGTCGCGGATGTGGAACTGGACGCCGCCCGGTACGTCCCAGGAGTAGGGGCAGACGATGCCGATCCTCACGGGCGCCCCTTCTCGGGGTCGAGGTCCGCGAGCCACAAGCGCTGCAGCATGTGCCAGTCCTGCGGATGGTCGGCGATCCCCGTGGCGAAGGCGTCGGCCAGTGTCTGTGTCATGACGGACGTCTTCTCGGCGCGCGTGCCCGACTCGGGGACCTCGACGGGCGGGTGGACGCGGCCCCGCATCACGGGCGAGTCGTCGTACCAGAGGGTGACGGGCAGCAGCAGGGCGCCGGTCTGCTGGGCGAGCAGGGCGGGGCCGGCCGGCATCCGGGCCGTGTCGCCGAAGAAGCCGACCTCGACGCCGGAGGCCGACAGGTCGCGGTCGGCGACCAGGCAGACCAGGCCGCCGTCGCGCAGCCGCCGGGCCAGGGTGCCGAAGGCGGTGCCGCCGCTGTGCGGCAGGACCTCCATGCCGAGGCCCTCGCGGTAGGCGACGAACCGGTCGTACAGCGTCTCCGGCTTGAGGCGTTCGGCGACCGTCGTGAAGGGGATGCCCAGCTGGGTGGTGACCCAGGCGCCGGCGAGGTCCCAGTTGGCGAGGTGCGGCAGCGCGAGGACGACGCCCTTGCCGGCGGCCATGCCCTCGGTGAGGTGGTGCAGGTCCTTGACTTCCAAGCCGGCCTTGATCCGCTCCTTGCTCCAGGCCGGGAGGCGGAAGGACTCCATCCAGTAGCGCAGGTAGGAGCGCATGCCGGCGCGGGTCAACTCGGCGAGGCGCTCGGGGCTCGCGTCCGGCACCACGCGCGCGTAGTTGCTCTCCAGGCGCCGCACGCCCTTGCCGCGCTGCTTCCAGGCCAGGTCGGCGATGGTGCGTCCGAGCCGCACGGCGACCGGCTCGGGGAGCTTCTTGACCGTGCCCCAGCCGAGGCCGTACAGCGCGTCCGTCAGCCGGTCCTGTGCGCTCACGTGGCCGCCTCGCTCCCGTGAGAGGCGTTCTGCTGCTTGCCCTCATTGTCCTGCGCGGCCGCCGCGGCCTCGGCCTCCGCGGACTCCCGGCGGACGGTGACGACCCGCTGGATCAGCGTGACGAGGCTGCCCACGGCGACGATCCACAGCGCGACGGGCAGCAGGTACTGGATGCCCGGCACACCGAACGTGTGCAGGCCCGCGAGACCGGCCGCCACCAGGGAGATCACCAGCCGCTCGGCGCGCTCGACGAGCCCGTTGACGGCGACCGGCAGGCCGATCGACTCGCCACGGGCCTTGGTGTACGACACCACCTGGCCGCTGGCCAGGCAGAAGATCGAGACGGCGCACAGGACGAGGTCGTCGCCCCCGCCGGCGTACCAGAGGATGAAGCCGCCGAAGATCGCGCCGTCGGCGACCCGGTCGAGCGTGGAGTCCAGGAAGGCACCCCAGCGGCTGGATCGGCCGAGCTGACGGGCCATGTTGCCGTCGACGAGGTCGGAGAACACGAAGAGCGTGATCACGACCGTGCCCCAGAAGAACTCGCCCCTGGGGTAGAAGACCAGCGCGCCCGCGACCACACCGGCGGTGCCGATGAGCGTGACGGTGTCGGGGCTGACGCCCCGGCGGATCAGAAACGCGGCGAACGGTGTGAGGACACGCGTGAAGAATGCACGCGCGTACTTGTTCAGCATGGCCTTCCCGAGGGTCGGTGTCGCCGCATGGCCCCTGCTGGCCACCGGCTGGCC
Source organism: Streptomyces sp. NPDC093598 (assembly GCF_044764825.1). Lineage (NCBI taxonomy): Bacteria > Bacillati > Actinomycetota > Actinomycetes > Kitasatosporales > Streptomycetaceae > Streptomyces > Streptomyces sp. NPDC093598. Next base: position 172,593 of record NZ_JBIWIV010000016.1, on the reverse strand, counting down.
CATCGTAGTCACGCGCGCGTGCGGGTGAGGGGCGGGCACCCGGACCCCTTTCGGGGGAACCCGTGAGCCGCTGGTGGGCGGCGCGGTCACGTCGTTCGTATGGACGCACCGTGACGGGAGTGGGAAGGTCGAATGACCGCGGGCGTCGCCGGAGCCGCCACCGCTGGGGGTGCCCCCGGACGGAGTCTGGGGGAGGATCCCGCGTGTCCGCGCCCACAGTGACCTCACCGTGCACGGGAGGCAGGATCATGGGCGACAAGGCACAGACACACCCTGGGGCCGCCGGCAGGGCACAAGCGGCCGACCACCCTCAGTCCGTACGGAATGTGGTGCTGGTCGGCCACTCCGGAGCGGGCAAGACCACGTTGGTGGAGGCCCTCGCGCTCACGGCGGGGGCGGTGAACCGGGCGGGCCGCGTGGAGGACGGCGGCACCGTCTCCGACTACGACGACATCGAACACCGCCAGCAGCGCTCGGTACAGCTCTCCCTGGTGCCCGTCGAGTGGGACGGCATCAAGGTCAATCTTCTCGACACCCCCGGATACGCCGACTTCGTCGGTGAGCTCAGGGCCGGTCTGCGCGCGGCGGACGCGGCCCTCTTCGTCGTCTCGGCCTCGGACGGCGTGGACGGCTCGACCCGCATGGTGTGGGAGGAGTGCGCGGCCGTGGGCATGCCCCGGGCCATCGTCGTCACGCACCTGGAGTCGGCGCGTTCCGGCTTCGAGGAGATGACCCAAACCTGCGCGGAGGCCTTCGGCGCGGACGACCCCGACGCGGTCCTGCCGCTCTACCTGCCGCTGCACGGCCCCCAGGCCCCCGACGGGCACGCGCCCGTGACCGGGCTGATCGGGCTGCTGTCGCAGAAGCTGTTCGACTACTCGACCGGCGAGCGCAAGGAGTCCGAGCCGGGCGAGGACCAGCTGCCGCTGATCGAGGAGGCCCGCAACCGGCTCATCGAGGGGATCATCTCCGAGAGCGAGGACGAGACCCTCATGGACCGCTACCTCGGCGGGGAGCCGATCGACGTCAAGACCCTCATCGAGGACCTGGAGCGGGCCGTCGCACGCGGGGTCTTCTTCCCCGTCCTGGCCGCCGCCCCGGCGGGCGAGGGCGCCCGGCAGGGGCTCGGCACCGCGGAGCTCCTGGAGCTGATCACGCGGGGCTTCCCGACGCCGCTGGAGCACGAGACGGTGCGGGTCACGACCATCGACGGCAAGCCGCGCGAGCTCAAGCCGTGCGACCCGGACGCCCCGCTGGTCGCGGAGGTCGTGAAGACCTCCTCCGACCCGTACGTGGGCCGGCTGTCGCTGATCCGTCTGTTCTCCGGCACCCTGCGCGCCGACCAGACGGTCCACGTCTCCGGGCACGGACTGGCCGACCGCGGGCACGAGGACCACGACGTCGACGAGCGGATCGGCGCTCTGTCCACGCCGTTCGGCAAACAGCAGCGCCCGGTGTCGCACGTCATCGCGGGCGACCTGGCCTGCGTGGCCAAGCTGAGCCGTGCCGAGACCGGCGACACCCTGTCCGCCAAGGACGACCCGCTGCTGATGGAGCCGTGGCAGATGCCCGACCCGCTGCTGCCGCTGGCCATCCAGGCGCACAGCAAACCGGACGAGGACAAGCTGTCCCAGGGCCTGGCCCGGCTGGTGGCCGAGGACCCTACGATGCGGCTCGAGCAGAACCAGGACACCCACCAGGTGGTCCTGTGGTGCCTGGGCGAGGCGCACGCCGACGTCGCCCTGGAGCGGCTGCGCAGCCGGTACGGCGTCCAGGTCGACGTCGTGCCCCACCGGGTGTCCCTGCGCGAGACGTTCGCGACCAGGTCGGCCGGCCGGGGCAGGCACGTCAAACAGTCCGGCGGGCACGGGCAGTTCGCCATCTGCGAGATCGAGGTCGAGCCGCTGCCCGGCGGGTCCGGCATCGAGTTCGTCGACAAGGTCGTGGGCGGCGCGGTGCCCCGGCAGTTCATCCCGTCGGTGGAGAAGGGCGTACGGGCCCAGGCGGCCAAGGGAGTCGCGGCCGGGTACCCGCTCATCGACGTACGGGTCACCCTCCTGGACGGCAAGGCGCATTCGGTGGACTCCTCCGACGCCGCCTTCCAGACGGCCGGCGCGCTCGCGCTGCGGGAGGCAGCGGCCGACGCGAAGATCCATCTGCTGGAGCCGGTGGCCGAGGTGTCGGTGCTGGTCGGTGACGACTTCGTGGGCGCCGTGATGAGCGATCTGTCCGGGCGGCGCGGCCGGGTGCTCGGCACCGAGCAGACACCCGGTGGGCGCACCCTGATCCGGGCCGAGGTGCCCGAGATCGAGATCGGCCGGTACGCGATCGACCTGCGGTCGATGGCGCACGGCACGGCGGGGTTCAGCCGCCGGTACGCGCGGCACGAACCGATGCCGCAGCAGGTCGCGGACCGGGTACGTGAAGAGGAGCGCAAAGCCTCGTAGTTGAGCGCCGGGCGCCACCAAGTGCCCTGGTGCGGGCTCCCCTCCGCGGGGGCGGGCGGCTTGACGGGCCGCCCGCCCCCGCTTAACGGTGCGGACGGATACGCTGATGACCTGATCAACAGGTGTGCGGAGCGCGGAAGTCGGGAAGGCCGCAGATGCGGATGTGGCAGCGATGGGGGCGGCAGTGACGGACGGATTCGACTTCAGCCCGGGGGCCCAGGTTCCTCTGGCCGGTGCGAGCGGCCAGACGGCGGCGACCTACGCGCTGGCCGCGGCGGCGTACCGGGACGACGAGGTCACCAAGATCCTGGCCGCCGACAACGAGTGGCACCAGTCCAAGGTGACCCCGCCGCGCTCCTGGGCGAAGATCTTCCGCCCCAGGCTGGGCGAGGCCTTCTCCCGCGCGGTGATCGACCGGATGCTGGGTGCCGGGCGCAAGCCGGTCATCCAGTCCTTCGGCATCGAGCCGCAGGTCGTCGTGGAGCACTGCCTGGCGGCCCACCGCATCCGCCGCGACCGCGACAACTGGCTCTCGGCGATCACGGTGATCTGCGGGCTGCTCTTCCTGCCGGGCTTCCTCGTGTGGCTGCTGGTGTTCACGCTGCGCACCACCATGGCCAAGCGCGAGGACAAGCGCGCGGGCGCCCTCGCCACCACCCTGCTGGTCGCTGTGGGCGCGCTGGCCGTGCTGTTCCTGATCCGCATGCCGTTCACCGGATTCTGGGCCCTGTACGGACGCGCGGCGGTGATCATGCCGGTGGTCGGCTGGTTCTGGGCCAAGCAGATCTGCGAGCGGACCGCCCGTGACCTGCGGGAGCGCTGGTCGAGCCTGCTGTCGGGCGGCGGCGTCGGCGCCAAGATCCCCGAGGCCGTCCCCGGCAATCCCGGTGACGCGGCCGAGCAGGTCCGCAAGGAACTGGCCCGTCTCGCCGCCGAGCAGCGGTCCAACTCGGTCTTCTACGCGGGCCCCAAGGGCATACTCGGCATGGGCACCCGGTGGGGCAGCTGGCAGCTGGCCGAGGAGCTGGTCTCCGCCGAGCCGGGCAAGGAGTTCCACCCCTTCCGCAGCTGGGACGTCATCGTGGCGATCCAGGGCGGTCTGGGCATGCTGGAGCGCACCTCCATCAACACCGGCGGCTTCCCCAAGCCGTCCATCACGCACTGGGTCGTCACGCCGATCGGCGAGAAGGCGACGGAGGTGTCCCGGCCGAGCGGCACGGACGTCGACGCGTACACGGTCCGGACGCACGCCATCCAGGACATCTGCAACAAGCAGCAGTTCGGCAGCGGCGACCGGCACTACCTGGGTGTGCAGTGGACTCTGTGGGACGGCCACCTGGTGATCACGATGCTGATCACGGTGACCGTGCTGCATGACACGCTGCGCATCGAGGTCACCGGGCATGCCCTGGGCCCGGTCAACTCGCTGTTCAACGAGAAGCCCGCGGCCCGGGAGAAGACGGTGCAGAAGGCCTTCCGGTTCTGGGAGACCCGCACCGTGAAGATGCCCCTCATCGACGCGGACGAGGTGGTCCGGCTGGCCGCGCGTGCCCCGCTGAGCTGGTATCCGCCGCTGCTGAACTGGCTCGGCGGCAGTCTGACGCTGCCGGAGCCGTTCGGTCTGCGGCATGCGTGGGCCGATCAGCCGTGGCGGCACCGGTTCATGGCCGACGACGCGCTGCGGGCGGCCACGCCCGTGCTGCGGGTGGTGCATACGGCGGCGCTGAAGGTGCTGCGGGAGAACGGGGTGGACGTGGAGAAGTTCGGGTCCCGGTCGGCGGCGCTCAGCGGGGCGGTTCAGGAGGCTTCGCCGAAGAAGGCGGATGTCTACGATGCGTAGGCCTCCGGCGGTCGAACCGATCCGCCGTGGACCGGCGGTGGCTGGTGTTCCTGGGGGCTGCGCCCCCCGACCCCCGTCGGCCTGAACGGCCTCGTCCTCGAACGCGGACGGGCTGGGAGTGCCGGACCCGCCGGAATCAACCGGTCGGCCAGGACTCCGCCAGCATCTTCCTCGTGTCGGCCAGCAGCTGCGGCAGCACCCGTGTGTGTCCCACCACCGGCATGAAGTTCGTGTCCCCGCCCCAGCGCGGCACGATGTGCTGGTGCAGGTGCGCGGCGATGCCCGCGCCGGCGACCGAGCCCTGGTTCATGCCGATGTTGAAGCCGTGTGCGCCGGAGGCCGTGCGCAGGGCCGTCATCGCCTGCTTGGTGAGCTCGCCGAGCTCGGCGGTCTCCCCCGCCGTCAGGTCGGTGTAGTCGGCGACGTGCCGGTACGGCACGGTCATCAGGTGCCCGCCGTTGTACGGGTAGAGGTTGAGCACCGCGTAGACCTGCTCGCCGCGCCGGACGACGAGCCCGTCCTCGTCGGACTTGGCCGGGATCGAGCAGAAGGGGCAGCCGTCTCCGGCGCCCGGGCCGGTCGGCTTGTTCTCGCCCTGGATGTAGGCCATCCGATGCGGCGTCCACAGACGCTGGAACGCGTCCTGCGTCCCCACTCCCAGCTGCTGCTCCGGCTCACTCGTCATGCAGTGCAGCATATGGCGTCGAGCTGGGGGGACGGCAAAGGCCCCCGGGAGCTCCCCGGGGGCCCGTGCACCGTGAGATCAGACCTGAGCGCGCTCCTCGACGACCTTCAGGATCTTCGCGATGGCCTCGTCGAAGGGGATGCCGTTCTCCTGCGAGCCGTCGCGGTAGCGGAAGGACACGGACTCGTGGGACATGTCCTCGTCACCCGCGATGACCATGAAGGGCACCTTCTGCTTCTGGGCGTTGCGGATCTTCTTCTGCATGCGGTCGGAGGAGGAGTCGACCTCGACGCGCAGGCCCTTCTTCCTGGCCGCGGCGGCGAACTTCTGTAGGTACTCCACGTGGGCGTCGCCGATCGGGATGCCGACCGCCTGGACCGGCGCCAGCCACGCCGGGAAGGCACCCGCGTAGTGCTCCAGGAGCACCGCGAAGAAGCGCTCGATGGAGCCGAACAGCGCGCGGTGGATCATGACGGGGCGCTGCTTGGAGCCGTCGGGACCCGTGTACTCCAGGTCGAAGCGCTCCGGCAGGTTGAAGTCGAGCTGGATGGTCGACATCTGCCAGGTGCGGCCGATGGCGTCCTTGGTCTGCACGGAGATCTTCGGACCGTAGAAGGCGGCACCGCCCGGGTCGGGCACCAGGGGCAGGCCCTGCTTCTCGGCGACCTGGCGCAGCGTCTCCGTGGCCTCCTCCCAGGCCTCGTCCGAGCCGACGAACTTCTCCGGGTCCTTGGTGGACAGCTCCAGGTAGAAGTCGGTCAGTCCGTAGTCGCGCAGCAGGCCGAGGACGAAGGTGAGCGTCTTGTCGAGCTCCTCCGACATCTGCTCGCGGGTGCAGTAGATGTGCGCGTCGTCCTGGGTGAAGCCGCGGGCCCGGGTCAGGCCGTGCACGACGCCCGACTTCTCGTAGCGATACACCGTCCCGAACTCGAAGAGGCGCAGCGGCAGTTCCCGGTAGGAACGCCCGCGCGCGTCGAAGATCAGGTTGTGCATCGGGCAGTTCATGGGCTTGAGGTAGTAGTCCACGCCCTCGTCGAGCTGCATGGGCGGGTACATGCCGTCGGCGTACCAGTCCAGGTGGCCCGAGGTCTCGAAGAGCTTCCCCTTGGTGGCGTGCGGGGTGTAGACGAACTCGTAGCCCTCTTCCTCGTGGCGGCGCCGCGAGTAGTCCTCCATGACCCGGCGGATGACGCCGCCCTTGGGGTGGAAGACGGCGAGGCCGGAGCCGATCTGCTCGGGGACGGAGAACAGGTCGAGCTCGCTGCCCAGCTTGCGGTGGTCGCGCTTCTCGGCCTCGGCGAGGAACTCCAGGTGCGCCTTCAGCTCGTCCTTGGTGGGCCAGGCGGTGCCGTAGATGCGCTGGAGCATGGGGTTCTTCTCGCTGCCGCGCCAGTAGGCGGCCGCGTTGCGCATCAGCTTGAAGGCCGGGATCGCACGGGTCGACGGCAGGTGGGGGCCTCGGCAGAGGTCCTTCCAGCACAGGTCGCCGGTCTTGGCGTCCAGGTTGTCGTAGATCGTCAGCTCACCGGCGCCGACCTCGACGTCCGCGCCGTCGTCGCTGGAGGCGGAGCCCTTGAGGCCGATCAGCTCCAGTTTGTAGGGCTCGCCGGCCAGCTCCTCGCGGGCGGCCTCGTCGGTGACCACGCGGCGGGAGAAGCGCTGCCCCCGCTTCTGGATCTCCTGCATCTTCTTCTCGATGGCCTTGAGATCCTCCGGCGTGAACGGCTTCTCGACGTCGAAGTCGTAGTAGAAGCCGTCCTTGACGGGCGGGCCGATGCCGAGCTTGGCCTCGGGGAAGAGCTCCTGCACGGCCTGCGCCATGACGTGCGCGGTGGAGTGGCGCAGGATGTTGAGGCCGTCCTCGGAGGAGATCTCGACGCCCTCGACCTCGTCGCCCTCGGACAGGGCGTACGACAGGTCCCTGAGTTCGCCGGCCACGCGGGCGGCGATGATCGAGCGCTCGCCGGCGAAGAGCTCGGCGGCCGTAGTGCCCGTCGTCACCACGCGTTCTTCCCGCTCGGAATCGCGCTGGATGATCACACGGACGTCTGACACCGGTCTCTCCTGACTGAAGGGGGCCGCGGGCGCCATACCGGAGCGCGCGCACGAGTAAGGATCGTACCGACCCGGGACCACCCTTCGCGAAATCAGTCCCCGCAGTCCCCTCCGCAGGCCTCCTCGAAGAAGTCCAGGTTCTCCTGGAGCTCCTTCATCAGCCGGTCCCGGTCGGCGTCGTCGACCTGCACGGGTACGACGCCGTGGGCGCCGGTCAGGCGGCGGAATCCGCCCCTGCTCTCGAGCCGCCCCTGCACCCGCACCGGGAGCCCGACGAGGTGGGCGTGCCCGGCGATCCGGTACGCCTCCTCGTCCAGGGTGATCCGGACGTTCGGTACGTCGGCCCCGGCCAGCACGCGCAGCCGTACGGTGCCGTCGCCGCGCGGCCCGGACCGGCGCAGCCGTACCACCGCTCCCGTGATCCGCACCGGCACGGCGGGTTCCTCGCGCAGGTAGCGGGCGCTCGCGTCGCGCAGCACGGCCAGATCGCCGGGTGAGAACTCGACGGGCTCGGCGCAGGGCGCGCAGCCCTCTGGCACACCGGCCGCCGGGGCCCATTCGACAGCGATCCGGGCGCCCTCCGTGCCCCGGACGAGGGCGACGAGGGCCTCGGTGAGCTCGTGGCTCACTCCGGCCTCGACCGCCGCGTCGAAGGCGTCCATGCCGCCGGTGGCTCGCTGGTAGTCGATGGCCTCCCGGGCGGCGAACAGGGCCTGGTGGAGGCGTACGGCCAGGGGGCGGCCGCCGGTGACCGGCACGAAGGCGGTGAGCCGGCCGTCGGTGGCGGAGCCGACCAGGACGTCGCGCAGGGCCGCGGCGGCGGAGCGCCGGTGGCGGGCGCCGTGGTAGCCGGCCCGTGCGCGGGTGGCGAGGGCCGCCGCGAGCAGCATCCGGCGGGCGGCGCCGCGCAGCCGGTCCTCGGCGGTCCAGGACGCCGCGCCGGCGGGCCCGGCGGGGACGTCGTGCCACCAGCGGATCTCGTCACTGGGCACGGCGAGGGAGACCAGGACCTCGCGGGCGGACGGCGTGCCGCTGCGGGACAGGGCGAGCAGGGCCTCGCCGAGCAGGTCGTCGCTGTCAGGGAAGGCGCGGCTCTCCGGCACCAGGAGGCTGGTGCCGGCGCCGCCGGGGCCGGGCGGGGTCCAGCGGCCGTAGCGTCCCGGGGCGCCGCCGCGCCGCTGCCAGCCGTGCCGGCGCAGCAGGGCGCTCAGCACGGCCGGGTCGACATCGGTGGGCTCGGGCGGGCGGCCGTTCCGCCCCGGTGTCTCGACGGGGTGCGGCCGGACCTGCCTCAGTGGCTCCTCGGTCGGGCGGTGCGTCACGGTTTCCCTCCCGTCCCGACCCGCGTCATGATCTCGCACAGGGCCCGGTCGTCGAAGATGCGTGAGGTCGGTATGCGCACGGTGGTGCGGCGGCGGCCGGTGATCGGCTGTCCGGCGAGGTTGGTCCAGTAGCAGCAGTGCCTCAGGTCGAGCCGGTCGTGGCCGGCGCGCAGCCAGTCGTCCTGGGAGCGCGGCACCAGCATCACCACCAGGATCTTGTGCACCGACACGGGGGTGCGGGCGAGCTTCGCCAGGTGGTCGTTGTCGAGCGTGAAGGAGAAGGTGCGGCCCGGGGGGCTGGGCGGCACCTGGTAGGTGGCCTTGAGCTGCACCTTGATGGTGACCTCGTCGTCGACCGTGTGCCCGGGGGCGCTGTGGCTGACGTGCCAGTCGATGCCGTTGTCGGGAAAGGGCTGGGACAGTGAGCAGCCGGCGGCTGCCGCGACGGCGTGCAGATAACCGACCTGCAGTGTCTCCATGCAGGCGGTGGTGGCGAGTGTGCCGCGAGAGGGAGCCGTGCGCTCGGGCAGCAGCCCGCCCCGTTCGGGCTGCGCAATGGCCATGGCCAACAGCCTTCCAGAACAAGTGATTCCCCGCTGCGGGCCGCTGAACTGCATCAACCCGTACTCCTGTTGTCTCCTTCCGGCGTACGGCGCAAACAGCCCGGGTATCACCGGATCGGGCAGCGGACGGTGCGTCAACTGCCGAAGTTGAACGAGGGGTTGTGGTGGCTATGACGACGTGCTGGTACGAGGGGCCGCTGGCCGCCTTCGACACGGAGACGACGGGCGTGGACGTCGAGACCGACCGGATCGTGTCGGCCGCCGTCGTCGTCCAGGATGCCCCGGGCATCCGGCCGCGGGTGAGCCGCTGGCTGGTGAACCCGGGGGTGCCGGTGCCCGCCGAGGCGACGGCGGTGCACGGACTGACGGAGGAACACCTCCAGCGCAACGGCCGGTGGCCGGCGCCGGTGATGTACGAGATAGCGCAGGCGCTGGCCGAGCAGGCGCACGCCGGGCGGCCGGTCGTGGTGATGAACGCTCCGTTCGATCTGACCATGCTGGACCGGGAGTTGCGTCGCCACCGCGCCTCGGCGCTCGGCCGCTGGTTCGAGTCGGCGCCGCTGTCCGTACTGGACCCGCGGGTCCTGGACAAGCATCTGGACCGCTACCGCAAGGGCCGCCGCACCCTGACCGACCTGTGCGCGCACTACGGCGTCACCCTGGAGGGCGCGCACGACGCGGCGGCGGACGCCGTGGCGGCGCTGGAGGTCACGCGGGCGGTGGGCCGCCGCTTCGCGTCCCGGCTGGAGCGTCTCGCCCCGGGTGAGCTGCACACCCTTCAGGCGGTCTGGCACGCGGCGCAGGCGCGGGGCCTTCAGGCGTGGTTCGCGCGCAGCGGTGTGGACGAGGCGGTCGACCCGGCCTGGCCGCTGCGTCCGGACCTGCCGGCGGCGGCCTGAGCACCCGGCGCGGGGCCCGCGAGGGCATGAAAAAACCGGTCCGTCTGAGACGGACCGGCTGTTTCCGGTGGGCGATACTGGGTTCGAACCAGTGACCTCTTCGGTGTGAACGAAGCGCTCTCCCACTGAGCTAATCGCCCGGGAACGCACTGAACCATACAGGTCCGGGGACGCTTCCTTCAAACCGCTTGGAGGTGCCTGAGGAGTCCGCGCCGCCCGGACCGCATCATCAGCGCGTGGTTGACGCGGAAGACGGGCCGTCCCGGTACGGCAAGCCGCCGCAGCAGTGGCTTGTGCACGCTGACGACCTGGTCGTACCGCGCGACACTGCCCGTCCCGTGCGGCGTGACCGTCCAGCGCGCCCAGCCCTCGATGTCCCCGGACAACGCGGTCTCCAGCACTCCGGCCGCGCGGTCGCGCCGCACCTCCCGCGCCGTGCAGGTCATGTCGTACGGCAGGACGGAGCGGATGCGGATCACCCCGGTGGTGCCGTCGAGCCGGGTCGCCTCCCGCACCTGGCGCCACCAGTGCGGATAGTCCTCGGGGCGTGCCAGCACGTCGTACACGGTCGCGGGGGGTGCGGGCAGGGCCCACAGACTGCGGAAGCGGTAATGGTTCCAGTCCATGCCGGCAGTCTGCCCACTGGCGGCGTGGGGCTGTATGAGTACGGGCCTGAGTATCCGGACTCATGCCGTGCGAGGTGACGCGGACCACACTGCGATCCATGAACCACCTTCCGCCCCCGGCCGAGGAATTGCGGCTCCTCGACGCCGAACTGTGGCAACTGGACGCCCGGCGCGCCCAGTTGCTGGCCCGTCGCGCCTGGCTGGTCGCGGCGCTGCACCAGACGCAGCAGCAGCCGCGCGCCCAGGCATCGACACAGCCGCCGCCCACCGCACCGCCCCGCCCGGAGACGGCCGCGCCCAGCGTGCAGAACCTGCTGCTGGTCCTCGGCGGTGTCCTGCTCACCCTCGCGGCGGCGGTGTTCACCCTGGTCAGCTGGGGGCACATGGGGATCGCCGGGCGTGCGCTGGTGCTCGGCGGGGTTACAGTGGCCACGCTCGCCGCGCCCGCGGCACTGCTCAAGCGCGGGCTGCGGTCGACGGCCGAGTCCCTGGCGGGCCTCGGGCTCGCCCTGACGGTCCTCGACGCCTACGCACTGCACGCGGCGGCCGTGTCCGGGGCGGACGGCACCGGGTACGCGGCCGCCGCCTCGGCGGTGCTGGCGGCGACCTGGTCGGCGTACGGCCTGCTGCCGGCCACGGCCGCGCTGCGCCTGCCCCTGCCCTGCGCCCTGGCAGCGGCCCAGCTCCCCTTGCTGCTGTGGGCCCTGGCCACCGGTGCGGATCCGTACGTGATCACGGCCGCGCTGCTGGTGACGGCCGGGTTCGACGCGGTGTCGGTGGTGCGGTTGAAGGCCGGGCCCGTACGGATCACCGCCGTCGTGAGCGCGTACGGCATGGGCGGCTGGGGTGTCCTGGGCGCCGGCCGGCTGTGCTTGACGGCCGACGGCCCTGGTGACGCCTTGCGTGCCGGGGCACTGCTGCTTCTCGCTGCGGGGATCGCCCTGGGTGCGGCCTGGTGGGGGCCGGGCACGCGGCACGCCCTCGGCCTCGCGCTCACGTCCGGGCTGCTCGTGGTGGCCGCGCTCGGCGGGGTGGCCCGTTCCGGGGTGCCGTCGCACTGGGCGGTTCCGGCTCATCTGGTCGTGGCCATCGCCCTGTTGGCGGCGGTACGGGTCGAACGGCTGCCGGACGCGATGCGGCTGGGCTTCGCCTGGGCCTCCGGTGCCGTACAGGCGCTGTCCGTGCTGTGGACGCTGCCCGTCGTCGCCGTGGTGCTGCTGGGGCCGGCCGGCCGGCTGCACCGGGTGTGGAGCGGTGCTCCTTCCGACGCCCGTGCGGCGGTGGCCGTGGAGGTGCCCTGGCCGCCGTACGCGGCAATGGCTCCCCTGGTGCTGGTGGCTGTCGCCGCCGTTCTCGCCCTGGGGGTCCGCGCGCAGGAGTGGCGTGGGCGTGCCCGGCTGGGTTCCGTGGGTCTGCTCTGGGCCACGGCTGCGATGCTCCCGGCGGTCCTCGAGGTCCCGTACCTCGCGGGGATGCTGGTTCTGGGCGTCATGACGGCGGTCGCGCTGTACGCGTGCCGGATCACGGCGTCGGCCGCGCGGGTCACGGCCCTCGTCCTCGCTCTGGTCACGGCCGCCGGCCTCACCCTGGTCTCCCTCGCGTCCCAGTCGGCGACCCTCGTCGCGCTGTCCGCGCTCACGGTGCTGTTCGCAGCGGCCTCGTGGCGGACGGGCGTCGCCCCCTTCACTGCTCCGGCGGCTCTCGTGTACGCCGCCGCGCTGGCCTCGGCGTCCGGTGCCGCCGCGGACTGGCCACCGGCCCGAACCGCCTTGATGGTGCTGGTGGTTGCCGCTGCCGCCGCGCTGCTGGCGGCGCGAGCGGACAGTCCGCGGACGACAGTGTCCGTCGAGGCCGTGGGAGCCGCCCTCGGTCTGTTCGCCGTGGCTCTCGCCGTCACCGACCCGCCGGTGCTCGCCCTGGTGCTGGCCCTGTGCGGGGTGATCGCCGCGGGCACGGCCCTGCGTGCCGAGCGCCGTCCCGTGGGCTACGCGGCCACGGCCCTGTTCGTGCTGGCCGCCTGGGTCCGTCTGGCCGCCTGGGACGTCGGCACACCCGAGGCGTACACGCTCCCGGTGACCGTCCCGGGGCTGCTCGTCGGAGCCCTGCGCCGGCGCCGCGATCCGCAGGCGTCGTCCTGGACGGCGTACGGCCCCGGACTCGCCGCCACGCTGCTGCCGAGCCTGGTCGCCGCCTGGGCCGATCCGCACTGGACGCGGCCCCTCCTGCTCGGCGGCGCGGCGCTGCTGGTCACCCTGCTCGGTGCCCGGCACCGCCTCCAGGCGCCGCTGGTGCTCGGCGGCTCGGTGCTGGCCCTGGTCACCCTGCACGAACTCGCCCCGTACGTGGTGCAGGTGACGGGGGCACTCCCCCGCTGGGCCCCTCCCGCCCTCGCCGGACTCCTGCTGCTCGCACTCGGGGCGACGTACGAGCACCGCATCCGGGACGTCCGGCGGGTGCGGGAGGTTCTGGGGAGGATGCACTAGATGTCAAGGCCGTCTCGACGGCGGACAACGCCCGTGATGTCATACGTTCTCCGGTCGGCCGCTGCGAGGGGCACGGTCGGGCCGGGGACCGGGGAGGCATCATGACGGACCTGGGGGGATCGTCGGGCCGGGGCACGGGCGCCGAGGGCCAGGGGACACTGGAGCGCCTGCTCTCGGTGGTGGGGGTGGGAGCCGTGGAGCTGCACACGGCCCCGGAGGGACTGCGGACGAGCGTCACCGGTGTCCATGTGCTGGACGCCCTGGAACCCGTGATCAGGCCGCGGGAGTTACTGCTCGCGGTCGGCGTCGACCCGCGCTCGGCACACGCGGTCGACGTGGTGCGCCGGGCCGGTGAGGCCGGTGCGGCGGGTGTGGTGTTCGGCCCGGGGCGGCCGGAGCCCGCCGCGCGGGCGTTGCAGGCAGCCGCGGAGGAGAGCGGCACGGCGGTGCTCTTCCGTACCGCCTGGTGCACGTGGGCACAGCTCGTGGGGGTGCTGAGGGCGGGGCTGGCCGCGGCGGGTGTGCCCCCGATGCCCGCCACCAGCGGCGTGCGCCTGGGCGATCTGGACTCACTGGCCGATGCGGTGGCCGCCCTGGTGGGAGGCTCGGTGACGATCGAGGACACGGAGTCGCGGGTGCTGGCGTACTCCTCCACCGAGGAGAACGTGGACGAGATGCGCCGGCTGACCATCCTCGGCCGTCGTGTGCCGCCCTGGCGGGTGGCGGCCATGCGGGAGGCGGGGTTCTTCCAGGCGCTGTGGGGTGCGGACGATGTGCTGCACCGGCCCGCCCACGGACAGGATCCGGAGCGTCTGGTCGGCGCTGTGCGGGCGGGCGGAGAGGCGCTGGGGTCCATCTGGGTGGCGGCGGTGGCCGGCCGCCCGCTGTCGCCGAACGCCGCGGAGACGCTGCGCGCGGCGGCCCGGGCCGCCGCCGCCCACCTGCTGCATCACCGCACCCACAGCTCGGACAGCCGTCTGGTGGAGGATGCGGCCCGGGCGCTGCTGGAGGACCGAGGATCCGTCGAGGTGCTCGCGGAGCGGGCCTCGCTGCCGCCGCGGGAGCCTTGTGCCGTACTGGCCGTGGGAACGGGGGCGGGCCGCCACGGGGACGACGACCCGTCCGGGCTGTACGGCCTGCTGACCTTGCACTGCGCGGCCCTGGGCCACCGAGTCGTGGTGGTCCCGGCGGGCGGCAGGACCTTGGTGCTGCTGAGCGGGCTGGAGCGCGACCCGGGGCGGGCCGACGGCCAGGTGAGGCGGCTCGGCACTGCACTGGCCGAGCAGCTGTCGGCGACGATCGGCTCGGCCGTGAAGGTGGGGCTCGGCGACGTGGTCCCCGGCCTGGCACAGGCGCCCGCATCACGCCGGTCGGCCGAGCGGACCCTGCAGGCGCTCATCGCGGCCACCGGGCCGCACACCGTCGCGCGGAGCGAGGACGTCGCCGACACCGTGGGCATCCTTCAGGTCGTCGACGCCCTGCGCGAGGTGGCGCTGCCCCCGCGGACCTCGGTGGCCCGGCTGAGGGAGTTCGACGCCGATCACGGCGGCAGTTGCCTGGTGGAGACCCTGCGCGCCTACCTCGACCACTTCGGTGACGTGTCCGCCGCTTCGCGGGCGCTGGGCGTGCATTCCAACAGCCTGCGCTACCGGTTGCGCCGGATCACGCAGGTGTCGGGGCTGGACCTGGAGAGTCCTGACGCCCGGCTGCTCGCCCAGGTCCAGTTGCGTCTGGGGGAAGACGCCGACGGCGCACGCCCCTGAGCGACCGGCACCGAGGCGCGACCGGGCGCCGTGCCGTCCGCCGTTCGGCCGGGGCCACCATCGAGGGTCCTCCCTTTTGTCGTTCCGCACAACGCGTGAGCCCGGAAGAGGAGTTGTTGCGTCCCGACGCCGTGGGTGAGGCCGGCGTCTTTGACGACTCGACGAAGACGCCCTACCGGTGCGGACAGCAGCCTGGTGTTCCACCCCGGGGCGGTCCCGGGCGCCGCGCTCACGACACCGGAAGGCTCGACCATGACCGGACTGACCCCCGCCGCCGAGCGGCGCGAACTGATCCTCCAGGAAGCGGTGCGGCAGGGACTGCTGGACGCCGGGCGGTCCCAGCTGGCCGCCTTCGTCGACCTCGACGGCGTCGCAGCGACCGTCGCGTCCCTGCACCGCGCCTTCCCCTCTTCGCCGCGTGTGCTGCACGCGTTCGCCGCCAAGGCGAACTGTCTGGTGCCGGTGCTGGCGGAGCTGCGGCGGCTCGGCATGGGCTGCGAGGTGGCCACCGCGGGTGAGCTGGCCCGCTCGCTGGCAGCCGGATTCGCACCGGACCGGATCGTCTTCGACTCCCCGGCCAAGACGGAGGCCGAACTGCGGCACGCCCTCGACCTCGGTGTGGCCGTCAACGCGGACAACTACCAGGAACTGGCGAGGATCGACCGGGCACTGGGCGACCGCGTCCCGGTCTCACGGATCGGGGTGCGCGTCAACTCCCAGCTCGGCGGCGGCAGCATCGCCGCGATGAGCACGGCGACGAGCACCTCGAAGTTCGGCGTCCCCCTGGCGGACCCGGGAAGCCGGCAGCGTCTGCTGCGCGCCTACCACGACCACCCGTGGCTGACCTGGGTGCACACGCATGCCGGTTCGCAGGGCTGCCCGCTCGACCTCATGGCCGGCGGGGTCGCGCAGGCCGTGGCGTTCGCCGAGGAG
Organism: Streptomyces sp. NPDC093598; assembly: GCF_044764825.1. NCBI lineage: Bacteria > Bacillati > Actinomycetota > Actinomycetes > Kitasatosporales > Streptomycetaceae > Streptomyces > Streptomyces sp. NPDC093598. The sequence continues at coordinate 156,977 of NZ_JBIWIV010000016.1, read as the reverse complement.
GTCAACGCCTCGCTCGGACGGCGCCAGGTCGTCGGCATCGACATCGGCGGCGGACTGCCCGTCAACTTCGCCGACGACGAGACCACGCCGACCTTCGACACGTACGTCCGGCAGCTGCGCGCCCAGGCACCCGCGTTGTTCTCCGGCGCGTACGAGATCGTCACCGAGTTCGGGCGTTCCGTCCTCGCCAAGAACGGGTTCACCGCCGCGTACGTCGAGTACACGAAGAACATGGGCGGCCGGCCGATCGCGGTCACCCACGCGGGTGTGCAGGTGGCCACCCGGACGGTGTTCAACCCCGACGCCTGGCCGCTGCGGATCGAGGCGCACGACGCAAGCGGCAGGGCCAAGCGGGGCGGACCGGTCCGCCAGGACATCGCGGGACCCGCCTGCTTCGCCGGGGACCTGCTGGCACGTGACCGAGCGCTGCCGCTCCTGGAACCCGGCGACCTCATCACCGTCCCGGACACTGGCGCCTACTACTTCTCGACGCCCTTCCACTACAACAGCCTGCCCGAACCCGCCGTGCACGGGGTCCGGACGAGCGGTGACGGCGGCGGTGTCCGCTTCGAACTCCTGCGTCCCGCACAGGATCCGTGGGACGTGCCGGGCCTGGACGGCCACGGCGTCCCCGGGCGACAGCGGGAGTACGCACCCGTTCACGGCGTCGGGTAAGGGGCACCGAGGTGGCACAGGCCAACCGTCGGCGGCCCGGCGGGGACGGACCGCTCCTCAGTCAGCGCACCGCGATCGTCTTCCTGCTGGCAGCCCTGGTGGGCATCGGTGCCACTGTTCTGGCGGCGCTGGCCGGCAACGTGTGGCCCGTCGCCGTGAGCGTCGGAGGCGGGGTGGTGGCCCCGGCCGTCCTGTTCTTCAACCAGATCATCGACTAGGACGAGCGAGCGGTTCCCTCGGCGTCGCCACGGGAACCGCTCGTTCGGCTTCCCGCTACGGCATCTTGTCGCCGAGCAGCGCCAGGTTCTCGATGGCGGCGAGGCCGTACAGCGCGGTGTCGTTCGTGGACACCCAGGTGGCCTCGCTGCCCGGCACCAGCGCGACCGGGCCGCTCAGCTTCTCCGTCTTCCAGGGAGCGGACTCCTTGTAGCCGTCGGAGTTGTAGAACTTCTCCCACGCCCGCTTGGCAAGCTTCTCGTCACCGGTCTTCACAGCCGCGTACGCGTCGAGGCGCGAGTGGCCCTGGAAGAGCAGCAGGTTGCCGAAGTTGGAGCCGTAGCGTGCCGCCTGTTCGGCCTTGGTGGCGTTGAAGTAGCGGCAGTAGTCGAAGTACGCCTCGTTGAACTTCGGCATGTCGACGAGGTCGATGAGCTCGGCGCACAGCTCGTTGAGGCCGAAGACGGCCGACAGGTGCGAGACCTCCACCTTGGGGGCCCCGGCGACGGCGAACTTGCCCGTGTCCAGGTCGTACAGGCCGCTGCCCTGGACGAAACCGTTGGGCTGGGCGGCGATGGTCTCCATCGTCGACAGCACGCGGGCCTTGGCCTTCTCCCACTTGGGGCCCTTGCGCTCCCACTCCGTCAGCCAGGCCGACACCAGGCCGCTCCAGTCCGTGCCGAAGCCGATCGACAGGGCGTGCCGGTCGGGGGTGTACGGCTCGGTGCGGATCTTGCGCAGCGGGTCGAGGGCGAGGAACGTCTCGTCGGAGTCGACGTTGGCGTGCATGAGGTCGCCGACGCGTTCGTCCGCCGTGAGGAAGTAGTAGTAGCGCCGGTAGGTGGTGTTGGCGATGCGCTGCTGTTTGGCGCTGTCGGCGAAGTGCTGTACACCGTGCCGGGTGCCGAGGCCCGCCCATTTGCCCAGGTGGTAGACGTCGACCTCGCCGGTGTGCCGGGTCATGGCCTCGGCGAAGCGGAAGATGTCGGCGCGGCCGGAGCGCAGGTAGGCGAACCAGAGCCACAGGTCCGGCGACAGCTCGGAGTTGTCCCAGGCGTAGCCGCCGATGTCGTACCGCCACTGATGCCGGAACGTGTCGTAGGTGTGCATGATGTCGCCGTAGTCCCAGAAGCCGTACCAGCGGCGCTGCTCCACCTGGTCCTTGTAGTAGGTGAAGAGGAAGTCGAGGTGGTCCTCGATCTTGGCCTTGGCGGGGGTGGAGCGGTCGGGCTCGGAGTACAGGCCCGGTCCGAAGACCTTGGCCTTGATGAGCTGCCTGGGCGGGGCGGCCAGCTGCGGCAGCACACGGACGGCCTCGACCTGCTCGGCGAGCCGGTCCGGGCTCGGCGTCGACTCGTTGGCCCAGAAGAGGAGTTCGGAGGTGCGGGCGATGCCGTACGGGGTGCCGAACTCCGGCTCGTAGTCCTCGTACGTGATGTTGAGGCCTTCGATCTGCTCCGGGTAGGTGTCCTGGCCCATGCCGTCGTGGTAGAAGCGCATGTCCATGGGCTGCGCCTCGGGCGACCAGAGCCACAGGGTGACCTCGGCCTCGTCGGTGTGGGCGTCCCGGATGTCGAGCTGGGCGGGGAACTTCTCCCAGAAGTCGCGCAGCCCGAAGGAGAACCCGCCGCTCGCGCCGCCGACGTAGCCGAAGCCGGAGGCGCGCCGGCCACCGCCCGCGGCGACCCAGCCGTGGCCCTTCTTGGTGCGCTTGCGCAGTGTGAAGCCGTCGGCGGAGAGCTGGGAGAGGGTGTAGTCGCCCCACTCGGGGATGTACTGCAGCCGGGTCGTCACCCGCTGGTCCCAGGTGGCGGGGTCGGGCAGCTTCTTGCCCTCGAACTGGGCCGCCTGCACGGCCGCGCCCGGGTCCCGGCGCAGTCCGGTGATGCCCTTGACGGCCTCGCGCAGCAGTCCGGTGCCGTCGCCGCCGATGCGGATGTGGCGGTCGTACGACTCGTCCCGCATCGGCACGGTGAAGCGGACGCCGAGGCCGCGGATGAAGTCACCACTGGCCTTGCCCGGCTCCTGCTTGCCGTCGTAGGTGATGGTGTGCACCATGCGGAAGGAGTCGGCGCCCGCGTAGAAGTAGAGCCTGACGGAGAACGGCAGCCAGCTGCGGCCGCCCTTGCGGTGCTTGCCGTCGATGCGGACGACCGCGCGCACCGGGCCCGCCTGCTCGACCTCGACCTTGGAGAGCACGCCGTCGAAGCGCTCGGTCTTGACCGCGCCCTGGTCCTCGTCCTCGATCTCGGGCTGCCGGATCAGCACGAGCCGTCCGTTCTTAGCGATCTCCGTGGAGCCCCGGGTGACGGATTTGACGATCGTGGAGCCGGACGTGCCGATCTTCGCGGTGATGACGCCGGTCGAGATGTCGATGGTGCCGCCGCGCTTGCCGACGGTGACCTTCTTCTCGGGTGCGGCGGGCGTCCCGGCGGCGAGGGTGAGCTTGCCGTCGCCCCCGGCGACCGCGTGTGCGGTCCACTTGAGGGATCCGTCGGGCCAGTAGGCGATCGGCCAGGACTGCACGGGGACGGCCTTGCCGCCGGCGTCCGTCAGCGCGAACGTCTGGTCCTTCTGGTACGCGCCCTTGGGCCAGGGCACGCCGACGGTGGAGCCGGGTGCGGCGCCGAGGCCGCCGTCCTCCAGCCAGTCCAGGGTCACCGGGTCGGCGTCGGCGGGTTCGGCTCTGGGCGCGGCCTGGGCGTCCTGGGCTCCCAGCGCCCAGCTGAACTGGGCGGCGGCTCCGGTGACGGCGGCCGCCTTGAGGAGAGACCTGCGGGGGATGGGAGACATGGCGATGCTGCCTTTCCTTGTCCGTGCGGGAAGCGAATCCGTGCGCTGGTCAGGGGCATGACAGGAAGAGATGCGGCGCCGAGCGCCGACCTGGAAGGGGGGCACCGCCGTTCAGCGGTGCCGGTACCGCTCCTCCACGGCGACGGCCGCCGCCGCGACGGCCCCGAGGACGGGGGCCGCCAGCGGCGCGGAGAACCAGGCGGACACGGCCACCACGGCCAGCCCGCCGATGATGAGGAAGGACCCGGCGGGATCGAGTACGGTGCGCCGCGCGGCCTCGGCCAGCAGCGTCCGCCAGCGGGCACCCGGCGCCCAGACCGCCGCGGCGCGCAGTCCCGCGACGACGAGCCCGATCAGCGCGACGACACCGAAGGCCCCGACGAGCGGCCCGCCGGGAATCCCCGCCCGGGCCGCCTGCACGTCCACCCAGACCGCGCCCACGGCCGCCCACCCGGCGAGCCCGGCGAGCCACCCGCCGCGCAGGGCCGTACGGAAGTCCGCGACGAACTCCCTCCAGCCGCCGCCCGCGTGGGCGGTGCGGCGCCGCAGATGCCGCGCCCCGGCGGCGAACGCGGCGAGGTAGGTCACGACTCCCAGTGAGGCCACCGCGATCCACACACCGGTCAGCAGACACTCGGCGAACACCGCGAACCGCTCTGCAAGCGCCGACTCGCCTCGTGCCTTCACCGATGTCCCGGCCATGCCCGCCTCAGCCCTTCAGACCCGACGTGGCCATGCCGTCGATCAGATAGCGCTGGAAGGCGAGGAAGAAGGCGAGCACCGGCAGCAGCGCGACCAGCGACATCGCGATCATGCCGCCGTAGTTGGCCAGCCCTTCCTGGTCGACGAACATCTTCAGGCCCAGCGAGACCGTGTACTTGTCGGGCTCGTTGAGGTAGATCAGCGGGCCCATGAAGTCGTTCCAGGAGTTGATGAAGGTGAAGATCGCACTGGTGATCAGGGCCGGCCGGCTCAGCGGCAGCACGATCGACCAGTAGATCCGGAAGTGCCCGCAGCCGTCGAGACGGGCCGCCTCGTCCAGTTCCCTGGGCATGTTGCGCATGAACTGCACCATCAGGAAGACGAAGAACGCCTCGGTGGCCAGGTACTTGCCGAGCAGCAGCGGTGTGTAGGTGTTGATCATCTCCATGTTGCGGAACAGCACGTACTGGGGGATCAGCAGCACGTGGTACGGCAGCAGGAGCGTGCCGATCATCAGCGTGAAGAGCAGATTGCGGCCCGCGAACCTGATCTTCGCGAAGGCGTAGGCCGTCAGCGAGCAGGAGATCAGGATCCCGATCACGGAACCGACCGCGAGGAACAGCGAGTTGAAGAAGAACGTGGAGATCGAGATGTCGGCGATGCCGTCGGCGAGGCTCTTGTAGTTGCCGATGATCGGGTCGCCCGGGAAGAGGTCCAGGCTGCCGACGATGTCCTCGCTCTTCTTGAAGGACCCGCCGAGGACCCAGATCACGGGGTACAGGATCACCGCGAGGATCAGCAGGGAGCCGATGTGCCAGGCCAGGGAGCCGGGCAGCTTGTGACGGAGCGCCCCGGATCCGGACGGCTTGGTGCCGGTGGCCGATGGGGGTGCCCCCCGATCGAGCGGGGTCGAGAGATCGGGGGAGCTCATCGGGCGCCCTCCTCGTAGTGCACCCAGCGCTTCTGGGACCAGAACAGCACCGCCGTCACCAGGGCGACCGCGACCAGCAGGAGCCAGGCCATCGCGGAGGCCAGACCCATGCGGCTGTTCTCGAAGCCCTGGACGTAGAGGTAGCAGGTGTAGACCATCGAGCCGTCGGCCGGACCGCAGGCGTTGCTCCCCGCGCCACCGCCGACGATGTACGCCGAGCTGAAGATCTGGAAGGAGTGGATCGTCTCCAGCAGGACGTTGAAGAAGAGCACCGGCGAGATCATCGGCAGGGTGATGTTCCAGAACCGGCGGAACGTTCCCGCCCCGTCGACCTCGGCCGCCTCGTACAGCTCGCGCGGGACCTGCTTGAGGCCGGCCAGGAAGATGACCATGGGGGCGCCGAACTGCCACACGGTGAGCGCCACCAGGCTGTAGATGATCATGTCCGGGTCGCCGGTCCAGCCGCCGACGTCGATGCCGAAGATCTTTTGGGTACGGTCGACGATCGCGTCGTCCGAGAAGATCGCCTTCCAGACGATCGCGACGGAGACGCTCGCGCCGATCAGCGACGGCGCGTAGAAGGCGGCCCGGTAGAAGGCCTGCCCCCGCCGGCTCTGGGCGAGCAGCAGCGCCACGCCGAGGGCCGCGAGCAGCTTGAGCGGTGTGCCGACGACGACGTACCAGAGCGTCACCTGGACCGAGTGGCGCCAGCGCGGATCGCCGAACATCTCCGAGAAGTTGTCCAGGCCGATCCACTTGGGCGCGTCGAACAGGTTGTAGTCGGTGAAGGCGAAGTAGAGCGAGGCGACCATCGGGCCCGCCGTGAGCAGCAGGAACCCGGCGATCCACGGGGACATGAAGAGAAAGCCGGCCAGGTTCTCCCGGCGCCGCCGCCGCTTGAGGGCGGCGGGGCGCGCGGGCTTCACCGGACCGTGCCGCGGCTCGGAGCCCTTGTCCTCGGACAGGCCCTCCATCGCAGGGGCGTGTGTCACGGTGGTTCCCATCAGGTGCCGAGAGCCGTCTTCGACTCGGTGAAGAACTGCTTGACGGCCTCGTCCACCGACCTCTTGCCCAGGCCCATCTCCTCGGCGATGCGCAGGAACGCCGACTCGCAGATGTCCGCGCCGTTCGGGTGCGGGGTGATGGGCTCGAGGACGCCGGCCTTGACGATGGACTGCTCGTAGGCGGCTATCGCCTGGTTGACCGGGTCGGTCGGCTTGTACGCGTCGAACTGGGCCTGCGTCGCGGGCACGCCCCGGTCGTAGCCCATGATCTTGGCGACCTCGGGGTCGTGCACCATGAAGTCGATGAACTGGGCGACTTCCTTCGGGTGCTGGGTGCGCTTGGAGGCGCTCAGCATGAGGGAGCCGAGGTACTGGCCGGTCTTCTTGCCGTCCGTCGTCGGGATGGGAGCCAGGCCGTACTCGCTCTTGCCCTCGGAGGTGTAGCGGACGGTGAAGTTGTCCCAGGTGAACTCGCTGCCCGAGAGCTCCGCGGCGAGCGCGGACTTGGGCTTGATCTGGGCGACCTTCTTCGGGTCGGAGTAGATGCCCTCCTCGACGCCCTTCCTGGCCTTCGTCCACCAGTCCGTCAGATCGGCCTCGGTGAAGCCGAGCCCGTCCTCGGTGAAGAACGCCTTGCCGTTCTGGCGCAGGTACAGGTCGTAGAGGTACATCGTGCCGTACATGCCGCTGTCGCCGGCACGACCGGTCTTGTCCCGGATCTTCTTCATGCCCGCTTCGAAGTCGTCCCACGTCCAGCCCTGCTCCGGCTTCACGCCGGCGCGGGCGTAGACGGGCTTGTCGATGACGAGGGCCATCGAGTTGGAACCGACCGGAACGCCGAGGAGCTTGCCGTCGATCTCGCCGAACTTCTCCAGGCCCGCCCGGAATCCCTCCATCCGGAGGTTGCCGGCCTTGGCCTGCTCGCTGAGATCGAGCAGCACGTTCTTCGCGTCGTATTTCCGGAGGAAGCCGATCGCATTCTGGAACACGTCCGGCGGATTCCCGCCGGAGGCCTGGGTGTTGAACTTCTTCCAGAAGTCGAGATAAGGCTGGAAGTCCGTTTTCACCTTGATCTTCGGGTACTTCTTCTCGAAGAGCGCGATGGTCTTGTTGATTCTCTGAGCGCGGTCCTCCGCACCCCACCACGCGTAACGGATCGTCACCGTCCCGTCCGAGGAGGTCCCTCCGTCGCCGCCGCACCCGGTCGTCGCGGCCAGCCCCAGCGTGGCTGCCGTAGCCCCGGCCGCCTTGAGGATCGTACGTCTCTCAACATTCCTGCCGTTCACCACGACTTGGACCTCCCCGCACGTCGTCCCGCTCGCATGAATCGTTTCAAGTAAGCGCTTGCTGGCACAAGTTACGGAGGGGCTGAGGGTGCGTCAATGATTCGGACAAGATTTTCTTACCGAGAAGGCAGGCAACGGCGCGGACCGAGGAGGCAGGGCTGGGGGTGGGGTCGGGCGACGTCGCTGGTGACGGCGGTGCGGCCGAAGCGCCGAACGCCGAGGGGCCGTTCGGGCGGGTTTCCGGCGCGACCGAAAGACGACGGTGGAGTGGAGGGAGGGGCTGCATGGGGGTGGGGGTTGGTCTTGGCCATGTGGCGTCGGGGTGGGGTGGTGGGTCGTGGGGGTGACGGCGACTCGGGGCGACGGAAGGGGTGGGCGAGGTGAGCCGGCGGGTGGGCTCGTGGGGGGTGGTGCATGGGGTTGGGAGGGATCTCGGCGGCGCGGGCGGCCCGCCGAGCAGCTGATGCCAGGGCCTCGGGCGCCCAGCACAGGGCGGGTCTCGGCGCGAGCTGGTCCGACGAGGGCCAGGTCGACAGCGCAGGCGACTCCGGCCGACCAGGGTTCCCTGGCGCGCCCGGCCCCGGGCAGACCTCACCAGCAGCCGGTTGGAACCCGGCGACCAGCGGCGCGGGCGGCCCGCCTGACAGGGGCTGCCCGTACGCCCGGCCCCGCACGGGCCCCTGCGCCGGCTGGCCCGGCAGCGGGATCTCAGCGGGGCAAGCGGCTCGCCGGGCAGGGGCCACCCGGGCTCCCAGGGGCGCCCAGCACAAGAGGTCTCGGCGCCGGCTGGTCCGACGGGGCACTTCATCGCAGGCCCCCGCCAACCAGGGAGCCCTGGTACGTCCGGCTCTCCGGGCGGGCCCGGCGGCGGCGGATCCGGGGCTCGGTCGACAGCATGAGCGACCTGCTGCAGCGGGCTTTCCTGCCACACCTCGGTCAGCGGCCCGGCAGCCGTCAGTCAGGAGGTCTCCGCAGCGCGTGTGCGGTCGACGGACGGCGTGGCATCAGCGCGGGCGGCTCGACCGGTGGCGTTCCGGTCACGCCGTGGGACCGCCCAAGCCGCTCAGCGTGCCGAGGCGGCGAGGCGGCGAGGCGCTGGCAGGACAACGACGGCGGCCCACCTGCGTACGCGCAGGTGGGCCGCCGGTCCGGGTGGGCGATACTGGGTTCGAACCAGTGACCTCTTCGGTGTGAACGAAGCGCTCTCCCACTGAGCTAATCGCCCGGACGCAGGAAGAACATTACCCCATGTCAGCGGGTGCCTGTGACGCTCACTGGTCCTTGATCTTCCACGGCATGACGATGCCGAACTTCCACAGGTAGAAACCGACCAGTGCGCCCACGATCACCAGCCCGACCGACGTCAGGATGATGTTGCGGCGCCGCACCTTGGGGTCGAGGGCGCGCTGGGCCGCCTCGGTGACCTTCCGCTTGGTCCAGCGGAGCACCAGCTGGGCCCACACGAACTCCGTCGCCCAGATCGCCATGCCGCCGAAGATCACGACCCAGCCCGGCCCGGGCAGGGGCAGCATGATGATGCCGGTCACGACCACCGCGAGGCCGATGATGAAAACGCCGACCTGCCAGCTCACGTGCAGCGCCCGACGGGCCTTGATGAATTCCGGCGCGCGGGAGCCGAGGCCCCGATCCTGCTCGCCGTGCACCTCGCCCGTCCCCGTCTCGTCCGACGCCACGGCCACCTCGCCCGGCTCGTTACTCCCCGTATTCATACGGCCAAACACTACCCGAGCGAAACCAGTCACCGGAATGGACGCACGACGCTTACGATCTCTCGGCCGGAAGAGTTACGTAAAGGCACGCAAAACACTCAGAGGGGTTTACAACGGCACCGTAGGTGGCATGTCGATTTCGCCGACGTGCGAATCCCCGAGCGCACACTGAGCGAAAGGCCCTGGCGCTTATGAACACCACGGTCAGCTGCGAGCTGCACCTGCGCCTCGTTGTGTCGAGCGAGTCCTCCCTGCCTGTCCCCGCAGGCCTGCGGTACGACACGGCCGACCCCTACGCCGTGCACGCCACCTTCCACACCGGAGCCGAGGAAACCGTCGAGTGGGTGTTCGCCCGCGACCTGCTCGCCGAGGGACTTCACCGCCCTACGGGCACCGGCGACGTCCGCGTCTGGCCGTCGCGCAGTCACGGTCAGGGCGTCGTGTGCATCGCCCTGAGCTCCCCGGAGGGCGAGGCGCTGCTCGAGGCCCCGGCACGGGCCCTGGAGTCCTTCCTGAAGCGGACCGACGCCGCCGTGCCGCCCGGCACGGAACACCGGCACTTCGACCTCGATCAGGAGCTCTCGCACATCCTGGCGGAAAGCTAGGGCGAGGCCCTCACAAAGCCGCCCGGCGCCGTCGACTCGGGGAGACGGCTCGGGCTTGGACAACCGCATACGGGATGACACCGGCGCCGGTACCGCGGCTCACGCGGCTCGGCGCCGGTTCGCGTGCGGGGACCGCTCCCCCGCTGTCGCCGCTCGGGAACCCCGGCGGGCCCGGCAGCGTTCTATTCGAAGCCATGTGCGGGCATGAGGGCGGTCCGGCGGTGGTGGAGCCGTTACCATCGGCCAGCATCGGCGGGCGCCCGCCCGACCCTCACGCCAGGGAGCGAATCGTGCTGATCACCCACGACACCCGGTGCGCCCTCGACACCGTGGTCGATCTGGTGAACACCGCACCGGAGGACGACACGGCGTCGGACGGGCTGCCGGACGTGGCGGCCCTCGCGGACTTCGTGCGCAACCACGAGATCAGCGATGTCGGGGTGCTCTCGGAGTTCGACCTCTCCGCGGTGCGCACCATCCGCGGGCACTTCGCCGCCGTGTTCGCCGCCCCCGACGCCCGGACCGCCGCCGGCCGGATCAACGAGCTGGTCGCGGCCGCCGGCACCACGCCCCGGCTCACGGACCACGACGGCTACGACTGGCATGTGCACTATTTCGCCCCCGGCGCCTCCGTCGCCGATCATCTGGCCGCCGACTGCGGGATGGCGCTGGCGTTCTTCGTGGTCGCCGGGGAGCAGGAGCGGCTGCGGCGGTGCGAGGCGCCCGACTGCCGACGCGCCTTCGTCGATCTCTCCCGCAACCGCTCGCGGCGGTACTGCGACAGCCGCACCTGCGGAAACCGCCTGCACGTGGCCGCGTACCGGGCGCGCCGCAAGGAGGCGGCGGGCTGACAGCCGGCGCCGGGCGCGACGGGCCGGAAGACGTCGATGCCGACGCGGCCCCGGCGGGTGGCGCCGGGTACCGCGGGTCAGGCTCACAGCAACAGCAGATCGTGCAACGAGGCCATGAGCAGCAGACTCCCGATCACCGCCAGGAAGATCATCAGCGGTGGCTGGGATAGGGCGAAGAGGCAACCGCGCGGCTCGTCCTGCCGGGGGCGTGGCTCGTCCCGCGGGGAACATGGCCCGTTCTGCGGCGGTACGGGGTCGCTCTGTTTCGTCGTGTCCAGCATCTCGCGGCGATGATGACGCAGTCGGCCCGCCCGACGCGATCAGCGGCCTTGTTCCGTGCGGGAGTGCGCCGATCTCGTGAGGTCCGGTGCGGGTTCTGATCACTTCCGCGCACCGGCGGACCCGACTGTGACGATTCAGCCCCGGGCGCGCGGCCCCGTCATATGCCGTGCTTCTTGAGGATGGCCTCGATGTCGCTGAAGTCGTCGTCCCCCCGGGACGCGGTGGCGGGCCGGGTCTCCGGACGGGAGCCCTGGCCCAGGCTGGGCGCCGAGGCCGCCGGAGCCGCTGCCTCCGGCCGGTCCGCCGCACGGGCCGCCGCCCGGCGCTCCTTGCGGGTGCCGCCACGGCGGCGCTCCACGGCTCGTGTGGTCATGAAGAGCACCCACGCGACGCCGAGCACCCCGAACCCGGCCCAGGCCGTCGGGCTGAACGCGGTGTCGGCCAGCCACTCGACGATCCCCGTCATCACCAGGCCGATCGGGACGAGGGAGTAGGCCGCGATACGGACCGCGGCGAGGTAGCGCTTGCGGTACGCCGTGACGATCGCAAGGCCCAGGCCTGCCGCGGACACGGCGGAGCAGACGGTCTCGGCAATCATCCGGTCCTCCAGGCGTGGCGCGGTCAGGTCGGGCACTTCGTCCCTTCCATCCTGCACCCGCCGTACCCCGGCGGGCCACGCTCCGGCCCGACATCAGGGACATCTCCGGGTCACCTCCTCCGCAGGTGCCGGTGCGGGCCGCGCCCCCGGCCACGACTGCTGGGAGACTGTCGGCATGAGCGACTCCTCCTCCGACCGTTCCGCCGCCCCCGTCCTCGAGATCTGGTGCGATCTCCAGTGCCCGGACTGCCGCACCGCACTGGACGATCTCCGTGCCCTGCGCGCCCGCTACGGCGACCGTCTGGAGCTGCGGCTGCGGCACTTCCCGCTGGAGAAGAACAAGCACGCCTTCGCCGCCGCCCAGGCCGCCGAGGAGGCGTGGGAGCAGGGCCGCGGGTGGCCGTACGTGGAGGCCCTGCTGGGACGGGTCGAGCAGCTGGCCCGTGAGGGAGAAGCCTTCCTCGTCGAGGTGGCCCGCGAACTGGACCTGGACGCCGAGGAGTTCGACACCGCGCTGGTCGACGGCCGGCACATCCTGATCGTGGACGCCGACCAGGCCGAGGGCAAGGCGATCGGTGTGAGCGGCACCCCCACGTACGTCATCGGCGGTGAGCGGCTCGACGGCGGCAAGAGCCAGGAGGGGCTGCGCGAGCGGATCGAGGAGATCGCGGACCGGCTGCTGGCCGGGCAGGCGCACTGACCACCCTCGCCCGGCTTCTCGGCTGCGGGCCGCTACCACAGCGGCTTGTACACGGCGTACCGCTTCGTCTCGTAGCCGAGCGACGCGTAGAGCCGTTCGGCCGGGGCGTTGCCGGCGAAGACGTTGAGGCCGAGGGTCCGCCTGCCCTCGGCGATCGTCTGGGCCTCCGCCAGCAGCATGAGGGTACGGCCGTGCCCCTTCCCCCGGTGGGCGGCGTCGGCCTCCACGTCGAAGACGAAGGCGCTGTCCTCGCGCACCGCCAGCCACAGCGTGCCCACCGGTGTGCCCAGGTGCTCGACGACGCTGATGAGCATGCCGGGGGTGGCGAGCCCGTCGGGCAGGAGGGTGGCGTGGTCGCGCTCCGACTTGGCCCGGGCCTCGGCCTCCGGGACGCCCCGTTCGATCCAGCTGCGCGCGTAGTCCTCCTTGCCCTTCTCCAGCCAGGGGCCGAACTCCGCCTCGGTCATGGGCCGGGCGCGGCTGCCCTCCGGCAGGTCCGGCGGGGTGTCGCCGAGCGGCTTCTCCATGCCGCGGTTGCGGACGACGTAGCCGAGCGCCGTGGCGAGCCGGAGCCCTGCCTCGGATTCGGCGGGGACCGTCGCCTCGATGCGGCGGCACCCCCAGCCGCGCGCCACCTCCTCCGCGGCGAGCGCCGCCACCGTGCCCCGGCCACGCCTGCGGTCCGGTTCGTCGATGCGCAGCTTCATGATCCGGGCCACCGCGTCGCCGAACACGGGATGCGTGCCGAGGTGTATCGCCCCCACGGGACGGCTGTTCACGCACACCTGGTAGCGGCGTGAGCGCGTCCCGTCGGCGTTCTGCTGAAGCGGCTCGGTCGGCCGCAGGGTCGTGGTCATCAGGGGTGTTCTACCCGCAACCACGGCCCTGTTCAGCCGAATATCCGGGGGTGAAGGTACGGGGGCCGTCAGGGGTCGAGGTCGTTCCCGGACCGCTCCTCGAAGATCCGCATGGCCTTGGCGGTCACCGGGCCCGGCGCGCCGGGCAGCTCACGGCCGTCGACGCGGTGCACGGCCTGCACGTCCCGCAGGGTGGACGTCAGGAAGATCTCGTCGGCCCGCTCCAGGACGTCCAGCGGCAGGTCGGTCTCCTCGGCGCCGGTCCATTCGACCGTCAGCGCGCGCGTGATGCCCGCGAGGCAGCCGGAGGCGAGCGGCGGCGTGTGGAGCTCGCCGTCGAGGACGACGAAGACGTTCGACCCGGTGCCCTCGCACAGCCGCCCCACCGTGTTGCCGAACAGGGCCTCGGAGGCACCCTGTTCACGGGCCCGGGCGAGGGCGACGACGTTCTCGGCGTACGAGGTGGTCTTCAGGCCGGTGAGCGCGCCGCGCTCGTTGCGGGTCCAGGGGACCGTGATGACGGCGGTGGAATCGGGGCGGCGGGTCGTCTCGCCGAGGGCGACGACGAGGGTCGGGCCGTGCTCACCGCGGTCGGAACCGAGCGGGCCGTGGCCGCCGGTGTAGGTGATGCGGAGACGGCCGAGCGACGCGGGGTTGGCGTCGAGGACGGCGGCGCAGGCGCGGCGTACCTCGTCGTGGTCCGGGTCGGGCAGGCCGAGGCCGCGCGCGGACCGGGTCAGCCGGTCGAGGTGCCGGGTGAGCGCGAACGCCCGGCCGTCCACGGCCTTCACCGTCTCGAAGATGCCGTCGCCCACGGTCAGGCCGTGATCGAAGACGGAGACGCGGGCGGACTCGATGTCCTGAAGCCGTCTGTCGAGCCAGATCTTCACGTCAGGTCCTCTCCACTCACCTCGTACGCTCCCGACGCTATCGCGAGCAGCCGGGCCGCCTTCAGCTCGGTCTCCCGCCACTCCCCCTCGGGATCGGAGCCCCAGGTGATGCCGGCGCCGGTGCCGAAGCGCAGCACGCCGTCGGCCCGGTCGATCCAGAAGGTACGGATGCCGACGGCCAGCTCACCGGCCCGCCGGTCGGCGTCGACCCAGCCGATCCCGCCGCAGTACGGCCCTCTGGGCGCCGTCTCCAGGGCGTCGATGATCCGCAGCGCGCTGGACTTGGGCGCGCCGGTGACCGAGCCGGGCGGGAAGGCGGCGCCGAGCAGCTCGGCCCAGCCGGCCCCGTCGGCCAGCTCACCGCGGACCGTCGAGACGAGATGGACCAGCCCGGGATGCTTCTCGACGGCACACAGATCGGGCACCGTCACACTGCCCGTGGCGCACACCCGCCCGATGTCGTTGCGGACGAGGTCCACGATCATCACGTTCTCGGCGTAGTCCTTCTCCAGCAGGTCCGCCTCGGTCCTGCCGGTGCCCTTGATCGGCCCGGACTCGACGGTCCGGCCGTCGCGCCGCAGGAAGAGTTCGGGGGACGCGGTGGCGATCTCCACGCCGTGCCCGGGCAGGCGGATCGTTCCTGCGTACGGGGCCGGGTTGCCGCGGGCCAGGAGTGCGGTGAGGTCGTCCACGTCGGCGCCGGACGACACGGGCGCGGACAGCACCCGGCACAGGTTCGCCTGGTAGACCTCGCCGGCCGCGATGTGGTCGCGGATCCGCCGCACGGCGTCCGTGTACGCCCCGCGGTCGAGCGAGGACGTCCAGTCACCGGCAGCCGGTCCGCGCCACGCCCCGGGCACGGGCGCGGGCACGTCCGCCGTCCGGACCTGCGCGAAGCGGGCGCAGGTCAGACGGCCCTCGAAGTCGGCGCAGACGGCCCAGAAGCCGCTGGACTCCAGGGCTTCGGGATCGTCGGTGACGTCGAGGAGCCCGGTGGCGACACGGTCGCCGAAGCGGGCGAGAGGAGGGAGGTCGAGCACGCAGTCGAGTCTATGGCGGGTGTCCCGCGGGTGACCGGGGCATGGCTCCTCGGGCGGCTCTGTGACGTCGCTGAGCAGGGGAAGCGCAGCACGCTGCACAAACGCGTTTTTGTACTGGCCCCGGAATCCGCTAGAGTTCAACACGTCGCCGGGCCGCGAGAGCGGACCGAAACGACAGGCGGACGTAGCTCAGTTGGTAGAGCGCAACCTTGCCAAGGTTGAGGTCGCGAGTTCGAACCTCGTCGTCCGCTCGTAGGAAGAGGGGGCTTCCCGGTCCCCTACACTCCTGGTGGAGTGGCCGAGAGGCGAGGCAACGGCCTGCAAAGCCGTCTACACGGGTTCAAATCCCGTCTCCACCTCCAAGGACGATTAGCTCAGCGGGAGAGCGCTTCCCTGACACGGAAGAGGTCACTGGTTCAATCCCAGTATCGTCCACTGGATCTCGAAGATCCGCCCCGCGCGATTAGCTCAGCGGGAGAGCGCTTCCCTGACACGGAAGAGGTCACTGGTTCAATCCCAGTATCGCGCACGCAGTGCCCATGATCCGCCGCACTCGGTGGTCATGGCCCCGAGGACGATTAGCTCAGCGGGAGAGCGCTTCCCTGACACGGAAGAGGTCACTGGTTCAATCCCAGTATCGTCCACACCCCACAGGAGCCCCGGCTGTTCGCAGCCGGGGCTCCTGTCGTGTCAGGACGAGAACAGCATGTGACCGAAGCTCTTGTTGCGGTGGTGACCGTGATGGCCGTGGTGGCCGTGGCCGCCGTGCGGGGCGCCCCAGGCGGGAGCCGGCGGTGCCGGGTAGGCCTGTGGGGCGGGCGGGGGCGGCGGGGCGGCCTGGGACCACTGGGCCTCCAGGCGGGTCAGCGATTCCAGCTCGCCGTAGTCGAGAAAGATCCCGCGGCAGCCGCTGCACTGCTCGATCTGGACACCGTTGCGGTTGTACGTGTGCATCGGCGCACGGCACTTCGGACACTGCATGGTCGTTCAACTCCTCGCCGGTCGGTCCTGCTTCACATCTCGCCAGGACAGACTCTGTCCCGCTGTGGTCGGTTGCACCCTACTTCGCGTGCTCCTGGGCCAACTGCGGCGGGACGGTAGCCATTCGGTCACAGGCGTCCACGACCGACTGCTCCACCTCGTCCAGCGGGCGGCCCGCCGCGGCCGCCTTGGCGACGGCGCGGGCCGCGGTCTGCGCGGTGAGGGCTCGGGCGGGGACGTCGAGGGCGGGCCAGGGATCGCCCCCGGCGGGGACGGCCGGGCCGCCGGCCTCCCGGTAGGCGGTGAGGAAGCGGGTCCACGCGTCGGGCGGGAGCAGACCGCAGGCGTACCAGGCGGCGGGGCGGGCGAGATCCCAGGCGGGCACGCCGACGCCGAGGTCGTCCACGTCTATCAGCAGCCAGGGACCTGCCGGGGCGGGGTGGCGTACGAGCTGACCGAGGTGGAGATCGCCGTGGCAGAGGGTGCCGGAGTGCGGCATCGGGGCCTCGGCACGGGCCCAGGGCGGGAGGGTGGCCCAGGCGCGCAGGACGGGGGCGGCTGCGGGGTGCGGGCCGGCCTCGCGGAGCCGGTCGATGGCCCGGGCCGCCTTGGCGGGGCCGCGCATGGCCGGCAGGTCCTCCGGGGCCGGGATGCGGTGGAGGCGGGCGAGGAGTGTGGCGGCGGCCTCCCAGGGAGCGGCGTCCGGATCGCCGGGATCCACGGGGGTGCCGTACGGCCAGAAGGTCACCAGGCGGCCGTGCAGGGCGACCGGGGTCGGGTTCAGTGGGGGCAGGAGGATGCCGGGGTGGTGGGCGGCGACGGCGAGGCGGCTGGTGAGTGCGGAGGTGTCGGTGTCCGGGGGGTGGGCCTTCGCGACGGTGTCCGCGTGCCGCACCACCAGGCCGTCGGGGCGGTCGGCGAGCGTGGCCGCGCCGCAGGGGCAGGCCGATGAGCGTGCGTGGGCAGCGGCTCGGGCCTTGGCGGTGAGGTCGGCCAGGAGCGGGCCGGGGGCGGAGTTCACCGGGCGAGAGTACGTGCGGACGGGGACCCGCCGTAGGGAAGTGTCCGTTCCAGGTGCTCGACGCCCGCGGGACAAAAGCAATGCCGGCGCAGCTCCCCAGCTGCGCCGGCATTTTTGCCGTCCGCCGCACCCCCGTCCCCACGGGGTTTCATGGGTGGGATGTCCCCGCCCGGACCGCTCTTCCGGGCCTGGGGTCGCCGCTCAGCGCCCCAGCATCTCGCCCACGGACGACGCCTGTGTGGCCACTGTCTCCCACCCGTCGAAGACGAGGAGGAGCAGGACCGCCAGGGGAAGGGCCATCAGCGTCGCCACCACCGGGTGGCGACGGCCCTGCCGGCGGCGGAACGCAGCGGCGTACACCTTGCGTCCCTCTTCGCGGAGCAGCGTCCGCGGAGCCGTCTGGGCCATGGTCCCTCTCCTGACCGTTCTCAGTTGTCGTTGGCAGCGGCGGGCGTCTGACCTCGGGGGACGAGTGCTGCACCCGCCGCTTGACCTCAAATCTAGGCGTTCGGGCCTCCCCGGGCGTCATGCCCTCGTACCGATTGCCGGGCCTCCCGGAGGATGAGTCGCCACCTGCGATGTACTCCCCTGGGTGGAGACGGGGACGCGGGTCTCAGGGTCTTCCCCGACGGGACGCCCGGCTCGTTCCCACTGCCTGAACGGCCTGGGGGACCCCCACCGGGTGACTTCGCTCACTTCCACGACACCTCGGCGTGCCCCCGTCTCCACCCTGCGGCCCACCCCGCTCGCCACCACCTCGCGTGTGCGCGTCGTGTCCCCCGCGTCCACGGCCCTCTCCACGCGATCACCCTTCACAGAACCAACCCCCCTTCTGCGACAGGTGGTTGGGAGCACGGGATATGCGAAGTCCGCGTCCTTGCGCCCTCCCTGACCACCTTTCACGTCTCCCACCCACCACTGACAATCCATCACTCTGAGAGGGCGCGGCCTCTGCGCGCGGGCGGCCGTGGAAACGTAAGCTGTGGCTCGTCACAGGACCGGGCAGCGGGGATGAACATGGCGATGATGCGCCTGAGGCGCGAGGACCCGCGCGTCGTCGGCTCGTTCAAGCTTCACAGACGGCTCGGCGCGGGCGGGATGGGCGTGGTCTACCTGGGCTCCGACAAGAAGGGGCAGCGGGTCGCGCTCAAGGTCATCCGTCCCGACCTGGCGGAGGATCAGGAGTTCCGCTCCCGGTTCGCCCGTGAGGTCTCGGCGGCCCGGCGGATCCGCGGCGGCTGCACGGCCCGGCTGGTGGCCGCCGACCTCGACGCGGACCGCCCCTGGTTCGCCACGCAGTACGTGCCCGGCCCGTCCCTGCACGACAAGGTCGCGGCCGAGGGACCACTCGGCGCGGCCGACGTCGCGGCCGTGGGTGCCGCCCTGTCGGAGGGCCTGGTCGCCGTGCACGAGGCCGGGGTGGTGCACCGGGATCTGAAGCCGTCCAACATCCTGCTGTCCCCGAAGGGGCCGCGGATCATCGACTTCGGCATCGCCTGGGCCACCGGCGCCTCGACGCTCACCCATGTCGGCACGGCGGTCGGCTCGCCCGGCTTCCTCGCGCCTGAGCAGGTGCGCGGGGCCGCCGTCACCCCGGCCACGGACGTGTTCTCGCTCGGTGCCACGCTCGCGTACTCCTCGATGGGCGACTCGCCCTTCGGGCACGGCAGTTCCGAGGTGATGCTGTACCGCGTGGTGCACGAGGAACCGCAGTTGCACGGCGTGCCCGACGCGCTGGCTCCGCTCGTCCGGGCGTGCCTGGCGAAGGACCCCGAGGAGCGGCCCAGCACGCTTCAACTGTCGCTGCGGCTGAAGGAGATCGCCGCCCGGGAATCGCAGGACCTCGCCGGTGTCCGGCCGCCCGCGCCGCGCGGTGCCGAGACCGAACGGCCCGCCGACACCTACCCCGAGCGGACCAGGCGTCCGCAGGGGCAGCAGGGTGCGGGGGCGTCCGGGGCGCAGCGGGGCCGGGGCACTCCCCCGCCGCGGGGTTCCTCGCCGTCCCGGGACGGCCATCCGCCGCCGGACGGTACGGCTGCCCAGGGCGGGACCGGCGGGCGGGGCGGAGCCCGGGCGACCGGGGGCGGGAACCGGCCGACGGGTGGCGGGAACCGCGGCAGGACTCCGGTGCGCGGGCCCGGTGCCTCGCGCGGCGGCGCCCCGTCGCGGTCCGGGTCGCGGCCCACACCCACCGGGCGCGGCACCCGGTCGGGCAGTGGCAGCCGCCCCGCCCCGCACAGTGGCACCGGGCGACCGGCGTCGAGGAACACGGGGACCGGGCTGCGGCCCGCCAACCCGCGGTTGCTGCGGCAGCGGCTGTTCGTGTTCGTCGTGGTGACGCTGCTGGTGGCGGTCGGTATCGCCTTGGTGCAGGGCTGCCAGGGCCCGGCCCGGGGGCTCGGTGGCGACGGGGGCGGCGTTCGGCAGGAGCACGTCCAGCAGGACGACCGCCCGCGGGGCTCCTAGCCGCGAGCCACCGGCCGCAGGGCGACGACCGGCCGGTCGGCGGGGTGTCACAGATCCGGCAGGATCCGTTCGAAGAACTCGCGGTCGCCGTCGAAGACCGGGTCCAGGGCCAGGAACTCCCGGGGGGTGACCTAGCGGGTCTCGGCGACCTCGCGCGGGTCGGGGACCACCTCGCCGGTGTCCGCGCGGGCGGTCCACCAGTGGAGACGGTAGCGGTGGTCGTCGGTCTCCGACTCCCAGACCTTCGCCTCCGGCACGACGGTGAGGCCGACCTCCTCGTGGACCTCCCGGACGACCGCCTGCTCCTGGGTCTCCCCCGGCTCGACCTTGCCGCTGAGCGGCTGCCAGTAGCCGGGGCGGACGACCGCCGGTCCGCGCCGGATCGCGAGCAGGCGCTCGCCGCGCAGGAGCACGGCGACGACGGCCTCGCGCTGCTCCACGGCAGGGACCCTAGACCTGGGGCCGGCCGGTGGCCACGGCGTAGAAGGCCACGGCCGCCGCCGCGCCCACGTTGAGGGAGTCGACGCCGTGGGACATGGGGATGCGGACCCACTCGTCGGCGGCGACCAGGGCCTGGGTGGACAGGCCGTCGCCCTCGGCGCCGAGCATGAGGGCCACGCGGTCCATGGTGTGCGGTGCTGCCTCGTCGAGGGGCCGGGCCTTCTCGTCGGGGGTGAGGGCGAGGAGGGTGAAGCCCGCCTCGCGGACCGACTCCAGACCCTTGGGCCAGGTGTCCAGGCGGGCGTACGGAACGGAGAAGACCGCGCCCATGGAGACCTTCACGCTGCGGCGGTAGAGGGGGTCGGCGCAGTCCGGCGAGAGCAGGACGGCGTCCATGCCGAGGGCGGCGGCCGAGCGGAAGATCGCGCCGATGTTGGTGTGGTCGTTGACCGACTCCATGATGACGACGCGGCGGGTGGTCCGGAGGAGGTCGGCGGCCGTGGGCAGGGGTTTGCGCTGCATGGAGGCGAGCGCTCCGCGGTGCACGTGGTAGCCGGTGACCTGCTCGGCGAGTTCCGGGCTGACGGCGTAGACGGGGGCCGGGAGTTCGTCGATGACGTCGCGCATGACGTCGACCCATTTGGCCGAGAGCAGCATGGACCGCATCTCGTAGCCGGCTTCCTTGGCCCGTCTGATGACCTTCTCGCCCTCGGCGATGAACAGGCCCTCGGCGGGTTCGCGCTTGCGGCGCAGTTCCACATCGGTCAGGCCGGTGTAGTCGCGCAGACGCGGGTCGTCGGGATCGTCAACGGTGATGAGATCGGCCACAGGGTGATACTGCCTTGTCCTGGGTGCGGTGCCAACGGCTCGGTACGGGTTGTGTTACCCGGGGTTACTTGCGAGGTGCCGCGGCCGTGGGTCCGACCTTGACGACCTCGCCGATGACGATGACCGCCGGGGGCTTCACGTCCTCGGTCCGTACGGTCTCCGCGACCGTCGCGAGAGTGGCGTCGACGCGGCGCTGGCCGGCCGTCGTGCCTTCCTGGACCAGGGCGACGGGTGCGTCCGGGGACTTGCCGTGGGCGATGAGCGTCTCGGCGACCTTGCCGATCGTGCTGACGCCCATGAGGATCACCAGCGTGCCGGTCAGCTTCGCCAGGGACGGCCAGTCGACCAGGGAGCGCTCGTCGTCGGGGGCGATGTGGCCGCTGACCACGGTGAACTCGTGGGCGACGCCCCGGTGGGTGACCGGGATGCCGGCGGCGCCCGGGACGGAGATGGAGCTGGAGATGCCGGGCACGACCGTGCACGGGATGCCGGCTTCGGCCAGGGCTTGGACCTCCTCCATGCCGCGCCCGTAGACGAAGGGGTCGCCGCCCTTGAGCCGCACGACCGACTTGCCCTGCCGGGCGTACTCGATCAGGGCTTCGTTGATGGCTTCCTGAGCCATGAACCTGCCGAAGGGCAGCTTCGCCGCGTCGATCACCTCGACGCTCGGGGACAGCTCGGCGAGCAGGTCGCGCGGGCCGAGGTGGTCAGTGATGACCACGTCGGCCTCGGCGAGCAGACGGCGGCCGCGCACGGTGATCAGGTCCGGGTCGCCGGGACCGCCGCCGACCAGGGCGACTCCGGGCGTGCGGGTGCGGTGGTGCGGGGCGACGAGCGTGCCGTCACGCAGGCCCTCGACGACGGCGTCGCGGATGGCGGCGGTGTGGCGGGGGTCGCGCCCCTTGGCGTCGGTGGTGAGGACGGCGATGGTGACGCCCTCACTGTGGCCGGTGGCCGGGGTCCAGGCCGTCGCGCGGTCGGCGTCGTCGGAGCGGACGCACCAGACGCGGTGGCGCTCCGCCTCGGCCGATGCCCTGGTGTTCGCCTCCGTGTCGCCGGTGGCGATCAGGGCGTACCAGGCGTCCGCGAGGTCGCCCTCCTCGTACGGGCGCTTGTGCCAGGTGATCTCACCGGCGTCCGCCATGGCCTCGACGGAGGGGGTGGCCTCCGGGGACACGAGGAGGATGTCCGCGCCTGCCGCGATCAGTGCCGGGAGGCGGCGCTGGGCGACCTGGCCGCCGCCGAGGACGACCACGCGGCGGCCGGTGAGGCGGAGGCCTACGGGGTAGGCGGGGTGTTCGGCCATGAGGTGCGGCTCCTGTTGCGGCGGTGTTCAGTGCCCTGACGTGCGGATTTTAATGGGCGGGCGGGAGGGCGGCGCGAGTGGTCCAGTGGCTGGGCACCCGGGCCGTCTGCCGGTGCGTGGCCCGTGGGCGGGCACTCCGCCCTGCGGAACGCCCGCCCACGGACCTACGGGACCACGGGAGCCCTACTTCTCCGTCACTCCCGCCGAATCGAACGTCGCCACCTCGTGCATCGCCCTGGCCGTGCTCTGGACCAGCGGGAGGGCGAGCAGGGCGCCGGTGCCCTCGCCCAGGCGGAGATCGAGGTCGACCAGGGGGCGCAGACCCAGTTTGTTGAGGGCGGCGACATGGCCCGGTTCGGCGCTGCGGTGGCCCGCGATGCACGCGGCCAGGACCTCCGGCGCGATCGCGCGGGCGGCCAGGGCGGCGGCACCGGCGCTGACGCCGTCCAGGATCACCGGCGTGCGCAGGGAGGCGCCGCCGAGGAGGAGGCCGACGATGGCCGCGTGCTCGAAGCCGCCGATCGCGGCGAGCACGCCGATCGGGTCGGCCGGGTCCGGCTGGTGGAGTTCCAGGGCGCGGCGGACGACCTCGGTCTTGCGGGCGAGGGTCTCGTCGTTGATGCCGGTGCCCCGGCCGGTGACCTCGGCCGGGTCCGCACCCGTGAACACGGAGATCAGGGCGGCGGACGCGGTGGTGTTCGCGATGCCCATCTCACCGGTCAGCAGGGCCTTGTTGCCGGCGGCGACGAGGTCGCGGGCGGTCTCGATGCCGACCTCGATGGCCTGCCTGGCCTCTTCGCGGGTCATCGCCGGGCCGGTCGTCATGTCGGACGTACCGGCACGGATCTTGCGGGGCAGCAGGCCCGGGGTGGCCGGGAGGTCGGCGGCGACGCCCACGTCGACGATGCAGACCTCGGCGCCGACCTGGGTGGCGAAGGCGTTGCAGACGGCACCGCCGCCGAGGAAGTTGGCCACCATCTGGGCCGTGACCTCCTGCGGCCAGGGGGTGACGCCCTGGGCGTGCACACCGTGGTCGCCCGCGAAGACGGCGACGGCCGCGGGCTCCGGGATGGGCGGCGGGCACTGGCGGGACAGGCCGGACAGCTGCGCGGAGATGATCTCCAGCATGCCCAGCGCACCGGCCGGCTTGGTCATACGCTTCTGGCGCTCCCACGCCTCGCCGAGCGCCTTGGCGTCCAGCGGGCGGATCTGCGCGACGGTCTCGGCGAGCAGGTCGTGGGGTTCCTCTCCGGGCAGGGCACGGCGGCCGTATGTCTCTTCGTGCACGACCCAGGACAGCGGGCGGCGCTTGGACCAGCCGGCCTGCAACAGCTCGGGCTCGTCCGGGAACGCGTCGACGTAGCCGACGCACAGGTAGGCGATGATCTCGAGGTGCTCGGGCAGGCCGAGGGCGCGGACCATCTCGCGCTCGTCGAAGAAGCTGACCCAGCCGACGCCGAGGCCTTCGGCACGGGCGGCGAGCCAGAGGTTCTCCACGGCCAGGGCGGCCGAGTACGGCGCCATCTGGGGCTGGGTGTGGCGGCCGAGCGTGTGGCGGCCGCCGCGGGTCGGATCGGCGGTGACGACGATGTTCACCGGTGTGTCGAGGATGGCCTCGATCTTCAGTTCCTTGAACTGCTTCGCCCGGCCCTTGGGGAGGGACTTCGCGTAGGCGTCACGCTGGCGCATGGCCAGTTCGTGCATCGCGCGCCGGGTGTCGGCGGAACGGATGACGACGAAGTCCCACGGCTGCGAGTGACCGACGGAGGGCGCGTGGTGGGCGGCCTCCAGGACACGGAGCAGCACCTCGTGCGGGATCGGGTCGCTGCGGAAGCCGTTGCGGATGTCGCGGCGTTCGCGCATGACCTTCAGTACCGCCTCGCGCTCGGCGGGGTCGTAGCCGGGGGCCGCGGGGCCGGTGGACTGTCGGGCTTCTGCCACTGCGGCCGCGCTCTCTTCTCGGCGTTCCTGGTCGGCCAGGTCTTCCTGTTCGGCGGCCCGGGTGTCCAGGTCGTCGGCGTTCTGTGCGAGTTCGGCGTCGCCGTCGCGGGGTGCCGGCACGGTGGTCATGGGTGCGGGGGGCTCCAGCGTCTCGGGCGGTGCCGGCAGGGACTGCTGCGGGCCTTGCACGGGCTGCCCGGCCGGCTCGTCCGCGACCGGGGCCGCGACCGGGGCCGGGACCGGGGCCGGGAGTACGACGGTGACGTCCTCGGTGGGTGCCGGGGTGTCGGGGGTGGGGTCGGGCTCCACGGTCTCGGCGGCGGGGGCGGCCGCGACCGGCTCGTGGGTCTGCGCCGCAGCCGCTGCGTCGGCGGCGGGGTCGGGGTCAGGGACAGGCGCCTCGGGTGTCTGAGCGGGGGCGGGGGCGGGGGCCTCGGTGGGCGCCGGTGCCGCGGAGGGCTGAGCCGGGGCGGGTGCTTCCGGGGCGGTCTCCGGCGCGGCGGGTGCGTCGTCGGGCACGGCTGCTTCGGCGGGCGCGGCTGCTTCGGCGGTCGGGGCCGGGTCCGTCGCCTGGGTGGCGACCTCTTGGGCGTCCGGGGCCGGGGCCGGGGCCGGGGTGACGGCGGCCTCGACGGAGGGAGCGGCCGTTTCCCGGCCGTCCGGCTCCGACTCGGGGGCCGGGGCGGCAGCGACCTGGCCGGGCGCTCCCGGACCAGGAGTGGCGGTCTGAGGAACCGTCGCCTCGGGCTGCTGCGCGGCCGGCGCGACGTCCATTGCCGCCGGGGGCTGGGGGGCAGCCTCTCCGGCGGCGACGACGGGCTCCGGTGCGGCGGCCTCTGGGGCGGTCATGTCCGGGGTCGGGGCGGCGGCCTCGGGGGCGGTCGCTTCGGGGACCGGGGCGGCGGCCTCCGGGCCAACGCCCGCTGCCGGTGCCTGCGCGACGGCCTCGGGGGCGGTCACGTCGGGCACGGGAGCGGAAGTGGCCGGGGCCGCAGCGCCCGGTACCTGTGCGGGGGCCTCTTCGAGGGCGGCCTCGGGCGGGGTCACGACGGAGTGCTCCGGGCCGGAGGCGGCCTCCGGGAACGGGATCGCTTCGGGGGCCTGGCCGGCCTCCGGGGCAGGAGCCGAGGCCACGGCCTGCTCGGCAGCAGCCGCCGGAGCCTGTTCGCCGGCGGTCTCCGGCCCGGAAGCCTCAGCGCCCTGCGCGGCTTCCTCCACGGCGGGCCCCGGCTCAGGAGCCGGCGGCCCGACAACTCCCGGAGCAGCTACGGCTCCGGCCTCTGCGGTCGCGCTCTGCTCAGGGCCGGCGTGCCCGGTCTCGGCCACCTGGGCCCCGTGACCGGCGTCAGCCGGTACGGCAAGGGCGGTTTCGGCGACGGTCGCTTGACCCTCTGTCAGGCCGGCAGCCGCGTCCGCTGTGTCTTGTCCCTGCGCGGGCAGGATCGGCTCGGCAGCGGCCACCTGGCCCGCGTCCGGACCGGTGCTCACACCAGCGGGGTCACCCGCGGCAACCGGGTCGGCCGCAGCGGCCTGGCCTTCCGCCGGGACACCGCCCCTGCCCACGGGGTCGCCCGCGACCGCCGCAGGGGCGACGTGAGCGGCCTCGGCGGCCGCCGACTGGTGCTCCGCCGGGCCGGCGCCCGCAGCGGCAGGGTCTCCCCCGACCGCCATCCCCTCCACCGGCACCGCCTGCCCGACCTCGGCGGGTGCCGGCGGTGTCGTGTGGCTCGTCTCCGTCGTCGCGGGGGGCGCGACAGCCTGGGACGTCTCCATCGGTTCCGCTGCCGGAACAACCGTTTCCGCAGGCGCCGCCCCGGCGCTCACCGGGGCCGGGGTCGTGACCTGTGCGCCCCAGGGCGCGGCCGGAGGCGAGGGCATCTCGGGAGCGCGGGGGACGTCGAGGTACTCGGGGCCCGCCGACGACGGTGCCGGCTGTCGTGCGGGCGCGTCCGCGGGGCCGCGGTCGGCGAGCGAGCGGACCGGGCTGGCGGAGCTGTCGGGCAGCGGCGGACCGAGGTGCAGGGGCCGGCGCGGGGTGATGGGCGGGATCGGCGGCAGGTCGGGCAGGCGGACGCCGCCGAGGTCGACCGAGCCGCTGTCGCGGCCGGAGATCTCGTGCGGGCCCGGCTCGTGCACGGTCTCGAGGACCGGTTCCGGCGCGGGCGGAGGGACCTCGTTGCCCCAGGCGCCCTGGGCGCCCGGCAACAGCAGCAGGTCGTCGTCCTCGGCGGTGGTCTCGGAGAGGTAGGTGTACGCACCGTGCGCGGGGGCGCCCGGCTGCTCCACCATGCCTGCGCTCTCCGGCAGTCCCTCGCCCGGGACCTGGCCGGTGTCGGTCATGCGTACCCCTCGCCCATCGGTTAGTGCTCCTACGACCAGCTCGCCCGGAACGGCGCACCGACCGCCCCGCAGTGAAGAACGAGCGTGCGTCCCCAGCGGCACGAACGGTCCGTCCGAAAAAGGCGACAAAGCCATTCACTGGCATTGTTGCGGCCGGACCACCCTCACGGCAGCTTGATCCGCGACGGTTCCACTGTGGACTGCGCCACGTTGCGCGTCCTCCGGTTCTGCCGTACCACACACACCCCAAAACGGGCGGCTTTTCCGGACATTGACCGACGAAGCGCCGGGCGTCCTTGTGCGGTGCAGCGATCGGCCAGCCTACCGCGCGCAGTACGACAAACCGATCACGGGGACGGTCGCGAGGTCAGGCGCCGCGCCTCGGCAGTACGCCGCTGAGCAGGAACGCGACGCTCCGTTCCTTCTCCGTCCAGGCCCTGGTGTCGAGTTCGACGGACTGGAGGAGGGCGCACTCGACGCCGTAGCCGTGCTCGTTCAGGTCGCGGCCGATGAGTTCGGCGGCGTCGCGGGTGGCGGCGTGCGTGACGATGCGCTGCGGGCGGCGGTCGGCGACCGCCGAGACGACGGCCGCTCCCCCGCCTCCGACGCGGACGACGTCCGGTTCGGGGAGGTTTTCCAGGATGTGCGGGGCGGTGCCGTGCACGATCTGGAGCTGGACGCCGAGGCGGCGGGCGGCGGCGTCGGTGCGGGCGCAGGCGGCCCGGTCGCTGTCGACGGCGAGGACGGCGGCGCCGGCGCGGGCGGCCTCTACGGCGAAGGCGCCGCTGCCGCAGCCGATGTCCCACACGAGGTCGCCGACGCGGGGCCCGAGGCGGGCGAGTTGGGAGGCGCGCAGCAGCTGGTTCTCCCCCTCGCCGAGGTCCGCGTCGTACGCGTCGGCGGGCAGGGTCCAGCCGCGTGGTCCGGCGGACGGGTCACGGCCGGAGATCCAGCCGCCGGCCTCCCCCGCGGTGCCGGGTCCGGCCGGGCCGCCGAGGACGATGACGACGTTGGGGTCGCGCCAGGTGTGGTCGGCGGCCTTGTCGCTGGTGACGACGGAGACGCGTTCGCGGGCGGTGCCGAGTTCCTCGCAGATGACGAAGGAGCGGTGGACTCCTTCGAGGAGCAGGCCGAGTTCGGCGGGGCCGGCGCCGGGCGAGGTGAGGACCGCCACCTTGGTGTGGGCGCGGCATACGTTCACCGCGCGTCGCAGGGTGCGGGGGTGTGCGACGACCACCTGTGCGTCGTCCCAGGGCATGCCCGCGCGGGCGAAGGCGGCGGCGACGGAGGAGACGGCGGGCACGACCTCCACCTCGAGGCCGAACTCGGGGGCGCGCAGGGTGCGTACGACGCCGAAGAAGCCGGGGTCGCCGTCGGCGAGCACGACGGCCGTGCCGCGGTGGGCGGCGATGCGGCGGGCGGCGAGGGCGACACTGCCGAGGCGGATGCGCTCGGCGCCGGCCGGTACCTCGGGGAGCGCAAGGTGGTGGGCGGCACCCGCCACCAGGGTGGCGGCACCCAGGGCGGCGCTCGCCGCGGCGGTCAGCGGCGAACCGTCCCAGCCGATCACCGTGACCCGGTCGGCCATCTCGTCAGTCTCCAGGGGTTTTCGCAGGTCGTCTGCGTGTCGTTGCGGGGAGCTGCCCAAGGGCGGGCTCCGTGAGGGTACCCGGTGGAGGTGTCGGAGGGGGCGCCGGTGTGGTCGTCGCCGTCGTCCTCCGGGTGGTTCCGGTCAGTTCCAGTCGCCGAAGGACGTGAAGCCGTCGCGGAGCTGCTCGCCGACGCCCTCCAGGTCCTCGGGGAGCAGGCTCCAGACGATGAAGTCCGTGCGTACGTCGGCCCATGTGCCGTCCTCGGCACGGGCCCGGGCTATGCAGGCGTTGCGCAGCACACCCTCGCTGATGCAGCCGATCTTCTGGGCGACCTGCTGGGAGGCGGTGTTGTCGGCCGCCGTGCGCAGTTCGATGCGCTCGAACTTCTGGTCCCCGAAGAGCCACTGGGCGGTGGCCAGGGCGGCCTCGGAGGCGTAGCCCTCGCCGCGGGCCCAGGGGGCGATGATGTACGACAGTTCGGTGGAGCGCACATGCCAGTTGGTCCTGCCGAGCTGGATGACGCCGACCAGGCGCTGGGTGAGGAATTCGGTGACGGCGAAGTCGATTCCGTGTCCCTCGGTGCGCTGCGTGGGGGCGTACTCGGTGATCCAGGTGCGGGCGCCGCTCTCCGTGAAGGGCTGGGGGACGGAGGTCCAGGCCGCCACCTGCTCGTCGTTCATCATCGCGGCCAGTGCGGCGACGTCGTCTTCGTCGAGGGGACGCAGCACCAACCGCTCCGTGCTGATGGAGATGTTGGGGAAGGTGCTCGTCATCCGCCGCTCCGTAACCATCGGTGAACCTTCAGGGCATGCTGAACTGCCCAGCATGCAGCATGAAAGCACTCATCCGCATCACGGGGCCCTCCCCCCACCGGGTGGGGAAGGGCCCCGTGTGCGCGGGTGCCGGGCGTGGGCTCAGAAGGAGGCGAGCACGGAGCCGGCGTACTTGTCCTGGATGAACTTCTTCACCTCGGGCGAGGTGAGGAGCTTGGCGAGCTTCTTCACGCGCGGGTCGTCCTCGTTGCCCTTCTTCACGGCGAGGAAGTTGCCGTAGGGGTTGTTCTTGGGGGACTCCAGGACGAGGGCGTCCTTGGACGGCTTGAGGTCGGACTCGATGGCGTAGTTGCCGTTGACCACGGCGGCGTCCACGTCGTCGAGGGAGCGCGGGGTCTGAGCCGCCTCCAGCTCCTTGAACTTGAGGTTCTTGGGGTTCTTGGTGATGTCGGAGGGGGTCGCCTCGTTGCCGACGCCCGCCTTGAGGGTGATGAGTCCGTTGGCCGCGAGGAGCTTGAGGGCGCGGGCTTCGTTGACCGTGTCGTTCGGGATGGCGACGGTCGCACCGCTCTTCAGGTCGTCGGCCTTCTTGACCTTGTGGGAGTAGAGGCCGAGCGGCTCCAGGTGGACCGTGACGACGGGCACGATGTCGGTGCCGTTCTTCTTGTTGAAGTCGTCGAGGTACGGCTTGTTCTGGAAGTAGTTGGCGCCCACGGAGCCGTCCTGCGTCGCCGTGTTCGGCGTGACGTAGTCGGTGAACTCCTTGACCTGCAGGTCGAGGCCCTCCTTCTTCGCCAGGTTGTCCTTGACGTAGGTGAGGATCTCGGCGTGCGGGACGGGGCTGGCGGCGACGATCAGGGGCCCGTCGGTGCCGGAGCTGCCGGCGCCGCAGGCGCTGAGCCCGAGGGTGAGGGCTCCGGCGGCGAGGACGGCGGTGGTGATCTTGGCGGTGTTACGCACGAAAAGTGCCTTTCCTTATGACCTTGCGAGTGGTGCGACCCCTGGAATCAAGGGGTGTGGGCGCGAAGCGCCGTCGGTGAGGGGTGGTGGTCGGCGACGGGTGGGCGAACGGGGGGTTCAGGAGGCGGCTTTGAGGAGCCGCAGCCGGGGCGCGGGGCCCGAGTGGGCGCCGCGGCGGTGCAGGGAGCGGGCCGCGTAGTCGCCGGCGAACTGGATGACCGAGATGACGACGGCGAGGATCGCGACGGTGATCCACATCAGCTGGGTCTCGAAGCGCTGGTAGCCGTAGCGGATGGCGATGTCGCCCAGGCCTCCGGCGCCGACGGTGCCCGCCATGGCCGAGTAGCCGATGAGGGCGACGATCGTGGTGGTGGTGCTGGAGATCAGCGACGGCAGGGACTCGGGGACGAGGACCTTGCGGACGACGGTCCAGGTGTTGCCGCCCATGGACTGCACGGCCTCGACGAGCCCGTGGTCCACTTCGCGGACGGCCGTCTCGACCAGGCGCGCGAAGAACGGGATGGCGCCGACGGCGAGCGGCACGATGGCCGCCTCGACGCCGATGGTCGTACCGGTGACGGAGCGGGTGAAGCCCATCAGCGCGACCATCAGGATGATGAACGGCAGGGAGCGGGCGATGTTCACGATCTGCCCGATGACCTTGTTGGCGGCGAGGTTCTGCAGGAGGCCGCCGCGGTCGGTGAGGACCAGCAGGATGCCGAGCGGCAGTCCGCCGACGACGGCGATGAGCGTGGACCAGCCGACCATGTAGAGCGTGTCCCAACACGCCTGCTCCAGCAGGGGCTGCATCTCGGACCAGGTCACTTGGCACTCTCCTTCACCAGTACGGACTCGTGGCCCAGGACGTCGATCTGGAGGCCCTGTTCGCGCAGGAAGCCGATCGGCACGACGTTGTCCTCGTAGCGGCCGGGCAGTTCGATGCGCATCCGGCCGACCTGGAGGCCGCCCACGGTGTCGATGGCGGCACCGAGAATCGATATGTCGATGTTGTAGGTGCGGGCGAGCTGCGAGATGACGGGCTGGGTGGCGCTCTCGCCCTGGAAGGTGACGTCCAGGACGGTGCGGTCCTCGCCGGAGGCCTCGCCGTCGAGCGGGAACAGCGCGGCGGCCAGCTCGGAGCCGGGGGTCGCGAGGAGTTCGCTGACCGTGCCGGACTCGACGATGCGCCCGTTCTCCATCAGCGCGGCCGAGTCGCAGACCGACTTCACGACGTCCATCTCGTGGGTGATGAGCAGGACGGTCAGGCCGAGTTGGCGGTTGAGGTCGCGCAGCAGCGCCAGGATCGAGCGGGTGGTCTCCGGGTCGAGGGCGCTGGTGGCCTCGTCGGACAGCAGCACCTTCGGGTCGCCGGCCAGGGCCCGGGCGATGCCGACGCGCTGCTTCTGACCGCCGGACAGCTGGGCCGGGTAGGCCTTGGCCTTGTCGGCGAGGCCGACCAGGTCGAGCAGCTCCAGCGCCTTGCGGGAGCGCTCCTTCCCGGACTTTCCGAGGATCTCCAGCGGCAGCTCGACGTTGTCCTGGACGGTCCGGGAGGACAGCAGGTTGAAGTGCTGGAACACCATGCCGATACGGCTGCGCGCCTGTCGCAGTTCCTTCCCGGCGCGCGGGCCGCGGCCGGCCAGGGCGGTGAGGTCCTGCCCGGCGACGGTCACGGTGCCGGAGGTGGGGCGTTCCAGCAGGTTGACGCAGCGGATGAGCGAGGACTTGCCGGCGCCGGACTGGCCGATGACGCCGTACACCTCGCCTTCGCGGACGTGCAGGTCGACGCCGTCCAGGGCGGTGACCTCGCGGCCGCGTGCACGGTAGACCTTGGTCAGGCCCGAGGTGGTGATCACTGGGATTCCGTCACTGTCGAGTGCGCGGGCGTGGGTGTGCCCGGGCACAGGTGCATTCGGTCAGGGACGCGACACGGTTCTCGCTGGGAAGTGGAACCGGGGAGAACATGTGCGCGGGGCGGCTTCGCGTCACGCCGCGCTCAGGGCGTGCGGACAGGCCGCGGTCTCGCTTCGGGGCGCGAGCTCAGGGGGTGGTGCGGGGGCCCTCTAGAAGGCGCACATTCGACACATACAACGAGCACCGGGCGTCAGGGTCGCCTCGGTCGCGGGGATGCGGTCGCTCGTCGTGGTCATGCCGTCAGTAAAACACGCGTACGGTCCTGACCGGCCCTCCGCTGTCCGGATGCTGGACAGCGGTGGACAGGGCCGGGGGCCGATCAGCCGCGCAGGGAGATCTCCACGCCCTGCTCGGTGACCAGTGCGGACAGGGCCGACAGGTTCTCGACGACCAGATCGGCGTGGAGTTCGTGGGCCTGGTGGGTTGTGGTCAACGCCACGGTGGTCATACCGGCGGCGCGGCCGGCCGTCAGGCCCGCGGGAGCGTCCTCGAAGACGACGCAGTGCGCCGGGTCCACGCCGAGCGCGCGGGCGGCGAGCAGGTAGGGCTCGGGGTCGGGCTTGCCGCGCGTGATGTCGTCGGCGGCGACGAGCGTCTTGGGCAGGATGCCGACGGCGTCGAGCCTGGCCTCGGCCAGCCGCCGGGTGGCGGAGGTGACGACGGCCCAGCGGTCAGCGGGCAGGGCGTCGAGGAAGGCCCGGGTGCCCGGCAGCAGGTGCACACCGCCGTTGGGTACGTCGTCCACCTCAAGGTCCTCGATCCGCGCCACTGCCTGAGGAACGACCTCCGCGGGGAGCAGGTCGGCGGCTATCTCCGCGGCAGGCCGGCCGTGCAGCTCGACCCGCGCGAACTCCTCGGCCGTGATCCCGTACTCCCCGGCCCACCGCGTCCAGCAGCGGTCCACCGAGGCGAGGGAGGAGACGAGGGTTCCGTCATTGTCGAAGAGCAGGGCCTGCGCGTGGATCGTCATGCCGTCGACCCTACGGTGCAGGCCAGGGCCGGAAGCATCGGGCCTTTTCGGCCGTAATAAGGTCGCAGCATGCTTGATGCCCTGACGCTGGTGACCGGCGTCGCCGCGCTGCTGCTCGCCGCCTGGTGCGGCTGGGCGGCCTACCGTGACCAGCCTACGAAGGACTGGCACTTCATCGGCATGGCCGTGGTCACGCTGCTGTCGCTGATCCAGCTGGTGGTGGGGATCGTGCTGCTGGCGCAGGGCGAGAAGCCGGAACAGGGCACGACGATCTTCGTGGCGTATCTGCTGGGGGCGTTCGCGTGCGTCCCGGCGGCGGGGTTCATGTCGCTGGCCGAGCGGACCCGGTGGGGCTCGGTGACGGTGGCCGCCGGCGGTGTCGTGCTGGCGGTGCTGGAGGTGCGGCTCTATGACATCTGGGGAGGCTGAGGTGAGCCGGCGCCGGCTGACGAGTGGGCCGGGCACGCTGCTGGTGTGGCTGTACGGCGTGATGGTCGTGGGGGCGGTGTCGCGCTCCGCGTATCAGATCGCAACGGAGTTCGACCGGGCGCCGCTGGCGTACGCGCTGTCGGCCGTCGCGGGCGTGGTGTACGGCTTCATCACGTACTCGTTGGTGCGGGGCGGGGAGACGGCGCGGAAGGCTGCGCTGGCGTGCTGTGTCGCGGAGTTGGTGGGGGTGCTGACGGTGGGGACGTGGACGTTGATCGAGCCGTCGGCGTTTCCGGACGCGACCGTGTGGTCGGACTTCGGGATGGGGTACGTCTTCATTCCCGTACTGCTCCCGCTGACCGCCATCTACTGGCTGCGGAAGGGTGCGCCCGAGGAGGGCGGCGCCTGAGGTTCCTCAGGCGGCCGCGGGCCGTGACTGGTTGCGCGCGGGTCCCCGCGCCCCGGAAAGGGCGAAGATCAAGCTGTCGCCGCGTACGTACCGGCCGGCTTCTCCAGGATGATCATGGGGATGCCGTCCGCGCCCTGGGACGTGCCCACCGTCTCGTAGCCGACCTTGCGGTAGAGACGGAGGTTGCCCTCGCTGCGGTGGCCGGTGTGGAGGCGGAAGCGGGTGGCGCCGTGCCGGCCGGCGAGGGCCGCCTCGGCCGCTCGCAGAAGGCGCGCGCCGATGCCGTGGCCCTGGAGGCGGGGGTGGACGCAGAGCTTGCCGATGGCGGCGGCGCCGTCCTCGGTGACCGAGCCTCGGACCGAGCCGACGACCTCCTCGCCGAGCCTGGCCACGAAGACACAGTCGCGGGTGACCTCCTCGCGGACCGAGTCGAGGGTTTGGACGAGCGGGTCGATGCGGTAATTCCCGTACAGCGCCGCCTCCGGCTGGAAGCACAGGTACTGCAGCCTGAAGATCTGCTCCGCGTCCTGCTCGGTCGCCGCAGAGATGGTCACGCTCATGCCCATGTGCGCACGCCTCCCGCTCATCTGATCACCTGTCGTCCCTCACTCCTATCCCCGTCCTCAGCGGGCCGCAACCTCCGGCGTGAGCAATCTCCGCAGACATCCCAGGCATCTGGAACGTTCCGGGCCAAGACTCC
Organism: Streptomyces sp. NPDC093598; assembly: GCF_044764825.1. NCBI lineage: Bacteria > Bacillati > Actinomycetota > Actinomycetes > Kitasatosporales > Streptomycetaceae > Streptomyces > Streptomyces sp. NPDC093598. The sequence continues at coordinate 122,746 of NZ_JBIWIV010000016.1, read as the reverse complement.
CCTGTGAGATACCCAACTCCCCTGCGATTTCCCGGTATGTCAGGTCATTCGGTGAGAGCAGGGCCTCCATCAGCCGGGGGCAGCGGCCCGGGAGGCGGCGCACGGCTTCGCGCAGGGCCCGGCCGCGGGCGGCGGCGAGGGCGAGCTCTTCGGGGTCGTGGTCTGCGGCGTCGACCGGTTCACCGGCGTACGGCCGTTCGAGACGGCTCGTACGGCGGGTGCGGCGCGCCTCGGAGCGGACGGCCCGGCGGAGCCACTCCTCGGGGTCGAGCGGCGGACCCTCGGCGTCGAGGCGCTCCAGCAGGCGGAGCCAGACCGCCTGTTCCAGGTCGCCCGGCTCGGTTCCGGTGGAATGTGCCTCCGCGGAGGCCTCGGCGCTGAGCAGCGGGTGCAGGGCGGTGACCAGGTCGTGCGTCATATGCGGAGCGACGCGGCCGCCCGGGCGGCGGGTTGCCCGGACGGCCGAAGCTCACTCGACCGGGGGGTGTGAACTCAGGTGTTGACGCGCTCGGGTGGGGACGAGCTCAGCCGTTGAAGTCCGCCCGGGCCAGCAGTCCCGTGTCGGGCTGGTCCGTGAAGACGCCGTCGATGCCGGTCGCGAAGTACGCCCGGTACGCGCCGAAGACGTCACCGTAGGCGTCCGCCTCCGAGCCCTTGCGGAAGTTCGCGGGCAGGAAGGGGTTCTCGTTGCGCAGGGTGTACGGGTGCAGGATCAGGCCCACCTTGTGCGCGTCGGAGACCAGCGTCGTCGGCGTGGTGAGGTTGCCCTGGGCGTCGCGGGGGATGATCAGGTCCAGGGTCGGGCCGATGCCCTGCGCGTAGGAGGCGATCTCCCTGAGGCCGGCCGGCTTGACCAGGTCGGCGACCGTGCGCGGGTCGCCGGTCTCGACGAAGTCCCAGGGGCGGGAATCGGCCGACGACAACAGCACGACCAGCGGGTTGTCGACCAGCTTGTTCAGGCGCTGGATGCTGGTCGGCTCGAAGGACTGGAGGATGACCGGGGAGGTGCGCCGGTCCTTGCGGTACTTGCGCAGCAGCTTGGCGACGCGCTCCTCGAGCGGGAGACCCTGCTTGCGGAAGTAGGTGGGGTGCTTGAGCTCGGGGTAGATCCACACCTGCTTGCCGCGCTTGCGGGTCTGCTCGTCCTGCCACCTGAGGACCTCTTCGAAGGTGGGGATCTCCCAGCGGCCGTTGTAGAGGGTGTTGTGGGGGCGGTTGGCCGGGATGCGCTCCACCGCGCGCAGCGTCTTCAGCTCGGCGAGCGTGAAGTCCTCCGTGAACCAGCCGGTGGTGGAGACGCCGTCGAGCAGCTTGGTCTTCTTGCGATCGGCGAACCCGGGATGGTCGGCGACGTCCGTCGTGCCGCCGATCTCCGGCTCGTGACGGCAGACCAGGTGCCCGTCCTTGGTCGGCACCAGGTCGCCCGCCTCGACGATGTCGGCACCCAGGTCGAGGGCCAGCTGGTAGGAGCCGAAGGTGTGCTCCGGGCGGTAGCCGCTGGCCCCGCGGTGGCCGATGATCGTCGGCTTGGGCAGGCCGCGCACTCCGCCGCCGTGCCGGGCGCCGTCCGCTCGCGCCGTGCCGGCCATGCCGAGGACCGCTCCGCCGGCGCCGAGCACGGCCGCGCCGAGCAGGGCCCGCCGTCCGGTACCGCTCGTTTCTTCGTTCGACTCCTGCGTTCCCATGAGCGTCCTCCCTGCCGTTCGGCTCGTCAGTGCGGGCTGATCGTAGGGGCGCGTACATGACGGGTGGGAGACCCCGGGCGGAACACGCGGGTGATGTCGGATGTCGTAGTGGCTGGTGAGGAGGACGAATTGACGGTTCGTCGTGAACCTTCGATTCGGTCCGCCCGTTCTGGGAACGCGTGCGGTGTGCTCGGGGCGATGTGCGTCACATCATGTCGGCCGCGTTACACACCGTCGGCGGCACGCCACCGCAGGTAAACACGCGTCAACAGTGCGTAAGGCCTCGGTGAAGTCGCCGTGCCCGATGTGCGCGATGGCCGGGGCCACGAGTATCGTCCTCACCTGCACATACTCATATCGAACCCCTTGACACCGGAGGGTCCGTTGTCCCGCTTCGCGCTCATCAAGGCAGTGCTCGGCCCGATCATGCGCCTGATGTTCCGCCCACAGGTGGAAGGTGCGGAGCACATTCCCGGCCATGGTCCGGTGATTCTGGCCGGCAACCACCTGACGTTCATCGACTCGATGATCCTTCCGCTGGTCTGCGACCGTCAGGTCTTCTTCATCGGCAAGGACGAGTACGTGACCGGGAAGGGCCTCAAGGGCCGGTTGATGGCCTGGTTCTTCACGGGCGTCGGCATGATCCCGGTGGATCGTGACGGTGGCCGGGGCGGTGTGGCCGCCCTGATGACGGGGCGGCGGGTGCTGGAGGAAGGCCGCGTGTTCGGCATCTACCCGGAGGGGACGCGGTCGCCCGACGGGCGTCTGTACCGGGGGCGGACGGGGATCGCCCGGCTGACCCTGATGACGGGTGCGCCGGTGGTGCCCTTCGCCATGATCGGCACGGACAAGCTGCAGCCGGGAGGGGCGGGACTGCCCCGCCCCGGCAAGGTCACCGTGCGGTTCGGTGAGGCGATGGAGTTCTCCCGGTACGAGGGGATGGACCGGGACCGGTATGTGCTGCGGGCGGTGACGGACTCGGTGATGACCGAGGTCATGCGGCTGTCCGGACAGGAGTACGTGGACATGTACGCGAGCAAGGCGAAGGAAGCGGCGTAGATTCTCCGGGGCGCCTCTGGGCTCGGGGGGTCGTGGACCGTGGGCGGCTGCGGGTTGTGGCGGGCTTGTCGCGTCCCCGCGCCCCCGAAGGCGTGACCCTCGAGGGCGTGGCTGTGTGGAACCCCGTGCCCGTGTCGCGCAGTTCCCCGCGCCCCTGAGGCGTGACCCTCACGCGTGTTCCGTTCCGCCGCCTTCCAGCTTCTGGCCTCGTAGCAGGAACCACGCCGCCACCGCCGCGGCCAGCAGGACCGCCGCGCCCACTCCTGCCGCGAGAGCCAGGCCGTCGACGAAGGACGTGCGGGCCGCGTCCAGCATCACGGCGGCGCTGCGCGTCGGCATGCCCGCGGCCGCCTCGACGGCGCCGCCCAGCGACTCGTGGGCCGCGGCCGGTGTGCCGGCGGGGCCGGTGAAGTCGCGGTAGACGCCGGTCACGATCGAGCCGAGCGCGGCGATACCCAGCGCGGCGCCGAGTTCGTACGCCGTCTCGGACACGGCGGACGCGGAGCCCGCCTGCTCCTTGGGCACGCTGGAGAGGATCACGTCGGCGGTCACGGTGAACGAGAGGCCGGCGCCGACGCCGACCACCAGCAGCGCGGTCCCGAGCAGCGGATAGCCGGTGGACTGGCCCAGCACCGTGAGCGCGGCCAGCGCGAAGCCGATCGCCGCGAGCCCCCCGGAGACGACGGCCCGCACCGTGAAGCGCCGGGCCGCACGCCCCGCGATCAGTCCGGCCACCACCGCGCCGACCGCCGCGGGCAGTTCCGCCAGACCGGCCTCGAACGGGCGCCTGCCCTGGACGAGTTGCAGATACTGGGACAGGAAGAACACCAGGCCGGACAGGCCGAGGATGGTCAGCAGGTCCGCCAGCACCGCCCCGCTGAAGCCGCGGTTGCGGAACAGCCGCATGTCCAGCAGCGGGGTCGGCAGCCTGAGCTGCCGGCGGACGAAGCCGTACAGGGCGGCCGCGCCCAGCAGACCCGCGACCAGGGTGCTCCACGCGAAGCCGTGGGTGGCGGCCTCCTTGATCGCGTACACGACGCCGATCATGCCGACCAGCGACAGCACGACACTGACCACGTCCCAGGGACCGGGGTTCGCGGTGCGCGACTCGGGCAGCAGCTTGATTCCGACGAGGACCAGCACGGCCATCACGGGCAGGTTGATCAGGAAGACCGAGCCCCACCAGAAGTGCTCCAGCAGGAATCCGCCGACGATCGGGCCGACGGCCGTACCGGCGGAGGCGGTGGCGCCCCAGATGCCGACGGCGAGACTGCGTTCGCGCGGGTCGTGGAAGAGGTTGCGGATCAGGGCGAGTGTGGCCGGCATCAGGGTCGCACCGGCGACGCCGAGCAGCGCCCGGGCGACGATCATCGTCTCGGGGGTCGTGGCGTAAGCGTTGAACACGGATATCGCGCCGAACGCCGTGGCACCGACCAGCAGGATCCGCTTGCGGCCGATCCGGTCTCCGAGGCTGCCCATGGAGACGAGCAGACCGGCGATGACGAACGAGTAGACGTCGCCGATCCACAGCAGCTGCGTGCCGGAGGGCTTGAGGTCTTCGCTGATGTAGGGGGTCGCGAGACCGAGAACGGTCGCGTCGACGGCCACCAGCAGCACGGCGAGCACGAGAACGCCGAGCGCGAGCCAGCGGCCCGGGCGCTCCACCGCCTCGGTACGGTCCGCCGGCTGCAGGGTGCTGGTCATGATTCCTCTCTTCTGAGTGCGCCGCCGAGCAACAGCTCGACGATCATGTGCTGGAAGTCCTTGGGGGCGCCCTTGCCGCTGTGCACCATCCAGGCGCCGGAGGCCATCAGGCCGTACAGCGCCTCGGTGAGCCAGGCAGGCGTGAGGTCGATGCGGAACTCTCCGCTGAGCTGGCCGCGCCGGAACAGGGCGGAGATCCGGTCGTCGATCAGGGCCCAGCCGGCGTTCTGCTCCTCGCCCTCGAACAGCTGGTTCTCGGTGTAGAGGAACGCGAGCAGCCCGGCGGCGGGCTCGACGGCCCCGACCAGCCGGCGTACGGCCTCGCTCGCCGTGCCCTCGTCGAGCCGGGCGGCGTCCAGGGCGGCCTCGCACTCCGCGATGCCGAGCGCCTCCAGCGCCCGGACGAGGGCGTCACGTCCGGCGAAGTGCCGGTGCAGCGTGGCCCGGCTGATTCCGGCGGCCTTGGCGACCTCGTCCATCGTCGCGGTGGATTTGCGGGCCAGCAGGGCGGCGGCGGCGCGCAGCACGTGCTCAGGATCGACAGCCATGAGACAACCATAAACCATATGAGACATGAGTGTCTCATCCTGGGCATGCGTGACTCACGGCTGCCGTGTCGGCGTGCGCAACGTGGTGATCAGTGCCAGGGCAGCTGCCCGCGCCGCTCCCAGTAGGCCTGCGGCTCCTCCACCAGCGTGGCGAGGCGGGTCAGCTGGTCGTCGTCGAGGTCGACCACCGCGGCGTGCAGGTTCGAGGCGAGCTGGCCCGTGGTGGCGGCGCCGGAGAGGACGACGCCGGCCCAGGGCTGCCTGAGGATCACGGCCAGGGCGACCGCGTCGCAGCCCAGTCCGGTCTGCTCGGCGATCTCCTTCAGGGCGTCCGGGGCGTGCTGCCCGGCGAGGCGGCCGTTGGCCATGCCCTCCTTGACGATGACGGTGAGCCCGGCGTCGTGCGCGTCGGCGAGGGCGGGGGCGGCGGAGGTCTCCAGCGCGTTGTACGTGGACTGCACGGTACGGAACAGGGGCTCGCCGTCGACCGTCACGGCGAGGGCCGCGCGGATCGCCTCCGCCTGGGCGGGGCCGCTGGTGGAGAAGCCGACCGTGAGGCCCTGCGCGGCGGCTTCCGCGAGCTTGGCGTGCAGTTCCTTGTCGGTGAGGGCCGGGCTGTCCGGGGTCACCGAGTGGATCTGGTAGAGGTCGAGCCGGTCGCCGAGCAGGGCGTCGCTCTCCGCGCGCTGCCGCTCGTAGGTGGCGAGGGTGTGGTCCTTGACCTCGTGCTGCTCGGCGTCGGTGGACCAGTCGGCGGTGTAGGTGTAGCCCCACTTGCTGCCCACGACGATGTCGTCGAGGCCGGGCCTGCCTCTCAGCCAGTCGGCGAGGAACTCCTCCGAGCGGCCGTAGGAGCGGGCGACGTCGAAGTAGCGGACGCCCTGGGCGTAGGCGGCGTCGAGGAGTTCGTGGGTGCGGTTGCGCAGTGCGTCGACCGTGCGCTCTGAAGGGAGGTCCTCGTCTCGCCCCAGGTTGATGTAGCCCGGGCGTCCGACTGCGGCGAGGCCGAGGCCGATGTGGCAGGTGGGGGTTGTGGCTGCGGCCAGGCGGGCGAAGGGCATCGGGGGCTCCGTTCGGTCGGCTGTGGCTTTCGACCAACGTAACGCCCGCGATGACCTTCGCCTCTGAGCTCGGACTCCCTGTGTTGCGGCGGGTGCAGGTGGTGCGTGGTTGCCCGCGCAGTTCCCCGCGTCCCTCAGGAACCTTGCCGCGCCGTTGCCCAGGCGTGCTGGGCCGCCACGTCCGCCTTCACCTCCGCCAGCTGGATCGCCACCGCGCTCGGGGCCGTGCCGCCCCGGCCGTTGCGGGAGGCCAGGGCACCGGGGACGTTGAGGACCGTGCGGACCTCGGGGGTCAGATGGGCGGAGATCTTGGCGAACTGCTCGTCCGTCAGCTCGTCCAGTTCCTTGCCCTCGGCCTCGGCGACCTTCACGCACTCGCCGGCGACCTCGTGGGCCACGCGGAACGGGACGCCCTGCTTGACCAGCCACTCGGCGATGTCCGTGGCGAGGGAGAAGCCGGCCGGGGCCAGTTCCTCCATGCGCTCACGGTGGACGGTGAGGGTGGCCATCATGCCGGTGAAGGCGGGGAGCAGGACCTCCAGCTGGTCGATGGAGTCGAAGACCGGCTCCTTGTCCTCCTGGAGGTCGCGGTTGTACGCGAGCGGAAGGGCCTTGAGGGTGGCCATGAGGCCCGTCAGGTTGCCGATGAGACGGCCGCTCTTGCCGCGGGCCAGCTCCGCGATGTCCGGGTTCTTCTTCTGCGGCATGATCGACGAGCCCGTCGAGAACGCGTCGTGCAGGGTCACGAAGGAGAACTCCTTCGTGTTCCAGATGATGACCTCCTCGGCGATCCGGGAGAGGTTGACCCCGATCATCGCCGTGATGAAGGCGAACTCGGCGACGAAGTCCCGGGAGGCCGTGCCGTCGATGGAGTTGCCGGCCGAGCCGTGTTCAAAGCCGAGGTCCTTCGCCACCGCCTCCGGGTCGAGGCCGAGGGAGGAGCCCGCCAGGGCGCCCGAGCCGTAGGGCGAGACCGCCGTGCGCGCGTCCCACTGGCGCAGCCGCTCGGCGTCCCGGGAGAGGGACTGGACGTGGGCCAGGACGTGATGGGCGAACAGGACCGGCTGGGCGTGCTGAAGGTGCGTGCGGCCGGGCATGGCCACGTCCGGATGCGCTTCGGCGAGGCCGATCAGCGCGTCCTGGAGCTCGGCGATCAGACCGCCGACGATGCGGGCATGGTCGCGCAGGTACATGCGGAAGAGCGTGGCGACCTGGTCGTTGCGGGAGCGGCCCGCGCGCAGTTTGCCGCCGAGGTCGGGGCCGAGGCGCTCCAGGAGGCCGCGCTCCAGGGCGGTGTGGACGTCCTCGTCGGCGATCGTGCCCATGAAGGAGCCGTCGGCGACGTCCCCCTCCAGCTGGTCGAGCCCGGCGATCATGCGGGTCAGCTCGTCGTCCGTGAGCAGGCCCGCCTTGTGCAGCACGCGCGCGTGGGCACGCGAACCGGCGATGTCGTACGGCGCGAGCCGCCAGTCGAAGTGGACGGACGCGGACAGCTTCGCCAGGGCCTCGGCGGGACCGTCGGCGAATCGACCGCCCCAGAGCCGGACGTCACCGCTGTTGCTGCTCACCTGCTGCACTCCTCTATGGGTGTGGATGTGCCACCGCTTCCCCGCACCGGGGAGGCGGTCGTCACGCTACTGCTTGCGCGAGGTCGCGCCCGGCCGCGATCGGTATGCATGAGTATGCAGAGCTCCGCATGAATCGTCAATCTGCCTCGGAGTGAGGGTCGGATTCCGGACGGCGCGAGAAGAATTTGAAGATCCGTTGAACACGGGAAACCGCTTACCCGTACCTCTCGCCGAACGCAGGCGCCGCGTTTCGAGACCGACGAATTCCCCGACCCCCTAGTGAGGCATCCGCATGTCCAGGGCTCTTCCGAAGTACAACAAGCGTCGCGTCACGTTCATCGGCGGCGCCGCCGCGGTGGCGCTGTCCGGCACGGTGATCGCCGGGTTCGCCCTCGCCGGGGAGGGCTCCAAGAGCAACGGGACCAGCGCCCGGACGCTCGCGGGCCCCGGCACGATCACCTGCCCGGACGTGAGGTCGAAGCTGCCGGCGGTTCCCGCCTCCGCCAAGGCCGAGGTCGACCGCAACCTGACCCTGCTCAACACGCAGCTCCAGGAGGCCAACAAGCGTCTGGTCGACACCGTCGGCCAGGGCGGCCCGAACTTCGTCCAGAACGCCATCCTCGGCCCGCTCAAGGACAAGCGCGTCGCCACCGTCAACCGCATCGCCACCGCCATCGGCCGCACCGCCGCCAAGCCGCAGGGCCTGGACTCCCTCGCCGCCTGCACACTCAACGGCGCGGGCACCAACGCGGGCGGCGGCGCGGCCGCCAAGCCGCCGACGGGCGGCAACGCGGGCAACGCGGGCAACGCGGGCAACGCGGGCAACGGCGGCAACGCGGGCAACGGCGGCAACACCGCCGCAGGCACGATCACCTGCCCGGACGTGAGGTCGAAGCTGCCGGCGGTCCCCGCCTCCGCCAAGGCCGAGGTCGACCGCAACCTGACCCTGCTCAACACGCAGATCCAGGAGGCCAACAAGCGTCTGGTCGACACCGTCGGCCAGGGCGGCCCGAACTTCGTCCAGAACGCCATCCTCGGCCCGCTCAAGGACAAGCGCGTCGCCACCGTCAACCGCATCGCCACCGCCATCGGCCGCACCGCCGCCAAGCCGCAGGGCCTGGACTCCCTCGCCGCCTGCACGCTCACCAAGTGAGGTGACAGGCGCTGTGGCCGCCCCGTGGGAGCGCCGGCCGGGGCGGCCACGGAAAGCGCCTGCACGCGGGATCCGGCAGAGGTGACCGGATCCCGCAATTCCTTAGACAGTCGAAAGACTTGCGACCATAATCGTTCGACATGGGAAAGACTCATGAGCGCATAGACGGCCGGCTCCGCACCTTCATCGAGGCGCAGCCGGTCTTCTTCACCGCCACCGCCCCGCTGGCCGCCGACGGCACGGTCAACCTCTCCCCCAAGGGCCTCAGGGGCTCCTTCGCCGTACTCGACGAGCTCACGGTGGCCTACCTCGACTTCGCCGGTTCCACTGCCGAGACCATCGCCCATCTGCGGGAGAACGGTCGGATCACCCTGATGTGGTGTGCCTTCCAGGGCCCGCCGAACATCGTCCGCGTGCACGGCAGGGGCGAGCCGGTCTTCCGCGACGACCCCCGTTTCGCGGAACTGCTCGCGCACTTCCCGGACATCGACCCGACGCGGCACGGCCTGCGCGCGATCATCGTCGTCACGGCCGAACTCGTCCGTGACTCCTGTGGCTACGCGGTGCCCTTCATGGCGTACGAGGCGGACCGCGAGCTGCACGGCAAGCGGTTCGCCCGTGAGGACGACGCGTCGCTGAGCGCGTACTTCACCAAGAAGGAGCACATCGCCACCAGCCTGGACGGACTACCCGGGCTGCCGTTGCCGCTGCCCCCCTCTACGGTCTGAGGCATGCGCCCTGGTGCCGTCGCCCTCGCCGTCTCCTCCCTCGTGGTGCTCGGCGCCGGGCCGCCCGCCCCCGTGCCTGCGCTGCCGTCCCGGATGGCGGACACCGGCGGCGGCACCCAGCTGATCACCGCGGTGGCTCCGAGGCGGGCCTCGACGACCGGCACGGTCACCTGGTGGGACCGCGGGCCGGACGGGCGCTGGGTGAAGAGGGGCTCCGTGCCCGCGCGCTTCGGGGCGAACGGACTCGCCGCGGGCGCCTCCCGCAAGCAGGGCACGAACACCACACCCACGGGCCTGTACGGCCTGCCGTACGCCTTCGGCATCAAGGCGGCGCCGCGCGGTACGGCGTACACCTACCGCCGGGTGCGCCAGGACTCCTGGTGGTGCCAGGACGACGACTCCCGCTCCTACAACCGCTGGAGCGAGCCGCGCGCGGCCGACTGCCGTGCCGCCGAGTCCGAGCACCTGATCACCTTTTCCGCGCAGTACGCGCACGCGCTCGTCATCGGCTTCAACTACGAGCGGCCCGTGCGGGGGCGGGGCGCGGGCATCTTCCTCCACGTCAACGGGCGGGGGCCGACGGCCGGTTGCGTCTCCGTGCCCAAGGAGGCGATGCGGCGGATCCTCGTGTGGGCCGACCCCGCGCGGAGGCCGCACATCGCCGTGGGGACGAAGAGCGGAATCACGGCCGTCACCCGCCGGTGACGGGCCGGCGGCCGGTGAGGGTTACCAACGGTCACTCCTGTTCGCACACGACTCGGCACCCGGCTGAACACTCCCGTGCCGCGGCACGTATCTGTGGGCCAAGGGTCAAGTCCCCACGGAGGAACCGTGACCACCACGCTCGCAGGCGGACGTGCCGCCCGCCGCCAGACGATGCGCCGCATCCGCCCGCGCCGCTCCCCGGCCGTCCCGCTGCTGATCGCCCTGTGGGCCGGTGCGGCGGCCGTGCTGTGGCTGTGGTGGGACAACACACCGTCCCTCGCGGACACCACGAGCAAGATCCTGGCCGCGGGCCGGATCACCGGCCTGCTCGCCGGCTACCTCATGGCACTGGTGGTGCTCCAGATGGCCCGGGTGCCCGCGCTGGAGCGCCGGGTGGGCACCGACCGGGTCGCGCGCTGGCACGCCATGACCGGCCGCTACACGCTCTGCCTGGTCCTCGCCCATGTCTTCCTCATCATGTGGGGATACGCCCTTCAGGCGGGCAAGGGCCTCGGCGACATCGTCCAGCAGACGACCGACTCCATCAACCAGCTGCCGGACATGGGCAAGGCCGCCATCGGCACGGGCCTGCTGTTCCTCATCGGGATCCTGTCCATCGGCGGGGTCCGCCGCCTGATCGGCTACGACACCTGGTACCACGTGCACCTGCTCACGTACGCGGCGGTGTACCTGACGTTCTGGCACCAGATCACCACCGGCAACGAGTTCGCCGTCGCGCCGGCCGCGAAGACCTTCTGGTACGGGCTGTACGGCGCGGTGACCGTGCTGGTCGTCTGGTACCGGATCCTCACCCCGATCCGGCTGAACCTGCGGCACCGCATGCGGGTCGAGGCGGTCATCGAGGAGACCCCGGGGATCGTGTCCGTGCTGATCAGCGGGCGCAAGCTGCACCGGATGGGCGCGGAGGCCGGGCACTTCTTCCGCTGGCGGTTCAAGGCCCCGGGCATGCGCTTCAGTTCGCACCCGTACTCGTTGTCGGCGGCGCCCCGCCCGGACATGCTGCGGATCACGGTCAAGGCGATCGGTGACCACACCTCCCGGCTGCGAGATCTCGAGCCCGGCACCAAGGTGTGGGCCGAGGGTCCGTACGGTGCGATGACCGCGCAGCGCCGCAGCCGCGGCAAGGTACTGCTCGTCGCGGGCGGTGTCGGCATCACCCCGATGCGGGCGCTGTTCGAGACGCTGCCGGGCGCGTCCGGCGACATCACCCTTCTCTACCGGGCCAACACCACCCAGGACCTGGCCCTGTGGGGCGAACTCTCCAAGATCGCCGACGAGCGCGGTGCCCGGTTGATGTACGCGGTCAACAGCCCGGAGGGGGAACGCCCCGACATCTCGGCGGAGTCCCTCCGGCGGAAGATCCCGGACATCGACGACCACGACGTCTTCATGTGCGGGCCGCCCGGCTTCGCCCAGTCGGTCTACGAGGCACTGCGCGGCGCGGGAGTACCCGCCCGCCGCATCCATCACGAGTCGTTCGAGATGTGAGCGACGGGACACCAACGGCCCTTTCAGGAGTTTGGGAAACGATGAGGAAGTCTCACCCCGTCCGGCGTGCCGTGCTCGCCGGCGCAGCCACCGTCTCCGGGATCGTGCTGCTGCTGTCGTTGAAGCCGGCCTCCGACCCGGGCTCGGCCCAGGCGGCGGGCGGCCAGCTCCCGCCCGCGGCGGCCGGGCAGGCACCGCAGGGCGGCGTGAACGGCGCGGTCACCGGTGACGCGGCGCAGACGCAGTACGGCGCGGTGCAGGTCCGCCTGACGATGAGCAACGGCAAGATCACCCAGGCGGAGGCGGTCCAGGCCCCCAAGGGCGGCCGCAGCGACCAGATCACCGCCAGTTCGGTGCCCCGCCTCAACCAGGCGGTGGTCGCGGCGCAGAGCGCGGAGATCGACGCGGTGTCCGGGGCGACGTACACCAGCGCCGGCTACAAGAAGTCCCTCCAGTCGGCCCTGGACAAGGCGAAGGCGTCAGCCGGTTCGCAGCAGGGGTCGGGCGGCGCGCAGACGCTGACCGGCGATGTCGCGCAGACGCAGTACGGCCCGGTGCAGGTGCGGGTGACCGTCGCGGGCGGGAAGATCACCAAGGCGGAGGCGGTCCAGGCCCCCAAGGGCGGCCGCAGCGACCAGATCACCTCCTCCTCCGTCCCCCGCCTCAACCAGGCGGCCGTCGCGGCCGGGACCGCCGACATCGACGCGGTCTCGGGCGCCACGTACACCAGCGCCGGCTACAAGAAGTCGCTCCAGTCGGCCCTCGACAAGGCTCCGGCCGGGGGCGATTCCTCCGGGGCCGCGGGGTCGGGGGGCGGCCAGGCCGGGACGCAAACCCTCACCGGCAGCGTGGCGCAGACGCAGTACGGGCCGGTCCAGGTGCGGGTGACCGTCGCCGGCGGCAAGATCACCAAGGCGGAGGCGGTCCAGGCCCCCAAGGGCGGCCGCAGCGACCAGATCACCTCCTCCTCCGTCCCCCGCCTCAACCAGGCGGCCGTCGCGGCTGGAAACGCGCAGATCGACGCCGTGTCCGGGGCGACGTACACCAGCGCCGGCTACAAGCAGTCCCTCCAGTCGGCGCTGGACCAGGCCGGTGGCTGACACGGTGGCCGACTCCGCTCAGGCTCCCGCCGCGGTACGTCATGCCGAGGAGACGATGGGGACCGTCTTCTCCTTCGACGTCCGCGGCGGGGAACCGGCCGCCGTGCGCGCGGCCCTGGACGAGGCCGTCGCCGGACTGCACCGGGTGGACGAGGTGTTCAGCACGTACCGCGAGGACAGCCAGGTCTCCCGGCTGCAGCGCGGGGAGGTGACCGTCGAGGAGTGCGATCCCGAGGTCGCCGAGGTGCTGGCACTGGCCGCCGAGGCGGAGCGGCTGAGCGACGGCTGGTTCAGCACGTCGTACCAGGGCCGCCTCGATCCGACCGGCATCGTCAAGGGCTGGGCGGTCGAGCGGGCGGCGCGGCGGCTCGCCGAGGTGCCCGGCGTGTGCGGGGTGAACCTGAACGGCGGTGGGGACGTGCAGCTCCTCGGTACGCCGGGGGCGCAGCGGCCGTGGCGGGTGGGGGTGGCCGACCCGTTGCGGCCGGGGGGTCTGGCGGCGGTCATCTCGGCCGCCGGGGCGGACGAACTGTCCGTGGCCACGTCCGGTACGGCGGAGCGGGGCGCGCACATCGTCGATCCGCGCACGGGGCGCTCGGCGGTGACCGACCTGGTGGCCGTGACGGTGGTGGGACCGCGGCTGACGTGGGCGGACTGCTGGGCGACGGCGGCCTTCGCGATGGGTTCGCGGGAGGGGCTGGCGTGGCTGGAGTCACTGCCGGGGGTGGAGGCGCTGCTGATCACGGCCGGGGACGAGGTGCGGTGTACCGGGGGGTTGGCAGCGAGGCTGGGGTGAACCGGCCCTCCTGGGGGCGCGGGGAACTGCGCGAACGGCCACAGACGACCCGCACCCGCCGACGAACAGACGCCCCCACGGCGCTCAGTGCCCGTTCTGCGCCAGCCTCAGCAGGTGATCCGCCAGCGCCTGCCCACCCGTCGGCTCCCTGCTGATCAACAGCAGCGTGTCGTCACCGGCGATCGTCCCCAGGATGTCGTGCAGCTCGGCCTGGTCGATGGCCGAGGCGAGAAACTGAGCCGCACCGGGCGGGGTACGCAGGACCACGAGGTTCGCCGAGGCCTCCGCGGAGATCAGCAGCTCCTGCGACAGCCGCCGCATCCGCTCCTCTTTCGCCGACCCGCCCAGCGGTGCCCGGGGCGTACGGAACCCGCCCTCGCTGGGCACCGCGTAGATCAGGTCGCCGTCGGTGTTGCGGATCTTCACCGCGTTCAGCTCGTCCAGGTCCCGGCTGAGCGTCGCCTGGGTGACGTTCAGCCCGTCGTCGGCGAGCAGCTTCGCCAGCTGGCTCTGCGACCGCACCGGCTGCCGGTTGAGGATGTCCACGATCCGGCGGTGGCGGGCGGTGCGCGTCTGCGGCACGGCGGGCCCGTTCGCCCCCGGCTGCTCGTGGTCCTGCGCCTGGCTCATCGTCGTCTCATTCCCCGGATCGTCCGTCCCCGTTCACTGCCTGGAGGATGCCGGGCAGCGCCCCGAGGAACGCGTCCACCTCGTCGTCGCCGAGGTTCAGCGGCGGCATCAGCCGGACGACGTCGGGGGCGGGCACGTTCACCAGGAATCCGGCCTCCTGAGCCGCCTGGCGCACCTGGGGCGCGAGCGGCTCGGTGAGCACGATACCCAGGAGGAGTCCCGAGCCCCGGACGAAATCGATCAACTGATGGCCGAGGCCCTCGATTCCGTCCCGCAACCTCTCGCCCTGCCGCTTGACGTTCTCCAGCAACCCCTCGTTCTCGATGGTGTCGAGGACGGCGAGCCCGGCGGCGCAGGCCACGGGGTTGCCGCCGAAGGTCGTGCCGTGCTGGCCGGGCTGGAGCAGGTCGGCGGCCCGTCCGAAGGCGACGGTCGCGCCCAGTGGGAGCCCGCCGCCGAGCTGCTTGGCGAGGGTGACGACGTCGGGCAGGACGCCCTCGTGGGCCTGGTACTCGAACCAGTGCCCGGTCCGGCCGATGCCGGTCTGCACCTCGTCGAGGACGAGGAGTGCCCCGGTCGCGGCGGTGATGGCCCGGGCCGCCTTGAGGTAGCCGGCCGGCGGGACGACGACGCCCAGTTCGCCCTGGATCGGCTCCAGGATGACGAGCGCGGTCTCCTCGGTGACCGCGGCGGCCAGGGCCTGCGCGTCGCCGAAGGGCACGTGGGTGACGTCGCCGGGCAGGGGCAGGAACGGCTCGCGCTTGCCGGGCTGGCCGGTCATGGCCAGGGCGCCCATGGTCCGCCCGTGGAAGGCGCCCTCGGTGGCGACGACGTGGGTCCGCCCGGTCAGCCGGCCGATCTTGAAGGCGGCCTCGTTGGCCTCGGCGCCGGAGTTGCAGAAGAAGACCTTGCCGTCCCGGCCGAACAGGCGCAGCAGCCGCTCGGCGAGGGCGACGGTCGGCTCGGCCATGAAGAAGTTGGAGATGTGGCCGAGGGAGCCGATCTGGCGGGTGACGGCCTCGACGACCGCCGGGTGGGCGTGGCCGAGGGCGTTGGTGGCGATGCCGCCGACGAAGTCGAGGTAGGAGGTGCCGTCGGCGTCCCAGACCCGGGTGCCCTCGCCGCGTGCCAGGGGCAGCAGCGGGGTGCCGTAGTTGTTCATGAGCGCGCCCTGCCACCGCTCGGCGTACTCCTGATGGGCGGTCATACGGCATCCCCCTCTTGCTCGTCGGGCACGACCATCGTGCCGATGCCCTCGTCGGTGAAGATCTCCAGCAGGATCGAGTGCTGGACCCGGCCGTCGATGACGCGGGCGGTGGTGACGCCGTTGCGTACGGCGTGCAGGCAGCCCTCCATCTTCGGCACCATGCCGGACGACAGGTCCGGCAGCAGCCGCTCCAGTTCGGCGGCGGTGAGGCGGCTGATCACCTCGTCGCTGTGCGGCCAGTCCTCGTAGAGGCCCTCGACGTCCGTGAGGACCATGAGGGTTTCGGCGCCCAGTGCAGCAGCGAGTGCCGCAGCCGCCGTATCAGCATTGACGTTGTAGACATGTCCGTCGTCCTGGGAGCGGGCGATCGAGGAGACGACCGGGATGCGGCCGTCGGCGAGCAGGGCCTCGATCGCGCCCGTGTCGATCGCGGTGATCTCGCCGACCCGGCCGATGTCGACCAGTTCGCCGTCGATCTCGGGCTGGTGCTTGGTGGCGGTGATGGTGTGGGCGTCCTCGCCGGTCAGGCCGACGGCGAGCGGCCCGTGCTGGTTGAGCAGACCGACGAGTTCGCGCTGGACCTGCCCGGCCAGCACCATCCGTACGACGTCCATGGCGTCCTCGGTGGTCACCCTGAGGCCCGCCTTGAACTCGCTGACGATGCCGTGCTGATCGAGGGCGGCGCTGATCTGCGGGCCGCCGCCGTGCACGACGACGGGCTTGAGGCCGGCGTGGTGCAGGAACACGACGTCCTGGGCGAAAGCGGCCTTCAGGTCCTCGTCGATCATGGCGTTGCCGCCGAACTTGATGACGACCGTCTTGCCGTTGTGCCGGACCAGCCACGGCAGCGCCTCGATGAGGATCTGCGCCTTGGGCAGCGCGGTGTGCTTGCGCGTCGGAGTGCTCATGAGCTGTAGGCGCTGTTCTCGTGGACGTAGTCGGCGGTGAGGTCGTTGGTCCAGATGGTGGCGGTCTCGGACCCGGCGGCGAGGTCGGCGACGATGTGCACCTCGCGGTAGCGCATGTCGACCTTCTCGCGGTCCTCGCCGACGCCGCCGTTCTTGCAGACCCACACGCCGTTGATGGCCACGTTGAGCCGGTCCGGCTCGAAGGCGGCCTGCGTGGTGCCGATCGCGGAGAGGACCCGGCCCCAGTTGGGGTCCTCGCCGTGGAGGGCGCACTTGAGGAGGTTGTTGCGGGCGATGGAGCGGCCCACCTCGACGGCGTCGTCCTCGGTCGCGGCGTTGACCACCTCGACCTTGATGTCCTTGCTGGCGCCCTCGGCGTCCCGGATGAGCTGCTGCCCGAGGTCGTCGCAGACCTGCCGGACGGCCTCGGCGAACTCCTCGTGCTCCGGGGTGACGTCGGCCGAGCCGGAGGCGAGCAGCAGGACGGTGTCGTTGGTGGACATGCAGCCGTCGGAGTCGACCCGGTCGAAGGTCGTGCGCGTCGCCGCCCGCAGCGCCTTGTCGAGGACGTCGTCGTCGAGGGCGGCGTCGGTGGTGAGGACGACCAGCATGGTGGCGAGGCCGGGGGCGAGCATGCCCGCACCCTTGGCCATGCCGCCGACGGTCCAGCCGTCCTTGCTGACCACGGACGTCTTGTGGACGGTGTCGGTGGTCTTGATGGCGATCGCGGCCTTCTCGCCGCCGTGCTCGCTGAGCGCCTCGGCGGCCGTCTCGACACCCGGGAGCAGCTTGTCCATGGGGAGCAGGACGCCGATGAGGCCGGTCGAGCAGACGGCGACCTCGATGGCGCCCCGACCGAGGACCTCGGCGGCCTTCTCGGCCGTCGCGTGGGTGTCCTGGAAGCCCTTGGGGCCCGTACAGGCGTTGGCGCCGCCGGAGTTGAGGACGACGGCGGACACCTGGCCGCTCTTGAGCACCTGCTCGGACCACAGGACCGGCGCGGCCTTCACACGGTTGGAGGTGAAGACGCCGGCGGCGGCGCGGCGGGGCCCGTTGTTGACCACGAGGGCCAGGTCCGGGTTGCCGTTCTCCTTGATCCCGGCGGCGATGCCCGCCGCCGTGAATCCCTTGGCTGCCGTCACGCTCACGGTGCGACTCCGATCGTGGAAAGTCCGGTGGTCTCGTCGAGACCCAGGGCGATGTTCATGCTCTGGACGGCACCGCCCGCGGTGCCCTTGGTCAGGTTGTCGATGGCGCTGATCACGATGATCCGTCCGGCGGCCTCGTCGTACGCGACCTGCAGCTGAACGGCGTTCGAACCGTGGACGGACGCCGTGGCGGGCCACTGCCCCTCGGGGAGCAGGTGCACGAACGGTTCGTCGGCGAAGGCCTTCTCGTAGACGGCGCGCAGGGACTCGGCCGTGACGCCGTCGGCGGCCTTGGCGCTGCACGTGGCGAGGATGCCGCGGGGCATCGGCGCGAGGGTCGGCGTGAAGGACACCGAGACCGGCTCCCCCGCGGCCGCGCTGAGGTTCTGGGTGATCTCGGGGGTGTGCCGGTGCCCGCCGCCGACGCCGTACGGGGACATCGAGCCCATGACCTCGCTGCCCAGCAGGTGCGGCTTGGGCGCCTTGCCCGCGCCGGAGGTGCCGGACGCGGCGACGATCACGGCCTCGGGCCCAGCCAGGCCCGCCACGTACGCCGGGACGAGGGCGAGGGAGACGGCGGTCGGGTAGCAACCGGGCACCGCGATGCGCTTGGACCCCTCCAGCGCAGCGCGGGCGCCCGGCAGTTCGGGGAGGCCGTAGGGCCAGGTGCCGGCGTGCGGGGAGCCGTAGAACTTCTCCCAGGCGGCGGCGTCCGTCAGCCGGAAGTCGGCGCCCATGTCGACGACGAGTACATCCGGGCCGAGCTGCTCGGCGACGGCGGCGGACTGCCCGTGCGGCAGCGCGAGGAAGACGACGTCGTGGTCGGCGAGGACGTCCGGGGTGGTCTCCTGGAGCACTCGGCCGGCCAGGGGCAGCAGGTGCGGCTGGAGCGCACCGAGCCTCTGCCCCGCGTTCGAGTTGCCGGTCAGGGCGCCGATCTCGACCTCGGGGTGCGCCAGGAGCAGACGCAGCAGCTCCCCGCCCGCGTACCCACTCGCTCCGGCCACTGCCGCACGTACCGCCATGGATCCTCCTCCTCAGAGGGCATGACTATACGTTTCTCTGCACGTTTATGCAATCCCATTCAGGAGCCGCGCGGTCGTCGCGACGGCGGCCCCGGAAACCGGCTTTGTCCTGACCATGACCACAGGTTAAGGTCCCCGGGCACAACTGAAGGGGATCACGGCGGGTGGGGGACATGGCCGAGGAGATCGACGCGCCCATGAAGAGCGCGAGCGCGTGGGGGCAGGCCCTCGCGGCGGTGGCGCTGGTGGGGGCCCTCGGCGCGGGCTTCTGGGGGCTCGCGAAGACGTCGGCAGCGGAGAGCGAGCCGAAGCCTGCCACCTGCTCCGACGGGGAGAGCCCGGCCCCGAAGGGCAAGCGCCTCTCCGGCGCGCAGTTGTGCGCGGCGCTGAACCGGTCCGACCTGGCCGCGCTGCTGGGCACGCCGACGGAGATCGCGAAGACCGCCCATGGCAGCGACAGTTCCATCGGGACCGCCGGCGGCAAGGACATCGCCACACCGCAGGCGCAGGTCGAGTTCGAGACGTACACCGTGACGCTCTCGGCGACGTACGACGGCCTTCCGGTGGCCGGGTCGGAAGCACTGCTCGGCAGCGATGCCCGTCGGCAGAAGGTACTGGGCCGCCCGGGGGTGTTGTACTCGAACCGCACCATCAGCATCAGCTTCCGGCTGGACGGCGGCGACGCCGACAGCGGTCCCGGCGTTCCGGCCCGGGCTCTCACCGTGGCCCAGGACGCGAAGGACCGTGGCGGCTCCCTCGACGTCACCCTGTGGCGCGCGGACGGAGTGGTGCCGGACGACGCGGTGCTGCTGCGCGTCGCGGAGACGGTGCTGCCGACGGTCCCGGGGTGGACCGCGCGCGGCTGAGCCCGCCCCCGGCCACTGTCATGGTGTGGGCCGCCGCCCCGCGGACGGCGGCCCGCACCGGGGTTCCTACTTCTGCTTGATCCTCAGGAAGGTGACGGAGTTCGCCGGGAAGGTGTACGTGAACTTCCCGGTCACGCCCCGGAAGGTGGACGTCACCGGCGTCACCGGCGTGTCCGTCTCGGTGTTCACGGCGTCCTCGTCGGCGGCCAGTGTGGTCACACGGGCCGTGGAGGCGACCTTGGCGCCACCGAGGTCGACGGCCGTACGGGCCTCGGCCGCCTGGGCGTTGACGACCTTGACGATCAGGTCACCGGTCCTGGCGTCCTTGGTGACGACCTGGCGGAACGGCTCGGCCGGCTTGTCGTCCTTGAAGCTGCCCCACTCCTCGCCGTCGAGGAACAGCGTGACCTGGCGGCCGCGCACCTTGATGTCGATGTCGTAGGCCCGGCCCGTCTCGATCGAGCCGGCCTTCGTCATCAGGGTGCCCTTGCCGCCGTCCACGGCCTGTTCGATCGCGGACTGGGTGTTGTTCCAGCCGCCCAGGTTCCACCAGTAGTAGTTGCCGGTGTCCTTGACGCCGAAGGCGACGAGGAAGCCCTCCTTGCCTGACTTCTTGGTGGCCTTCACATGCAGGTCGTAGTCCTTCCAGGCCGGGTCGCCCGCCGTGACCATGGTGTTCTCGGCGGCGGTGTCGGTCTGGACGTAACTCCCGTCCTGGATGCTCCAGCTGCCCCGGCCGCTGGTCGTCCACTTCGAGGCGTCAGACGAGAAATCGTCGCTCAGCAGGGTCGAGCCGTCCGCAGAGGTGACCTTCACGTCGTCGTACGCGGCGCTGGTCGCCCACGTCGACAGGCCGACGGCACCGGTGATGGGTCCGCTGACGTTCGGGGTCGTGGTGGCCTTGGAGGGGACCACGCGGTCGCCGACGTTGTTCATGAACAGCTTCTGGACCTCGTAGTTGGCCGAGTTCCAGGAGGCCCGGTTGTTGAACCAGATCATGTCCGGCCGCCACTGCACGTAGTCCTCGTTGGCGAGCAGCGGGGCGTACGAGGCGAGCTTGACGACGTCCGCGTTGCGCTCCAGGCCGGTCATGAAGGCGGCTTCGGTCAGGCCGTTCTTCCAGGCGTTGCCCTGGGAGGCGTATTCACCGAGGAAGACCTTGGGGCCGTTCCTGTCGTAGGAGTCGTAGCGGTCGTTGTTCTGCAGGAACCAGGTCGGGCTGTTGTAGTAGTGCTCGTCGACCATGTCGACCTTGCCCTCGCGGTTGAGCTGCCAGGCGGTGTCGAAGGTCGTGCCGGCGTCGTCGGGGCCCGAGTTGGAGATGACGGTGATGTCCGGGTACTTCGCCTTGATCGCGGTCCGGAACTGCTGGAAGCGGGCGAAGAACTCCTTGGGCAGGTTCTCCTCGTTGCCGACCCCGATGTGGGTCAGGTGGAAGGGCTTGGGGTGGCCCATCCGCGCGCGGACCTTGCCCCACGTGGAGGTCGCCGGGCCGTTGGCGAACTCGATGAGGTCGAGGGTGTCCTGGATGTGCCGCTTGAGCAGCGCCTCGTCGTCGGTGGCCTTGTTCTGGCCGCAGCCGGTCACCAGGGCGGGGACGACGGGCAGCGGCATGGCGCCGATGTCCTCGGAGAAGCGGAAGTACTCGTAGTAGCCGAGGCCGTAGCTCTGGTTGTAGCCCCAGAAGTTGGCGTTGGTGGCGCGCTCCTCGACCGGGCCTACGGTGTCCTTCCACTGGTAGCTGCGCTTGCGCTGCCAGTTCGAGGCCTCGCTGTAGTCCTCCATGGAGCCGGTGTTGACCAGGCAGCCGCCGGGGAAGCGCACGAAGCCCGGCTTCAGGGCGGCGATCTTCTCGGCGAGATCCTTGCGCAGGCCGTTCGGCTGGTTCTTGTACGTCTCGCGCGGGAACAGCGACACCTCGTCGAGCGCGGCGGCGTTCGTGGAGGCGACGGTGAGCCGGCCGCGGTTGCTGGTGCGGGTCGCGGTGAAGGTGGCCTTGTACTTGGCCCAGCCGCCCTTCACGGCGACCTGGCGTGCGGTCGCGAGAGTGCCCGCGGCGTCCTTCAGCGCGACGGTGAGCGTGCTGCCGCTCTCGGCGCGAGCCCACACGGAGAAGTCGTACCGCTTGCCCTGCTCGACCCTGATGCCGGTGTTGTAGCCGGCGTTCGTTATGGACGAACCGGCACCCAGGGACAGGTAGTTGCGGTTGCGTTCGTTGAGCCGGCCGGCGTCGTTCACGACCTGGGCCGTGCCGCCGGCCGTCCAGGAGGTCAGGGGCGTGTAGGAGCCGTTGTCGGCGGTGGAGTACTCGAAGGAGCGGTTCTGCACGAGCTCGGCGTACAGACCGCCGTCGGCGGCCCGGTTGATGTCCTCGAAGAAGACGCCGTACATCGTGTCGTCGATCTTCGCGCCCTGGGTGGACGGGTCGACGGTGATCGCGTAGTCGGTGACGTCCTCGGCGTGCGCGGGGGCCGGTACGAGGGCTGTCGCCGTCAGGAGGGCGGTGGTCGTGAGACCGAGTCTCCATCGGGTGCGGGCGGCGGTGCGTGGCATGGATACTCCGCGGCTCTCTGGTAGAGGAGTGTTCGAAATATCAGACATTGATCAGCACTTCGAACGGCAAGATAGGGAGGGGGTGGAGGCGCGTCAATGGGTCGCGCAGCAACGATCGGGACGGAGAGCGGGGCAGGATGAGCGAGTTCTGGCCAGTGCCGGATGTACTGGCGTATCTGGCCGGACGCTGGCGGGTGTCACGGTCGGTGCGGGATCTCGCGAGCGGCGCGGAAGGGGAGTTCACCGGAACGACCGAGTTCCGTGGGGACCGGGAGGAGACCGGTGGGCTGCTGCACCACGAGTGCGGCACCTTCGTCTGGCAGGGCGTCGCCCGCCCCGCCGAGCGGACGCTGCGGTTCCTGCCGGGCCCGGGCGGCACCGTCGACGTGCGGTTCGCCGACGGGCGGCCGTTCCACGACCTGGATCTGACGACCGGCCGGCACGTCGCCGACCATCCCTGTGCGGCGGACCTCTACCGCGGTGAGTTCACCGTCCGCGACCTGGACCGCTGGCGGACGGTGTGGCGGGTCCGCGGCCCCGCCAAGGACCTGGTCCTGCGAACCGACTACGCGCGCGAGGGGTGAGCGGACGCGCCGTCGATGCGCAGGTTCCAGCGGCCCGCCCGACCCGTCACGGAGGTCGTCGACAGCGGGCGGACGTCGATGTTCCAGTACGTCGAGGGCGGTGCCTTCAGGGCGTACACGAGGGCGGCCCGGATCACCGACGGCTCGGCCACCGCCACGACCCGGCAGCCGTCCTCGACGGGACGGGTGTCGAGCCAGCCGCCGACCCGGGTGATGAAGTCGACCAGCGACTCACCGCCGTGCGGCGTGGCGCGGGGGTCGGCGAGCCAGGCGTCCACGGCATCCGGCTCCCGGGCCATCGCCTCGCCCAGGGTCAGCCCGCTCCACCGGCCCATGTCGCAGTCGCGCAGGCCGAGCTGCACCAGCGGCGCGTACCCGAGCCCCTCCCCCGTCGCCCGGCTGCGCGGCGTCGGCGAGCAGTAGCGCAGTTCGGCCGCGGCGAGCGGCAGCAGCTCCTGGGCGACGCGCTCCACCTCGCCCCAGCCGGCTTGGTCGAGCGGCCGCTCGTCCGCGAAGCGCTCGGCGAGCATCGGGGAGCTGCGCGCGGCGGCGACGAAGGTGACCCGAAGTGGCATGCGGCGATCGTGGGCGCCGCAAGTGCGCAGGTCAAGAGGTGTTACCTACGAGTTACCGAGGGTGTGCCGGCCCTCACGGGCCGAAGATGAGCGCCATCCAGTGCTCGGGCCGCTCCAGCGGGGCGAACCCGAGCTTCTCGTACACCCCGTGCGCGTCATGCGTGGCGAGCAGCACCCGGCGCACCCCGTACGAGCGCGTCTCGTCCCGTACGGCGCCCACGAGCGCGCTTCCGACGCCCTTGCCGCGCACCGATGGATCGACGTACACGTCACACAGCCATGCGAAGGTCGCCCGGTCGGTGATCACCCGGGCGTAGGCGACCTGCTGTCCCGACACCGTCTCGTACACGCCGAAGTTGAGTGACCCCTCGATCGCCCGGTCCTGCTTCTCCCTGGACCGGCCCAGCGCCCAGTACGCGTCGGCGGACAGCCAGTGGTGCACCCGTGCGGCGTCGATCCGGGAGGGGTCGGTGGAGATCTCGTAGCCCTCGGGCAGGCTCGGCGTGTCGGTCATGGCGCGATGCTCGCAGGCCGCCCGGAGGTGCGTCGAGCGGTTATCCCAGCACCTCGTCACAGGCCGTGCGCAGCCGCCGTACGCCCTCGGCGATCTCCCCGGTCCCGGCGACCGCGGCGAAGCTGAGCCGGACGTGCGCGGCCGCTGGTTCGGCGCTGAAGTACGGCCGGCCGGGCGCGAGGGCGACACCGGCCCGCAGGGCCGCGGAGGTCAGGGCCGCCTCGTCCGTGCCGTCGGGCAGCCGGGGCCACAGGTGGTAGCCGCCGGACGGGACGTGGGGCAGGGCGAACTCCGGCAGGTGCAGGGCGAGCGCGGTGGTCATCGCGTCCCGGCGGGCCTTCAACGCCGCGGAGACCGCCCGCAGATGACGCGGCCAGGCGGGAGAGCCGACGAGTTCGAGCGCGGCCTCCTGGAGGGGACGCGGCACGAAGAACGTGTCGACGACCTGGATGGCCCGCAGCCGCTCCACGACCGGTCCGCGGGCGGCCAGGGCACTCACCCGGAAGCTCGGGGAGGTCGCCTTGGTCAGCGAGGAGACGTGGACGACGACGCCGTCGGGATCGTCGGCGGCCAGCGGGCGCGGCAACGGCCCCGCGTCCTGGTGCACGAGCCGCCGTACGAAGTCGTCCTCGACGACGAACGCGCCCGCCTCCCGGGCGATGCGCAGCACCTCGGCGCGCCGCTCGGGCGCCAGCACGGCACCGGTGGGGTTCTGGAAGAGCGGCTGGCAGACGAAGGCCGGGGCGCCGGTGGCGCGGAAGGCGTCCGCCAGCAGCTCCGGCCGCACGCCGTCGGCGTCCACCGGGACGGGGACCGGGCGCAGGCCCGCCGCCCGGGCGATCGCGAGCATGCCGGGGTAGGTCGGCGACTCGACCAGGACGGGGGCGCCGGGCGGGGCGAGGGCGCGCAGGGCGGTGGTGAGCGCGGACTGACCGCCCGCGGTGACCAGCACCTCGGCGGCCGTGACCGAGCCGCCGATACTGCGCGCGAACCACTCGCGCAGCTCCGGCAGCCCCTCCATGGGCGGGCGCCCCCAGGCCCCGGGACGGCGACCGGCCCGCGACAGGGCGGCGGCCATCGCCCGCTCCGGCTGCAACGACGGATGCAGATAGCCGCCGTTGAACTCGATCACGCCGGGCGGCGGCGCGGCCAGTGACACCAGCACCCCGGAGGCGTCCACCGAGCGCGGCACAAGGTCGGCGGCACCGTCGGCGCTGAGCGCGACCTCCTGCCAGGAGGTGTCCCCGGCGGCGGCCGGTGCCGTCCGGGCCTGTGCGCGGAACGCGCCCGCCCCGGGCCGGGTGACCACCAGCCCCTCGGCGGCGAGCTGGGCCAAGGCCCGCGACACCGTCACCGGGCTCACCCGGAACCGCTCGACGAGCGCCCGGCTCGACGGCAGCTTTCCACCAGGTGAGTAGCGGTCGACCTCCCGCCTCAGCTGTTCCGCCAGTTCACCTACGCTGCTACGCTCTTGCATGAGAACTCAGAGTAGCGCTACTGCGCCGCCGCCGATAGCAGTCGACAGTCCGGCCCCGGAGCGTCCCGGCTTCGGAACCCTCCAGGCCGCGCTCGGCGTCGTCGCCTTCTCCCTCACGTTCCCCGCCACCGCCTGGGGGCTGGAAGGCTTCGGGCCCTGGTCGCTGGTCTCCGTGCGGAGCGTGCTGGCCGCGCTGATCGCGGGCACCGCGCTCCTGGTGCTGCGCGTGCCGCTGCCGGCCCGCCGCCACTGGCCGGGCCTCGCGGTCGTCGGGGCCGGTGTGGTTCTCGGCTTCCCGCTGCTCACCACGCTCGCGCTGGAGACCTCCACCACCGCGCACGCCGCCGTCGTGGTCGGCCTGCTCCCCCTCACCACGGCGCTCCTCTCGGCCCTGCGCGTCGGCACCCGGCCCTCGCGCACCTTCTGGATCGCCGCCCTCGCGGGCGCGGCGGCGGTGCTGGCGTTCACCGTGCAGCAGAGCGGCGGCGCCCTGACCACCGCCGACCTGTACCTCTTCGCCGCGCTGCTGGTCTGCGCGGCCGGCTACACCGAAGGCGGCCGGCTGGCCCGGGTCATGCCGGGCTGGCAGGTGATCGGCTGGGCGCTGGTGCTGTGCCTGCCGCTGGCCGTGCCCGTCGCCGCGCTCGCCCTGGCGCACGAACCCGTGCACCTGACGGCGCACAGCGTCACCGGACTGCTGTGGGTCGCGGCGGGCTCGCAGTTCGCCGGGCTGGTCGTCTGGTACCGCGGCATGGCGGCCATCGGCATCCCGAAGGCCAGCCAGTTGCAGCTCGCCCAGCCGCTGCTCACACTGGTGTGGTCGGTGCTGCTGCTGGGCGAACACCTCACGGTCGCCGCCCCGCTGACGGCCGCGGCGGTGCTGGTCTGCATCGCCGTCACACAGCGATCACGTGGCTGAGCGGGACGGCGCACAGCCACAGCCGGCAGGCGCCCCCCGCCGTAGACTCGAGGCCACGTACCGCTGCTCCGCACCCCGTGAGGAGGCCCCAGATGCGCGCAACCGTGGGCGACCAGCTTGTCCAGCACGGCAGGGTGGTCGGTCAGCACGACAAGGTCGGCGAGATCGTCGAAGTGCTCGGCCAGGAGGGCAACCCCCCGTACCGCGTCCGGTTCGAGGACGGGCACGAGGGTGTGTGCTCCCCGGGGCCCGACACGGAGATCCGGCACAGGGAGACCACCACCGGGCCGTGATTCAGCGCGGGGGCGACGCCGGCTGCCCGTAGTGGTCGGCGACCACCCGCGCCATCGCCCCGATCCGGTCGGCCGCCACGTCCTTGGCGGCGAAGTACACGTGTCCGCGCACCTGCGGGTGCCGCCCGGCCAGTGTCAGGTGCCGGGACAGCTCGCCTGGCTCCTGCCACGCGGCGGGCTGCGCGGGGGCGCCGGCCTTGTACAGCGCCTCCCCCACGTAGAGCTGCGTCGAGCTGCCGCGCGCGACCTCCGCCCACCAGGGCACCAGCTTGGCGTAGTCGGCGGCGGCGAAACCGATGTTCCAGTACAGCTGCGGGACGATGTAGTCGATCCAGCCCTCGCGCACCCATCTGCGCGTGTCCGCGTACAGATCGTCGTACGTCTCCACGCCCGCCCGCGTGTCCGAGCCGAGCGGGTCGGTCGCGGCGTTGCGCCACACGCCGAAGGGGCTGATGCCGAAACGGGCGCCCGGCCGGACCTCCTTGACGCGGTCCGCCGTCTCCCGCACCAGCCGGTCGATGTTGTCGCGCCGCCAGGCGGCCCGGTCCGGGAAGCCGCCGCCGTGCTCGTCGTAGGCGGCGTCGTCGTCGAAAATCTGCCCCGCCACGGGATACGGGTAGAAGTAGTCGTCGAAGTGGACGCCGTCCACGGGGTACTTCGCCACCGCGTCGATCATCGCGTCCTCGACGAAGGCACGGACCTCGGGCAGACCCGGGTTGTAGTAGAGCTTCCCGCCATACGTCACCACCCAGTCGGGGTTACGGCGGGCGGGGTGGGAGGCGGCGAGCCGGGCCGGGTCGGCGTGGACGGCGATCCGGTACGGGTTGAACCAGGCGTGCAGGTGCAGGCCCCGGGCGTGGGCCTCCTTCACGGCCGTGCCCAGCGGGTCCCAGCCGGGGTCCTTGCCCTGGGTGCCGGTGAGGTACTGCGACCACGGCTCGTACGGCGAGGGCCACATCGCGTCCGCCGTGGGCCGGATCTGGAAGAACACGGTGTTGAGCCGGTTGCGGACCGCCGTGTCGAGGTGGGCCCGGAGCTCGGCACGCTGCTGCGACGCGGTGAGGCCGGGCTTCGACGGCCAGTCGCGGTTGGCGACGGAGGCGAGCCAGACGCCGCGCATCTCCGGCTCCTGCGCCCCGCCTCCGCGTCCGGTCGCGGCCGACGCCTGAGGCATCATCGTGAAAGCCGACAGCGCCGCCACCGCGAACGCCCTGCGTGAGACTCGTCCCATCCGCATGCCCCAAAAGCCGCGGATCCGCCCGGTCGCGGATCGCTTCGGGCCCAGCATGCCCGAAGCGGACCCGCCCCCCGCGATCGATCATCGATACTTGGCGGTAACGTGCACGAACGGAGCAGGCGCCGGAACCCGGACGGCCTGCCCGGTCGTGGATCAGCAGCGAAAGGGACGATGTGACGGACATCCCAGCGGGAGACATTGCACGCGTCGGAGTCGTGGGCTGCGGTCAGATGGGCGCGGGGATCGCCGAAGTGTGCGCCCGGGCCGGCCTGGACGTCATGGTCGCCGAGACCACCGGCGAAGCCCTGGAGATCGGCCGCACCCGGCTGTTCACCTCCCTGGCCAAGGCAGCCGAGCGCGGCAAGATCACCGAGGAGGAGCAGGAGGCCACTCTGGCCCGCCTGAGCTTCACCACGGACCTCGGCGAGTTCGCCGACCGTGACCTGGTGATCGAGGCCGTCGTCGAGAACGAGCAGGTCAAGACCGAGATCTTCCAGGTGCTCGACCAGGTCGTCACCCGGCCCGACGCGATCCTGGCGTCCAACACCTCCTCGATCCCGCTGGTGAAGCTGGCGGTGGCGACCTCGCGGCCCGACCAGGTCATCGGCATCCACTTCTTCAACCCGGCCCCCGTGCAGAAGCTCGTCGAGCTGATCCCGGCGCTCACCACGTCCGAGGGCACGATCAGCCGCGCCCAGATCTTCACCGAGAAGCTGCTCGGCAAGCACGCGATCCGCGCACAGGACCGCTCCGGCTTCGTGGTCAACGCACTGCTGATCCCGTACCTGCTCTCCGCGATCCGGATGTTCGAGACGGGCATCGCCAGCCGCGAGGACATCGACAACGGCATGGAGATGGGCTGCGCCCACCCGATGGGCCCCCTGAAGCTGTCCGACCTGATCGGCCTGGACACGGTCGCCTCGGTCGCGCAGTCCATGTACGAGGAGTACAAGGAGCCCCTGTACGCCGCTCCCCCGCTCCTTCAGCGCATGGTCGACGCGGGCCGGCTGGGCCGCAAGACGGGCTCGGGCTTCTACACCTACGCCTGACCGTCCGGCTGACGCAGCCACCTCAACGCCGCCGCTCCTCCGGCCACGGCCGGACCCGGCGGCGTCCCCATTCCTGCGCCTGCTCGCTGATGCGGCGGCGCAGCCAGCCCATCCAGAGGGCGAGGGGCGTGGCCACGAGGGCGAGCAGCAGCGCCGTGCCCCATCCTTCGCCGCCGGAGGAGTACCGGAACACCACGACCAGCAGTGCGTAGAGCGCCAGTGCGTACGCCGCGTTCCTCTGCCACTTCGTCATGATGTCCCGGGTACCCCCGAGGCCGATTACGGACGGTCAGATTTCGGCCAAACTGCGGGCTCGGCACCAGACTTGGTGCCGGGCTCGCGGCATTCACACACCGTGTGCGCGCCGGGCTCGCATATGCCCCTCGCACACTCTCCCCAGGCGCCCACCAGGCGAGTTGACTCCTCATGCGCATGCAAGGGATGTGAAACGACTACGGAAAGGAGCGGACTCGTGAGCGCCGATCCCGAGCATCCCGTCGTCCATGGAGAACTCGCAGAGTTACGACGCCGCCTCGATGTGGCCTACGCCCGCGTCGAGGGCGGCCTGGCTCTGCTCAGTCACCGCACCGAGGAGACCGCCAAGGAACTCGACGAGCTCAACACCCGGATCCACACACTCGAACACGCGCGCTGGCCGTTGCCCGCGGTCGCCGCCCTCACCGCCGTGGGTGCCCTCGTCGTGGCGATCTGGCAGGCGCTGGGACATTAGCTCACGGCAACGTGTCCTGACCGAACCTGAGATGGTGCAGCAGAAGTAACGCGGCCGCCATGTTGGCGGCCGGGACCTCGCCGCGGGCGACCATGTCGGGGACGAGTTTGAGAGGCACCCATTCCCGGCGGTCCGACTCGAAGTCGTCCACGGGGTGCCCGACGTACTCGCCCTCGTCGGCCCAGTACACGTGGTGCCGGGCGTCGGTGAGCCCGTTGGACGGCTCCACGCTCATGAGGTGGTGCAGGGGCCCCGGCCGCCAGCCGGTCTCCTCCTCCAGTTCCCTGGCGGCCGCGCGGGCGATGTCCTCGCCGTCCTCGACCACCCCGGCCGCGAGTTCCCACCCCCAGCTGTCGGTGATGAAACGGTGCCGCCAGAGCAGGAGCACCTCGTTGGCCTCGTTCACGACCGTGGCCACCGCGACGGGCCGCAGCCGTATGAGGAAGTGGTCCAGGTGCCGGCCGTCCGGCAGTTCGACATCCGCGAGATTGACGCTGAACCAGCGGTTTGAGTACACAGCTTGTTCGTTGTGTTTCGTCCACTGCACGGTTCTGCCACCTTCCGTCGAGTAAGTGGCAATATCGCAGCAGGGACGTACGGAGAGCAGGCGCACAGGACGCGCCTCGGAGCGACACGGGCACCACCGCCCGGATCTACAACGGTACGCGCAGTGCTCCGTCGATGAGTTCGGCGGCTTCGGCCGTGCCGGCGCAGCCGCTGCGCACCAGGTGCTCCCGCACCGCGCGCAGCCGGTCGCGCAGCCGCTGGGACTCCATGCCCCGGGCCTGCTCGGCCATCTGCACGGCGATGGCGACGGCCTTGTCGGCGTTGCCCTGCCGCAGCTCGATGGTGCTGAGCATGGCCAGCCGGTGCACCCGGCCGCGGTCGTGCGCCGGGTTGCCGACGGCGGCCGCGGCATGCTCCCCGGCGGCCGCGATCTCCCCGAGGCTCAGCAGCGCCTCCGCCACCTGCACGTTGACCAGGCCCGGCTGGACATAACCGGTCTCGTCGGGCTCATAGCCGCGCCGGATCCGCTCGGCCGCCTGCTCGGCCCGCCGGATGCAGGACAGGGCGCTGCCGCCGTCGCCGAGATGCGCGTACGCCTTGGCCTGCATCGCGTACAGGTCGGAGGCGAGCGCCGGGGTGATGTGCTTGCCCGCGGCCCGCAGCGCGGCCTCCGCGAAGGCGACGGACTGCCGGTACTCCCGCATGAACAGCGACTGGTTGACCAGCAGGGCGATCACATACGCCCCGAGCCCCCGGTCCCCGCTGGCCTTCGCGAGCCGCAGCGCCTGGTGGAAGTACCGCTGGGCCAGTCCGTGCGCGTCGGAGTCGTAGGCACAGATGCCGGCGACCGCCACCAACCCGCCCGTCGCGCGGTGCAGTTGCCGGCCGGTCTCGTCGGTGTAGCTGCCGCGCAGCAGCGGGGCGGCCTCGGCGTTGAGGAAGCCGACGATACGTGCCCGTGTCGCGATGCCCCCGGCCTTGCGGTACATCTGCTCGTAGTGCGTACGGGCGGCCCGCAGCATCTCCAGGTCGCCCGGGGTGACGCGGTGTCTGCCGCCGCGGGAGACGTCCACGTCCTCGGGCGGGTTCTCCCACTCCCACACCGGCATCACCGCGGGCGTGCCGGTGAGGGCGGGCGCGCCCAGGATGTGCGGGCGCTGCTGCTGGTCGGAGCGCCACAGGGCGGTGGCCCGTTCGACGAACCCGGACAACGAGCCGGTGTGCGGGGCGGACGGCTCGCCGGGCACGCCGAGGCCGATGTCGTCGAGGGTGACCTGCCGCTGCAACCGGCCCGCGAGCACCTCGCAGATGAGGTCGGGCACCTGGCCCCTCGGGCGCTGCCCCTTCAACCACCGGGCGACGGCGGTGTGTTCGTACCTCAGGGACAGACCACGTGCCCGTCCCGCCTGATTGACGTGTGCGGCCAGCCCCGCGTGCGAGATCCCCGCCTCGTCCAGGATCGCGTCGAGCAGAGTGTTGGGCTGCATAGGGGCCCCCCGGATGACTCGGTGCGGCCAGATTAGTGGTTCCGTCTTCACACGGGGTGTGAACGGAGTGCTCGAATCCGCGCTGTGTGCGCACTGTCGCTCAGAGTCGCCGGCCGGTTGACTGAATTGCCTCGAAAGAGGCCGGCCGGGCCGCCGGCTCCCCCTCGTACAGTGCGGCGGCCCGCTACCGCCGTCCGCCCGGCTGCCTGCCCGACACTCCGTGGCGGGGCGGACGGCTCCGCCGGCGAGCGTCCTGCGCCGCGGTGTCTAGGGTGCCGTCGTCGACTGCGGGTGCGCTGGGGTTGTCCGCGCGGTTCCCCGCGCCCCCGAGGGCATGCGGCGAGCGTTCCTCATGACCAACAGGGCGATGTCGTCGGCCGGGGCCCCGCCGGTGTGGTCGGCAAGCGCACGCTGGACGCCGCGGAGGACCGCCTGCGGCACCAGCGACTCGTCGCGTACGACGCTCGCCAGCACGGCCGACAGGGGGAAGAACCGGCCACGGGCGTCCCGCGCGTCCTGGGCGCCGTCGGTGTGGAGGAAGAGCGCGTCACCGTGCTCCAGGTACCCCAGACTCACGGGGGGCAGCTCGGTCGGCAGAGGGAACAGGCCCAGGGGCGGGTGCGGATCGCCCGGGGCCGGTTGTGCCACCTGGCCGCCGCTCATCCGGTACGGCCACGGGTGCCCGCAGTTCAGGGCGAGGATCTCCCCGTCGGGCCGGATCTCCACGAGCAGCAGGGTCACGAACTCCTCGGCGGCGCTCACGGAACGCTCCTGGCGCAGATGCCGGTCCAAGGTCCGCTCCAGCCTGCGCAGCACCCCGCCGAGGTCCTTCTCGTCGTGCGCGGCCTCGCGGAAACCGCCGAGCACGGCGGCGACGGTCCCGAACGCGCCGATCCCGTGCCCGCGTACGTCACCCATCACGGCCCGTACGCCGTACTCGGTGGCGACCACCTCGTACAGGTCGCCCCCGACCGCGGCGCCACGCTCCGCCGACACCTGGGCCGCCGCCACGTCCAGCCCGTCGATCTGGGCGGGCAACGGCCGCAGCAGCGCGCTCTGCGCGGCACCCGCGACCCGGCGCAGTTGACGCAGTTCGCGCATCAGCGTCTGCCGCACGTGCAGAATCAGCCCGGTCCCGACCGCGAAGAACACGGCGCTGGTGACGATCCGGGCGTGAAGGCCGGTGTCCTGGGCGAGCGGACAGGCCAGCTTGTACGTGACGGCCGCCGCGCCCCACACCGTGGGCAGACCGAGGCTGCGCACCCGACCCCTGATGCGGATCATGCCGATGGCCCCCCAATAGGCCCTGACACACAGAATCGGACCGGCCCGAGAAGGCCGGTCCGATTCTGTCGACAGTCCATCCCCAAGGGCAGGGATCACCGCCGTTTACCACTCGTACGAGTGAGGCCCGCTCAGCTCCGCAGCTCGGCGCCCACGCGCTCGCCCGCGAGGGCGACCGCCGCGTCCCGGGCCGCGGAAGCCTCGTCCACGGTCAGCGTCCGGTCGGAGGCCCGGAACCGCAGCGCGTACGCGAGCGACTTCCGTCCCTCCCCCAACTGCTCGACGTTCTCGTACACATCGAACAGCCGGATGGACTCCAGCAGCTCCCCGGCCCCGTCCCGTAGCGCCGCCTCCACGTCCACGGCCGGCACGAACGCGTCGACGACCAGGGCGACATCCTGCGTGGCGACGGGGAACGTGGAGATCCGCGGCGCCGCCACCGTGGCATCACCGGCGGCTTCCACCGCGTTCAGGTCGATCTCCATCGCGCAGGTGCGGGCGGGCAGCCCGAGGGCCTTCACGACCCGCGGATGCAACTCGCCCGCGTGCCCCACGACCCGCTCGGCACCGTCCACGGTGAGCGCCAGCTCGGCGCACCGTCCGGGGTGCCACGGCCCGTACTGCCCCTTGCGGATGACGAGTTCGGCTCCGGCCTCCCGCGCGACGGCCCGCGCGGCCTCGACCGCGTCGGCCCAGTCGGCCGGACGTCCCTTGCCCCACCAGCCGGCCTGCTCGCGCGCACCGGCGAGAACCACGGCCACGTGCCGCGGCTGCTCGGGCAGCGCCGCGTCCAGCTCGGCGAGCTCCTCGTCGGTCGGGCGGCGGTCGACGGGCAGCACGGCCGCGATCCGCTGCTCCTCGCGCGGCCGGAAGACCAGACCGGTCTCGAACAGCGCGAGGTCGTGCGAGCCCCGGCCGTCGTTGCGGCGCAGGGCGGCGAGCAGACCCGGCAGCAGCGATGTGCGCAGCGCGGGCTCCTCGTCGCTCAGCGGGTTGCTGAGCTTCACGACGCGGCGGGCCGGGTCGTCCGCCTCGAGGCCGAGCTGGTCGAAGACCTGCTCGCCGATGAACGGGTAGTTCAGCGCCTCGACGTACCCGGCACCCGCCAGGGCGCGGCCCACGCGGCGGTGCAGCCGCTGCCGGCCGGTCAGGCCGAGGCCCGCCGGGGGCTTGGGCAGCGTGGAGGGCAGGTTCTCGTAACCCTCCAGCCGGATGACCTCTTCGGCCAGGTCGTTCGGGTCGGTGAGGTCGGGCCGCCAGGACGGCACGGTGACGATCAGCTCGTCCTGCCCGTACACGTCGCAGCCGACCTCCTGGAGGCGGCGCACGACGGTCTCCCGGCCGTACGCGACACCCGCGACCTTGTCCGGGTGGTCGGCCGGGATGGTGATGGTGCGCGGCGCGGAGGGCGCGAGGACCTCGGTGACGCCGGCCTCGGCGGTGCCGCCCGCGAGCAGGACCAGCAGGTCGACGGTGCGCTGGGCGGCGGCCGCCGCTGCCAGCGGGTCGACGCCGCGCTCGAAGCGCCGGGAGGCCTCGGAGGACAGCTTGTGCCGACGGGCCGTACGCGCGATCGACACCGCGTCGAAGTGCGCGGCCTCGATGACGACGTCCGCCGTGGCGTTCTCCGTGTTGTCGTGGTCGGCGATCTCCGTGTTGGCGCCGCCCATGACACCGGCGAGCCCGATCGGGCCGCGGTCGTCGGTGATCACCAGGTCCTCGGCGTCCAGCGTGCGCTCGACACCGTCGAGGGTGGTGAGCTTCTCGCCCGCCTCGGCGCGGCGCACCCCGATCGTGCCTTGGACCAGACCGCGGTCGTAGGCGTGCAGCGGCTGGCCGAGCTCCATCATCACGTAGTTGGTGACGTCGACGGCGAGCGAGATCGGGCGCATGCCGACCTTCTGCAGCCGGCGCTGCAGCCAGATCGGCGAGCGGGCCTCGGCGCTCAGCCCGGTCACCGTGCGGGCGGTGAAGCGGTCGCAGCCGGTGGGGTCGGAGATTCGCACCGGGTAGCCGTACGCGTTCGGGCCGGGCACGTCGATCAGGGCCGGGTCGCGCAGCGGGAGGCCGTAGGCGATGGCGGTCTCGCGGGCGACACCGCGGAGGGAAAGGCAGTAGCCGCGGTCGGGCGTGACGGCGATGTCGAGGACCTCGTCGACCAGCTCCAGCAGCTCGACGGCGTCCTTGCCGATCTCGGTCTCCGGCGGCAGGACGATGATGCCCTTGGTGCCGTCGTCGCCCATGTTCAGCTCGTCGCTGGAGCAGATCATGCCGCGGGACATCTTGCCGTACGTCTTGCGCTCGGCGATCTGGAAGTCACCGGGCAGGACGGCGCCGGGCAGGGCGACGACGACCTTGTCGCCCACGGCGAAGTTGCGGGCGCCGCAGACGATCTCCTGGGGCTCCCCGGTGCCGTTGGCCTGGCCGACGTCGACGGTGCAGAAGCGGATCGGCTTCTTGAACTCCGTCAGCTCCTCGATCGTCGCCACCTGGCCGACGACCAGCGGACCCTTGAGGTCGGCGCCGAGCTGCTCGACGGTCTCGACCTCCAGACCGGCCGAAATGAGCTTGGCCTGCACGTCCCGACCGGTCTCCGTCTCCGGCAGGTCGACGTACTCCCGCAGCCAAGAAAGCGGGACCCGCATCAGATCTCCATCCCGAACGGCCGGGTGAACCGGACGTCACCCTCGACCATGTCTCGCATGTCTTCGACGTTGTGGCGGAACATCAGCATCCGCTCGATGCCGAACCCGAAGGCGAACCCGCTGTACTTCTCGGGGTCGACGCCGCAGGCGGTGAGCACCCGCGGGTTGACCATGCCGCAGCCGCCGAGCTCGATCCAGCCCTCGGACGAGCAGGTGCGGCAGGGGCGGTCGGGGTTGCCGATGGACTCGCCCTTGCAGACGTAGCAGAGCATGTCCATCTCGGCGCTCGGCTCGGTGAAGGGGAAGAAGTTCGGCCGCAGCCGGGTCTTCATGTCCTCGCCGAACAGCGCCTGGACCATGTGGTCCAGGGTGCCCTTGAGGTCGGCCATCGTCAGGCCCTCGTCCACCGCGAGCAGCTCGATCTGGTGGAAGACGGGCGTGTGCGTGGCGTCCAGCTCGTCGGTGCGGAACACCCGGCCGGGGCAGACGATGTAGACCGGCAGCTCACGGTCGAGCAGCGCGCGGGCCTGCACCGGCGAGGTGTGCGTGCGCAGGACGACGCCGGACCCGGACTCCTCGGTGCCCTCGGGGCCCTGCACGAAGAAGGTGTCCTGCATCTGCCGGGCCGGGTGGTCGGGCAGGAAGTTGAGGGCGTCGAAGTTGAACCACTCCGCCTCGGCCTCCGGTCCTTCGGCGACCTCGTAGCCCATGGCCACGAAGACGTCCGCGACCCGCTCCATCATGGTCGTGAGCGGGTGCCGGGCGCCGGACGGTACGCGGTCGTAGGGCAGCGTGACGTCCACCGCCTCCTCGACGAGCACGCGCGCGTCCCGCTCGGCCTCGAGCTCCGCCTGCCGGGCGGCGAGGGCCTTGTTCACGGCGCCGCGGGCCTGGCCGACGCGCTTGCCGGCCTCGGCCTTGGCGTGCGGGGGCAGGGCGCCGATCTCGCGGTTGGCGAGGGCCAGCGGCGAGGTGGGGCCGGTCTGGGCGACCTTGGCCTCGTGGAGCGCGTCGAGGGAGTCCGCGGCGGCGAAGGCGGCGAGCGCCTCGTCCCGCATGCGCTCGATCTCTTCCGGTTTCAACGTCTCGACCTCGACAGGGTCGTACGACTTATTCGGTGCCGACATCTCTTCCCGTGCTTCCGATTGGCTGGCTGAAGGTCCCCGTCACCGACTCGGACGGCCGTCTGGTGGGACACAAAGGTGCCAATGGCCGAGTCTAACGGGGTGGAGGTGTACGAATGCGCCCGCGGGGCTCAGGCGAGATAGGCCGGAGCGCTCACGGGCAACGTAAATCGGAACTCGGCGCCGGCGCCGGGGGCGCGGCCGACCGTGATGATGCCGCCGTGGGCCTCGACGATGCCCTTGACGATGTAGAGCCCGAGGCCGGTCCCGCCGCGCTTGCTGCCCCGCCAGAAGCGGGTGAAGACGCGGTTCATGGACTCCTCCGGGATGCCGGGCCCCTCGTCGCTCACCGTGACCGACGTACCGGTCTCCTCGCCCTCGCGGGGGGACGCCGTGGCCGTGACGTCGATCGTGACAGTTCCCTCGCCGTGCCGCACGGCATTTTCCAGCAGGTTGCTGAGCACCTGGTCGATCTTGTCGGGGTCGGCCCACAGGTCCGGCAGCGGCTGCTGGACGCGCAGCAGGAACCGGTCGGCGGGCTGCCCGGCGGCGACGTAGGCCTGGATGTGCCGTCCTACGGCGGCGCCGATGTCGACGGGCTGGCGCCGCACCTCCAGCCGGCCGGAGTCGATGCGGGAGATGTCGAGCAGTTCGGCGATGAGCCGGGTGACCCGGTCGGCGTCGGCGTCGACGGTCTCCAGCATCAGCCGCTTCTGGTCGTCGGTGAAGCGTTCCCACTTGGCGAGCAGCGTGGCGGTGAAGCCCTTGACGGAGGTGAGCGGGGAGCGCAGTTCGTGGGCGACGGTGGCGATCAGCTCGGCGTGGCTGCGCTCGGTGCGGCGGCGGGCCTCGGTGTCGCGCAGGGTGACGACCAGGCGCCGGACGGGTCCGGTGGGCCGGGTGCGGACGTAGCGCGCGCAGACCAGCACCTCGCGGCCGCCGGGCAGGAGCAGGTTGCGCTCGGGCTGTGCGACACGGATGGCGAGGCCGCCGTACGGGTCGGTCAGCTGCCACCAGCGCCGGCCCTCCAGATCCTCTAACGGCAGGGCCTTCTCCAGTCGCTGCCCGAGGGCGTCCCCG
The DNA here is from genome assembly GCF_044764825.1 of Streptomyces sp. NPDC093598. Taxonomy (NCBI): domain Bacteria; kingdom Bacillati; phylum Actinomycetota; class Actinomycetes; order Kitasatosporales; family Streptomycetaceae; genus Streptomyces; species Streptomyces sp. NPDC093598. The sequence goes on along the minus strand of NZ_JBIWIV010000016.1, from coordinate 85,288 downwards.
GCACGGACGGCGGTGATGCGCTCGGCGGCCGCGTTGAAGCAGATGACGCGGCCCTGCTCGTCGGCGACGACGAGCCCGTCGGGCAGCTGGTCGGGGTCGATGCCGAGGTCGGTGCCGTCACCGGGTGGCCGGGACGCGGCGGGCGGGCTCCCGGCGTCCTGGGCTCCCGGTGCGCTGCTCGTGCCGACACTCATCCCCGTACCCCACCTCCAAGGCTCCGCAGAGGGGTCCTGAGCTGGTCACCCTACTAGTTCCCGGTGACGGACCGGCACCCTCCGGGGGCGCGCTGTGCACGCGCCGACGCATAGAGACATACGGCGGCGGCGGTGGCGAGGTTCAGGCTCTCCGCCTTCCCGTGGATCGGAACGCGGACGACGGCGTCCGTGAGGGCACGGGTCTCCTCCGGCAGCCCCCAGGCCTCGTTGCCGAAGACCCAGGCGGTGGGCCCGCCCATGGTGCCCTTGTCGAGCTCGTCGTCGAGGTCGCGGTCGCCCGCGCCGTCGGCGGCGAGGACCCGGACACCGGCGTGCCGCAGCGCGTCGACGGCCTGCTCCACGGGGACGCCGACGGCGACCGGCAGGTGGAACAGGGAGCCGACGGAGGCGCGGACGGCCTTGGGGTTGTACACGTCGACGGAGGCGTCGGTCAGGACGACGGCCTCGGCGCCGGCCGCGTCGGCGCAGCGCAGCACGGTCCCGGCGTTGCCGGGGTCGCGGACGTTGGCGAGGAGGGCGACGAGCCGGGGCCGGGCCGCGAGGACCTCCTCGAAGGGCGTGTCCAGGAACCGGCAGACACCGACGAGCCCCTGCGGGGTGACGGTGGTGGAGATGTCGGCGATGACCTGCTCGGCGGCGAGGTGCACCCGGGCTCCGGCGTCCCGGGCCGCCCCGACGATGTCGGCGTGGCGCTCGGCGGCCTCCAGCGTCGTGAACAGTTCCACGAGCGTGGCCGCGTCCCCTGCCCGGTGCCCGGCCGCCTCCCGCACGGCCTGCGGTCCCTCCGCGAGGAACAGCCGCTCCTTGCCCCGGAAGTTCCGCTTGGCCAGCCGCCGCGCGGCCAGGACGCGGGGGGAGCGGGGGGAGATGAGCTCGGGGGTGGCGGGGGGCATCCTGTTCGCTTTCTCGGTAGCTGCACAGCAGGACCCGCAGACCGTCCGGCCTGCGGGTCCTTCAGTCACATCGGCTCGGAGCCGGCGTCACGCAGCCTTCGGCGCGTTCACGTCGCTCGGCAGCGCCTTCTGGGCGACCTCGACGAGGGCGGCGAACGCACCGGCGTCGTTGACGGCCAGCTCGGCCAGGATCTTGCGGTCGACCTCGACGTTCGCGGCCTTCAGACCCTGGATGAAGCGGTTGTAGGTCATGCCGTTGGCGCGGGCAGCGGCGTTGATGCGCTGGATCCACAGCTGACGGAAGTCGCCCTTGCGCTTCTTGCGGTCGTTGTAGTTGTAGACCAGCGAGTGGGTGACCTGCTCCTTGGCCTTGCGGTACAGGCGCGAGCGCTGACCGCGGTAGCCGGAGGCCTGCTCGAGGATCGCCCGGCGCTTCTTGTGGGCGTTGACTGCCCGCTTGACGCGTGCCACTTGTTAACTCCTTGTAGCGGGGTCGTGGGGGTGCTCACACGACCCGAAATCGATTGGGTCCCGGTCCGGCGTCCGTACGGCGCTCACGCGCCGGGACGTCACTTGCCGAGAAGCTTCTTGATCTTCGCGGCGTCGCCCGGGGCCATCTCGGCGTTGCCCGTGAGGCGACGCGTCACGCGGGACGACTTGTGCTCGAGCAGGTGGCGCTTGCCGGCACGCTCACGGAGCACCTTGCCGGAGCCGGTGATCTTGAAGCGCTTGCTGGCACCGCTGTGCGACTTGTTCTTCGGCATAGCGCCGTTCTCTCCTCGTCGGTGGCGCTCCGGTGCCCGGTCGCGAAACCGGGCACGGTGGAGCGTCGTCTTGTTTCGGTTGCTTCCTGGGACTGGCGTCCCGGGAGTCACGCCTCGGCGGGCTCCTCAGCCGGCGCCTCGGTCTCCGCGACGTTCTGCGACTTGCCGGGGTTGGCCTTCGCATCCGCCTTGCGGGCTTCCTGCGCCTGGCGAGCCTCGGCCATCGCCTCGGTCTTCTTCTTGTGCGGACCGAGAACCATGATCATGTTTCGGCCGTCCTGCTTCGGGTTCGACTCGACGAACCCGAGGTCCTGGACGTCCTCCGCGAGACGCTGCAGCAGCCGGTAGCCCAGCTCGGGCCGGGACTGCTCGCGACCACGGAACATGATCGTGATCTTGACCTTGTCGCCCTGCTTGAGGAACCGAACGACGTGACCCTTCTTGGTGTCATAGTCGTGCGGGTCGATCTTCGGCCGGAGCTTCATCTCCTTGATGACCGTGTGCGCCTGGTTCTTGCGCGCCTCACGGGCCTTCATGGCCGACTCGTACTTGAACTTCCCGTAGTCCATGAGCTTGCACACAGGCGGACGGGCGGTAGCCGCCACCTCGACCAGGTCCAGGTCGTACTCCTGCGCAAGCTCCAGTGCCTTGGCCAGGGGGACGATGCCCACCTGCTCGCCACTGGGACCGACAAGTCGCACCTCTGGAACGCGAATCCGGTCGTTGATGCGGGGCTCGGCGCTGATGGATCCTCCTCGGTAGCACCACGCGACGGTCTGGCGGACGGCCGCGTAACGTCTTTTGTCGATAGACCTAACCGCGCCGGTGCAACAAAAATGCCCCGGACGATCCCAGGCGGGGCTCCTCGAACTACCGGAGCACCGCCGCGGGGAAGCCGCGGGGCGCGCTTTCGGACGGATCGCCGCCGCTGGGACGGGACCGCCTGACCGGTGACCCGCCGCCCTGAGGGTGATCGGGTGGGAGTTCGAAAGCCTCCACTTGTGGGCCGGGCTCGCGGGCTGTGAGGCATACGTGTCCGACCGGTCGTTACACGAGGCTATCAGCAATGGCTGACAGCGGCCAATCGGGACGAGCCGGGGTCACGTGGGGACCGCCCACTTCCTGCGCCTATCGTGTGGGGCATGAGTGAGACCCCTCCTGAGTCCCCCGACTTCGACGCCATGGCCCGAGACATCGCCGAGGTCCCGGCGGTCGAGGTGATCGTGACGGTCGCCGTCAACCTGATGAGCGCCGCCGCAGTGAAGCTCGGTCTGACCGAGGAGGGCGAGGAGCACAAGGACCTGGACGAGGCCCGCAAGCTGGTGCACGCCCTGGCCGGTCTGCTGGACGCGACCGCGACCGAGATCAGCTCCTTCCACGCGGCGCCCCTGCGCGACGGTCTGAAGTCGCTCCAGCTGGCGTTCCGCGAGGCCTCGCTCGTCCCGGACGAGCCGGGCCAGGGCCCCGGCGAGAAGTACACGGGCCCGGTCTACGGCTAGAGCGGACCTCAGCGCACGAACAAGGGCTCGCCCGGTGGCGTCGCCTCGGCCGGCAGCAGTGCCAGGTCGAGGCCGCGCACCAGGCGGGCCCTCAGCGTTTCGTCGGCGGCGATCCGCCGGGCCACGGACCGGGCTGCTTCGGCGGGGGCCGCGGAGGGGTCCAGGACGAGGGCGAGGGTGCCGTCGGCCTGGCCGGGGCCGAGATGGGCGCGCAGGACGGCGGGCTCGGCGGCCACAGCGTCCCGTACCGCCTCGACGACGGCCGGGTCGGCGAGCGGGTCGGTGGTCGCGCGGCCCTCGGCGAGGGCGAGCAGGGCGGGGCCGGTCAGTTCGAAGGGCACCGGCCCCGCCATGTCGAGCACGATCGTGTCCGCCTTCTCGTGCGCGGCGGCCTGGAGGGCCTGGTGCAGCGGTACGGCGACGGGACGGGCGGCCGGGTCCCAGCGGGCGAGGGACTCCGTGGAGGTGAAGGCGGGCAGGGCGGTGCGGTTCCCGGCCTTCAGGGTCGGTACGGCCATGTCGCTGGTCTTCTCGCGGCGCAGTCCCCGCTCGTCCTCCTCGGCCTCGCCGAGCACGGCCACCACGGGGACGAGCAGACGGGCGCCCTTGAGGGCGTCGAGGACCGGGCCCAGCGCGCCGCGGTCCGCGGACCAGGCGGCGAGTGCCGCGCTCAGCCGGGGGTCGGCGGAGCCGTCGTCGTCGGAGAAGCCGGAGTCCGGGATGTTCTTGTTCGCCACTCGTCGACCCTATCGGCCGGTTGTCGCGCCATCGGCAGCGGCTCAGAAGTCCTCGCGGTCCGTACGGCGGCCGCGCCACAGGACGACCGCCGCGACCAGCAGGACGCCGCCGGTGCCGCCCGCGAGGGGGGCCGCCCAGTCGGCGGTGTCGTCGCCGGAGGAGTCGGTGTCCGGTCCGCTGCCGAAGTACTTCGCGCCGTAGGACGCCGACTGGAGACCCTCGGGCTCGAGCCGGCCGGCGGCCTCGAGGGCGGCGGCCGGGTCGACGAAGCCGAAGCCGCGGGAGTCGTCGCGGCCCCCGGCGGGGGCGTTGCGGGCGGTGTCCTCCAGGAGGGTCTTGATCTGGGCCGGGGCCAGGTCCGGGTGGGCGGCCTTGACCAGGGCGGCGGCGCCGGAGACGAAGGCGGCGGCGGCGCTGGTGCCCCAGCCCTCGTAGTACTTGTGGTCGGGGTCGGCGATCACGACGTCGACGCCGGGGGCGCTGACCGTGGCGTACCAGCGGCGGGTGGAGAAAGAGGCGCGGGTGCCGGCGCGGTCGACGGCCGTGGCGGCGATGACGCCCGGGTAGGCCGCCGGGTAGGAGATGTGGTCGCCCTTCTCGCCGCCGTTGCCCGCGGAGGCGACGACGACCACGCCCTTCTTCAGGGCGTACTGGACGGCCTGGTCCTCGGTGGGTTCGGGGTGGGCGGAGGCGGAGTCGTCGCCGAGGGAGAGGTTGATGACGTCGGCGCCGTGGTCGGCGGCCCAGCGGATGCCCTCGGCGAGGGCGTTGCCGCGGGTGCTGCGGGCCTTGGCCCGGGAGGGGTCGCCGTCCTCGAGGATCACGCGGACGGGGAGGATCTTCGCCTCGGGGGCGATGCCGAGGACGCCGTCGGCGTTGCCCGGGCCGTGTCCGTGGCCGGCGATGATGCCGGCCATGGCGGTGCCGTGCCGGGCCCAGGCGCGGTCGCCGGGCTCGGCGCCGAAGCGGATCAGGTCCTTGCCGGGCAGGACGTTGCCGGCCAGGTCGGGGTGGTCGGCCTCGACACCGGTGTCCAGGACGGCGACGGTGACGCCCGCGCCCTTCGTGGTCTGCCAGGCCTGCTCGGTGTGCATGGCCTCCAGAGCCCACTGCTGGGCGCGGATGCCGTCGGCGTGCGCGGTGGCGGCGGGGAGGAGGACGAGGCCGGCGGTGAGCAGGACGCCGAGGGCGGCGGCCTTCCGGGACGGCCTGCGCGGGGGCTTTCCGGCCTTGGTGGGCACGGCTTTCATGACGGCTGCTCCGAGGCCGAGCGGACGTTTCTGCGGAAGTCGCGTTCGACGCGGTCCGCGAGGCCCTGCGCCTCGTTGCCGAGGCCGGCCTGGGCGGCGGCGGTGGTGGCGCCGGCCTCCATGGCGTCCTCGGCGGGCTGCGGGTCGTCGACGCTGCGGCCGTCGGCCCATCCGGAGACGGCGTAGACCACGACCGGGGCCTCGGTGAGCACGGAGACGGTCCAGGAGGCGCGCTGCCCGGCGCCGAAATCGGCGGCGGGCGTGCCCTTGGCGGCGTAGGGCAGGGGCATCAGGTCGCTGCGGCGGTCCAGGCGTTCGTTGCGGAAACGGTTCGCGAGGGCGGTCATGCCGGAGGCGTCGGCTGTGGTGAAGAGCAGGCCGACGGTGGTCACGTAGCTCTCGGTGGCGTCGGTGTAGGTGGCGCGCAGGAGGCGTTCGCAGCCGACGGGGGCGAGGGCCTTGCGCAGCAGCGGGTCGAAGGCGTCCTTGCAGCCGCTGTCCGGGGCGACGGCGATACGGGTCCAGGTGCGGTCGGCTCCGCCGGGGCCGGCGCCCTGGCCCTGCACCATGGGCGGGAACAGCTGGTCGACCGGGACGCTGTGCCAGAGGCTTCCGGCCGCGGCGAAGGTACTGGGCGCGCCGTCTTCCCCGGAGCCCCCGACGAGCCAGCTGCCGGTGACCGCGCCCGAGATGAGGCCCAGCCCGAGCACGAGGCAGGCGGCGGCCGCGGCGGCCTGCGACGCCCCGCGCCCGCCGAGCGGCCGGGGTCGTGCGTCACCGTCGTAGCCCTCGGGCTCGCCGAACGAGACCAGGGGGCGCGTGGCGCTCCAGGAGAGGGCGGGGTCGGGTGAGACCGGGGCGGGGGTGCGGGGTGCCGGGGCGGAGAGGACCGGCGGTCGGGTGGGAGCCGAAGGCAGGCGTATGCCACGCCCGGTGCCGGAACCGGTGTCGGTGTCCGCATCCGTGCCGGTGGTGGCCGGTGGCTCGGGCGCGGGGCGCGGCGGGGTGCCGGGGCGTACGGAGCCGGGGCGGGCTGCCGTCGCACCCTGCGTGGCAGGCCGGGCGAAGGGGCCGGCGGGCTCGTCCGCGGCCGGGTCGGCGGGAACCGGGCGCAGGCGCGCGGTCGTCTCGGACGAGGTTTCGCCGGGGGTGCCGGTGCGGCGGGGCGCGGGGAGGCGGAACGGCCGGCCGGTGGTCTCCGACGGCGTCCCGGCCGAAGCGTCCGGACGGCCGGGCCCGGAGAGCCGGAACGGCCGGCCGGAGGTCTCGGGCGAGGTCCCGTCCACAGTGTCCGGACGCCCCGCCGGGCCGGAGGAGCCCGGCGTGGGGAGGTGACGCGGCCGCGGAGGGGCGGCAGGTGCTGCGGAGTCGGGTCGCGTCTCGCGGCCGACGCTGGGCGGCTTGTCCGGGAAGCGGGTGGAGGCGCGGGGCGGGGGCGGTGAGGCGGGCTCGACGCGCTGCGGTGGGGTGGCACCGAGGCCCGGAAACCGGGGGCGGCCGGCCGACCTGCCGGTGGGCTTCACGCCATCCGTCCCGGGCGTGGTGGCTTCCGGGCCCGGCGCCGGGTCGGAGGCCTTGCCGGGGGTGTTCCGCTCGTCCCGCGCCGGGTCTTCAGGCGCGGCCGGGGGGTGCGGCGGGCGTGGCGGGGCGGTGGGGCGTGGGGGGAAGGAGGCGCGCTGCGCTTCCGTGCTCATGCACCCCCCGTTTCCTCATGCCCGGGCCGCTCGTCTCGCGCGGGCCGGTGTCGCCTGCCCGAGGCCCGGTACGGAATCGTCCCGGGCACACATACCCGTACGGACGGAGCGTCATCCCGGCGCGGATCCCCGGCCGGCGTCGTCCGCCGTACGTGCGCGTCACTCTACGGCTTGTTCCTGGGCGAACGGGAACCAGTCCACGAGGCCGGGGCATCTGCCCGGAACGTCCCCCTACCCTGCGGTAATCCAGTCTGGCAGGCTGCGTTCATGACTGCGCGCGCCGCCGACCGGGCCCGTTACGACCGGGCCACCGCCCATCTCGACGCCCCACTCGCGATCGTGGACCTGGAGGCCTTCGACGCCAACGCCGCCGACCTGGTCCGCCGCGCCGGGGGCAAGCCCGTCCGGGTCGCCAGCAAGTCCGTGCGCTGCCGGGCGCTGCTGGAACGCGTCCTGGCCCGGGACGGCTTCGCCGGGATCATGTCGTTCACCCTCGCCGAGTCGCTGTGGCTGGCCCGCTCGGGCTTCGACGACGTGCTGCTCGCCTACCCGTCCGCCGACCGTGCCGCGTACGCCGAACTCGCCGGTGATCCCAAGCTCGCCGCAGCCGTGACCGTCATGGTCGACGACGTCGCCCAGCTGGATCTGATCGACGCCTCCCGGGGCGGCGGGCGTGAAGTGGTCCGCGTGTGCCTGGAGTTGGACACGTCCCTGAAGCTGCTCGGCGGGCGGGTGCGGGTCGGGGCCCGGCGTTCGCCGCTGCACTCCCCCGCCCAGGTCGCCGACGTGGCCCGGGCGGTGGCCCGGCGTCCTGGCTTCCAGGTCGTGGGGATCATGGCCTACGAGGGTCATGTCGCCGGTGTCGGGGACGCGCTGGCGGGGCGGCCGCTGCGCTCCCGTGCCATCCGGCTGATGCAGGCCGCCGCCAGGCGTGAACTCGCCGAGCGGCGTGCGGAGGTGGTGCGCGCGGTGCGGGCCGTCGTGCCGGGTCTGGAGTTCGTCAACGGCGGCGGCACGGGTTCGGTGCAGCACACGGCGGCCGAGGACGCGGTCACGGAGATCGCCGCCGGGTCGGGGCTGTACGTGCCGCGCCTGTTCGACAACTACACGTCGTTTAAAGGCCGTCCGTCGGCCCTCTTCGCCCAGCCGGTCGTACGGCGGCCGGGGGTGGGAGTGGTGACGGTCCTGGGTGGTGGATATCCCGCCTCGGGTGCGGCCGGGGCCGACCGCTTGCCGGTGCCGTATCTGCCCGAGGGGTTGCGCTACGACCCGCAGGAGGGTGCCGGTGAGGTGCAGACGCCGCTGCTCGGTTCGCCCGCCGACGATCTGCTGATCGGCGACAAGGTGTGGTTCCGGCACGCGAAGGCCGGTGAGCTGTGCGAGCGGTTCGACCGGCTGCACCTGATCGAGGGCGACGCGGTGACGGCGACCGCGCCCACCTATCGCGGCGAGGGCCACACCTTCCTGTAGGCGTCAGTCCGTCGGGCCGATGCTGCTGCCGACGCCGCCGCCGGTGTCCGCGTCGCCGACCGGGCGGATGCCCTCGGTGATGCGGTCCATGTCGGCGAGCGGCGGTCCGTCCTCGCCGGCATCGAAGACGTACCGGACGAGGACCGGTGACTCCGTGCCGACGCTGGAGGGGAAGACGAGGGACTGGACGTAGCCGCCGGGGCCCTTGGCGGTCTTGACGCGCCAGCGCACGAGGTACCCGGCGCGGCCCGCCACCGCGACCGGCCCGGATTTCACGACCTGGTGCGACTCCAGGCCGCCGTGGAGCTCGCGGCCGAGCTTGTCGCGGTCGTAGGCCTCGTCGGCGGCCTCGGAGATGTCCGCCTCGGCGAGGGCCCGGGGGGACTTCTCGTCGTTCTCGGTCACCGTGCGGGAGAAGACCATGCCGTGACGGCACAGGCCCACACCGCCGGGGCAGTCGTAGGTGCCGTCGGTCGTCATGACGACGTCGTCCTGGGCGACGTACTGCGGGCGGACCCAGCCGTCGAGCAGCGCGAACGTGACGCCGTTGAGCTGGTCCTCGACGACCGCGGGGTCGTCGGCGGACGGCTCGGAGGTGGACGCCTCGGGGGTCGGTTCCGGTGAGCCGGTCCGGGCCGGGGGCGCGGACGAGGGGACCGTCCTCGTTTCCGTGCCGTCGCCGTCGCCCCCGCCGAGGGCGACGGCTCCGGTGACGATCGCCGCTGCCAGGACGGCGCCGACGGCGGCCAGGGCGACCACCTTCGTCCGGCCGGTGCCGCCGCCGGGCGGCGGGGCGGCGGGGGTCCCGGGCGCACGGCGGTGCTCGGTCCAGGCCGTGCCGTCCCACCAGCGCTGCAGGTGCGGGGCGTGCGGGTCGGGATACCAGCCGGGCGGCGGCGTCATGCTCATCCCGGCACTGTAGGGCGCGACCCGGGCCGTCCGGACCCTCGCTTACAGGGGTGTGACGTACGCCCCCGCGATCCCGCCGTCGACCAGGAAGTCGGTGGCGTTCACGAAGGAGGAGTCGTCGCTGGCCAGGAAGGCGACGGCGGCGGCGATCTCCTCGGCCTCGGCGAACCGGCCCAGCGGGATGTGCACCAGGCGGCGCGCGGCCCGCTCCGGGTCCTTGGCGAACAGCTCTTGGAGAAGGGGGGTGTTGACCGGGCCGGGGCACAGGGCGTTCACGCGAATGCCCTCGCGGGCGAACTGCACGCCCAGTTCACGGGACATGGCGAGGACGCCGCCCTTGGAGGCCGTGTACGAGATCTGCGACGTGGCCGCGCCCATCCTGGCGACGAAGGACGCCGTGTTGATGATCGAGCCCCTGCCCTGGCGCCGCATGTAGGGGATGGCGGCCTTGCAGCACAGGTAGACGGAGGTGAGGTTGACCTCCTGGACGCGCTTCCAGGCCTCCAGGCCGGTCTCCAGGATGGAGTCGTCGTCGGGCGGGGAGATGCCTGCGTTGTTGAAGGCGATGTCGACGCTGCCGTAGGTGTCGTGAGCGGTCCTGAAGAGGGCTTCGACCTGCTCGGGGTCGGTCACGTCGACCTTCACGAAGGTGCCGCCGACCTCCTCGGCGGCGGCCTTGCCGCGGGTGTCGTCGACGTCGCCGCAGACGACGTTCGCGCCCTCGGAGGCGAGGCGGCGGGCGGCGGCGAGGCCGATGCCGCTGCCGGCTCCGGTGACGACGGCGGTACGGCCGACCAGGCGGCGGCAGATGTTCTCCTGGGCAGTCACTGTGCGGGGCCCTCCGTGCTGATGAAGACGTTCTTGGTTTCGGTGAAGGCGGCCAGGGCGTCGGGGCCGAGCTCGCGGCCGACGCCGGACTGCTTGTAGCCGCCGAAGGGGGTCCAGTAGCGGACGCTGGCATGGGAGTTGACGGACAGGTTGCCGGCGCGGACGGCCTGGGAGACGCGCAGGGCACGGCCGACATCCCGGGTCCAGATGGAGCCGGAGAGGCCGTAGGGGGTGCCGTTGGCGAGGCGGATCGCGTCCTGCTCGTCGGTGAAGGGCAGGAGCACGGCGACGGGGCCGAAGATCTCCTCACAGGCGGCCGCCGAGTCGGGGCTCTCGCCGGTGAGGACGGTCGGCGGGAACCAGAAGCCGGGGCCCTCGGGGGCGCTGCCGCGCAGGGCCGGGGCGTCGTCGGGCACGAAGCCGCGGACGCGGTCGAGCTGCTGGCGGGAGATCAGCGGGCCCATCTGGGTCTTGTCGTCGGCCGGGTCGCCCACCACCACGGCGGCCAGCGCCTCGGCGAGCAGCTCGCGGACCTCGTCGTAGACGGTCTCCTGGACCACGACGCGGGTGCGGGCGCAGCAGTCCTGGCCGGAGTTGTCGAGGAAGGAGAAGGGGTCGACGGCGGTCTTGAGGTCGGCGTCGGCGAAGACGATGTTGGGGCTCTTGCCTCCGAGTTCGAGGGTGACGGGCTTGACCTGCTCGGCGCCGAGGGCGGCGACGCGCGTCCCGGTCCGGGTGGAGCCCGTGAAGACGATCTTGGCGACACCGGGGTGGCGGACCAGGGCGTCGCCCGTGATGTCACCGCGTCCCGGCAGGACTTGGAAGAGGTGCTCGGGGAGCCCTGCCTCCAGGGCGAGTTCGGCCAGGCGCAGGGCGGTGAGAGGGGTGGTCTCGGCGGGCTTGAGGAGGACGGCGTTTCCGGCTGCGAGGGCGGGGGCGGTGCCCCAGGCGGCGATCGGCATGGGGAAGTTCCAGGGCGCGATCACGCCGACGACGCCGAGCGGTTCGAGGATCGTGACGTTCAGACCGCCGGGCACCGGGATCTGCCGGCCGGTGAGCCGCTCCACTCCCCCGGCCGCGTAGTCCAGCAGGTCACGGACGTTGCCGGCCTCCCAGCGGGCGTTGCCGATGAGGTGGCCTGCCTCGCGGACCTCCAGCCGGGCCAGTTCCTCCAGGTGCTGGTCGACCGTGGCGGCGAAGCGGCGCAGCAGCCGGGCGCGGTCCGCCGGGGCCAGGGCGGCCCAGGTCCGCTGTGCCCTGGCGGCCCAGGTGACGGCCGTGTCCACGTCGGCCGGGCTCGCCCCGGCGACGGCGGCGACGACCTCCTCGGTCGCGGGGTTCAGTACTTCCAGAAGGTGCTCGGAAGACAAGAAGGACCTCACAAACGTTCGAAGGAGCGGCGCAGCTCCCAGTCGGTCACCGCGGCGTCGAAGGCGTCCAGTTCGACGCGCGCCATGTTGCGGTAGTGCGCGACGACCTCGTCGCCGAATGCGGCCCGGGCGACGGTGCTGTTCTCCCAGAGCTCGGCGGCCTCGCGCAGGGTGGTGGGGACGTGGTCGAGGTCGGCGGCGTAGGCGTTGCCGGGGCAGGGGTCGGGCAGTTCCAGCTTCTGCTCGATGCCGTGCAGTCCTGCCGCGACCAGCCCGGCGACGGCGAGGTAGGGGTTGACGTCGCCGCCGGGCAGGCGGTTCTCGAAGCGCAGGGAGCGGCCGTGGCCGACCACGCGCAGCGCGCAGGTGCGGTTGTCCTGGCCCCAGGCGACGGCGGTCGGCGCGAAGGAGCCCGGCTGGAACCGCTTGTAGGAGTTGATGTTGGGGGCGTAGAGGAGGGAGAACTCGCGCAGGGCGGCGAGCTGGCCGGCGAGGAAGTGGCGCATGACGTCCGACATGCCGCCTTCGCCGTCCCCGGCCATCGCGTTGGTGCCGTCGGCGTCGGCGAGCGAGAGGTGGATGTGGCAGGAGTTGCCCTCGCGCTCGTTGTACTTGGCCATGAAGGTGATCGACATGCCCTCCTGGGCGGCGATCTCCTTGGCGCCGGTCTTGTAGACGGAGTGCTGGTCGCAGGTGACCAGGGCCTCGTCGTAGCGGAAGGCGATCTCGTGCTGGCCGGGGTTGCACTCGCCCTTGGCGGACTCGACGGTGAGGCCGGCGCCGGCCATCTCGTTGCGGATGCGGCGCAGCAGGGGCTCGATGCGGCCGGTGCCGAGGACCGAGTAGTCGATGTTGTACTGGTTGGCCGGGGTCAGGCCCTTGTAGCCGGCGTCCCAGGCCTGTTCGTAGGTGTCCTTGAAGACGATGAACTCCAGCTCCGTGCCGACCTGGGCGGTGTAGCCGAGTTCGGCCAGGCGCTCCAGCTGGCGGCGCAGGATCTGGCGGGGGGCGGCGACGACCGGGGAGCCGTCGCTCCAGGCGAGGTCGGCGTGGAGCATGGCCGTGCCCTCGTTCCAGGGAACGCGGCGCAGGGTGGTCAGGTCCGGGTGCATGGCGAAGTCGCCGTAGCCGCGGTCCCAGGAGGACATCGCGTAGCCGTCGACGGTGTTCATCTCGGTGTCGACGGCGAGCAGGTAGTTGCAGCCCTCGGTGCCGTGCCGGAGGACCTCGTCGAGGAAGAAGCGTGCGGCGAACCGCTTGCCCTGGAGTCGCCCTTGCATGTCGGGGAAGGCCAGGACGACAGTGTCGATCTCACCGCCGGCGACGAGGGTGTGCAGCTCCTCGACGCTCAGCGGGGGTGTGCGGTCTGCCACGGGAGGGCCTCCTTGGCTCCTTGGGTCCGCCGGGAGCCATAAGGTATTGCGGAGAACCATTGCTTGGGAAGGGGGCACGGCCCATGCCGGAGGAAGCGGACGGCGGCGGGGTGGAGCGCGACGGGCTGACGCCGGTGCTGCGGCCGGTGCGCGCGGGCAACGGCTTCGAGGAGGCGCTGGAGCAGATCTTGCAGGTCGTACGGCTGGGTCTGGTGCCGGGGGGCGAGCGGCTGCCGGCCGAGCGGGAGCTGGCGGAGCGGCTGGGGATCAGCCGGGTGACGCTGCGCGAGGTGCTGAAGGTGCTCCAGGACCAGGGTCTCGTCGAGTCGCGGCGCGGCCGGTACGGCGGGACGTTCGTGCTGCCGCGCACCGACGCCGTCGGCGAGGACGAGCTGCGGCGCCGGGTCGCCGAGGTCGACATCGAGGACGTGCTGCGGTTCCGGGAGGTGCTGGAGGTGGGCGCGGCCGGGCTGTGCGCGGCGCACGGGCTGGAGGAGAAGCAGGCGGACCGGCTCCGCGAGGCCCTGGCGCGCACGCACGACGCGCCGCTCGCCGAGTACCGCCGCCTGGACACGCTGCTGCACCTCACGCTCGCCGAGCTGTCCGGCTCCCCGACGCTCACCGCCCAGTACGCGGCCGTCCGCGCGAGGGTCAACGACCTGCTCGACTGCATTCCGCTGCTGGTGCGCAACCTGGAGCACTCCCAGCGGCAGCACACCGCCCTGGTGGAGGCGGTGATCGAGGGCGACGCCGACCAGGCGCGGGAGATCATGCGCGAGCACTGCGGGGGCACGGCGGCGCTGCTGCGGGGCTTCCTCGGCTGAGCCGGGCGGTGTCTTCGCGCGGTGAGGATTTACGGGCGATTAACGCACGGGTCTTGCCTTCGCTCGGTCGGCACCGCAAAGGTATGGCTCCATTCCATTGAGTCGCAGTCCGCTCGCCCCCGTGACCGCCGCCGCCCCGTCGGGAGTCTGCCCATGTCCCAGGAACCCACCGTCACACCCGCCGCCCCGGAGGGCGACGACTATCTGGAACGCAGAGCACTGCGCCGGGGCAGCGCCGGCTGGGTGCTGCTGACCGGCCTCGGCGTCGCCTACGTCGTCTCCGGCGACTACTCGGGCTGGAACTTCGGCCTCGCCGAAGGCGGCTTCGGGGGTCTCGCGATCGCCATGGTGCTCATGGGCGCGATGTACGCGTGCATGGTCTTCGCGCTCGCCGAGCTGTCCTCGATCCTGCCCACGGCGGGCGGCGGCTACGGCTTCGCCCGGCGGGCGCTCGGCCCGTGGGGCGGCTTCCTGACCGGCACGGCGATCCTGATCGAGTACGTCCTCGCGCCCGCCGCGATCGTCATCTTCATCGGCGACTACGTCGAGTCGCTGGGCCTGTTCGGCCTGGAGTCCGGCTGGCCGATGTACCTGGTCTGCTTCGCGATCTTCCTCGGCATCCATCTGTGGGGCGTGGGCGAGGCGCTGCGCTTCAGCTTCGTCGTCACCGGCATCGCGGTGGTCGCCCTGATCGTGTTCGCGCTGGCGGCGCTGCCCGACTTCTCCTTCGCGTCCCTGGACGACATCCCGGTCGACTCCTCCGCCGCGGGGTCGAACTCCTGGCTGCCGTTCGGCCTGCTCGGCATCTGGGCGGCGTTCCCCTTCGGCATGTGGTTCTTCCTCGGTGTCGAGGGCGTGCCGCTGGCCGCCGAGGAGACCAGGGAACCGGCCCGTACGCTGCCGAAGGCGATCCGCTGGTCGATGGGCATCCTGGTGGTGCTGGCGGTGGTGACCTTCTTCGCGGCGGCCGGAGCACGCGGTTCCGACGCGATCCAGGAGGCGGGCAACCCGCTGGTCGAGGCGCTCCAGCCGAACGGCGAGGCGACGACGCTGAGCCGGATCGTGAACTACGCGGGCCTGGCCGGCCTGGTGGCGTCGTTCTTCTCCCTGATCTACGCGGGCTCGCGCCAGCTGTTCGCCCTGTCCCGCGCGGGCTATCTGCCCCGCTTCCTCTCCCTCACCAGTCGCCGCAAGGCGCCCTACCTGGGCCTGCTGGTGCCCGGCACGATCGGCTTCCTGCTGGCGGCGGTGTCGGGCAACGGGGCCCGGATGCTGAACATCGCCGTCTTCGGCGCGACCATCTCCTACGCGCTGATGTCCCTGTCGCACATCGTGCTGCGCCGCCGCGAGCCGGAGCTGCCACGGCCGTACCGCACGCCCGGCGGGGTGCTGACGTCCTCGGTCGCCCTGGTGCTGGCGTGCGCGGCGCTGGTCGCGACGTTCCTGGTGGACGTGACGGCGGCACTGATCGCGCTCGCGGTGTACGTCGTGGCCGTCGGGTACTTCGGCCTGTACAGCCGTAAGCGGCTGGTGGCGAAGGCGCCGGAGGAGGAGTTCGCGGCGCTGGCGGCGGCCGAGGCAGAGTTGGCACGGGACTGAGGCGTCGAGTGGTGAGGGAGTTGTCGTGGTCAGGCCGTTGATCGGGGTCAGCACCTATCTGGAATCGGGTGCGCGCTGGGGCGTGTGGGAGCTGGAGGCGGCCCTGCTGCCGGTCGGCTACCCCCGGCTGGTGCAGCAGGCGGGCGGCCTGGCCGCGATGCTGCCACCGGACGACCCGCGCCACGCGGCGGCCGCCGTGGCCCGGCTGGACGGGCTGGTCATCGCTGGCGGTCCGGACGTGGAGCCGGTCCGCTACGGGGCGGAGCGCGAGGAGCGGACGGGGCCGCCGGCGCCGGAGCGGGACGCTTGGGAGCTGGCGCTGATCGACGCCGCGCTGGCGGCCGGGGTGCCCCTGCTGGGGATCTGCCGGGGGATGCAGTTGCTGAACGTCGCCCTCGGGGGGACGCTCGTGCAGCACATCGACGGGCATGCCGAGGTCGTGGGCGTCTTCGGGGGCCATGCCGTGAAGCCGGTGCCGGGGAGTCTGTACGCCGGTGTCGTGCCGGAGGAGACGTTCGTGCCGACGTACCACCATCAGGCCGTGGATCGCCTGGGCGCGGGCCTCGTCCCCTCGGCGTACGCGGCGGACGGGACGGTGGAGGCGGTGGAACTCCCCTCGGCCGACTGGGTCCTGGGCGTGCAGTGGCATCCGGAGATGGGGGAGGACGTGCGGGTGATGCGGGCGCTGGTGGAGGCGGCTTCCGGCGCCTGATCCGCAGCAGTCGGACGGGCAGGGGCTATCCCCGCGTCAGCGACAGCAGGTCCCGTGCGGGCCCGGTAGGGCGGTGCCCTGTCGGCCACACCGCCCTCAGGTCCCGTGCCAGCGCCACCCCGTCCACCGGCACCCGCACCAGCCGGCGCATCGAGAGCTCCTCTCCCACCGCCAGTTCACTCAGCACCGCCGGGCCCGCGCCGCTCACCGCCGCCGCCTTCACCGCCGTCGTCGAGGACAGCTCGATCAGCGGCCGGGCCAGGCCACCCAGCGCCGCGTCCAGGACCTGACGCGTGCCCGAGCCCTTCTCCCGGAGGATCAGCGGCGTCGACGCCAGTTCCTCCGCGGCCAGCGACCGCCGCCGCCGCGCCCACGCATGCCCCGGCGCGGTCACCACTATCAGCCGGTCGTGGGCGATGACCGCCGAGTCGAGACCGGCCGGCACCGACAGCCCCTCCACGAACCCCAGGTCCGCCTCGTCGGACAGCAGCCGCTCCGCCACCACGGTCGAGTTCCCCGCGTGCAACGACACCGCCGTGTCGGGCCGCTGCGCGCGCAGCGCGAGCAGCCAGCCCGGCAGCAGGTACTCCGCGATGGTCATGCTCGCGGCCACCCGCAGCCGGGAGTCGCGGCGGACGCGCAGCGCCTGCGCCCCCGCGTCGAAGGCCTCCGCCGCCTCCACGATCCGCCGCGCCCAGTCCGTCACCAGCGCCCCGGCGTCCGTGAGCCGGGACCCGCGGGGCGACCGGTCGACCAGCGCCACCCCGAGCTGCCGCTCCATCGACCGGATCCGGCTGCTGGCCGCGGGCTGGGTGATACCGAGTTCCCGCGCGGCACCACCGAGGCTGCCGAGCCGTGCGACCGCCAGCAGCAGCTCCAGGGCGCCCAGATCCGGCACCCGGTGCCCCAGGGGCCCGGCGGCCGACGGCCCGGCCTGCTCATCCGCGTTGCTCATAAACCCAGTTTATGTCGCCATAGAGGCGTCCTCCCTGGTGGTGCGCCTCCCCCGGCCCCACCGTGGCGTCATGGTCACCGCAGCCCAGCCCGTCACCTACCCGCTCTCCGTCCGGCATCTCGGACCCAACTGGTACGCCACCGTGATGGGGACCGCCGTCGTCGCCACCGCCGGGTCAGCCCTTCCAGCGCACGTCCCGGGGCTGCGCGGCGTGCTGGCGGGGGTGTGGGCCCTCTCGCTCGCCCTGCTCCTGGCGCTGTTCGCCGGACGGGCCGCGCACTGGAGCCGGCACCGGGACCAGGCCCGCGTCCACCTCCTGGACCCGGCTACGGCACCGTTCTACGGCTGCCTCGCCATGGCCCTGCTCGCCGTGGGCGGCGGTGCCCTCACGGTCGGCCGGGACTGGATCGGCATACGGGCGGCCGTCGCCCTCGACGTGGTGCTCTTCACCGCCGGTACGGTGCTCGGGCTCGCCGCTGCCGTCGCCGTGCCGTATCTGATGGCCGTGCGCCATCGCGTGGAGCCGGGGCAGGCCACGCCCGTCTGGCTGCTGCCGCTCGTCGCGCCCATGGTGTCGGCCGCCGTCGGGCCGTCGCTGGTGCCGCATCTGCCGTCCGGTCAGGCCCGGGGGACACTGCTCCTCGGCTGCTTCGCGCTGTTCGGGCTCAGCCTGCTCGCGACCCTGGTCATGCTGCCGCTGGTCTTCGCCAGGCTGCTCACCGGTGGGCCGCTGCCCCTCGCCCTCACCCCGACGCTGGTCCTGGTGCTGGGCCCGCTCGGGCAGTCCACGACCGCCGTCGGCGCGTTCGCGGACGTCGCGCCAGGGGTCGTGTCCCCGCCGTACAGCGAGGGCTTCGGGGTCCTCGCCGTGCTCTACGGCGTGCCCGTGATGGGGTTCGCGCTGCTGTGGTTCTGCCTGGCCGCCGTCCATGTGCTGCGTGCCCGGCGGCACGGGATGCGGTTCTCGATGACCTGGTGGTCGTTCACCTTCCCGGTGGGCACCTGTGTCACGGGCGCCGAGGCGCTGGGCCGGCACACCGGGCTCGTGGCGTACACGGGGCCGGCGGTCGTGCTGTACGCGGTGCTGGTCGCGGCGTGGGGCACCGCCGTCGCGGGCACCGTGCGCGGGCTGCTCAGGGGCGAGCTGCTCGCAGCGCCCGGCCCAGCACCCTCGGCGCCTCGGCCAGCGACGGCCCGTACCACGTCAGGTGCCGTCCGCTGACGAGCGCGCAGGGCAGGCCGGGGAAGGCCTCGGGGCCGTCGTCCGCGGTGAAGCGGTACGGCTCGTCCGGGAGCACCACCAGGTCAGGTGCCGAGGCGCGGAGTTCCTCCAGCGGGACGCGGGGATAGCGGTCGGGGTGCGTGGCGTGCACGAGGTCGACGCCGAGGCGGGCGAGGACGTCGCCCGCGAAGGTGTCGCGGCCCAGGACCATCCACGGGCGGCGCCAGATCGGCACGAGCGCCGTCGCTCGCGTACCGGGCTCCGGCAGAGACGCCCAGGTGGCTTCCGCCTCGTCCAGCCAGCGCGGGCGGCCCGTCACCCCGCAGGCGTCCAGCACCCGGGCCAGTTCCCGGAAGGCCTGCGGCACGTCGCGGATCTCGGTCACCAGGACCTCGGCTCCCGCGGCGCGCAGGGCCGCGAGGTCGGGTGCGCGGTTCTCCTCCTCGTTGGCGATGACCAGGTCGGGCGCGAGGGAGAGGATCCGGTCGGTCTTCGGGTTCTTGGTGCCGCCGACGCGTACGACGTCCAGGTCGGGGGGATGCGTGCACCAGTCGGTGGCGCCGGCCAGGGTTGCGGGCGCGGACCGGGCCACGGCCTCGGTCAGCGAGGGGACCAGCGAGACGACTCTCACCGGCGTGGCCGGTCCCGGACCGCCTCGATGTGCTCCGCCACGGCGACGACGATCACGCGGGTGTCCGACTCGGCCGCCCGCCAGCGATGCCGTACACCGCCGGTCAGGTACAGCGTGTCGCCGCGGCCCAGGCGGTAGGCGCGGCCCTCCGCCTCGATCTCCACCGCGCCGTCGGCGACGTACATCAACTGGTCGTTGCGGTACTGGAATTCACGGCCGGCGTCATGGTCGCCGATGAACTCGGAGGCGTGCATCTGGTGGTGGCCGCGGACCAGGGAGCGCGCCTGCGGCTGGAGCAGCGGCTCGGTGCCGTCGGCGCGGACGACGTCCACGCTGCACGCCGGGTCGGCCGCGGCGAGCAGTTCCACGGCGGTGGTGCGCAGGGCGTCGGCGACCTTCTCCAGGGAACTGGTGCTGGGCCGCGCCCGGTCGTTCTCGATCTGGCTGAGGAAGGGGACCGACAGGCCGCTGCGCGCGGCCACGACGGCGAGTGTGAGCCCCAGCGCGCGGCGCCGCCGGCGCACGGCCGCGCCCACCCGAAGAGGCTGTTCTTTGTGGTCGCCCATCGCTCCGGCTCCCTCCTTCGCCCGTCGATCCGCTCCCTGTGCGACGGTGTCCCGGCGCACTGCTTCTGTTGAGTTGTCTGCACCCTACGCATGTTCGGCAAACCGTTTCCCGCGCCCGTCACATGGACGTCATACGGGACGGTGCCGACCTCACGCTTCGCGCCAGGGGATCCGCCGCCGAAGGGAACGGGGCGGGCCGTTCGCTCGCCGGAGGATCAGGGCGGAAGAGGGGGTTCAGGGGGTGGCGTGGCGCTCTGTGGTTGTCCGGATCCCGCTCGTGGGATCGGCGGGCGGGGCGGGACGCGGTGTGTCGCGCGTCCCACCCCGGAACCCTACTGCGGAGTCATGCGGTTCACCATGTCCGGGTGCTGCTCGAGCCACTCGGCCACGGCCTCTTCCTCATGGCCCTGGCCGCGATCCTTGATCTCGCTCTCCAGGCTGCCGAGCTCGGCCTCGCTCATCGTGAAGTTCTTGATCCACTTCGTGAGCTGCGGGTACTCCTCCGGGAACTTCTCGTTGGAGATGGTGCGGATCGTGTTGCCCTCACCGAAGGCCTTCTTCGGATCCTTCAGCTTGGTCAGCTCGTAGTCGCTGTACGCCCAGTGCGGCGACCAGAGGGTGACGGCGATCGGCTCCTTCTCGGCGTACGCGCGCTTCAGCTCGGCCAGCATGGCGGGCGTCGAGCCGTCGACGACCTCGTACTCCTTGTCCAAGCCGTAGCCGGGCAGAACCTTGTTCTTCAGCAGGTCCATCTCGCCGGTGCCCGGCTCGATGCCGATGATCTTCCCCTTGAAGGTGCCGGACCTGCCCTTGAGGTCCTCCAGGGAGTCGACGCCCTTCACGTAGGACGGTACGGCGAGCTCCAGGGAGGTCGGTTCGTACCAGGTGCCGAGGTCCTTGAGCCGGTCCTTGTTCTTGTCCCAGTAGTTCTTCTGGGCGTAGGGCAGCCAGGCGTCGAAGTTGAGGTCGAGGTCGCCCGAGGCCAGCCCCGTGTAGACCGGGCCGACGTCCATCTGCTTGAGGTTCAGCGTGTAGCCGCGCCGCTCCAGGACGTTCTTCCAGAGGTAGGTGACGGCGATGTCCTCGTCCCAGGGGAACCAGGCGACGTCCAGGGGCTGCTTCGCCTCGGCCGGCGTGCTGCCGCCGGTGTTCCGCACCGGGGCGAGCTTGTCGACGACGCCGGGGTTCTGCTTCAGCCAGGCGCGGACGGCGTCCTGCTGGTTGCCCTTGCCCGCCTTGTTGATCTCGGCCTCGAGGCTGGTGAGCTGCTTCTCGCTCATCGTGAAGTTCTTCAGCCACTCGGCGACCGTCGGGTCGTCGTCCGCGAAGCCCTTGCGGGACAGGGTGTGCACGCCGTCGCCCTCGCCCCAGGCGCCCTTCGGGTCCTTGAGCTTCTTGAGGTCGTAGTCGTTGTACGCCCAGTGCGGCGACCAGAGGGTGGTGACGATCGGCTTCTTCTGGGCGTAGGCGCGCTTCAGCTCGGCCAGCATGGCGGGCGTGGAGCTGTCGACGACCTCGTACTCCTTGTCGAGGCCGTACTCCTTGAGGACCTTGCTCTTCAGCAGCGCCATCTCACCGGCGGAGGCCTCGATGCCGGTGATCTCGCCGCCGAACTCGGAGGCCCTGCCCTTGAGGTCCGCCAGGGAGTCTATGCCCTTCATGTAGGAGGGCACGGTGAGCTCCAGGGACGTCTTGTCGTACCAGGCGCCGAGGTCGTCGAGCTGCTTGCCGTACTTCTTCCAGTACTGGGCGTGCGTGGTGGGCAGCCAGGCGTCCGTCTGGAAGTCGACGTCGCCCTGGGCGAGGGAGGTGTAGAGCGGGCCGGCGTCGAACTGCCTGGCCTCGACCTCGTAGCCGCGCTGCTCCAGGACCTCCTTCCACAGGAAGGTGGAGGCGACGCCCTCGTCCCAGGGGATGTAGCCGATGCTGATCTTCTTGCCCTGGCCGACGTTCTTGCCGTCCGCCGCGGCCTCGGTGCCGGTGCCGCCACCGAGGACACCCATGCCGCCCGCGGTGAGCGCGAGGACGACGACGCCGATCACGGCGACCGCCGGGCGCGGCCGGTAGGACCAGATCCTCAGCCCCTGCGCGGCGCGCAGCTTGGCGGCGGCGCGGCGGCCGAGCGGGGAGACCTGGGTGCCCAGGGCGCTGGTCATCCGGTCCAGGTAGATCGCGAGGATCACGATGGCCACACCGGCCTCGGAGCCGAGGCCCACGTTGAGCTGGCCGATGGCCTCGTTGACGTCGCCGCCGAGGCCGCCGGTGCCGACCATGCCGGCGATCGCGGCCATGGACAGGCCGAGCATGATGACCTGGTTGACGCCGGCCATGACGGTGGGCAGGGCGAGCGGCAGCTGGACGCGCAGCAGAGTGTTGCGGGGCGAGGTGCCGAACGCCTCGGCCGCCTCGACCAGTTCCTTGTCGACCTGCCGGATGCCCAGCTCGGTCATGCGCACGCCCGGGGCGAGCGCGAAGATCAGGGTGGCGACGATGCCGGCGGGGGCGCCGGTGCCGAAGAACAGGATCGCCGGGATGAGGTAGATCATCGCGGGCAGCGTCTGCATGAAGTCCAGGACGGGCCGTACCAGTGAGCTGACGCGGTCCGAGCGGGCCGCCCAGATGCCGACCGGCAGGGAGATCACCAGCGCGATGACGGTCGCCACGAGGACGAGCGCCAGGGTGATCATCGCGTTCTCCCACAGTTCGAGGGAGTCGATGAACGCGAATCCGGCGAACGTGAGGACACCGGCGAGCGTCCCGCGCAGCCAGAAGGCGATCACGGCGAAGATGCCGGCGAGGAGCAGCGGTTCGGGGGCCTGGAGGACGGCGTTGATGCCGTCGTAGAGGCCGAGGAAGACGGTCTTGCAGAAGTCGAACAGCCACGCCATGTGGGTGGTGAGCCAGTCGACCGCGTCGTTGACCCAGGTGCCGAGCTGAATCCTAGGCACGGGCGGTCACCTTCTCTCCGCCCTTGTCCCGCGGGGAGTCGCAGGGCTCCGGGGTGGCGTCCTGCTCGTCGCCGAGGAAGCCGATCAGGCGCTGCCGGGGGATGACGCCGATCTGCCTGTTGTCTTGGTCCACGACCGAGACGGGGTGGGTGAGCCGGGCGCTGATGGCGCACAGCTCCGTGAAGGGGGTGTCGGGCGTGGCGGTCTCGCAGTGGCAGCCGGGGTCGTCGGCGGTGACCGAGGTGTCCATGAGCTCGCCCGCAGTCAGGACGCGGGATCGGTCGACGTCCTGGGTGAAGGAGGCGACGTAGTCGTTCGCCGGCCGCAGCAGGATGTCCTGGGCGGTGCCGATCTGCACGATCCGGCCGTCGCGCATGACGGCGATGCGGTCGCCCAGGCGCATGGCCTCGTTCAGGTCGTGGGTGATGAAGACGATCGTCTTCTTGAGCTTCTGCTGGAGCTCCAGCAGCTGGTCCTGCATGTCACGGCGGATCAGCGGGTCCAGGGCGCTGAAGGACTCGTCCATCAGCAGCAGGTCGGCGTCGGTGGCGAGCGCGCGGGCGAGGCCGACGCGCTGCTGCATGCCGCCGGACAGCTCGTCGGGCCAGGACTTCTCCCAGCCGGCCAGACCGCACAGGGCGAGCGCCTCGTCGGCGCGGCGTACGCGCTCGGCGCGGGGCACGCCCTGCACTTCCAGACCGTAGGCGGCGTTCTCGCGCACGCTGCGGTGCGGGAAGAGCGCGAAGTGCTGGAACACCATGCTGATCTTCTTGGAGCGGACCTGGCGCAGCTCGCGGTCGCTCAGCGCGGTCAGGTCCTGGCCGTCGAAGCGCACCTGTCCGGCGGTCGGCTCGAGCAGGCCGTTGAGCATGCGCAGCAGGGTGGACTTGCCGGAGCCGGACAGGCCCATGACGACGAAGATCTGCCCGGGCTCGACGGTGAAGGACGCGTCGATCACGGCGGCGGTCGTGCCCTCGGCCCGCAGCTCCTCGCGGTCGGCTCCGCCGCGCAGCCGCTCGACGGCCCGGTCCGGTCTCCTGCCGAACACCTTGTACAGACTCGTCGCTTCCAGCGTCGCTGACACGTGCACCTCTATTTCCTTGGCAACAGAACAGAGCGAGGACAGGGCGCAAACAGTTGAAATGCGCAACCAGCCTCGCTCCGGGGCGGCGCCTCCCCTCGATCCCCGAAAGCAAACGGAAAGGTGTGGCGCTTCACACCCGAGGCGCAGGGCGCAACGCGTTGCGCAGCGGCGGGTGGCTGTCGGCGGCGTACGGCATGATGCGTGGCGTGACCGGACGACTGATGCTCCTCGACACCGCTTCCCTGTACTTCCGCGCCTACTTCGGCGTCCCGGACTCGGTCAGGGCCCCGGACGGCACGCCGGTGAACGCCGTGCGCGGCCTGCTCGACTTCATCGACCGCCTGGTCAAGGACCACCGGCCGGACCTTCTGGTGGCCTGCATGGACGCCGACTGGCGGCCGCACTGGCGGGTGGAGCTGATCCCGTCCTACAAGGCGCACCGCGTCGCCGAGGAGCACGCGGTGGGCCCGGACGAGGAGGAGGTGCCCGACACGCTGTCGCCGCAGGTGCCGGTCATCGAGGCGGTGCTGGACGCGGTGGGCATCGCGCGCGTGGGCGTCGCCGGATACGAGGCGGACGACGTGATCGGCACGTTCACCGCGCGGGCAAAGGGCCCGGTCGACATCGTCACGGGCGACCGCGACCTGTACCAACTGGTGGACGACGCGCGCGGGGTGCGCGTGCTGTACCCGCTGAAGGGCGTGGGCACGCTGCAGCACACCGATGAGGCGGTGCTGCGTGAGAAGTATGGGGTCGGCGGCAGCGGGTACGCGGATCTGGCCCTGCTGCGCGGCGACCCCAGCGACGGTCTGCCGGGCGTGCCGGGCATCGGCGAGAAGACGGCCGCCAAGCTGCTGGCCGAGTTCGGGGACCTGGCCGGGATCATGGCGGCGGTCGAGGACCGGCGGTCGAAGCTGACTCCGACGCAGCGCAGGCGGCTGGACGAGGCGCGTCCGTATCTCGCCGTCGCGCCGAAGGTGGTCCGGGTCGCGGACGACGTGCCCCTGCCGGACGTCTCCACGGCACTGCCGCGGGCGCCGCGCGACCCGGAGGCACTGGAGGCGCTGGCGGCCCGATGGGGACTGGGCGGATCACTGGAGCGCCTGCTGACGACGCTTGCGACCTGACTCTTTCGTAAGAGAACGACGTGACTGCCCGCACGAGAGGTGTGAAGTGAGGACAAGGTGCTAACTTAGGTAACCCTAACTATGCGAGACAGGGAGGTCCTCATGGCAGAGCGACCGGGACGCCAGCCGCGTCGGCTCCACTCCGCGCAGGTCGTCCGCACCGAGCGGCTGACCCCGCACATGCAGCGTGTGGTGCTCGGCGGCGAGGGCCTCGCCGACTTCGCGGCGGGCACGTGCACCGACCACTATGTGAAGCTGCTGTTCCCGCCCGTGGGCGTGACCTATCCGGAACCCTTCGACCTCCAGCGCGTCCGGGACGAGCTGCCGCGCGAACAGTGGCCGGTGACCCGGACGTACACGGTCCGCCAGTGGGACGCCGAACATCGCGAACTGACGCTGGACTTCGTCATCCACGGTGACGAGGGCCTGGCCGGTCCGTGGGCCGTGCGCGTCCGGCCGGGCGAGACGGTGCGCTTCATGGGACCCGGTGGGGCGTACACGCCCGCCCCGGACGCCGACTGGCATCTGCTCGCCGGTGACGAGAGCGCGCTGCCCGCGATCGCCTGCGCCCTTGAGGCGCTGCCGCGCGGGGCCAGGGCGTACGCCTTCGTGGAGGTCTCCGGCCCCGAGGAAGAGCAGAAGATCGACTCGGACGTGGAGATCGTGTGGCTGCATCGCGGCGCCCGGCCTCACGGCGAGGCCCTGGTCGAGGCCGTGCGGGGCCTGGAGTTCCCCGCGGGCCGGGTGCACGCCTTCGTCCACGGCGAGGCGCACTTCGTCAAGCAGCTGCGCCATCTGCTCCGCGTCGAGCGCCATATCCCGCGCGAGGACCTCTCGATCTCCGGCTACTGGCGCCGTGGCCACAACGAGGACGGCTGGCAGGCCTCCAAGCGCGAGTGGAACGCCCGGATCGAGGCGGAGCAGGAGCGCGTGTCCGCCGCCTGAGGGCAGCGTGGTGCGCGGGAGGCGGCTCAGTCCCCCCGTACCCGCGCATGCAGATGCATGTCGTGCCACCCGTCCGGCTGGAGGACCGCACTGCGCTTGGTGCCCTCCAGGGCGAAGCCGGTCCTGCCGGCGACGCGGCAGGACGCCTCGTTGCGCACGGCGTGCAGGAGTTCCAGCCGGTGGAAGCCTGCCTCGTCCAGGGCCCACTGGGTGAGTGCGGTCGTGGCGCGGGCGGCGACCCCCCGGCCCCGGGCCGCCGGGACGGTCCAGTACGCCACCTCCGCCGTCCCGTCGTCGAGCCGCAGCTCGCGCAGCGCCACCCGGCCCAGCAGCGCGTCGGAGTCCGTGTCGGCCACGGCCCAGTGCGCCTCCCGCTCCCCCTTCCACGCCCGGTGCCACTCCTGGATCCAGTCGCCGACCTCCGTCACGGAGTCCGCGGCCCGGGCGTGCCACTGGTGCATCACGGGGTCCTGGAAGACCTCGTACACCGCGGGCGCGTCGCCGGCCCGCCAGGGGCGCAGTACGAGTCCGCCGTCGGCGGGGAGCGTGGGTTGCGGGCGGCCTGCGAGCGTCCCGGGGGTCAGGACCGGGCTGATGAGGAACGGCATACCCGCATCCTGGCAAGGTCCACGGGGCGGTCCCAGTGGTTTTCCGCCCCGCACACCGGGCTCGTACGCTGGGCCGCGATGAGACGCAAGACCCACACCCCGCCCTCTCCCCTGCCGCAGCGCCACGGCGTGGACCCGGTGCGGGTGCGGCTGCCCGTCGCGGGGACGTGGGGCACGGTGCGCGAGCATCTGGTGGAGCGGCTCTCCGGGGCGGGCGCCGGGGTCGTCGACGGCATGTTCGACGCGGGCCGGATCGTCGGGGCGGACGGACGGCCCGTCGCGGCGGACGCCCCCTACGTGCCCGGGATGTTCGTGTGGTTCCACCGGGACCTGCCCGACGAGGTGCCGGTGCCCTTCCCGCTGGAGGTCGTGCACCGGGACGAGCACATCGTCGTCGCCGACAAGCCGCACTTCCTCGCCACCACCCCGCGCGGCGGCCATGTCGCCGAGACTGCGCTGGCCCGGCTCCGCCGCGAGCTGAACCTTCCCGCGCTCACCGCCGCGCACCGCCTGGACCGGCTCACCGCGGGACTCGTGCTGTTCACCGTGCGCCCCGAGGAGCGCGGCGCGTACCAGACGCTGTTCCGCGACCGCCGGATCCGCAAGGAGTACGAGGCCGTCGCCCCGTACGACCCCGCCCTCGCCTCGCCCCGGACCGTGCGCAGCCGGATCGTGAAGGAGCGCGGGGTGCTCACCGCCCGGGAGGTGCCGGGCGAGCCCAACGCCGTGAGCCGCGTCGAGCTCGTCGAGCACCGCGACCGCCCCGGTGGGTCCGGCGGACTCGCCCGGTACCGGCTCGCCCCCGCCACCGGGCAGACGCACCAGTTGCGCGTTCACATGACCGCCCTGGGCGTGCCGATCCTCGGCGACCCGCTCTACCCGGAGCCGACCGCCCCCGTGCCGGCCGGCGACTTCCGGCGTCCGCTCCAACTGCTGGCGCGGTCCCTGGAGTTCACCGACCCGGTCACGGGCGAGGAGCACCGGTTCCACAGCGGCCGGGTGCTCGCGGCCTGGGCGTCGTACGACCGGTGGGCCGCCGGGACGTACGACGGCCCGTCAGACGGTCAGTAGCCGATCCACCAGCTCAGGAAGCGCTGCCAGGCACCCTTGCGGCGGGGCGGTTCCGCGACGGCCTGCAGCGGAGGTGCCGGGACCGGCTGGGGCAGCACCGGGTCCGGCTGCGGTTGCGCGGCCGGGGGCTGGGGCTGTGCGACGGCCGGCTGAGGCTGTGCCACGGCCGGTGCGGCCTGCGGCTGCGCGATGCCGATCTGCCAGTCCGAGCGCTGCGCGGCGACCGGCTTGTGGTTCGGTACCTCCTGCACGTCCTGCGGCGGCTTGGGCGAGAATTGCACCGGCAGTTCCACCAGGTGCCGGGAGGCGATGGACGCCGTCCAGCGCAGCTCCTCCTCGTCGCAGTCGAGTTCGACGTCCGGCAGCCGCATCAGCAGCGCGTCGACGCCGACGTCGGCGATGGAGCGGCCGATGTCCTGCCCGGGGCACTCGTGCGGGCCGCCGCCGAAGGCGAGGTGGGAGCGGTTGCCCTGCATGCTGGCCTTCAGGTCCGGCCGCACCCGCGGGTCGACGTTGGCCGGGAGCGGCGCGAAGAGCAGCCCGTCGCCGCGGCGGATGCGCTGCCCGCCCAGCTCGGTCTCCTGCTTGGCGAAGTAGGCGAAGACCGTGCTGAACGGCGGCTCGTTCCACAGGGACTGCTCCACCGCCTCCGGCACCGTCATCTGGCCGCCGTTCAGCTGGGCCCGGAAGCGCGGGTCGATCAGCACCGTGAGCAGCACGTTGGACAGCAGGTTGGTGGTGGCCTCGTAGGCGGCGAAGAGCACCAGCCGCAGGTGCTCCCTGACCTCGTCGTCGCTCAGCCGGGCCGGGTGGGTGATCAGATAGCTGGCGAGGTCCTCCTCCGGCTGGGCGCGGCGGGCGGCGGTGAGCCGGCTCAGGGCGTCCATGACGTAGGAGTGGCTGGCGATCGCGGTCTCGGTGCCCTTGAGCGCGTCACGGGCGGCCTCGACGAGCCGGTCGTCGTACTCGTCGGGCATGCCGAGGATTTCGCACATCACCGCCATCGGCAGGTGCTCGGTGAACTGGCCGACGAGCTCCGCCTCGCCCGCCTCGCAGAACCGGTTGACGATCACCTGCGTACTGCGGTTGATGTAGCGGCGCAGGCTGCGGAAGTCGATGGTGGAGATGGCGCCCATGACCGCGCCGCGCAGCCGCTTGTGCTCGTCGCCCTCGGCGTGCGAGGCGATGGGCTGCCAGGCGATGTGCGGCATCAGCGGGTGGTCGGGCTTGACGAGGCCCTCCCTGAGCGGGGTCCAGATACGGCTGTCCCGGCAGAACTGCGAGGGCGAACGCACCATGTGCAGGTTCTCGGCGTGGCCGAGGACGATCCACATCGGCACGTCGTCGTGGAGCAGCACGGGCGCCACAGGACCGTGCTGGTCCCGCAGTTGCTCGTACAGCGCTCCCAGGTCCTCCGCCTCGTGCAGCCGGTGCAGTCCCCCGGGCCCGAGGCCGTGCGCGGGGCAGCCGGGGGGCGGGCCGGGCCGGAGGTCGTCCGTACTGGTCGGGGCGTGGGATTCAGGCGTCACAGTGGTCGCTCCGAAGCTTTCCAGGTGTCATGGGGGGAAGGGATGGGGTGGACGGACACGGATCAGGTGAGCGAGCCCGTCATGGCGAGGGAGTGCAGGAAGCGCATGAGGGTCATCAGGACGTCGCGGCTGGAGGCCCGCCGCCGCGCGTCGCACTCGATGATCGGGATGTCCGGCGTGAGGTCGAGGGCCGTGCGCAGCTCGTCGATGGCGTAACGAGGGGCGTCCGGGAAGGAGTTGATGGCGACCACGAACGGCACGCCGCGTTCCTCCAGGCGCCCCATGACGTCGAAGCTGACCTCCAGCCGCCGGGTGTCGACCAGCACCACCGCGCCGAGCGCGCCCTCGAACAGGCCGTTCCACAGGAACCAGAAGCGCTGCTGGCCGGGCGTGCCGAAGAGGTACAGCACGAGCTGGTCGGTGATGCTGATCCGGCCGAAGTCCATGGCGACGGTGGTGGCCGTCTTGGACGCGGAGCCGAAGTTGTCGTCGACACCGATGCCGGCCTGCGTCATGGTCTCCTCGGTGGTCAGCGGTGTGATCTCGCTGACCGAGCCGACCATGGTCGTCTTGCCGACGCCGAAGCCACCCACGATCACGATCTTGGCCGCGGCCTGTGCCGTGTGGGGCAGCTGGTCCTCGGCCCGGGGGCCCGGGATGGTGTCAGAGCCGTTGAAGTCCATTCATCACCGCTTCGAGGAGGGAACGGTCGGTGCGCGCCTTGCGGACGATCGGGGCACGCGCCTGCACCAGTTCCGCCGTCAGCAACTCGGTGAGCAGCACGCCCATCGCGCTGAACGGCAGGTGGAGGTAGGCCGACAGCTCGGCCACGGACAAGGGGGCGGCGCAGAGTCGGAGCAGCGCCGCCTGCTCGGGAGAGGCGGAGGGCGGCGGGTCCGTGGCACGCGCCACGATCAACGTCACCAGGTCGAGCTCGGCCCGTTCACCGTCGGGACCGGCCACCACGTACATCCGCTCCGGATTCCCGGGTTTGCCGTCGCCCTCGTGGGGCTTGGGCGGCTCCGGGGCGAGGTCGCGCCTCTGGCGTTGGGGAGGCGTCATACGATCTGCCCGTTGCGCCGGGGCGGACTGGTGAGATGGCCGCCGATCCGGACGACGAGGTCGCGCATCATCGCGCTCATCCGGCCGGGTTCGCACCGCACGTCGGAGAGCACCGCGAGGAAGGCGTTGGCTCCGGCGCTCATCAGGTAGAAGTAGCCTCGGTCGATCTCGATCATGACGAGCTTCATCTCGCCGTCGCCGACGGTGAGTTCCTGGCAGATGCTGCCCGCGAGGGACTGCAGGCCGGCGCAGGCCGCGGCGACCCGGTCGGCCGCGTCGGGCTCGCCGCCGTAGCGGGCGATGCGCAGACCGTCGGCCGAGAGCACCACGATCATCTCGATGCCCGGCACGCCGTCGGCGAGCTGCTTGAGCATCCAGTCGAAGTTGCCTCGCTGCTGGATCACTTGAGGTCCCCCTCGTCGTCGGCCTCGGTGGGGGCCGGGTCGTTGATCAGGTGCAGGTACTTGGTCGGGTTCCGGATGAAGTCGGTCGGGTGCGTGCCGGGCTCGATGCCCTGCTTGAGCCCCTCCCAGAAGGCCTCGAGGCCCTTGCCGGGCGCGTCGGGGGCGTTCATGTCGAGCAGGGGCGCGGGCTCGGGCTCCGCGATCGCCCAGGGGTTGAACTCGCCCCGTTCGGCGGCCTCCCGGTCGGCCTTCTCGTTGGCGGCCTGCTGGGCGAGTCGCTCGGCGAGCGGCATCTTCACCCTGCTGCGGCGCTGCGGCAGGCCGTTCGCGGTCCACTCGGTGACCTCGGGGGCGTCGTCGTCCTCCAGGGACACCGTGGCGGGGATCTTCGGGCTGGTGGGGCGGCGCCTCTTGGGCGCGCGCTTCGGGCCCTCGGGGATGCCGACCGTCATGGGGATGCCGGTGGCGCCGATGCCGTGGGCGAGTCCGACACCGGGCTCGTGGGTGATCATCTCGCTCGGCACGATGAGGATGGCCCGGACGCCGCCGTACGCGGAGGCGCGCAGCGAGACCTGCATGTTGTACGCCGTGCAGAGGCGGCCCACGACGGCCAGGCCGAGGCGCGGGTGCTCGCCGATGTCCTGGAGGTCGACGCCGGCCTTGGCGGCCTCCAGCATGCCCTCGATCCGGGCGCGCGCCTCCTCGTTGAGGTTGACACCGCCGTCCTCGATCTCGATGCAGACGCCGGTCTGCACCTCGGTTGCGGTGACGTGCACCTTGGTCTGCGGGGGCGAGTAGCGCGTGGCGTTGTCGAGGAGCTCGGCGGCGGCGTGGATGACCGGCTCGACGTAGATGCCCTTGACGCTGACCTTGGCGATGGAGGACAGCTGGATGCGCCGGTACTCCAGGATGCGGGACATGGCGCCGCGCAGGGTGCTGTACAGGGACACCGGCTCGGGCCACTGCCGTCCGGGACGGCCGCCGCCGAGGACGGAGACGGAGTCGGCCAGCCGGCCGATCAGGGCGTTGCCGTGGTCGATGCGCAGCAGGTCGTCGAAGACCTCCGGGTTGCGGCCGTGGTCCTCCTCCATCTCCCGGAGTTCCTCGGCCTGCTGGTGGATGATCGCCTGGACGCGGCGGGCGACACTGACGAAGGAGCGCGCGGCGGCGTCACGCATGGTCACTTCGTGGTCGACGATCTTGAGAACCTTCAGCAGCGTCTCGGCCTGCGGGGCGGGGAGGTCGCGGAAGGCGGGGTTGGCGAGACCGAGCTTGCGAATCACCTCCCTGGGGGATTCTCCGGTGCTCAGCAGGTTGAGCGCGGCGGGGACGATCTCCCTGGAGAAGCGGACCAGTTCGTTCTCGTGGGCGGCGATCCGCTGTTCCAGATGCGCGGTGTGCCGGGCGTGCTCCGCACGCTGCTGGCGCAGGGCACGGCCGCGGCGCACCGCCTCGGCCGCCGTCGCGATCACCAGCGCGGTGGCGATGCCGCCGCACCAGCCGACGGCACCCCGGGCCGGCTCCGTCACCAGGGCGACGGCGGCTCCCGTCGCCGCGGCCATGACTATGGCGGGCAGCAACAGTACGCGCGTGTAGGGAAGTTCACGGCGACCGGGAGGGGATTGAACACTCACCATGTGGGCCTTCTGACAGGAGTCGACTGAGGTTCGAGGGGACTTGCAGGGGGGTATGTCATGAAGCTGTCGGGATCTTCCACACATTGGGGAACAAGCGCACGAATTCATCTCAAGCCGGTGCGCTGCGGGCGAGCTTAGTCCGACCGGATCATCGCCGTGTCATATTCAGCAACTGCCGGAAACCGGACGCGAAGGGATAGTACGCTCGGTCGTTTGCACGCTGCGACATCGTTCGAATACTGTGCGTAGCGCCAAACGGGCGTACGAAAACCCACTCACCGTGATGGGTGAATGGGCTTCAGTACAACGCTGATCCAGGGGCGCGGGGAACTGCGCGAGCAACCACGGCGAACCGGCACCCGCGCATCAAACGATCACCCCACCGACGAGTAGGCGACCACTCCCCGCAGCAACAGATCGACGGCCTTACGGGCGTTCTTCACCACGGAAGACCCCTGCGGAGCGGCCGCAGCGATCTGCCCCAGCACGTCGATGACCTGCTTGCACCACCGCACGAAGTCCCCCGCCGGCATCTCCGCCTCACGCAGCACCTCGTCGAGCCCCTTCCCGGAGGCCCACATGTACGCGGCCCAGGCGAAGCCCAGATCGGGCTCACGCTGCCCGACCCCTTCGGTCTGGGTGATCCGGAACTCCTCCTCCAGCGCGTCCAGTCGCCCCCAGATCCGCACCATCTCGCCCAGCGCGGCCTTGGCCTTCCCGGACGGCACCTTCGGCGCCATCGCGTCGTCCGCGGCCCGCGCCTCGAACACCAGCGCCGAGACACACCCCGCCAGCTCGGCCGGGCCGAGGTCCTCCCAGACACCCTCGCGCAGACACTCGCTGGCGAGCAGGTCCAGCTCGCCGTACAGCCGCGCGAGCCGCTTGCCGTGCTCGGTGACCTCGTCGCCGCGCAGGTAGTCCAGCTCGGTCAGCAGCGCCACGATGCGGTCGAACGTGCGGGCGATGGTGTTGGTACGGCCCTCGATCCGGCGCTCCAGCTGCGAGGTGTCGCGCAGCAGCCGGTGGTACCGCTCGGCCCAACGGGCGTGGTCCTCACGGTCGTTGCAACCGTGGCACGGGTGCGCGCGCAGCGCCGTCCGCAGCCGGGCGATCTCACGGTCGTCGGCCGCCTGGGAGCGCCGCTTGCGGTGCCGCTCGGCCGGGATGTGCCCGGCCTTGGTGCGCAGCGCCGACGCGAGGTCCCGACGGGACTGCGGGGAACGGGGGTTGAAGGACTTCGGGATCCGCATCCGCTCCAGCGGCTCGACCGGCACCGGGAAGTCCATGGCCGCCAGCCGCTTCACCTGCCGCTCCGCGGTCAGCACCAATGGACGTGGCCCGTCGTGGTGCTCGAAGCCGCGGTGGCCGTTCGAACGGCCCGCGGGCAGGCCCGGGTCCAGCACCAGCGCCAGGCCCGCGTACTTGCCGGTGGGCACGTGGATGACGTCACCGGGCTTCAGCTTCTCCAGTGCGACGGCGGCCTCCGCGCGCCGCTCCACCGCGCCCTGCCGGGCGATCTCGTTCTCCCGGTCCTTCAGTTCGCGGCGCAGCCGCGCGTACTCCTCGAAGTCGCCGAGGTGGCAGGTCATGGAGGCCTTGTAGCCCTCCAGTCCTTCCTCGTTGCGCTGCACCTGCCGGGAGATGCCGACGACCGACTTGTCCGCCTGGAACTGCGCGAACGATGTCTCCAGCAGCTCGCGCGAGCGGTGCCGCCCGAACTGCTCGACCAGGTTGACCGCCATGTTGTACGACGGCTTGAAGCTGGAGCGCAGCGGGTACGTGCGCGTGCCGGCCAGGCCCGCGAGGTGCTCGGGGCTCATGCCGCGCTGCCACAGCACCACGGCGTGGCCCTCGACGTCGATGCCGCGCCGTCCGGCACGGCCCGTCAGCTGGGTGAACTCGCCCGGGGTGATGTCCGCGTGCTGCTCGCCGTTCCACTTGACGAGCTTCTCCAGCACCACCGAACGGGCGGGCATGTTGATGCCGAGGGCGAGGGTCTCGGTCGCGAACACGGCCTTGACCAGGCCGCGTACGAACAGTTCCTCGACGACCTCCTTGAAGGTCGGCAGCATGCCCGCGTGGTGGGCGGCGATGCCGCGCTCCAGGCCCTCCAGCCACTCGTAGTAGCCGAGGACGTGCAGGTCCTCCGTCGGGATGGACGCCGTGCGCTCCTCGACCAGGGCGCGGACGCGCTCGCGCGCCTCCTCGTCGTTGAGCCTGAGCCCCGCGTACAGGCACTGCTGGACGGCGGCCTCGCAGGCGGCGCGGCTGAAGATGAAGGTGATGGCGGGCAACAGCCCCTCGGCGTCGAGCCGCTCGATGACCTCGGGCCGGCTCGGCGTCCAGATCCGGGAGCGCTGCCGGCGCTCGCGCTCGCGGTCGGCCTCGCGCATGGACCGGCCGCGCCGGCGGTCCTGGTACGACGGCCGGCTCGCCTCCATGCGCGCCATGCGCGTGAGGTCGGGGTTGACGGCCTTCTTGTGGCCCTCGCCCTCCTCGAAGAGGTCGTACATCCGCCGCCCGGCCAGCACGTGCTGGAACAGCGGCACGGGCCGGTGTTCGGAGACGATCACCTCGGTGTCGCCGCGGACCGTGTCGAGCCAGTCGCCGAACTCCTCGGCGTTCGACACGGTCGCCGAGAGCGAGACGAGCGTGACCGACTCGGGGAGGTGAATGATCACCTCTTCCCATACGGCGCCCCGGAACCGGTCGGAGAGGTAGTGCACCTCGTCCATGACCACGTAGCCGAGGCCCAGGAGGGTCTGGGAACCGGCGTACAGCATGTTCCTCAGCACCTCGGTGGTCATCACGACCACGGGTGCGTCGGAATTGACGCTGTTGTCGCCGGTGAGCAGGCCCACCTTGTCCGTGCCGTAGCGGCGGCACAGGTCGGCGTACTTCTGGTTCGACAGCGCCTTGATGGGTGTCGTGTAGAAGCACTTCTTGCCCTGTCGGAGGGCGAGGTGGACGGCGAACTCGCCGACGATCGTCTTGCCGGAGCCGGTGGGCGCGGCGACCAGTACGCCCTTCCCCGCCTCGAGCGCCTGGCAGGCCTCGATCTGGAAGGGGTCGAGGCCGAAGTCGTACATCTCGCGGAAGCCCGCGAGCGCGGTGGCCTGCTCGGCTGCCCGCAGGCGGGCTGCCGCGTACCGCTCGGCCGGTGAGAGGTCCTCTGTCATCGTGCTTTCGAGCGTACCGGGCCGCACTGACAACAGGACGATCATTATCCGGATCCGTTCCTGTGAAACCTCGGATCCGCGCAGCTCAGGGGCCGACGACCCGCACGCCCCCGCGTACGCAGCGCACACTCAGCGGCAGCGGGCCGAGCGGCTCCCCGTCGGCGTAGCCGGTGATGCCCTCGGCGGCGATCTCGACCCGGGCGGCCCGCAGCACCGTCACCTTCGGATGGCCGACGTGCGTCCCGCGGTACACCGTCGGGAACACCTTCAGCAGCGTCGTCCGGCTGCAGTCCCCGACGACGGTGATGTCGAACAGCCCGTCCGTCAGGTCGGCGTCCGGGCAGATCCGCATGCCGCCGCCGTAGGAGGAGCCGTTGCCGACGGCCACGAGGGTCGCCTCGACCTCGCGGACCTCGCTGTCGTCGAGCCGGATCCGGTACGGGACGGGCCGCAACCCGGCGAGTTCGGCGATCATCGCCAGGTCGTACTTGAGGCGGCCGGTGGGCCATCGCATGCGGTTGCCCCGGTCGTTGACGCGGGAATCGAAGCCGGAGGCGAGGACCGTGCCGAACCAGCGGCCGCCCACCTGCCCGAGGTCGATGTCGCGGATCCGGTCGCACTTGAGGGCGTCGGCGATCATGCGGCCGGCGGCGGCCGGCTCGCGCACGGGCAGGCCGAGGGCACGGGCGAAGTCGTTGCCGGTGCCGACGGCGACCAGGCCGAGCGGGGTGCGGGTGCCCGCGACCGCCCGCAGCGCGAGGCTCGCCATCCCGTCACCGCCGACGGCGATCAGCGCTCCCGTGCCGCCCTCGACGGCGGCACGCGCGCGTGCGAGGGCGTCCGCGGCGTCCTCTCCGAGGACCGTACGGACCGAGAAGCCGGCCGCCCGCAACGCGGAAGCGGCCGGCTGCGCCGCGCGGGCGCCCCGGCCGCGGCCCGCGGTGGGGTTGACGAAGAGGGTGATCTCGCTGGTCACGCGACCGACCCTACGATCTGCCCGCCGATCTTCAGGTCACGTCGTCATAACCGTTGACCCGGTCCGAGCGGTCCGAGCTGGCCTGCTCGGGCAGGGCGGCCCGGCCGGTGGTCACGGGCTCGATCTCGCCGATGTCGTCGGGGGTGAGATCCAGCTCGGAGGCCTCGTCGTCGGCGGGGCCGAGGGCCTCGCGTCGAGCCTTGCGGCGATCGTTGACCAGGGAGAAGGCGACGGCTGCGAAGTACAGGATCCAGATCGGTGCCGCGAGCGCAAGCATGGTCAGCGGGTCGGTGCTGGGCGTGGCGATGGCCGCGAACACCGTGATGCCCATGATCATGCCGCGCCACCAGCCGAGCATGCGCTTGCCGGTGAGCACCCCGGTGAGGTTGAGCATGACCAGCAGCAGCGGCAGCTCGAAGGAGAGGCCGAAGACGAGCACCATCCGCATGACCAGGTCGAGCAGGTCGTCCAGCGGAAGGAGGTTGGACGTGCCGCCCGGGGTGAACTCCAGGAGCACCTTCGCCGTGGTGGGGAGCACTGTGTAGGCGAAGTAGGCGCCGACGATGAACAGCGGGGCGCCCGTGGCGACGAAGGCGTAGGCGTACTTCCGCTCGTGCCGGTGCAGTCCCGGCGCGACGAAGGCCCACAGCTGGTAGAGCCAGGCCGGCGAGGCCAGCACGACACCGGCCATCAGCGACACCTTCAGCGCCAGCGTGAAGGGGGTGAGCAGGCCGTTGATGGTGATCTGCGCACAGGGCTTCGTGCCGGCCTGCGACTTGGCCAGCTCGGCGAAGGTCTTGTCACAGCCGACCGAGTCGAGGATCGGCTTGGTGATCAAGTTGATGATGTCGTTGTAGAAGAAGGCGGCGCCGACCGTGACGACGACGATCGCCAGCATCGCCTTGGCGAGCCGGTTGCGGAGCTCGCGGAGGTGCTCCGCGAGGGGCATACGCCCCTCGGGATCCCTCTCCTGCTTGCGGGCAGACTTCAGCAACCCACGTTCCCATCTCGTGCGGCAGGCCGGAGGTCACCGGCCCTGCGTCAGCGCTTGGTCGTGTCCGTGGGCTCGTTGACCGGGCGCGAGCTGGTCACGTCGCCGGGCGCTGCCTGGATGGTGCGCGGCGAGGGCTCGTCGTTGTTGGGCGGGCCCGCCGGGGTCGTGGAGGACTTGTTCTCGTCCTTCATCGCCTTGGCCTCGCTCTTGAGGATGCGGGCCGACTTGCCGAGCGACCGAGCCATGTCCGGAAGCTTCTTCGCGCCGAACAGCAGGATGATGACGACGAGGATGAGAATGATCTCGGGGGCTCCGAGCCTTCCGAACATAAGTCTTTACCTTCTCACCGAGGCGGCTGTGGTGGGGTGCTGTCCGACCGGTCGGACATACGTCCGAACGATCGTGCTGGCAGCGATCGTAACGCTCGGGGGTGAACGTGAGGCAATCCCTCTGCATCCCCTGTGCGTACTCCCGTCCGCGACCAGTGCCTCGTTAACCGGGCCGCGACCAGCAGAGTACCTGTACGAACCGCCCACGTGACAGGGCGAAGTGTCCCAAAGCGCGACTCACAGCCGCCCGCCGGACAGCTCACAGAGCGTCGACGGAACGGGCGGCGCTCTCCGCGGCCCGCTCCAGGTCCTCGGACGCCCGGTTGATACGGCGGGCCGAGTCCGTGACCTGCCTGCCCAGGCGCTGTGCCTCGACGAAGACCCGCACCGCGAGCACCCCGAGCACGACGAGACCCACGAAACCCACAGCAACCGCGAACATCGGCCAGAACATGACGCCGAGCCTAGACCTTCCCGGCCGGGCGAACGCCCCGACCCTCTAGACGGTGGAGTGCAGCCTGAGGGTCCGGACACCGCCGCCGGTGAGCAGCTCCACGATCCGCTCCCCCGCCGGCTTGCGGACGGACGCGCCGCACTCGGGGCAAGTGAAGGAGTAGAAGGTGGTGCGGCTGGTGGCGCCGATGGCCAGCCGCAGGGCGCCCGCGGCGAGCTCGAAGCGCTCCCGGCAGTCCGGGCAGCCCGCCCTGAACACCACCGGGGTCACGCTTCTCATCCCGGCGAACGCGGACTCCACCGTCATGCCCCCGACACCACCGGACGTCGCCGACTCGCTCAAGCCCTCGCTCCTCTTTCTGGGGTCGTTCGCCTCCGGAGCACGGGCCCCGGTGGGCACCCGCGGCTCACTCGGGTCCGCCGCCCGGCCCGTCCGGGACCGCGTGCGGCCCGCCCACCTCGGCGCTCTCCACGGCGCGAGCCGTCTCCACCGTCTCGATCCCGTCGTACGCCGCCAGCGCCTCGCGGGCCGCCTGCCGGGCGCTGTCCGCGAGCTCCGGCGGCGAGACGATCCGGCCGTCCCGCCCGAGCCGCAGCGCCAGGCGCCGGAGCGACGCAGGGTCGGGGGTCCGCAGAGTGATACGCAGCCCGCCGTCCGGGAGCTCATCCGCACTGTCGTGCGGGTAGTACTCCGCGACCCAGCGGCCGCCGGGGCCGACCTCGACCACGACCTCCGGGTCCTCGGCCGCGGGCTGCACCAGCGCCTCCGAGAGGTCCCGCAGCTCGATCTCGGGCGGCGCAGACGGCTCGTCCAGGATCTTGATCTCGGCGACCCGGTCGAGCCGGAAGGTGCGGCGCGCCTCGGAGCGGCGGCACCAGGCCTCGACATACGTGTGCCCGACACTGACCAGGCGGATGGGGTCGATCTCCCGCTCGGTGACCTCGTCGCGCGCGGGCGAGTAGTAGCGGATCCACAGCCGGCGGCGCTCGGCGATCGCCCGGTCGACGTCAGCGAAGACACCGCCCTCGGACTCGAAGGTCACCGACAGCCGCGAGCTGGCGCCCGCCGCCTCACCGGCCGCGGTCTCCACCTTGGCCGTCGCGCGCAGCAGCGCCTGCCGGTCGCTCTCGCGCAGTCCGGGCAGCGTGGACACCGCCCGGGCGGCGACGAGCAGGGCG
Organism: Streptomyces sp. NPDC093598; assembly: GCF_044764825.1. Taxonomy (NCBI): domain Bacteria; kingdom Bacillati; phylum Actinomycetota; class Actinomycetes; order Kitasatosporales; family Streptomycetaceae; genus Streptomyces; species Streptomyces sp. NPDC093598. The sequence goes on along the minus strand of NZ_JBIWIV010000016.1, from coordinate 46,251 downwards.
GTGGCCTCGTCGGCGGCGAGTCTGAGCGGCTCGGCCGCTTCCGCCGCGAGGGCGGCCGGGTTGTGCCACCAGATGCGCTCGCCGTCGGTGTCGATGTCGAGCAGGTCGCCGCCGCGGAAGCTGGTGCCGCACATGGGCAGGACGTCGAGGTCGGAGACCAGCTCGTCCTCACTGATGCCGAAGGCACGCGCCACGTCCTCGACCCGGGCTCCCGGGCGCTCCCTCAGATACGTCACCAGCGAGAGCATCCGCCGGGTCTGGTCGATGGCGTTCACGGGCCTGACCGGTTTGCCTGCCACTGTCTTTCCGCTCCCCCTCAGCCCTTGGCCACGGCTCGCAGCCGGTCCACCACGTCGGCCCGCAGCTCGGCGGGCTCCAGGACCACCACGTCCGGCCCGAACTCCACCAGCCAGGCGTCCAGCCCGTGGCCGTACGGAATCTCCAACTCGTCCCAGCCGTCGCCGAGTTCCCGGACGGAGGTGGCCTTCGCCCGAAGGGGGTACCCCGCGCCCGAGCGCAGCCGGATCCGCGCCGAGCGGTCGGCGATCTCCCCGGCCCAGCTCGCGACGGTCTCCCGGACGGTGACGACGTCCGGCACGTCAGCGGTGTAGCGGCCGCCGCGCGAGCGGACCTTGCCGGTGATCCGGGAGAGCCGGAAGACCCGCTCGGCACCCCGGTCGCGGTCCCAGCCCGCCAGATACCAGTGGCCCCGCCAGCACTCCAGCGCCCACGGCTCCACGTGCCGCTGCTCGGGGTGGGCGGCGGTGGCCTTGCGGTAGTCGAAGGCGACGGGCCGGCGGTCCCGGCAGGCCAGCATCAGCGGCTCGAACGCCGCCTCGTGCACGGGGATGCGCGGCTCCAGCGCGCCGTGCGACCCGTACGGGTCGACGTCCTCGGGGAGCCCCGCCGCGCGCAGCTTCTGCAGGGCGCCGCTGGCCGCTCCGGCGAGCCGGGCCTGCTGCCACACCTTGGCGGCGAGCCCGAGGGCGGCGGCCTCCTCGGCGTCCAGGGTGATGGGCGGGAGGCGGTTGCTGTCGCGGCGGGCCAGATAGCCGATGTCGCCGTCGAGGCTCTCGACGGTCTCGATGACCAGCCCGAGCTCGCGCAGGTCGTCCTTGTCGCGCTCGAACATGCGGTTGAAGGAATCATCGGAGCCGGTCGCGCCGTTGCCCGGCCCGAAGGCCTCGACGTAGGCCTCGATGGAGTCGCGCAGCTCACGCTTGCTGAGCGGTCGCCGTGTCCCGAGCAGACACAGCGCCAGATTCATCAGCCGCTCCGCCTTGGCAATGGCCATCGACGCGCTTCGCCTCCCTATGGTGCTTACGAGCGATGACCGTACCGCCACACGGTGGCACGGCAAAAGCCGAGGGCCCATGCCCGGACAGGCATGGGCCCCACATGATCGAGTCCGTTCGGATCCTGCTCAGACCCCGAGCAGGTCGACCACGAAGATCAGCGTCTCACCGGGCTTGATCAGAGGGGTCGGGCTCTGGTTGCCGTAGGCGAGGTGGGCGGGGATGGTCAGCTGGCGGCGGCCGCCGACCTTCATGCCCTGCACGCCCTGGTCCCAGCCCTTGATGACCCGGCCGCCGCCCAGCGGGAAGCGGAACGGGGTGCCGCGGTTCCAGCTGGCGTCGAACTCCTCGCCCGTGCTGAAGGCGACACCGACGTAGTGCACGGTGACGGTCTGGCCGGCCTGCGCGACCGGGCCGTCGCCCTCCCAGATGTCCTTGATCTCGAGGTCCGCCGGGGGCTCGCCGCCCGGGAAGTCGATCTCGGGCTTGTCGATGCTCACTTCATCTCTCCTTGTTACGTGACCTGCGTCGGGAACAGTCTCACAGACCGGCCGGGTCAGACCGTGCCGAGGATGTCCACCGTGAAGACCAGGGTGTTCTTGGCCAGCTCACTGCTCGGGCTCGCGCCGTAGCCGAGCGAGGGCGGGATCACCAGCAGCACCCGGTCGCCCACGTGCTTGCCGACGAGGCCCTTGTCCCAGCCTGCCACCACGGAGCCGTTGCCGATCTGGAAGGCGGTGGCACCGCCGTGGTCCCAGGAGGAGTCGAACTTCTTGCCGTCCTCCCACTTCACCCCGGTGTACTGGGCGATGAGTCCCTGACCGGCCTCGACCTTCTTGCCGTCGCCCTTGACCAGGACCTGCTCCTTGAGATCCTTGGGAGCCTTTTCGCCCTTGGGGACGGTGATGACCGCGGCCTTCTGCGACGGGGACTTCACCTCGGGCATGCCGGCCTCGGAGGGCGCCTGCTCGCCCTTGACCTCGGCCTTGGCGTCGACGCTCGCGGCACCGACCGGGTCGACCACCCAGATCAGCACGTCCTTGGCGGCGATCCCGGAGGAGGTGTTCAGGCTCTGGCCGATCAGGTCGCCCGCGGTGCCCTGGACCAGGATCCGGCTGCCGGGCTTCTTGCCCTTCACCGCGTCCAGGACCTTCTCGGGGAGCTGCTGGCTGGGCTTGCCGATCTGCTCGATGGACTGCCGACGGGGCGCCTTGTCACCCGTCGCTCCTGCGGCCCAGGTACCCCCGAGCTCCTGGCCACCGCCCCACTTCTCGACGGTCCAGTCCAGGCGGACGAAGTCCGAGCCCTCGATCGGGGTTCCGCTGCCCGCCGAGACCGTCTTGACCACGGTCTTGTCGGACGGCTTGCCGTCCTTGGGCACGGAGATCTCGGGCTTCGCCCCGACCTTCCCCTTGACCTCGGCGACGCCTCCCGCCGCGTCGCCGTTGTTCCCGTCGTCCGATCCGCACGCGGCGGTGAACAACAGGGCGGGAACGGCCAGCAGCGCGGCCACACGTCGTTTCGTGTTGTAGTTCATCAGTCCAACTGGGATCGGTGGTGTGGGGGCAATGGCCGCCACTCTACGGCGTACCCGCTCCTCACTCGCCTCACCGCGCGACACGGCGTCGCCCGGGCCGCTCCGGGGACGGCCGGATCCGGGCGGGAAAAGGCCGATGCCCGGAGGTGACAAAACCTCCGGGCATCGGCTTCTCGGACTGGCCGGCACCGGCTCACATTCCGGCGATCAGCTTCTCCACCCGGTCGTCCACGGAACGGAACGGGTCCTTGCACAGCACGGTCCGCTGGGCCTGGTCGTTGAGCTTGAGGTGAACCCAGTCGACCGTGAAGTCACGGCGCTGTTCCTGGGCCCGCCGGATGAAGTCGCCGCGCAGCCGGGCACGAGTGGTCTGCGGCGGAACGGACTTGCCCTCGAAGATCTTCAAGTCGTTGCAGATACGGGCCGCCTGGCCCTTCTTCTCGAGCAGGTAGTACAGACCACGACGACGATGGATGTCGTGGTAGGCGAGGTCTATCTGCGCGACCCGCGGATGCGACATGGTCATGTTGTGCTTGGCCCGGTACCGCTCGATGAGCTTGTACTTCATGACCCAGTCGATCTCGGTGCCGATGCGGTCGAGGTCCTCGGACTCGATCGCGTCCAGTGTGCGGCCCCACAGCTCCAGGACCTGCTCGACGATGCCGGTGCGGATGCCCCGGCGCTCGCAGAAGTCCAGGGCCTTCTCGTAGTACTCGCGCTGCACCTCCAGGGCGGAGGCTTCGCGCCCGCTGGCCAGGCGGACCTTGCGGCGGCCGGTGATGTCGTGGCTGACCTCGCGGATCGCCCGGATCGGGTTCTCCAGGGTGAGGTCCCGCATCACCGTGCCCGCCTCGATCATGCGCAGCACCAGGTCGGTGGCGCCGACCTTGAGCAGCATGGTCGTCTCGGACATGTTGGAGTCGCCCACGATGACGTGCAGGCGGCGGTAGCGCTCGGCGTCCGCGTGCGGCTCGTCACGCGTGTTGATGATGGGCCGGGAGCGGGTCGTCGCCGAGGAGACGCCCTCCCAGATGTGCTCGGCCCGCTGGCTGACGCAGTACACGGCACCGCGCGGCGTCTGCAGCACCTTGCCGGCACCGCACAGCAACTGCCGTGTGACCAGGAACGGAATGAGAATGTCCGCGAGCCGGGAGAACTCCCCGTGCCGGGCGACCAGATAGTTCTCGTGGCAGCCGTAGGAGTTGCCCGCCGAGTCGGTGTTGTTCTTGAAGAGGTAGACGTCGCCCGCGATTCCCTCCTCGTGCAGGCGTCGTTCGGCGTCCACCAGGAGTCCTTCGAGAATGCGCTCGCCTGCTTTGTCGTGGGTGACCAGTTCGGTCACGTTGTCGCATTCCGGTGTCGCGTATTCCGGATGCGATCCCACGTCGAGATAGAGGCGGGCGCCGTTTCGCAGAAAGACATTGCTGCTGCGGCCCCATGACACGACACGGCGGAAGAGGTACCGCGCCACCTCGTCAGGAGACAGGCGGCGCTGTCCCCTGAACGTGCACGTGACGCCGTACTCGTTCTCCAGCCCGAAAATGCGGCGGTCCATGAGGGAACATTACGCCCGATCCCCTGAACTGAAACGGGGTTCGACGGCACGGTTTGGATCATTTTCCGAACCGGCCGCAACGACCGCTGTCTGGCCGGGAGCTGCGACTACCCTTCCCGTGGCGGCCAAAACCAGCAGGGACACGCCACTGGCGACCGCCGGCACGGCGAAGCCCCACAGGGCCCCGCCCGTCTCGACCACGGGCCCGGCCACGCCCGTTCCGACCGAGTGGCCCACGGTGAACGTCGTCACCAGCCAGGAGAACGCCTCGGTGACCGTGCCGCGCGGGGCGTGCCGGTCGACCAGGACGAACGCGCAGGCGATGGCGGGCGCGAGGAAGACCCCGGCGAGCGCGGTGAGCGCCACCATGGGCACGGCGTCCGGCATGAGCATCAGCGGGAGGTAACACACCACCAGAAGGGCCACCAGCACCCGCAGTCGCCGCGCGGGCTCACCGGCCCACTGCCGGGCCCCGTAGGCGGCGCCGCCGACCAGCGCCCCGAAGCCCAGGGCCGCCATCAGCCAGCCGTACACCGCGTCCCCGCCGTGGTCGTCCGCGTAGGGCACCGAGGCGACCGTGATGGAGCCGAGCGCCATCCCGATGAACAGGAACGCCGCCAGCAGCGCCAGCAGCCCCGGTGAGCGCAGCGCACCGAGCCAGTGCGCCTCGCGCGGCGCCGACCGCCAGGCACGCGAGGGCTCCGACACCACCACGGACAGCGCTCCCAGCACCCCGACGACGTTCAGCACGAGAAGGGCGGCCTGGGCCGACCACAGGGACACGCACAGCGTCACGAGCAGCGGCCCGACGGTGAACATCACCTCCTGGGCCACGGCGTCCATGGCGTACGCCGTGTGCACCTGGTCCTCCCGCCGCAGCACGGAGGGCCACAGCGCCCGCAGCCCGCCCTCCAGGGGCGGCGTGAAGAGCCCGGCGCCGGCCACGGCGGCGTACGCGAGCGGCAGCGACCCGATACCGGAGAAGGCGAAGACGGCCATCGCGAGGGCGGACAGGACGACCGCGGGCAGCTGCACACGGGGCTGCCCGCGCAGGTCCACGATCCTGCCCAGCACGGGCTGCCCGACGGCGTTGGCGACGCCGTAGACGGCCGCCAGTGCCCCCGCCAGGCTGTAGGTGCCGCCCTCCGCCCGGACGAACAGCACGATCGCGATGGCGGCCGTGGCGTTGGGCAGCCGGCCGACCAGTGTGCCGACGAGCAGCCGGGCTGCGTGTCGCGCCCGAAGGATTTCCAGGTATCCCGTGGCCATGTTCCCGCCGTCCTGCACCTAGGTTTTACGTATAACGTCGGCTTCCATACGTACCATGTCCGCTGTTCACGCGTCCAGACGAAGGAGCATGCCGACGGTGGCACGAGGCAGCACCCGCCCCACGAGCCGGGACGTCGCGCAGGCCGCCGGCGTCTCCCAGGCCGCCGTCTCCCTGGTCCTCGGCGACAAATGGCGCGGCCGCGTCTCGGAGGCGACCGCCGAGCGCGTCCGCGCGGCCGCCCGCGACCTGGGCTACCGCCCGAACCTGGCCGCCCGCAACCTGCGCCTGGGCCGCACCCGCACGGTTCTCCTGGTCGTCCCGGCGCTCACCACGGAGTTCTTCGCCGGTGTCTACACGGGCGCGGCCCGCGTCGCCGCCGAGCACGGCTTCGGCGTGGTCCTCTACCCCTCCCCCGAGGGCATCGGCCCCGCCCGCGACCCCTTCGCCTCCGCGCAGTCCGCGCTGGACGGCGTCATCGCCTCCTCCATGGCCGCGGACGCCCTGACCGCGATCCGTGGCGAGGCGCTGCCGTTGGTGATGCTGGACAGCGACCCGGAGGGCAGCCTGGGGGCGGCGACGGTGAACCTGGACATCGCCGACGGCATCCGCCAGGCCACAGCGCATCTGCTGTCCCTGGGCCACCGCCGCTTCCTCCACCTGGCGGCCGACGTCCCCTCCTGGACCTTCGAGGTACGCGCCCGGGAACTGTCGGCGCGACTGGACGAGGTACCGGGCACATCGGTGCGCACGGCCCACTCCCCCATCTCCATCGAGGGGGCGGTGACCGCCGCCGAAGCGGCCCTCTCGGCCCCCGGCCCTCGTCCCACCGCCGTGATCTGCGACGACGACCAGCTCGCGGCCGGCACCTACAAGGCGGCCCGCCGCCTGGGCCTGCGCATCCCGGACGACCTGTCGGTCACGGGCGTCGACGACCTGGCCCTGGCCACCGCCATGGACCCGGAACTGACGACGGTCCACCTGAACGCGGAGCTGTTCGGCGAGCGGGGCATGCGGGCGCTGCTGGCGGTCCTGGAGGACCGTGCACCGGAGAGCGGCGACATCCCGGTCCAGCTGGTCCTGCGAGGCTCCACAGCACCCCCTCGCTAGCGGCACCGGCCGTTGCCGCAGGGCCCGGCTGGGTCCGCAACCCGGCGGAGCGGGGTGCCTCCCCCAAGCTCTCGGCTTCGCTCGAGCAGGGGCCACCATCGCCCACCCGTGCCGCCCTTGGCGGCACGCATGCCCGCAGCGGGGCGGGACAGGCGACCCGCAGCCGCACCCGCCGGACGACGCAAGGGGCCGTGTCGGGGGGTGTCCGCCCGCAGCGGTTGGCGCGTCAACGCCAGTCAGTCGGTGTGGGGGTCCATCGCGCCGTTCCGAGGACGGACACCCCCCGGCGCGGCCCCGACCCACCACCGACGGGAAGGCACCACGACGAGCCACCCGTACACGACGACGCGCCCCGGCCACAACACCGCCGACCAGGGCGCGTCACACCAGGTCAGAACTACTCGGCGTCCTCCGACGCCCCCTCCTCGTCACCGCCGGCGGCATCCGCGCCGAGCAGCCGGGACAGCTGGCGCCCGCTGATCCGCTTGAACTTGCGCTTCTGCGGTCGCGTGCGGTCCAGCACCGCCACCTCCAGCCGCTCCGCGGGGATCTCCCGCTCGCTGCCGTTGGTGTCGCGGGACAGCGCCTGGACCGCGAGCTTCAGCGCCTCCGCGAGCGTCATGCCCTCCTCGTGGCGCTGGTCCAGGTAGCTGCTGATCTGCTCGGCGTTGCCGCCCACCGCGACCGAGCCGTGCTCGTCCACGATGGAGCCGTCATGCGGCAGCCGGTAGATCTGGTCGCCCTCGGGCGTCTCCCCGACCTCGGCGACGACCAGCTCCACCTCGTACGGCTTCTCGGCGGCGCTGGAGAAGATCGTGCCCAGCGTCTGCGCGTACACGTTCGCCAGGCCCCGGGCCGTCACATCGTCCCGGTCGTAGGTGTAACCCCGCAGGTCGGCGTAGCGCACCCCGCCGATCCGCAGGTTTTCGTACTCGTTGTACTTGCCGGCGGCCGCGAAGCCGATCCGGTCGTAGATCTCGCTGAACTTGTGCAGCGCACGGGACGGGTTCTCGCCGACGAACACGATGCCGTCGGTGAACTGCAGCACGACCAGGCTGCGACCACGGGCGATGCCCTTCCGGGCGTACTCCGCCCGGTCGGCCATGGCCTGCTGGGGTGAGACATAGAACGGCGTCGACACCGGTTATCCGTCCCTCTCTTGAAGATTCCGTCGGTTCACAGGACCACCCTCACGAAGACGACCGCCGCTTACAGCAGCGCGGCCCGCGGCCCGTCGGGCTGCTCCAGCCGCCGCTCGAGAATCGAGCGCGCGATCTCGGACGCCTCGGTCTCGGTGAGCCGGCGGAAGCCGTCGTCGGTGATCACGGTGACGATGGGATAGATCCGGCGGGCGACATCGGGACCGCCGGTCGCCGAGTCGTCGTCTGCCGCGTCGTAGAGCGCCTGGATCACCAGCGTGGTGGCCTCGGACTCGCTGAGGTCGTCCCGGAAGAGCTTCTTCATGGCGCCGCGCGCGAAGATCGACCCGGAGCCCGTGGCCGCGTAGTTCAGCTCCTCGGAGCGGCCACCGGTGACGTCGTAGGAGAAGATGCGGCCCTTGCCGCGGTCCACGTCGTACCCGGCGAACAGCGGCACCACGGCCAGGCCCTGCATGGCCATGCCGAGGTTGGAACGGATCATCGTCGACAGCCGGTTCGCCTTGCCCTCCAGGGACAGCTGCGCGCCCTCGACCTTCTCGAAGTGCTCCAGCTCCAGCTGGAACAGCTTCACCATCTCCACGGCCAGGCCCGCCGTGCCGGCGATGCCCACGGCCGAGTACTCATCGGCCGGGAAGACCTTCTCGATGTCCCGCTGCGCGATGACGTTGCCCATGGTGGCCCGCCGGTCACCGGCGAGGACCACACCGCCGGGGAACGTCACGGCGACGATCGTGGTCCCGTGCGGGGCCTCGATCACGCCCTGAGTGGGGGGCAGTTGCCGGTTGCCGGGCAGGATCTCCGGCTGGTGCTCGGACAGGAAGTCCATGAAAGAGGAGGACCCTGGCGTCAGGAAGGCAGCCGGTAGACGCCCGGTGCTACGAGTGTTGGCTTCCACGCGATTCCTTCCACGTATGCGACAGCCCGCCCTGTGACGTCGGGCCGATCCTTGGAACAACCCCGGTCCGGTTGCGACCGGGAGCTCGGTATGCCTCGGACCCTACCCGTCCTTCGGCGGTGATCCACATGCTCGGCGGAACCAACTCCGCCGGAGCGACGCCGCACTTGCCGACCGCGCGTTCCGGGCGGGCCGGCGCTCCGGACGCCACCTGACGCCCGGAGCGCCGCACACGAGGGCACCACGTCAGGTACCGGCCCCGCGCGCAGCGCTCCGCGCTCGGCTCGTCCGTCCTCCACGCACACCGTTCACCTTCGGAACGAAGGTTCAGGCGCCTTACTGGCCACCCTTTTGAACGAAGGACCGCACGAAGTCCTCGGCGTTCTCCTCGAGTACGTCGTCGATCTCGTCCAGAACCGAGTCCACGTCGTCGCTCAGCTTCTCCTGACGCTCCTTGAGGTCCTCGGAACCCTGCGCGTCCTGCGCCTGCTCCTCGACCTCCTCGGTGGACCGGGTGGCCTTCTGCTGTCCGCCGCCGGTGTCCTTGGTCGCCATATCCCTCACCCCGCTCGGTTCGCCCGACACAGTTGCTCGGTCAAGATCAGACCCTACTCGCCGGGTCTGACAACGGCCCCGCAGTTGCTCCAACGTACGGGGGCCACCTCGATGATTCCCGGACCAGGGGTTTTCCACCCTGTCCGGCCGGTTCCCGACGAGTACCCGCTCAACGCGGTCACCCGCCCGACAGGACCCTGACCAGGTCTTCCGCGGTGCGGCAGCGGTCCAGGAGCTCCTTGACGTGATTACGCGTTCCGCGAAGCGGTTCCAGGGTTGGGACGCGCTGCAGCGAGTCCCGGCCCGGCAGGTCGAAGATCACCGAGTCCCAGGAGGCCGCCGCGACGTCGTCGGCGTACTGCTCCAGGCAGCGGCCGCGGAAGTAGGCGCGGGTGTCCTCCGGCGGCACCGTACGGGCCCGCTCGACGTCCGCGTCGGTCAGCAGCCGCTTCATGCGCCCGCGGGCCACCAGACGGTTGTACAGGCCCTTCTCGGGCCGAACGTCGGCGTACTGGAGGTCGACCAGGTGCAGCCGCGCCGCGTCCCAGTCGAGGCTGTCCCGGCGCCGGTAGCCCTCCATGAGCTCCCGCTTGGCGACCCAGTCCAGCTCACCGGCCAGACTCATCGGGTCGTGCTCCAGACGGGTGAGGGTGTCCTCCCAGCGGGACAGGACGTCCTTGGTCTGGTCGTCGGCGTCGGCCCCGAACCGCTCCTCCACGTACTTGCGCGCCAGCTCGTAGTACTCCATCTGCAACTGGACCGCCGTGAGCGTACGGCCGCTGCGGAGCGTGACCAGTCGCTTCAGGGAGGGGTCGTGCGAGACCTGGTGGAGCGTGCGGACGGGCTGGTCGACGGCCAGGTCGACGGCGATGAAACCGTCCTCGATCATCGACAGCACCAGCGACGTCGTGCCCAGCTTGAGATAGGTCGAGATCTCCGACAGGTTCGCGTCGCCGATGATCACATGCAGGCGCCGGTACTTCTCGGCGTCCGCGTGCGGCTCGTCGCGGGTGTTGATGATCGGGCGCTTGAGCGTCGTCTCGAGGCCGACCTCGACCTCGAAGTAATCGGCTCGCTGGCTGAGCTGGAAGCCGTGCTCGTGCCCGTCCTGGCCGATGCCGACGCGACCCGCTCCGGCGAAGACCTGACGGGAGACGAAGAACGGCGTCAGGTGGCGCACGATGTCCGAGAAGGCGGTCTCCCGCTTCATCAGGTAGTTCTCGTGCGTGCCGTAGGACGCGCCCTTGTTGTCGGTGTTGTTCTTGTACAGGTGGATCGGCTGGGCACCGGGCAGCTGAGCGGCCCGTTCCGCGGCCTCGGCCATGATCAGCTCGCCGGCCTTGTCCCAGAGCACGGCGTCCCGGGGATTGGTCACCTCGGGGGAGCTGTACTCGGGGTGTGCGTGGTCGACGTAGAGCCGTGCACCGTTGGTGAGGATCACGTTGGCCAGACCGATGTCCTCGTCGGTGAGCTGGCTGGAGTCGGCGGCCTCGCGGGCGAGGTCGAAGCCTCGCGCGTCCCGCAGCGGATTCTCCTCCTCGAAGTCCCAGCGGGCCCGGCGGGCCCGGTGCATCGCCGCCGCGTAGGCGTTCACGATCTGGGACGAGGTGAGCATGGCATTGGCGTTGGGGTGGCCGGGGACGGAGATCCCGTACTCCGTCTCGATGCCCATTACTCGCCGTACGGTCATGCGGCCCTCCTTGCCCGGCGGCGCCCTCGGTCGTGGGCGCCACTCAGATACCGCTGGCGCTCGGTTGCGTGTGCGGTGCCCGTCCCCGCACTGCGCGACTCGGCGGTACGCAAGAGCCTAGAACGCCTTTGCGCTGGTGGGGAGATCATTTGCGTCATTGCGTTGCTCCAGCCGTGGCCTGAAAAACAGTCGGCTGCGGGTACCCGCCGAGGGCACCCGCAGCCGCCCTGCCTTTTACAGGTACTGACCGGTGTTCGCCACCGTGTCGATGGAGCGTCCGGTGTCCGCGCCCTGCTTTCCGGTGATGAGCGTACGGATGTACACGATCCGTTCGCCCTTCTTTCCGGAGATTCGGGCCCAGTCGTCCGGGTTGGTGGTGTTCGGCAGGTCCTCGTTCTCCTTAAACTCGTCCACGCAGGCCTGGAGGAGGTGGGAGACGCGGAGGCCCTTCTGGTTCTTCTCGAGGAAGTCCTTGATCGCCATCTTCTTGGCGCGGCCGACGATGTTCTCGATCATGGCGCCGGAGTTGAAGTCCTTGAAGTAGAGGACTTCCTTGTCACCGTTGGCGTACGTGACCTCCAGGAAGCGGTTCTCCTCGGATTCGGTGTACATGTGTTCCACCGCTGTCTGGATCATGCTCTGGACGGTGGTGGCCTTGCTGCCGCCGTGCTCACCGAGGTCGTCGGCGTGCAGCGGGAGGCGCTCGGTGAGGTACTTGCCGAAGATGTCCTTCGCGGCCTCGGCGTCGGGACGCTCGATCTTGATTTTCACGTCCAGGCGGCCGGGCCGCAGGATGGCGGGGTCGATCATGTCCTCGCGGTTGGAGGCACCGATCACGACCACGTTCTGCAGGCCCTCCACACCGTCGATCTCGGCGAGCAGCTGCGGGACGATGGTGTTCTCCACGTCCGAGCTGACACCGGAGCCACGGGTGCGGAACAGGGACTCCATCTCGTCGAAGAAGACGATGACGGGGGTGCCCTCGCTGGCCTTCTCGCGTGCGCGCTGGAAGACCAGGCGGATCTGCCGCTCGGTCTCGCCGACGTACTTGTTCAGGAGCTCGGGGCCCTTGATGTTGAGGAAGAAGCTCTTGCCGGCGGCCTGGCCGGTGACCTCGGCGACCTTCTTGGCCAGCGAGTTGGCGACGGCCTTGGCGATGAGCGTCTTGCCGCATCCGGGAGGACCGTAGAGCAGGACGCCCTTGGGCGGGCGCAGCTCGTGCTCCTTGAACAGGTCGGGGTAGAGGTACGGCAGCTCGACCGCGTCGCGGATGGCCTCGATCTGGCCGCCGAGACCGCCGATCTGCTCGTAGCCGATGTCGGGGACCTCTTCGAGGACGAGTTCCTCGACCTCGCTCTTCGGCACGACCTCGTAGACGTACCCGGAGCGGGGTTCGAGCAGGAGGGCGTCGCCGGGGCGGATGGTGACGTCCAGCAGCGGCTCGGCGAGCCGTACCACCCGCTCCTCGTCGGTGTGTCCGAGCACCAGGGCCCGCTCGCCGTCCTCGAGGATCTCCTTGAGGGTGACGATGTCACCGACGCGCTCGAACTCCATGGCCTCGACCACGTTGAGCGCTTCGTTGAGCATTACTTCCTGGCCGCGCCGGAGCTCCTCGAGCTCGACGCTGGGGCTGACGTTCACCCTGAGCTTGCGGCCGCCGGTGAAGATGTCGGCGGTGCCGTCCTCGTTGGCCGTCAGGAAGACACCGAAGCCGGCCGGCGGCTGTGCGAGCCGGTCGACTTCCTCCTTGAGGGCCACGATCTGGTCACGGGCCTCACGGAGCGTGTTGGCGAGTCGCTCGTTCTGCGCGGACACGCCGGCCAGATTGGTCTGCAGCTCGACGATCCGCTCTTCGAGAATCCTCGTGTGTCGCGGAGAGTCGGCGAGCTTGCGTCGCAGGACGGCGATCTCCTGCTCAAGGTAGGCGATCTGCCCGGCCGGGTCGTCGGACCCGCGTCCCGGGCGGATGCCGCGGTTCATGTCGTCGTCGTGGGCTGCCACGGTCCTCACCTCCTCCAAGGGGAGCTGGACGCTTCCAGACCCTACCTGGGCGGGTGTCGATTGAAACCCCTAGATCACAAAGACGGTCGGGGTGTGTCCGATCTTCACCCTTGCGCTCTCCCTCACGCCAGGGGAATACCCAGCGAACATGATTGGAACCCAGCCGGGGGTAGGGTCGAACTGTTCAACACCCGCCGGAGCTGGCCGGATTCCCGATGCGGCTCGGCGGAGAAACGGCAGGAGAGATGAGCGTGCAGCAGGTGGCCGGGGCCGACGGCGAGGAGCTGGAGGTCTGGATCGACCAGGACCTGTGTACCGGCGACGGCATCTGCGCCCAGTACGCGCCCGAGGTGTTCGAGCTGGACATCGACGGTCTGGCCTATGTGAAGAGCGCCGACGACGAGTTGCTCCAGGACAAGGGTGCGACAACGCCCGTTCCGCTGCCGCTCCTCACGGACGTGATCGACTCCGCGAAGGAGTGTCCGGGCGAGTGCATCCACGTACGTCGGGTTTCGGACAGGGCCGAGGTCTACGGACCGGACACGGAGTGACCACTTCTCTACGTTCCGTGACTACTGTCTGATATCTCACACGCGCCGGCCCACACGTCTCAGACGCTGCGGGCTCCGGCCGACGTCGAGCGGACGAACGAGCCGTTCTGCCAACGCCATTTCGCGTCGCTCTTCTCGTCGGGGCAGCAACGCGGCACATCGGCCGACGAGTAGCCGAGGAGCGTGGCCGTGACGGCGCCGTCGCGGACGGCGAAGTCGGTGACGGTGGTGCCGTCCTCGGGGTCGAGCAGGGTGGCCACGATCCGCGGTTTGCCGCCGTCGGTGCCGTGCGTGAGGACGTACACGCCGTCCGGCGGGGTGCCCATCGGGGAGTCGCAGTGGACCACGGCCACCGTCTCGGGCCTGCCGTCGCCGTCGAGGTCCCCGGAAGCCCGCTTCGTCACCACGGCCTTCACCGGGCCGCACTCGACGGGGAACGTCACCGCGGTCGGGTCGGGCGGAGTCATGTGCGCCGGAGCGCTCTTGGTCTCGGGGGCGGCCGGCTGAGCCGCCGTCGCCGCGCCGGGCTGCAGGACCGAGGAGAAGGCCACCACGCCCGCGACGGCCGTCGCGGTGGCGAGCCAGTGGATGGGGCGGGTGTGGGTGTGGGCGAGCTCCGGGACGGCGGAAGACTGCACTAGGAGTGTCTCCTGAGGCTGTGCCGGTGGGGTGGCCAGCATGGTGCCACACGTCACACCGAGAGGGAACGGCGGGGTGTGCACGACCTGTGCCGGGGAAGGCAGAAGGGTTACGGCTCCTGCCGCTGTGTCAGCGGGGCCGTGCGGGCACGGCCCCTGCCACGGCGCCACAGGGGCGGTTGCGGGCTTCGCGGCAGGTCAACGGCGTCCGTGAGGGTTCACCCGGGGCGGCAACGGAAAGGCGCCGCGGCGGAGTTCCGGTACGGATCCGGGAACTGCGCCACGGCGCCTGTGCGTTGGATGCGGTGTCGGACCGGCTCAGCGGGCGGTGCCGCCGTCGGCGTTGGGGCCGGCGTAGTCCTCACCGTAGGCACCCTTGGCGGGACGGCGGCGGCGCATGGGCGGCTCGACGCCGTCGGCGAGGCGGCGGGCGGTGAGCAGGAAGCCGGTGTGGCCGATCATCCGGTGGTCCGGGCGGACGGCCAGGCCCTCGATGTGCCAGTTGCGGATCATCGACTCCCAGGCGCTCGGCTCGTTGAAGCAGCCGATCTCCCGGATGGACTCGACGGTCCGGGCGAGCTGGGTGGTGGTCGCCACGTAGCAGCACAGGATGCCGCCGGGGACGAGCGCCTTGGAGACGGCCTCCAGGCACTCCCAGGGGGCGAGCATGTCGAGGATGACGCGGTCGACGTCGGCGTCGGACAGGTTGTCCTGGAGGTCGCCGACGGTGAGCTGCCAGGCGGGGTGCGGGCCGCCGAAGTAGCGCTCCACGTTGGCCTGGGCGATCTCGGCGAAGTCCGCACGGCGCTCATAGCTGTGCAGCATGCCCTCGTCGCCGATGGCCCGCAGCAGGAAGCTGCTGAGCGAGCCGGAGCCGACGCCCGCCTCCACGACGCGCGCGCCGGGGAAGATGTCGGCGAAGGCGAGGATCTGCCCCGCGTCCTTGGGGTAGACCACGGCGGCGCCGCGGGGCATGGACAGGACGTAGTCGGGGAGCAGGGGGCGCAGCGCGAGGTAGGCGACGTTCCCCGTGGTGCGGACAACGCTGCCCTCGGGAGCGCCGATCAGCTCGTCGTGCGGGAAGGAACCCTTGTGGGTGTGGAAGTTCTTCCCGGCCTCGAGCGTGAACGTGTAGTGGCGGCCCTTGGGGTCGGTCAGCTGAACCTGGTCCCCGACCTTGAAGGGCCCGCGCCTGCGGGCGGCACCGGTCGGTTCGGACATGTGACCAGCCTACCGGCCCCGGAGAGGGCCACCGACCACCAGGGCGACAGGCCCTAGAGGGTGTCCGCAAAGTCCCGCCTGCCCCGCCGACGCCCGGCACGCACTCTCGCCGCACCGGGCGAACACCCGAGTACAACCAGTACGCGGGTGCCCGGCCCGGCACGCCGAGAGCACGCACCGAACGCCGCGGGCCCCGCCCTCCGGGCGAACGACGCGACTTTGCGGACACCCCCTAGGACGGCCTCGCCATCGCCTTGACGAAGGCGCGCTCCACGTCGGCCGCCGACAGGACGCCGTAGATCTCGCCGGTCTCCTCCACGACCAGGTACTCGGTGGCCGGGGTGGCGCGCAGGGCGTCCAGGAGTTCCTCTCCCGACAGTTCCGCCGAGACGCGCATGCCGTCGGTGAGGTCCTGGGCTAGACCGCTGACGGCGACCCAGGGGCGGCGGTGCTCGGGCACGCCGACGATGGCGGCCTCGCGGACGAGGGAGAGGGGCTTGCCGTCGGCGTCGACGACGACCAGGGCGCGGGCTCCGGCGGCGTTGGCGCGGCGCAGGGCCTCCGAGAGCGGGGTGTCGGTCTCGACGGGGACCGCGCGGCGGGTGAGCGTGCGGGCGCGCAGCTCGGGGAGGTGCTCGCGCAGGCGGGCCATGCGCAGGCTGTTGCCGGCGCCGGTCCAGATGATCGCGGCGAGGATGGCGGCGAGCAGGGCGTCGAGGACGGTGTCCATGCCGACGTTGTCGACGGCGTCGGTGCCGAGGGCACCGGACTGGGTCAGCAGGGGCAGTCCGATGAGGACGGAGACGGCGAGGGCGCGGCCGACCCAGGCGGCGGCGATGGTGCCCGTCATCGGCTTGCCGGTGAGCTTCCAGACGACGGCGCGGAGCATGCGGCCGCCGTCGAGGGGCAGGCCGGGCAGGAGGTTGAACGCGGCCACGATGAGGTTGGAGATCATCAGGCCCGCGAGCAGGACGCCCGGGACGGTGCCCGGTTCCACGGTCTGCACGGCGGCGTAGAAGACACCGGCGAGGACGAGGGAGAGCAGGGGCCCGACGAAGGCCAGCACGAACTCCCGGCCGGGTGTCTCGGCCTCCTTCTCGATCTCGGAGACGCCGCCGAAGAACTGGAGCTGGATGCGGCGGACCGGGAGCTTGAAGCGGAGGGCGGCGACCGTGTGGGCCAGTTCGTGGACGAGTACGGAGGCGTAGAAGGCGACCGCGAAGAACAGGGAGACCAGGTAGCGGGCGGCACCGAGCTCGGGCAGTACGCGCTCCAGCTGGCCGCCGAACACCCAGGTGATCAGCGCGGCGACGAGGAACCAGCTCGGCGCGACGTACACGGGCACCCCGAAGGGCCGCCCCATGAGCAGTCCGCCGCGGGGCTCGGGCCGCTGAGGGGCGGGGCCCTTGCCGTCGGCGGAGTGGGCGAGGGGGCGGTCGCCGGGGGCGGAGGGCTCGGCGTGGTGGCCCGGGTGGTCCGCCTCGGGCCGGCCGGTGGCAGGGGCCGAGTGGGGGCCGCTGGCGTAGGCGCGGTCGGGGTGCGTGTCGCTCTCCGTGGGGCGGCCTCGGTCGTGCTCGCCCTGGGCGGGCGCCGGGTGCGGGCCGTCGGCGTGGGCGTCGGCGGCCTGCCCGTCACCCGCGGGTGACGGGGGCGGGCCGGCGGGCTCCTCGCGGGCGGCGTCCGGAGTCCGCGGGTCGGGCGAACCGCCGGCGGCGGAGTCCGGGGCCGGTGCCGCGTGGTCCTCGGGGGCCTCGGCGGTCCCCTCCGGCGCGGTCGGGTCCGATTCCGGCGTGTGAGCTTCCGGGGTGGGCTGCTCAGGTGTGAAACGCCGCTCGTCCGTGGGCTGTTCGTCGGCGGGGGTCGGGTCGGCGGCCCGGGCCGGAGCCCCCGCGTGGCGCTCGGCCGACTCGTCGTTGCCGGACTGCGGCCGCCCGCGCCCGCCGCTCTCGTCCACCGGTGTCCCCTCGATCGAAGCGTCTCCCGCGCCTGCCGGACGGGAGGGTCTCGAGTCGATGGTATGCGTCCGTCGAGGCGCGTTCCGCCCCGGCACCCCCGGTGTTTCCCGTACCTCCCCTCCTCTCACGGCTTCTGACGTCGCGCGGGGCGCGACCGCGGCTGGGTCACTGTCAGTGGCGGGCCGTATGGTCTGGGGCATGGAGACGAGCACCGAGGGCGCGGCGCAGCCCGACAGCAGCCCGGCCGCGGCGGTGGATCCGCCGGTACCGGCCGGGCCCGCGACGACAGCAGTGGAGACGGCCGCCCCGAGCGGGCCCACCGCCATAGCGCCCGCCTCGCTGTCCCCCTCGCGTGCCAGTGACTTCATGCAGTGCCCGCTGCTCTACCGCTTCCGGGTCATCGACCGGCTGCCGGAGAAGCCGAGCGAGGCGGCGACCCGGGGCACCCTCGTGCACGCGGTTCTGGAGCGGCTCTTCGACGCCCCGGCCGCCGAGCGCACGGTGCCCCGGGCGAAGTCGCTGATCCCCGGCCAGTGGGACCGGCTGCGCGAGACGCGGCCGGAGGTCGTGGAGCTGTTCGCGGATGATCCGCAGGGCGAGCGGCTGGCGCGCTGGCTGGGCGAGGCGGAGCAGCTCGTCGAGCGCTGGTTCACCCTGGAGGACCCCAGCCGGCTGGAGCCGGCCGAGCGGGAGCTGTTCGTCGAGGCCGAGCTGGAGTCGGGGCTGCGGCTGCGCGGCATCATCGACCGGGTCGACGTGGCTCCCACGGGCGAGGTCCGGATCGTCGACTACAAGACGGGAAAGGCCCCCAGGCCCGAGTACTCCGAGGGCGCGCTGTTCCAGATGAAGTTCTACGCCCTGGTGGTGTGGCGGCTGAAGAACGTGATCCCCCGGCGGCTCCAGCTGGTCTACCTCGGTAGCGGCCAGGTGCTGACGTACGACCCGGTCCTCGCGGATCTCGAGCGGGTCGAGCGCAAGCTGCTGGCGCTGTGGGAGGCGATCCGGCTGGCCACCGAGACGGGTGACTGGCGGCCGCGCCCCACCAAGCTGTGCGGCTGGTGCGACCACCAGGCCCACTGTCCGGAGTTCGGCGGCACTCCTCCGCCGTACCCCCTCGCGGTGCGCGCGGCAGAGCTGCCGGTGCAACCGGCGGCCGGTGAGGGCGGCTGAGTCCGGCGGACCCGCGCAGGGCAGAATGGGGCCGGACTAGCGAAGGAGACTTACGTGGCCATCCGCGTCCTACTGGTCGACGACCAGCCGCTGCTCCGTACCGGCTTCCGGATGATCCTGGAGGCCGAGCAGGACATCGCTGTCGTCGGGGAGGCCGGTGACGGACTGCAGGCACTCGACCAGGTGCGTGCGCTACAGCCCGATGTGGTTCTGATGGACATCCGCATGCCGCGGATGGACGGTGTGGAGGCGACCCGGCAGATCACCGGGCCCGGGCGGGACGGCCCGGCGAAGGTGCTGGTGCTGACCACCTTCGACCTCGACGAGTACGTGGTGGAGGCGCTGCGCGCCGGTGCCAGCGGGTTCCTGCTCAAAGACGCGCCCGCCAACGAGCTGGTGCAGGCCATCCGGGTCGTGGCCGCCGGTGAGGCGATGCTCGCGCCGAGCATCACGCGCCGGCTGCTCGACAAGTACGCCACCCATCTGCCGTCGGGTGACGAGCCGGTGCCGGACACACTGCACACGCTCACCGACCGCGAGGTCGAGGTGCTGAAGCTGGTGGCGCGCGGGCTGTCCAACGCCGAGATCGCCGCCGACCTGTTCGTCAGCGAGACGACCGTCAAGACGCACGTCGGGCACGTGCTGACCAAGCTGGGCCTGCGCGACCGTGTGCAGGCCGCGGTGTATGCCTACGAGAGCGGGCTGGTGCGCCCCGGCGCGCAGTAGCGGCCGGCGAGCCGATACGCGAGAGGGCGCCCCCCGCCGGAGCAGGGGGCGCCCTTCTTCACACCTGTGGGTCGGCACACCTGTGCGTCAGGCGTCCTTGCTGAGCTCCCAGAAGCGGAACACCGTCGAGGCGTCGAGGCAGTACTCCAGGCCGTAGACGCCGTCGCGGACGACCGCGTACTGCTTGGCCTGCCACACCGGCAGGACGGGGAGTTCGTCGGCGACGATGTCCTGGAGTTCCCCGAACTCCTTGTCCGTGGCGGCCCGGTTGGTCAGGGCGGCGGTGCGCGGGATGAGCGAACCGGTGATCGTGCCGTTGTCGTAGTTGTTGCTCAGCACGTTGCCCTTGCCGAAGAAGGGGGCCGTGAAGTTGTCGGCGTCCGGGTAGTCCGGCACCCAGCCCTTCACGTAGACGCCGTACTTGCCGGCGGCGATGTCCTTCTCGTACTGGCCGAAGGGGACGGACTTGACGTCGGCGTCGAACAGGCCGCTGGCGTTGAGCTGCCCGGCGATGGCGTTCAGCTCCTGGTCGGTCGCGGGGCCGTAGCGGGACGGGGTCGACCAGAGGGTCAGCTTCACCTTGCCGGTGATGCCGTCCTCGCGCAGCGCGGCCTGGGCCTTGGACCTGGAGGGCCGGGCGCCGTAGGTGTCGAAGAAGGCCGTGTTGTGGCCCGCGATGCCGGCCGGGATGATCGAGTACAGCGGGGTCGCGGTGCCCTGGTAGACGTCCTTGATGAGGGCCTCGCGGTCGAGCAGGTGGGCGATGGCCTTGCGGACGCCGAGCTTTCCGGCGACCGGGTCGTCCATGTTGAACACCAGGTGCTGGACCTCGGCGCTGCTGCCCTCGACGACCTCGACGCCACTGCCGTCGTCGGCCTTCTCGGTGTCCGCGATGTCGCCGGCGGTGAGACCGCGGTAGGCGATGTCGATGTCGCCGTTCTGGATGGCCTGCTTCAGCGCCGTCTGGTCGCCGTCGAAGAACTTGAGCGTCACGCCGGTGTTGTTCACCTCGGCGGTGCCCTTGTAGTTCTCGTTGACGGAGAAGACCGCCTGTCCGTCGTCGAACGAGTCGAGCTGGTAGGGGCCGGAGCCGACCGCCTCGCCGTCCTTGCGGAGCCCGTCCGCGTCGTACTGGCTGTGGTCGACGATGGAGCCGGCGCCGGAGGCGATCTTGCTCGGGAAGGTGGCGTCGGCCGTGTTGAGGCGGAAGACGACCGTCTTCTCGTCCGGCGTCTCGACCTTCTCCAGCATCGGGAACATGATCGCGGGCCCGTCGGGGTCGTTGATCTTCAGCATGCGGTCGAAGGAGAACTTGACGTCCTTCGAGGTGAGTTCGTCACCGTTGCTGAACTTGAGGCCGTCCTTCAGCGTGCACTTGTAGACCGTGGTCTGCGTGTCGGTGAAGGCACAGCTCTCGGCGGCCTCCGGCTGCGGTTCCGTGGCGCCCTTGGGGAAGCTCATCAGGGACTGGAAGACGTTGTTGAACAACAGCCAGGAGCCGGGGTCGTAGCCGGAGGCCGGGTCCGTGGCCAGGACGTCGTCGGACATCCCCACCACCACGTTGGCACTGTCCCCCGCGGAGTCTCCGCTCTCCGTGCCACAGCCGGTCAGCAGTCCGGAGGCGAGCCCCGCCACGATGGGCAGGACCGGCCACTGGTTGCGTATGTTCACGTGTGTGCCTTGTCGTCGGTTCTCGAGAACACCCGGAGCGTGTCCCTGGCTCCGGGGCACGGCTCCCCGGGGCCGCGGTCACAGGCCCCGGGGATCCAGCGGGTCCGTCAGCCGCTCACGCCCCGCCCGAGCTCCCACAGCTGGAGCGTCGAGGCGGAGTTGAGCGCGTACGCGGTACCCGTGATGTCGTCGCGCGCGGCGACGTACTGCTTGCCCTGCCACAGCGGCAGCACCGGCACGTCACCGGCGACGATGTCCTGAATGTCCGTCAGGCTGGAGGAGGCGGACAGCCGGTCCGCCTCACGGCGGGACTCGGGGATCAGGGTGTCGCGGATCTGCTTGTTGTCGTACGGCGAGCCGAGGGTGTTGTCCGCGTCGAGGAACGGCGCGAGGAAGTTGTCGGCGTCCGGGAAGTCCGGGAACCAGCCCATGCCGTAGACGTCGTACTCGCCCTTCTTCTCGGCCGGGCGGAACGTGTCCCAGGGGGTGCCCTTGATGCCGACCTCGAACAGGCCGCTGGAGTTCAGCTGGTCGCGCAGGACCTCGAACTCCTTCTTGGTGGCCGGGCCGTAGTGGTCGGTCGTGTAGTGCAGCGTCAGCTTCACCGGGGTGGTGATGTTCGCCTGGTTGAGCAGGGAACGGGCCTTGGTGATGTTCGGCTCGCCGTACTTGTTGAAGAACGAGTTGGAGTGGCCGGTGACGCTGGCCGGGACCAGCGAGTACAGCGGCTCGGCCTGGGAGCCGTAGACCTTGGAGACCAGCGCGCTGCGGTTGACGACCTGGGCCATCGCCTGGCGCACGGCCTTGGACTTCACCGTCGGGGCGTCGGTGTTGAAGCCCAGGTAGCGGATTTCGAGGCCGGGCATCTCGACGAGGTCGACGCCGGTGTCCGCGTCGCCCGAGAGCTTGCGGATCTGATCCGGCGACATGGTTCGGGTCATCAGGTCGATGTCGCCCTTGTCCAGCGCCTTGCCCATGGCGTCGGCGTCCTTGAACGAGATCATGTCGACCTTGTCGTTGTTCACCTCCAGGGCCCCCTTGTAGTCGGGGTTCTTGGTGAACTCGGCCTTGACCAGCTCGCCGTTCTCGACATCGGCCTTGAGGGTGTACGGGCCGGAGCCCTCCAGGTCAAAGCCGTCGCGCAGCTTGTTCTTCGGGTAGTCGTCGGGGTCGACGATGCCGGCGACCGGGGTCGACAGCTTGTACGGGAAGGTCGCGTCGGCGGTCTTGAGGTGGAAGATGACCTCGCGGTCGCCCTGCGTCTCGACGGTGTCGATGGTGGACAGCAGGGCGAACACACCGCTGTCGGCCTTGAGGGAGCGGGCGCGGTCGATGGAGTACTTCACGTCGGCCGCGGTGACGGCGTCGCCGCCTGCGAACTTCAGGCCGTCGCGCAGGGTGCAGGCGTAGCGCTCGTTGCCGGTGTCGGTGAAGCCGCATCGCTCGGCGGCCTCGGGCACGGGTTCGCCCTCGCCACGCGGCTGGATCATCAGGGTCTGCACGGTCTGGCGCAGGATGTTCCAGGTGCCGACGTCGTAGGCGTACGCCGGGTCGAGGGGCGCGGGGGCGTCCTTCGAGGCGGTGAACCGGTCCGTGGTGCCGACGACGATCGCGCCGCTGTCGCCGCTCCCGCTGTCGGACCCGCCGCAGGCGGCGAGCACCGGCGCGAGCAGGCCGATCACGGCCGGCAGCACCAAAGTCTTGCGGTTCATGCTCGAGTTTCTCCAGAGCTGTCGACTCCGTGTACCCGGCATGCAGGGGTGGCGCAGCGGATCACGGGGGTGGGGCGATGTTCTCGCGACGAGATTAGTCGGGGCCGGCAGGAAGGTTCGCAGCCACCGGAGTTGAGCACCCATCACGCTGCGGAACCGGGTGCGGACAGACCGAAAACCCGACAGCGGAAGCTTTGGTACAGCGTTCCATCAATCGGGACACAAGGGCACGCCTGCGGCCCCCCGGAGGGGGTGCGCAGCACATGCCCGATCCCCTGTCGACCCCGGGTCGCGTGGGGAACGTCACACGCGTAAACGGGTTCAGAGGTACGGGAATTCGCTCATCCGGAGGGGTTCGAATTCGTCTTCGGAATTGTCGCTCTATCGCCGCTGCACGCTGGGTGAACGCCTAGCGCATTTCCGTCATCAGCCCGTGCAGAAATGTCAGGTCGACCTCTTCCAGGGAGGTGACGACCGTACGGCGGAGGGCCGGGGCGATGGGGGCCACGGACGGCACGGCGACGACCCGGCAGCCCGCGGCCTCGGCGGCGGCGACCCCGGTGGCGGTGTCCTCGATGACGGCGCACCGGGCCGGGTCCGCACCGAGGCCGGAGGCGGCCGCCAGGTACGGATCGGGGTGGGGCTTGGTGCGTGGGACCTCGTCACCGGCCACCGTGAGGGCGAAGTGGTGCGCGCCCAGCGAGGTCAGCACCCGGTCGATGATGCGCCGGTGCGAGGCGGAGACCAGGGCCGTGGGGATCTCGTACTCGTACAGCTCGGCCAGCAGTCGCCCCGCGCCCGGCATCAGCGGCAGGGCGCGGTCGATACGGGCCTCGAAGCCGTCGTTCAGGAGCACCGTGAGTTCGTCGAGGGTGATGTCGGCACCGGTGGCCTCGATGAGGAAGCCCGCGCTGCGGGTCATGGGGCCGCCGACCACGACATGGCGCCAGGACTCGTCGAGCGTGTGGCCGAGGGAGGCGAAGACCTCGACCTCGACGTCCCACCAGAAGCCCTCCGTGTCCACCAGGGTGCCGTCCATGTCGAGCAGCACGGCTTGCAGAGCTGAACCTTCGGCCGTAAGGGTGCCGAGCGCGGGGACCGTACTGGTCATCCACGTACCTCCTTGAGGGACGTTCAGGCCGGTTCCCAGGAGGGAACCGGCCTGCGGTGGACCGACCAGTCTACGTCGTGCGCGGACGAAACGCTTCTTTTGGCCCGGGCGCCCGGGAGGGGCTCAGCGGGCGTTGAAGTACTTCGCCTCCGGGTGGTGGATCACGATGGCGTCCGTGGACTGCTCGGGGTGCAGCTGGAACTCCTCGGACAGCTGGACGCCGATCCGCTCCGGCTGGAGCAGGTCGGCGATCTTGGCCCGGTCCTCCAGGTTGGGGCAGGCGCCGTAGCCGAGGGAGAAGCGGGCGCCGCGGTACTTCAGCTCGAACATGCCCTGCATGCCGTCCGGGTCCTCGCCGGCGAAGCCGAGTTCGGAACGCACGCGCGCGTGCCAGTACTCGGCGAGCGCCTCGGCCAACTGCACGGACAGCCCGTGCAGTTCGAGGTAGTCGCGGTAGGCGTTGGCCTCGAAGAGCCGTGCGGTCCGCTCACCGATGCGCGAGCCGACGGTGACGACCTGGAGGCCGACGACGTCGATCTCGCCGGACTCCTCCGGGCGGAAGAAGTCGGCCAGGCACAGGCGCCGGCCCCGGCGCTGGCGCGGGAAGGTGAAGCGGGTGCGCTCGTTGCCCTGCTCGTCCAGGATGATCAGGTCGTCGTCCTTGGAGACGCACGGGAAGTAGCCGTAGACCACGGCCGCCTCCAGCAGGTTCTCCGTCTGGAGCCGGTCCAGCAGGCCGCGCAGCCGGGGCCGGCCCTCGCTCTCGACGAGCTCCTCGTACGAGGGACCCTCGCCGGTGCGGGCCTGCTTCAGGCCCCATTGGCCCTTGAACAGGGCGCCCTCGTCGAGCCAGCTCGCGTACTCCTTGAGCTGGATGCCCTTGATCACGCGGGTGCCGCGGAAGGGCGGCTCGGGGACGGGGTTGTCGGTGGCGACGTCGGAGCGGACGTGCCCCTCCTCGGGGCGCTCCTCCACGGCGGCCGGGGCGGTGGCCCGGACCCGGCGCTGCTTGAGCTCGGGCAGCTTCGCGCCGGGCACGCCCCGCTTGACGCCGATGAGGGCGTCCATCAGCCGCAGGCCCTCGAAGGCGTCGCGGGCGTAGCGGACCTCGCCCTCGTAGATCTCGTGCAGGTCCTGCTCGACGTAGGCCCGGGTGAGGGCGGCGCCGCCGAGGATGACCGGGAAGTTCGCCGCCAGGCCGCGCTGGTTCAGCTCCTCCAGGTTCTCCTTCATGATCACGGTGGACTTGACCAGGAGACCGGACATGCCGATGACGTCGGCCTTGTGCTCCTCGGCGGCGTCCAGGATCGCGGAGACCGGCTGCTTGATGCCCAGGTTGACGACGTTGTAGCCGTTGTTGGACAGGATGATGTCGACGAGGTTCTTTCCGATGTCGTGCACGTCGCCGCGGACGGTGGCGAGCACGATGGTGCCCTTGCCGGCCTCGTCGGTCTTCTCCATGTGCGGTTCGAGGTGGGCGACGGCCGTCTTCATGACCTCGGCGGACTGGAGGACGAACGGCAGCTGCATCTGGCCGGAGCCGAACAGTTCGCCGACGACCTTCATGCCGTCCAGGAGGGTCTCGTTGACGATGTCGAGCGCGGGCCGCTCCTGGAGGGCCTCGTCGAGGTCGCTCTCGA
Source organism: Streptomyces sp. NPDC093598 (assembly GCF_044764825.1). Taxonomy (NCBI): domain Bacteria; kingdom Bacillati; phylum Actinomycetota; class Actinomycetes; order Kitasatosporales; family Streptomycetaceae; genus Streptomyces; species Streptomyces sp. NPDC093598. The sequence goes on along the minus strand of NZ_JBIWIV010000016.1, from coordinate 20,791 downwards.
GGCCGTTCTTCTCGCCGTCGATGATGCGCCGCTTCAGGCGTTCGTCCAGCGGCAGGGCGGCCAGTTCCTCGGCCTTGCCGGCCTTGAGGGACTTGGCGGTGGCGCCCTCGAACAGCTGCATGAGCTTCTGGAGCGGGTCGTAGCCCTCGGCGCGGCGGTCGTGGATGAGGTCCAGGGCGGTCTGGACCTCCTCCTCGCTGAAGCGGGCGATCGGCAGGATCTTCGACGCGTGCACGATCGCCGAGTCCAGGCCCGCCTTGACGCACTCGTCGAGGAAGACGGAGTTCAGCAGGATGCGCGCGGCCGGGTTGAGGCCGAAGGAGATGTTGGACAGGCCGAGCGTGGTCTGCACCTTCGGGTGGCGCCGCTTCAGCTCGCGGATGCCCTCGATGGTGGCGATGCCGTCCTTGCGGGACTCCTCCTGGCCGGTGCAGATGGTGAAGGTCAGGCAGTCGACGAGGATGTCCTCCTCGTGGATGCCCCAGTTGCCGGTCAGGTCGTCGATGAGCCGTTCGGCGATCTCGACCTTCTTCTCGGCGGTGCGGGCCTGGCCCTCCTCGTCGATGGTCAGCGCGATGAGGGCGGCGCCGTGCTCCTTGGCGAGGGCGGTGACCTGGGCGAAGCGGGACTCGGGGCCGTCGCCGTCCTCGTAGTTCACCGAGTTGATCACCGCGCGGCCGCCGAGCTTCTCCAGGCCGGCCCGGATGACGTCGACCTCGGTGGAGTCCAGCACGATCGGCAGCGTGGAGGCGGTGGCGAAGCGGCCGGCCAGCTCCTCCATGTCGGCGACACCGTCGCGGCCGACGTAGTCCACGCACAGGTCGAGCATGTGCGCGCCCTCGCGGATCTGGTCGCGGGCCATCTCCACGCAGTCGTCCCAGCGGCCCTCCAGCATGGCCTCGCGGAACTTCTTGGAGCCGTTGGCGTTGGTGCGCTCGCCGATGGCCAGGTAGGAGGTGTCCTGCCGGAACGGCACCGACTGGTAGAGGGAGGCGGCGCCCGGCTCGGGCTGCGGGTCGCGCTCGGTCGGGGTGACGTCCCGGACCCGCTCGACCAACTGGCGCAGGTGCTCGGGGGTGGTGCCGCAGCAGCCGCCGACGAGGGAGAGGCCGTAGTCCCGGACGAAGTTCTGCTGGGCGTCGGCCAGGCCCTCGGGGTCGAGCGGGAAGTGCGCGCCGTCCTTGGTGAGGATCGGCAGGCCGGCGTTCGGCATGCACAGCAGCGGGATGCGCGAGTGGCGCGTCAGGTAGCGCAGGTGCTCGCTCATCTCGGCCGGGCCGGTGGAGCAGTTCAGGCCGATCATGTCGATGCCGAGGGGCTCCAGCGCGGTCAGCGCCGCGCCGATCTCGGAACCGAGCAGCATGGTGCCGGTGGTCTCGAAGGCCATCGAGCACAGCAGGGGCACCTCGACGCCGACGGCCTCCATGGCCCGGCGGGCGCCCAGGACGGAGGCCTTCGTCTGGAGCAGGTCCTGTGTGGTCTCCACGAGCAGCGCGTCCGCGCCGCCGGCGAGAAGACCCTCGGCGTTGGCCTGGTAGCCGTCGCGGATGGTGGCATAGCCGACGTGGCCGAGCGTGGGCAGCTTGGTGCCGGGTCCGACCGAGCCGAGCACCCAGCGCGGGCGGCCGTCCCGGGCGGCGTACTCGTCGGCCACCTCGCGGGCGATCCGGGCGCCCGCCTCGGACAGCTCGTGCACCCGGTCGGAGATCTCGTACTCTGCGGCGGCGGTGTGGTTGGCACCGAACGTGTTGGTCTCCACGCAGTCCACGCCCACCGCGAAGTAGGCGTCGTGGACCGAACGGACGATGTCCGGCCGGGTCAGGTTGAGGATCTCGTTGCAGCCCTCGAGATTCTCGAAGTCCTCGAGCGTGGGGTCCTGCGCCTGGAGCATGGTGCCCATGGCTCCGTCGGCCACGACCACGCGGGTGGCCAGGGCTTCTCGGAGCGCGGACACACGGGCCCGGCTGTCTGCGGAAGGGGTCGGCGGCAACGAGGCCATGAAAAGGGCTCCCTCGGGTGCGACGGCTGTCGGCTTTGCGGTTCCCGGACAGCCGGAGGGCATCCGGGAAGGGCGCACCGCGCCAGCGTAACCGGGAGTGGGCTTGGATGGGCAGCGCGTCCACGGGGCGGACTCCGGCGGGGCCCGGGTCGGCCGCCGGGCGGCGCATCGGTCGCCGGCCACGCAACAAATGGCTGCCTGGCATTAGCGAGAGGTCGGCATCGACCGGTAGTGTTCGACATTGCCGAACGAGGGCTGTGGTGCCGCTTGTCGGCGGTCGAAGGGGACGGAGGCAGTACGGCGATGGCACGGAACATCCAGTCGCTCGAGCGGGCGGCCGCGATGCTGCGGCTGCTGGCCGGCGGCGAGCGGCGGCTCGGCCTGTCCGACATCGCCTCGTCGCTGGGCCTGGCCAAAGGCACCGCCCACGGCATCCTGCGCACCCTCCAGCAGGAGGGCTTCGTGGAGCAGGACGACGCCTCCGGGCGCTACCAGCTGGGCGCGGAGCTGCTGCGCCTGGGCACCACCTACCTCGATGTGCACGAGCTGCGGGCGCGCGCCCTGGTGTGGACCGACGATCTGGCCCGCTCCAGCGGCGAGAGCGTCTACCTGGGCGTTCTGCACCAGCAGGGCGTGCTGATCGTGCACCACGTCTTCCGGCCCGACGACAGCCGGCAGGTGCTGGAGATCGGGGCCATGCAGCCGCTGCACTCCACGGCCCTGGGCAAGGTGCTGTCCGCCTACGACCCGGTGGCCCACAGCGAGGCCCTGGAGGCCGACCGCAAGGCGTTCACGGACCGGACCGTGTGCGAGCCGGAGGGCTTCGAGCACATCCTCGACGTCACGCGCGCGCGGGGGTACGCGGCGGACGTGGAGGAGACCTGGGAGGGCGTCGCCTCCCTGGCCGCCCCCATCCACGACCGGCGGCGCATGCCGGTCGGCTCGGTGGGCATCACCGGCGCCGTGGAGCGGCTGTGCCGGGAAGGCGAGCTGCGGCCCGAGCTGATCGCGGCGGTGCGGGACTGCGCCCGCGCGGTCTCGCGGGACCTGGGCGCCGGGCGGTTCTGACGGCACACGAGCGGACCGGGACGCCGGACGGCGTTCCGGTCCTCGGCATGTCCGCGCTCACCCGCGTCAAAGATCCATGAACCCGCGGCGATCAGTAACGATCGTATTTTCGACAACAGAGCCCTTGACGTGCTCGTAACCCCGAAGCAAGACTCCCGTCCATCGGTCGACATTGTCGAACAGCTACCGGCAATACGCGCTAGAGTGTGACAACGCCAGGCCGGTATCGAACTTCCCTGGACGTAGGACAAAGGAGTCGCGGGTGTCCAGCTCCGACATCTTCATCGGCGAGACCATCGGTACCGCCATACTCATCCTCCTCGGCGGCGGCGTCTGTGCCGCCGTCACGCTGAAGGCCTCCAAGGCACGTAACGCCGGCTGGCTCGCCATCACCTTCGGGTGGGGCTTCGCGGTGCTCACGGCCGTCTACACCTCGGCACCGCTGTCCGGTGCCCATCTGAACCCGGCCGTCACCCTCGCGCTCGCGATCAAGGACGGCGACTGGAAGAACGTCCCGGTCTACTGGGCCGGCCAGGTCCTGGGTGCCATGATCGGCGCGGCCCTGGTCTGGATCGCTTACTACGGTCAGTTCCACGCGCACCTCACCGACCGCGAGATCGTCGGCGGCCCGGGCGCGCAGGACACCGCGGCCAAGGCCGTGGAAGCCCAGGAGAAGGGCGCCGGCCCCGTGCTGGGCGTCTTCTCCACCGGCCCCGAGGTCCGGGTCGCCTGGCAGAACGTCGCCACGGAGATCATCGGCACCGTGGTGCTGGTGCTCGCCGTGCTGACCCAGGGCCTGAACGACAAGGGCAACGGACTGGGCACCCTGGGCGCCCTGATCACCGCGCTCGTCGTGGTCTCCATCGGCCTGTCCCTCGGCGGCCCGACGGGTTACGCCATCAACCCGGCCCGTGACCTCGGTCCGCGCATCGTGCACGCCCTGCTGCCGCTGCCCAACAAGGGCGGCTCCGACTGGGGCTACGCCTGGGTCCCCGTGGTGGGTCCGCTGATCGGCGGCGCCATCGCGGCAGGCATCTACAACGTCGCATTCGCCTAGGAGCGATTCCCCGCCCCTGTCGGGAAACTTCCAGCACGCGCCGTACGTAAAGCCCCATAAACCCGGAATTACCAGGAGCACACAGTGACCGACGCGCACACCGCCGGCCCCTTCATCGCCGCCATCGACCAGGGCACCACCTCCAGCCGCTGCATCGTCTTCGACCGGGACGGCCGGATCGTCTCCGTCGACCAGAAGGAGCACGAGCAGATCTTCCCGAAGCCGGGCTGGGTCGAGCACAACGCCACCGAGATCTGGACCAACGTCCAGGAGGTCGTCGCCGGGGCCATCGCCAAGGCCGGCATCACCCGGGACGACATCAAGGCCATCGGCATCACCAACCAGCGCGAGACGACCGTGCTGTGGGACAAGAACACCGGCGAGCCCGTCCACAACGCCATCGTCTGGCAGGACACCCGCACCGACGCCCTCTGCCGCGAGCTCGGGCGCAATGTCGGCCAGGACCGCTTCCGCCGCGAGACGGGCCTGCCGCTGGCCTCCTACTTCGCCGGCCCCAAGGCCCGCTGGCTCCTCGACAACGTCGACGGGCTGAAGGAGCGCGCCGAGGCCGGCGACATCCTCTTCGGCACCATGGACACCTGGGTCATCTGGAACCTGACCGGCGGCACCGACGGCGGCAAGCACGTCACGGACGTCACCAACGCCTCGCGCACCATGCTCATGAACCTGCACACCATGCAGTGGGACGACAAGATCTGCGAGTCCATCGGCGTCCCGAAGCAGATCCTGCCCGAGATCCGCTCCTCCGCCGAGGTCTACGGCGAGATCACCGGCGGCAAGCTGGGCGACCTGCTCGGCGGCATCCCGGTCGCCTCCGCGCTCGGCGACCAGCAGGCGGCCCTGTTCGGCCAGACCTGTTTCGCCGAGGGCGAGACGAAGTCGACCTACGGCACCGGCACCTTCATGGTGATGAACACCGGTGACAAGATCATCAACTCCTACAGCGGCCTGCTGACCACCGTCGGCTACAAGATCGGCGACCAGAAGACGGTCTACGCCCTGGAGGGCTCGATCGCCGTCACCGGTTCGCTGGTGCAGTGGATGCGCGACCAGATGGGACTGATCTCCACCGCCGCCGAGATCGAGACGCTCGCCCTGTCGGTGGAGGACAACGGCGGCGCCTACTTCGTGCCGGCCTTCTCCGGCCTGTTCGCCCCGTACTGGCGCTCCGACGCCCGCGGTGTGATCGCCGGCCTCACCCGGTACGTCACCAAGGCGCACCTCGCGCGTGCCGTCCTGGAGGCGACCGCCTGGCAGACGCGGGAGATCGCCGACGCCATGACGAAGGACTCCGGCGTGGAGCTCGCCGCCCTGAAGGTCGACGGCGGCATGACCTCCAACAACCTGCTGATGCAGACCCTCGCGGACTTCGTGGACGCCCCCGTGGTGCGCCCGATGGTCGCCGAGACCACCTGCCTCGGCGCCGCCTACGCCGCCGGTCTCGCCGTCGGCTTCTGGAACAGCACCGACGACCTGCGCGCCAACTGGCGGCGGGCCGCCGAGTGGACCCCCCGCATGGACGCGGAGACCCGCGCCCGTGAGTACAAGAACTGGCTCAAGGCCGTCGAGCGGACCATGGGCTGGCTCGAGGACGAGGAGTAAGAAACAGCATGACCACCAAGTCCACCCTGCAGTCCGTGCCTGCCCTGGGGACGCACCCGGCCTCCGGCTCGAACCCGAGCCGAGCCGAGACCAGGGAGCAGCTCTCCAAGGCGTCGTACGACCTTCTCGTGATCGGCGGCGGCATCCTGGGCATCTCCACCGCCTGGCACGCCGCGCAGTCCGGCCTCAGGGTGGCTCTGGTGGACGCCGGCGACTTCGCCGGTGCCACGTCCTCCGCCTCCTCCAAGCTGCTCCACGGCGGCCTGCGCTACCTGCAGACCGGCGCGGTGAAGCTGGTGGCGGAGAACCACTTCGAGCGCCGTGCGGTCTCCCGTCAGGTGGCTCCCCACCTGGCGAACCCGCTCACGTTCTACCTCCCCGTGTACAAGGGCGGGCCGCACGGCGCGGCGAAGCTCGGCGCGGGCGTCTTCGCCTACTCCGCGCTCTCCGCGTTCGGCGACGGCGTGGGGCACCTGCTCTCGCCGGCCAAGGCCGCGCAGGACGTGCCCGAGCTGCGCACCGAGAACCTCAAGGCCGTGGCCGTCTACGGCGACGACCAGATGAACGACGCCCGTATGGCGCTGATGACGGTCCGCGGGGCCGTCGAGGCGGGCGCGGTCGTCCTCAACCACGCCGAGGTGACGGGCCTGCGCTTCACCCAGGGCCGTGTCACCGGCGCCGAACTGAAGGACCGCCTGTCCGGCGACGAGTTCGGCGTCAGCGCCCGGCTGGTACTGAACGCGACCGGCCCGTGGGTCGACCACCTGCGGAAGATGGAGGACCCGAACGCGGCGCCGTCCATCCGCCTGTCGAAGGGCGCGCACCTGGTTCTCAAGCGCACCTCCCCCTGGAAGGCCGCGCTCGCGACCCCGATCGACAAGTACCGCATCACCTTCGCCCTCCCCTGGGAGGACATGCTGCTGCTCGGCACCACCGACGAGGAGTTCGAGGGCGACCCGGCGGATGTGGCCGTCACCGAGAAGGACATAGCCCAGATCCTCGACGAAGCCGCCTTCTCGGTCCGCGACCAGCAGCTGGACCGTGACCTCATCACCTACGCCTTCGCGGGTCTGCGGGTGCTGCCGGGCGGCCCCGGCGACACCTCCAAGGCCAAGCGCGAGACGGTCGTGACCGAGGGCCGGGGCGGCATGCTGTCCGTCGCGGGCGGCAAGTGGACCACCTTCCGCCACATCGGCCGCACGATCATGAAGAAGCTGGAGGCGCTGCCGGGCCACCCGCTGGGCGACGACTTCGAGCCGATCAGCGCGCTGCCGAAGAAGCTGCCGCTGCCCGGCATCGCCAACCCGCGCGCGGTCGCCCACCGGCTGCTCACCGACCGGCCGGCCCCGGGCCCGCGCATGGCCGCCGACACGGCCAAGCACCTGGCCACGCACTACGGCTCGCTGGCCTTCGACATCGCCCGGCTGGCCAACGAGAGCCCCGAGCTCGCCGAGCGCGTCCACCCCGACGCCCCGGAGATCTGGGCGCAGGTCGTCTGGGCCCGGGACCACGAGTGGGCCGAGACGCAGGACGACGTGCTGCGCCGCCGTACGACGCTGACGATCCGGGGCCTGGCCACGGACGACGTCCGCGCCAAGGTGCAGGACCTGCTCGACAAGAAGTAGGCACGGGCACGGGGGACCCCGTTTCCGGAAGGGGCGGTTCCACGCCGACGGAGCCGCCCCTTCCGCGTTCCCGCGCCCGCATAATGACCTGATACGTCGGAGGTCTAAGCGCACAGGAGGCCGGCCATGGCAGTCACCGACGAGGCGATCGAGAAGATCAAGGGAATGATCGTCTCCGGCGCACTGCGCCCGGGCGACCGGCTGCCCAAGGAGAGCGAACTCGCCGCCGAGCTCGGGCTGTCCCGCAACTCCTTGCGGGAGGCGGTGCGCGCCCTGTCGCTGATCCGGATCCTGGACGTACGGCAGGGCGACGGCACGTACGTCACCAGCCTCGACCCGCAACTCCTGCTGGAGGCGCTGAGTTTCGTCGTCGACTTCCACCGCGACGACACCGTCCTGGAGTTCCTGGCCGTCCGCCGCATCCTGGAGCCGGCCGCGACCGCGATGGCGGCCGTGCGGATCAGCGAGCAGCAGCTGGACGCGCTGACGGCCCAGCTGGACAAGCTCGGCGAGACCCCGTCCGTGGAGGATCTGGTCGCCTGCGACCTGGAGTTCCACCGGGGCATCGTGCACAGCTCGGGCAACTCCGTGCTCTGTTCGCTGCTCGACGGTCTTTCGGGTCCCACCACCCGGGCCAGGATCTGGCGCGGTCTCACCCAGGAGGACGCCGTCGCCCGCACGCTGCGTGAACACCGGGCGATCCTCGCCGCCCTGCGCGACCGGGACGCCGAGGCGGCGCGCTCGTGGGCGACCGTGCACATCGCGAGCGTGGAGCAGTGGCTGCGCTCCACGCTGTGACCGGGGTTTCACGGACCGCTCGGATGAATGAGGGGTGTTCAGGGACGGATCGCGGGGCAGTGATGGGGGCACTCCCCCTGCAAGGGGGCTGCGGGCGCCCCCGCGGCACGCCGTAAGGTTGGGTGGTCAAGCGAGGGCACGTCGGAAGGAGGCGCTGGGTGATCGAGCTCGAGGGGGTTCCCGAGCTGATCGACCCGGTCATGGTGGCCGCGTTCGAGGGCTGGAACGATGCCGGCGACGCCGCCTCCACCGCGGTCGCGCATCTGGACAGGGAATGGAAGGGCGAGGTGTTCGCGGCGCTGGACGCCGAGGACTACTACGACTTCCAGGTCAACCGCCCCACGGTGTTCATGGAAGCGGGCGTCCGCAAGATCACCTGGCCCACGACCAGGCTGTCGGTGGTCCGGGTCGGCGGTGACAAGCCGCGGGATCTCGTCCTCGTGCGGGGCATCGAACCGTCCATGCGGTGGCGTTCGTTCTGCAACGAACTGCTCGGCTTCGCACACGAACTGGGTGTGGAACTGGTGGTCGTCCTGGGCGCCCTGCTCGGCGACACCCCGCACACCCGTCCGGTTCCGATCAGCGGCACGACGTCCGACCCGGACCTGGCGCGCCGCATGGACCTGGAGGAGACCAAGTACGAGGGCCCCACGGGCATCGTCGGCGTCCTCCAGGAAGCCTGCACGCACGCGGGCGTCCCGGCCGTCTCTCTGTGGGCGGCGGTGCCGCACTACGTGTCGCAGCCGCCGAACCCGAAGGCCACGCTGGCCCTCCTGAACCGCCTGGAGGACCTGATCGACGTGCGCATCCCGCTGGGCGAGCTGCCCGAGGACGCCCGCGCCTGGCAGGTGGGCGTGGACCAGCTGGCCGCCGAGGACAGCGAGGTCGCCGAGTACGTGCAGTCGCTGGAGGAGGCCCGGGACACCGCCGAGCTGCCGGAGGCGTCGGGCGAGGCGATCGCCCGGGAGTTCGAGCGCTATCTGCGGCGCCGTGACGGGGGCGGACCGCCCGCCCCCGGCGGCCACGCCACGGCGGACGGCAGCGACAGCACGTCATACCTGCGGGACAGCCCCGGCGGCCGCACCCGCCCGCCGAAGCCGCCCAAGCCGGGCACGGACGACGAGGAGTCGTCGGAGGACTGAGGCACGTCACGAACGCCAGAGGGGCGTCTCCCGGCCGGGAGACGCCCCTCTGCTCGCTTCTCGGCTTACAGGGCCACGCCCAGCAGCGCGTCCACGGCCCGGGAGACCACCCCGGGCGCGCCGATGTCCGTGCCGCCGCTCTGCTCCTGAAGCGCGACCCAGCGGTCGACCGCGGTGAGCGCGGCCGGGGCGTCCAGGTCGTCGGCGAGGGCCTCGCGCATCTCCTCGACGAGCGTTTCCGCGGCAGGCCCGTCGGGCCGGGACACGGCGGCCCGCCAGCGGCCGAGCCGTGCGACGGCGTCCTGGAGGACCTGGTCGGTCCACTCCCAGTCGGCGCGGTAGTGGTGCGCGAGCAGCGCGAGCCGGATGGCGGCCGGGTCGACGCCGTCGTGCCGCAGCCTGGAGACGAAGACCAGGTTGCCCTTGGACTTGGACATCTTCTCGCCGTGCAGGGCGACCATGCCGGCGTGCACATACGCCTTGGCCATGGGGAACTCGCCGGTGAGGGCCTGGGCGTGCGAGGCGCCCATCTCATGGTGCGGGAAGGCGAGGTCGGAGCCGCCGCCCTGGATGTCGAAGCCCATGCCGAGGTGGTCGAGGGCGATGGCCACGCACTCGATGTGCCAGCCGGGCCGGCCGCGTCCGAGCGATCCGCCGTCCCAGTTGGGCTCGCCCTCGCGGGCCGCCATCCACAGCATCGGGTCGAGCGGGTTCTTCTTGCCTGGGCGGTCCGGGTCGCCGCCGCGCTCGGCGGACAGCAGCCGCATCGCCGCGGCGTCGAGGTTCGAGACCTTGCCGAAGTGCGGGTCGGACTCCACGGAGAAGTAGACGTCCCCGTCGAGTTCATAGGCCGCGCCGGCGTCCCGGAGCCGCTCGACGAGCGGGACGATCCCCGGTATGGCCTCGACAGCGCCTATGTACTGCCGCGGCGGCAGCATCCGCAGGGCCGTCATGTCCTCGCGGAAGAGGGCCGTCTCCTTCTCGGCGAGCGCTGCCCAGTCGAGGCCGTCGCGCTGCGCCCGCTCCAGGAGCGGATCGTCGACGTCGGTGACGTTCTGGACGTAGTGAACCTGCCGCTTGGTGTCGAGCCACACGCGCTGCACGAGGTCGAACGCGTTGTAGGTCGCCGCGTGTCCCAGGTGCGTGGCGTCGTACGGGGTGATGCCGCAGACGTAGATACGGGCGACGGGACCGGGGGCGAGGGTGACGAGACCACCGGTCGCGGTGTCGTGGATCCTCAGGTCGCGGCCCTGACCAGGCAGGGCGGGGACCTCGGAAGCGGGCCAGGCATGCATGCCCTGAGCCTAACCGGACTGAAGTTCCATATACGAATGGGAGCGGGCCGGACGGCCGAGAAGGCGCTCTTGCGAAATCCGGGAGACTGTGGCGCTACACGGGTGGCCAGGGAATCGCCGGCCACTCACCGCTCGGCTCCGGGTGGGTCCCCGAGGCGAGCAGTGCGCCGACTCGCGCGCGGGTGGCGTCGATCTCGGCGCCGGTGATCAGCGGTGCGAGCCGCGCGGTGAGCGTCCCGCCCTCCGCCAACCCCTTCCTGAGGCCTTCGAGGACGTCCACGGCCTCCTGGGTGAGGGGCTCCCCCGCCCACCCCCACAGCAGCGTCCGCAGCTTGTTCTCGGCGTTGAACGTGACCCCGTGGTCGATCCCGTACAGCCGCCCCGCACCGGTGGGCAGCAGGTGACCGCCCTTGCGGTCGGCGTTGTTGATCACCGCGTCGAGGACCGCGAGCCGCCGCAGCCGCTCGTCGTCGGCGTGCACGAGCAGCGCGGTGCGTCCCTCGCCGACCTCGGCGAAGCCGATCGCCTTCCAGCCGGGCCCGGGTTCCTCGCCGTCGACCAGGGCGAGCAGTTCCGCCTCGGGCGTCACCTCGACCCACAGCTGGCACATGCCCTCGCCGTAGGGGCCCTCGCGCAGCACGGTGGGCGGCACGAGGCCCCAGCCGGTCGCCTCGGAGACCTCGTACGCGGCGACCTCGCGCTGGGCCAACGTCCCGTCGGGGAAGTCCCACAGGGGCCTTTCCCCCGCGACCGGCTTGTAGATGCAGGCCGCGTCCCGGCCGTCGTACGACACCGTGCAGTACAGGGCCGCGTTGGAGGCCTCACGGATGCGTCCGCGGACGGTCAGTTCGCCCCGGGCGAGCAGCTCGGCGGCGTCCGGTGGGGGCGTCACGCTCCGCGGCGGTATCCGTTCTGGCGCGGACATACGTGTCCTTCCGGGTCGAGCGGGAGGCTGCACAACGGGCACGGCGGCCGCCCGGCGTTGACGACGTCGAGGGCGCGCTTGGCGAAGGCCCTGGCCTGCGCGCCGGTGAGCCGGACCCGCAGCATCGGGGGCCCGTTCTCCTCGTCCTGGAGCAGCCGCTCCTCGGCCTCGGCGAGGTCCTCCTCGGATTCCGCGTCGAGCTCCACGAGCGCCTGCGCCTCGACGATCATGAGCTGCTCGTCGCCGTCCCAGGCGAGCGCCATGGTGCCGACCCGGAACTCCTCCTCGATGGGGGTGTCCAGCGGGGCGGTGTCGGTGTCCGAGGGTGCGACCGCGGGAACGTGGGCGCTGCCGCCGCTACGGCGTACGACCTCGTCGAGCAGTTCGTCCATGCGTTCGGCGAGCGCTGCGACCTGGGTCTTCTCCAGGGCCACGCTGGTCACCCGGGAGCCGGCGGAGGCCTGGAGGAAGAACGAACGGCGCCCGGGCAGTCCGACCGTACCGGCCACGAAACGCTCCGGATGGTCGTAGAGGAACACCTGACGGGACACGTCCTGTCTCCATTGGAATCGTGGGAGCCGTGTGAGCACGGCACTGCTGCGACCGCTTCACCCTACTGCGGCGAACGATCACGGTGCGCCCGCACCACCCCCGACTTCGGCCTCGCCGCCCGGCGGTTCCTCGCGCGGCGCCAGGGACGTGAAGTCGCCGGTGTCGCCGAGCCGGACGAGAAACGGCCGCAGTCGTGTGTAGCGGATCGCGGTGATGGAACACGGTTCGACGGAAATCCGCTGGAAGAGGTCCAGGTGAAGTCCGAGTGCGTCGGCGACCAGCGACTTGATGATGTCGCCGTGCGAACACATGAGGTAGACGGCGTCGGCGCCGTGGTCACGCTCCACGCGCGCGTTCCACTCGCGTACGGCCTCGGCCGCACGCGTCTGCATGGCCCGCATGGACTCCCCGCCGGGGAACGCCGCCGCGGAGGGGTGCGCCTGCACCACCTCCATCAGGGGTTCGTCCTTGAGCTCGGCGAGCTTGCGTCCGGACCAGTCGCCGTAGTGGCACTCGCCGATGCGCTCGTCGGTGTGCGGGCTCAGGTCCGGCCGGGCGTCGAGCAGCGGCCGGAGCGTTTCCTGGCAGCGCTGGAGCGGGCTGGTGACGATTTCGGCGAGGGGCAGTTCGGCCAGCCGCCCGGGAAGCGCGGCGGCCTGCGCGGCGCCGCGCTCGTCGAGGGCCACGCCGGGCGTCCAGCCGGCGAGCAGTCCCTCGGTGTTGGCGGTGGAGCGTCCGTGCCTGACCAGGATCAGCGTGGGCATGCGCTCCAGCGTAGGCGCACGCGCGCGTGCGGTGTCGTTCGAGTGACGGGAGACTCGCTTCGTGATCGTCGACTGTGCCATCTACCGCGACGGACAGCGGACGGAAGGGCCCGAGGACCTCTCCGACGCCCTGGGTGAGGCCCGCACGGCGGGCGGATTCGTGTGGATCGGGCTCCACGAGCCGACGGAGGGCGAATTCGACCATGTGACCCAGGAATTCGGGCTGCACCCGCTGGCCGTCGAGGACGCCCTCAAGGCCCACCAGCGGCCCAAGCTGGAGGTGTACGACGACTCGCTCTTCGTGGTGCTCAAGCCGGTGGCGTACGAGCCGCAGAGCGACACCGTGTCCTCCGGCGAGATCATGATCTTCCTGGGCGACTCGTTCGTCGTGACCGTCCGGCACGGCGAGGGCTCCCCGCTCAAGGCGGTGCGCCATCGGCTGGAGCAGGAGCCGGACCTGCTCGTCAAAGGCCCCACGGCCGTGCTGTACGCGGTCGCCGACGCGACCGTCGACCACTACCTGGACGTGGCGACCGAATTGCAGACCGACCTTGAGGGTCTGGAGGCGGAGGTGTTCTCGCCGGACGGCGGGGGCTCACGGAACACGGCGTCCCGGATCTACGACTTCAAGCGGCAGGTCCTGGAGTTCCGCCGGGCGACCGGGCCGCTGGCCCCGCCGATGAGCCGGCTGGCGGGCACGGCGTCGGCCGGTGTGACCGTGCCGTTCGTGGACGACCGGGCCCGGCCGTTCTTCCGCGACGTCAACGACCACCTCACGCGCGTCAACGACTCCGTGGAGAACCTGGACCGGCTGGTGTCGGACATCCTCTCGGCGCATCTGGCGCAGATGAGCGTCCGGCAGAACGACGACATGCGGAAGATCTCCGCGTGGGCGGCCATGGCCGCGATCCCCACGATGATCGCGGGGATCTACGGCATGAACTTCGATCACATGCCCGAGCTGCGCTGGGTCTGGTCCTATCCGGCACTGCTCGTCGTGATGGCCGTCCTGGAGATGCTGGTCTTCCGGCTGTTCAAGCGCCGCGGGTGGTTGTAGCCGGGCCGGCTCAGGCGAACTCGGGTTCCGGGGTGGCGGGGCCGCCGAGGGCGTTGCGGCGCTCGGGCATCTCCAGCGACACCATCCGCCGCCAGCCGCCCAAGCGTTCGTACGCGTACATCGCGTGGATGCCCGCCGCGAGCACCGCCGACTTGGCCCTGGACCAGCCGAGGATGCGGCCCATGTGCGCCATGACGGCGAGGCTGACGTCCCGGTAGATCCGGATCTCGGCGAGCGCGCACTCGCGCAGGGTGCGCTGGATGGCCCGGCCGTGCCCGGCGTAGGCGAAGCGCAGCAGTTCCTCGTGGCAGTAGGCGAGGTGGTTGTCCTCGTCGTTGGAGATCTGCCTGACCGCGCGGCCGATGACGGGGTGGTCGGCGAAGTGCTTGCGGAGCAGGTCCATCTGCTCGGAGGCGCGCTGCTCGGTGACCCTGCTGTGCGAGAGGTAGGTGACGATGTCCTGGACCGTGAGCCGCTCGTCGCGCTTCAGCCGCTCGTGCGCGAGGCCGATGCCGTTCTTCTCCAGGAGCATGGTGTAGTCGGTCTCCGGCGGGACCGGGACGGGGTCGAGGCCCCGCTTCTTCATCAGGGCGCCGAAGATCCGGCCGTGCTTGTCCTCGTCGGCGCCGTGCCGGCTGATCTTGGGCACGAGTTCCCGCTCGGTTTCGGGCACGAGCGCGGCGATACGGGCGTTCTCCCAGCCGCCCTGGGACTCGCCGCTCGCGGCGATGGAGCAGAACAGGGCGAAGGACTCGTCGTTGTCGAGGATCTCCTGGAACAGACTCTTGGCCGAAAGCATCGTGGGCACCTCTCCCGCGCGCGTGGGCGTAGTGCGGCATTGCGCACAATTCCGCAGGGTTCCGCGAAGAACGAGTCAAGTGCGGGGTGGAGGGCGCTGCAACAGATGTGAGGGACGACTCCGCCGAATGGAGGACACGCGGGGATCTGCGCCGGGCCCGGCCGGGACGCTGTGCCGTAACCACCGGCGGCCCGGCGCGTTGTTCCGCGTGACGGCCGTGGCGGGGTGGACCCCCGAGCCCCCACCACGGCCGCTGAAAGCTCTAGGCGAGCCCGGCGCGCTCCAGGGCCTCCGTCCCGGCCCTCAGGGAGGCGAGCCGCTCGTCGAGCGTGAAGCCCGCCGGCGCGAGGGACAGGGTGGTGACCCCGGCCGCGGCGTAGGCCTTCATCCGGTCCGCGATGCGGTCCACGGAACCGAGCAGGGTCGTCTTGTCGATCAGGTCGTGCGGCACGGCGGCCGCGGCGCCCTGCTTGTCGCCGGAGAGGTACTTGCTCTGGATCTCGGCGGCTTCCTGCTCGTAGCCCATGCGCCGGGCGAGCTGGTTGTAGAAGTTCTGCTTGGGGCTGCCCATGCCGCCGACGTACAGCGCGGTGTAGGGGCGGAAGGTGTCGGCGAGCGCGGCCACGTCCTTGTCGTCGCCGACGGCGAGCGGCAGGGTCGGGCAGACGTCGAACCCGTCGAGGGTCTTGCCGGCCTTCTCGCGCCCGGCGCGCAGGTGCGTGATCGTCGTGTCCTCGAGGTGCTCGGCGGACGGGAAGATCAGCAGGGCGCCGTCGGCGATCTCGCCGGTCTGCTCGAGGTTCTTCGGGCCGATCGCGGCGATGTACAGCGGGATGTGCTCGCGCTGCGGGTGCACGGTCAGCTTGATCGGCTTGCCCGGGCCGCCGGGCAGGGGCAGCGTCCAGTGCTGTCCCTCGTAGGACAGGCGCTCGCGGGTCATGGCCTTGCGGACGATCTCGACGTACTCGCGGGTGCGGGCGAGCGGCTTGTCGAACTTGACGCCGTACCAGCCCTCGGAGACCTGCGGGCCCGAGACACCGAGGCCGAGGCGGAAGCGGCCGCCGGAGAGGGAGTCGAGGGTGGCGGCCGTCATGGCCGTCATGGCGGGCTGGCGGGCCGGGATCTGGAAGATGGCGGAGCCGACGTCGATGCGCTCGGTCTGGGCGGCGACCCAGCTCAGTACGGTGGCGGCGTCGGAGCCGTAGGCCTCGGCGGCCCAGCAGACGGCGTATCCGAGCCGGTCGGCCTCCTGGGCGACGGCCAGATTGTCCGCGTCCATTCCGGCACCCCAGTAGCCGAGGTTGATACCGAGCTGCATGCCGATTCCCCTTACTGATCAGTAACGTGCCTGTGCGGGCACCTTAGCGCGGGGGCGGGGGCGGGGTACACGGGTCATAGTCGCCCCGTCGTTTAGATGCGTGAACAGAAATCATGGACGCGACCATTGACGCGTCCACGGCACATTCGTACGTTCGCTGGAAAGCGCTTTCCATCACCCACCGTCAGCGGACGTACGGAGAGGCAACGATGAAGCGAGCACTCCCCCTGAGACTGCACGCGGCACTGGCCACGATGGCCCTCGCCGCCGCGACCGGCACGCTCGTGTCGATGCCCGAGGCATCGGCGGCGACCGGCAGCGCCACCGGCTACGCGACCCAGAACGGCGGTACCACCGGCGGCGCCGGAGGCCGGACGGTCCGGGCGACGACGGGAACGGCGATCCACCAGGCCCTGTGCGGCCGGGCCAGCACCAGCACCCCGATCATCATCGAGGTCACGGGGACCATCGACCACGGCAACACCAAGAAGGTGTCCGGCGGCAGCTGCGACACCGCCGACGGCGTGATCGAGCTCAAGAAGGTCAGCAACGTGACCCTCGTCGGAGTCGGCAGTGGTGCCGTCTTCGATCAACTGGGCATCCACATCCGCGAATCGAAGAACATCATCGTCCAGAACGTGACCGTCCGGAACGTCAAGAAGTCGGGCTCCCCCACGTCCAACGGCGGCGACGCCATCGGCGTCGAGCGCAACGTCCGCAACGTCTGGATCGATCACACCACCCTGGAGGCGTCGGGCGGCGAGTCGGAGGGCTTCGACGGCCTGTTCGACCTCAAGGAAAACACCCAGTACGTGACCCTGTCCTACAGCGTCCTGCGCAACTCCGGCCGCGGCGGCCTCGTCGGGAACAGCGAGAGCGACCGGTCGAACGGCTTCATCACCTACCACCACAACCGGTACGAGAACATCGACTCCCGCGCCCCGCTGCTGCGTGGCGGCATCGCGCACCTCTACAACAACCACTACGTGCGCCTCAACGAGTCCGGCATCAACTCCCGGGCCGGCGCCCGCGCCAAGGTGGACAACAACTACTTCGAGGACTCCAAGGACGTCCTGGGCACCTTCTACACCGACGAGGCCGGCTACTGGCAGGTCGGGGGCAACGTCTTCGACAACGTGACCTGGTCCCGCCCCGGCAGCGAGAACCATCCGGCCGGCCCCGACCCGAAGTCGAACACCACCGTCGGCATCCCCTACTCGTTCAGCCCGGACGCCGCCACCTGTGTGCCGGCCGTGGTGAACCGAACGGCGGGCGCCGGCAAGGGCCTGGAGGTGTCGGACGGCACGTGCTGACAATCGGTGGTCCGCAGCCACCCACACGGTAGGTTCTGGCCAGTAATCTCGGCGTTCATGGAGCAGAGGCATCTCGGCCGCACCGGCCTTCGTGTGTCCCGGATCGGGCTCGGCACCCTGACCTGGGGGCGGGACACCGACGAGCATGACGCCGCGGACCTCATGAAGACGTTCTGGGAAGCGGGCGGGACCCTCGTCGACACCGCGGACGTGTACGGCGACGGTGAGGCCGAGTACCTGCTCGGCAGGCTCATGGACGGCCTGGTGCCCCGCCGTGACCTGGTCATCTCGACCAAGGCCGGCAGCGTGCCGGACCCCGACCGCCGTTTCGACGGCTCCCGCGGCCATCTGCTCTCGGCGCTGGACGGCTCGCTCTCCCGGCTCGGCACCGACCACGTCGACCTGTGGCACGTGCACGCGTACGACCCGGACACCCCGCTGGAGGAGACGCTCCAGGCCCTCGACCTCGCGGTCTCCAGCGGGCGTGCCCGCTATGCCGCCGTCTCCAACTTCTGCGGCTGGCAGCTGGCCAAGGCCGCGGCCTGGCAGCTGGCGGCCCCCGGCGCCCGGACCCGGCTCGCCGGTACGCAGCTGGAGTACTCCCTGCTCCAGCGCGGTGTCGAGCGCGAGGTGCTGCCGGCCGCGCTCGACCTGGGCATAGGCCTGCTGCCGTCCTCGCCGCTCGGGCGCGGGGTGCTGACGGGCAAGTACCGGGGCGACACGGTGCCGCCGGACTCGCGCGCCGCCTCGGAGCACCTCGCGCCGTTCGTCGCGCCGTACCTCGACGACACGGCGGGCCGCATCGTGGACGCCGTGGCGACCGCGGCCGACGGGCTGGCGGTGACGCCGCTCCAGGTGGCCCTGGCGTGGGTCCGCGACCGGCCGGGGGTGGCCGCCCCGATCGTCGGCGCGCGCAACGCGCAGCAGCTCACGGCGGCGTTGTCAGTGGAGACCCTTAGTCTTCCTGACGAGATCTGCCGGGCGCTCGACGATGTGTCGGCGCCCGTGCACCGCTATCCCGATCACGACTGGAGCACGCTGTGAGCACGGAGCCCGAGACCACGGAGGACGCCGAGCCGGGGACGCCGGGCGCCGAAAGCACACCGGCCGGTGCGGCCGAGACCGACAGTGGTGCAGGCGGCGCCGGACAGGGGCCCGGCACCGAGGGCGCTGACGCGGACGCCGAAGGTGCTGACGCGAGCGCAGAGGGTGCTGACGCGGGCGCCGAAGGTGCTGAAGCCGGTGCCGGGCAGGTGTCCGAGGCCGAGGCCGAGCTGCGGGCCCAGCAGGCCGAGCGGGAGCGCATCGAGCAGCGCAAGGCGGGGAAGACGGCGCCGATCGAGAGCGGCACCAAGCTGAGCGGCAAGGCCGCCGATCTGCTCGCGGCCGTACGGGCCGTCGAGAGCGGCGAGAAGCCGGTGGCCACGGTGTTCGAAGAACCCCGGCCCGCCCCCCGCCGCTCCGCCCCCGAGCCGCAACGGCGGCCGCAGCCGGTGGCGCCCGAGCCCGTCGCCGCCTCGGCGGCCCCCGCGCCGGGGGCGGTACAGGCCGTGCGGCAGGTACTCGTCGAGGGCGGCGCCCCGGAGGTGCTCGCACCGCAGATCGTCGCCGCACTCGGCGAGGGTGCGGACGAGCAGCTGCGCGCCGACCCCTGGCAGTTGCTGCGGATCCCCGGCGTGCGGCCCGAGCAGGCCGACGGTTTCGCGCGGGCCCTGCTCGGCGCCGAGTGCGGCCCGGACGACGAGCGGCGCGGCCGGGCCGTCACCGGCTGGCTCCTGGAGCAGGCGGCGCTGGCCGGGCACACCGCCCTGGAGATGCCGGCGCTCCTCGCGGCCCTGGCCCAGCGGGGCGTGCCGGAGCCCGACAGTGCCGTGCAGGACGCGATCGCGGAGGGGGAGGCGCTGGTCTTCCAGGACGCCCTGGAGGACACAACCGGTGCCCCGGCCCGGAGCGACGAGGAAGGCGCCGAGGAGGACGAGGAGCGTCCGGTCCGTGTCCTGGTCGGGCTGGAGCGGTACGCGCTGGCGGAGGAGAGCCTGGCCGACGGGCTGGCCCGGCTGGTCAACTCGGTGCCCAAGCAGGACGGTTCGGCCGAGGACTGGGAGCGGGCCGCCGCCGCGGTCCAGGGGTCGGCGGCCGAGCTGATCCGCGCGGTCGCCGGTCAGGGCCTGGTGCTGCACACCGGCGGCGAGGCGTCCCTGGCGGAGCCCGCGGCCCTGCTGAACGCCGCGCGGTCCCTCGGGCTGCGGGCCTGGGCGGCCACGCACGGCCCGATCGGCCGCAACCGTTTCGCGCATCTGCTGCGGCGGTCCGGCCAGGCAGCGGACGTCCCCGGGCAAGCGGACGAGACACCCGACGGCTCCCCCGTCGTCACCGTCTCCGGGCTGCTCGCCGGCCTCGAAGGGCCCGGCCGGGACACGGACGGGGCCCTCGACCTCGATCTGCTCGTCGTGCTCGACGCACCGCAGCTGGATGTCGAGACGGCGGCTCTGCTGACGGAGTCCCTGCCGGACGGGGCGCGGCTGGTCCTGGCCGGGGACCCGGCGGTGCTGTGGTCCGTGGGGCCGGGCCGGGTGTTCGCGGATCTGCTCGCTGCGCGGATCTGCCCCCAAGTGGCCTCGCGTCGGCCGGATCCGGGGCCACTGGGCGAGCTGGTCTCCGGCATCGGCATCGGCGAGCTGAACCAGGTCGAGGCCCCCGGCAAGGAGGTCGTGATCGTGCCGGTGCGCGACGCGGGCGAGGCCGTGCACCGGACGGTGCAGCTCGTGGTGGACTCGGTGCCACGGGCGATCGGTGTACCGGCCGAGGACACCCAGGTGATCACGCCGGGGCACGGCGGCGCCGTGGGGACGCGTGCGCTGAACGCGGCGCTGAAGGAACGGCTCAACCCGGGCCCGGGCCGCTTCGGCGGCTTCGACCCCGGTGACCGGATCGTCTACTCGCCCGTGCCGGGGCGTGCGCTGCCGGGCCGTGTGGTGAAGGCGGACGCCGAGGGGCTGCACCTGTCGTGTGAGGGCGAGGCCGTCGTCGTGCCGAAGGAGCGGGTGGAGCAGTTGGTGCGGCACGGGTGGGCGCTGACCGCACACCAGGCGGTGGGGAGCCGGTGGCCCGCGGTGGTCGTGGTGCTGCCCGGCGATGCGGCGCAGGCGCTCAGCCGGCCGTGGGTGTACACGGCGTTCGGGCGGGCCGACCGGCATCTGTCCGTGGTGCACGGCGTGGAACAGGCACTCCCCCGGGCTGTGGCCGAGGTTCCGGCGAAGCCGCGGACGACCCGGCTCCCGGTGCTGCTCGCGCCGCAGATCAGCGCCGCGTGACGGGGGTGGGGGGGGGGGGGGGGGGGGGGGGGGGGCCCCCCCCCCCGGGGGGCGGGGGGGGGGGGGGGCGGGGGGGGGGGGGCGCCCGGGGGGGGGGGGGGGGGGGGGGGGGGGCCGCGGGGGGGGGGGCGGGGCGGGGGCC
>NZ_JBIWIV010000015.1:0-189530 GCF_044764825.1 Streptomyces sp. NPDC093598 | reverse complement strand
GGCACACCCGCCTCCCGGCAGGCCCGCACCACCGCGACCACGTCGTCGGCACTGCGCGGGAAGACCACCGCCCGCGGCGGCACGCGGTAGTTGGAGGCGTCGTAGGCGTAGGGGCCGGTGGCCCCCGGGCCCGTCTCCACCCGCAGACCGGGCGCCAGCTCGGCGAGACGGGCCGTCAGACCCGCCAGGTCGCGGGTGGCGATGGTCATCGGCCCGACGCTCCCGACGTGCCGGCCTCGACCGCGTTCGCCCAGGCCTGGAGGCCCTCGTCGACGCCCGCCTCGTCGATCACGAGCGCCGGGATCATGCGGACGACCTGGTTCGAGGCGCCGCACAGCAGCAGGAGCAGGCCCTCGTCGATCGCGGCGCGCTGAACGCGGGCGGCGGTCTCGGGGTCGGGGCTGCCGTCCTCGGTGACGAACTCGGTGGCGAGCATGAGGCCGAGGCCGCGGACGTCGCCGATGCCCGGGGTCCGGTCGGCCACGGCCTCCAGCCCGTGGCGGAGCCGCTTGCCCATCGTCTCGGCGTTCTCGACGAGCTTCTCGTCGCGTACGACGTCCAGTGTCGCGCAGGCGGCGGCACAGGCGACGGCGTTGGCACCGTACGTGCCGCCCTGCGAGCCGGGCCAGGCCTTCGTCATCAGTTCCTCGGAGGCGGCGATGCCGGAGAGCGGGAAGCCGCTGGCCAGGCCCTTGGCGGTGACGAGGATGTCGGGGGTGACGCCGAAGTGGTCGTGGCCCCAGAAGCGGCCGGTGCGGCCGACGCCGGTCTGCACCTCGTCGAAGATCAGCAGGAAGCCGTGCCGGTCCGCCCGCTCCCGCAGGCCTTCCAGGAAAGCGCGGTTCGCGGGGACGTAGCCGCCCTCACCGAGGACCGGCTCGACGATGATCGCTGCCGTGTCGGCGGGCGACGAGATCGTCTGGAGGGTGTAGTCGAGTTCCTTCAGGGCGAAGCGGGTGGCGGTCTCCTCGTCCCAGCCGTACCGGAAGGCCGTCGGGAACGGGGTGACGACCACGCCGCTCATCAGCGGCGAGAACCCGGACCGGAAGCGGATGCCGGAGGTGGTCATGGAGGCGGCGGCGACCGTACGGCCGTGGAATCCGCCGTGGCAGACCAGCACGTTGGGCCGGCCGGTGGCCTGACGGGCCAGCCGCAGCGCCGCCTCGACGGCTTCGCTGCCGGAGTTGGTGAAGAACAGGCTGTCCAGCCCCGTCGGCAGCACCTCGCCCAGCTTGTCGACGAGGCGGCGCAGCGGCTGGTGCATGACGGTCGTGTACTGGCCGTGGATGAGCGTGCCCACCTGCTCCTGCGCCGCCGCCACGACCTTGGGGTGACAGTGCCCGGTGCTGGTGACGCCGATGCCGGCGGTGAAGTCGAGATAGCGGCGGCCGTCCTCACCGTAGAGGTGGACGCCCTCGCCCCTGGCCGCCACGACGGGCGTGGCCTGGCGAAGGTGCGGCGACAGTGCGGTCATGTTGTCTCCCGGCCGTACGACGAGGTCTGGTTGCTTGGCTCAGCTCCGGATCCGAGCATCCAAGCCGCCGCGGAACGCGACAACGCGTGATCTGTCCAGCCGGAACCCGTTGTTCGGACGTTGTGTCAACCGCCGAACCCCCCAGGCACCGACCGCCCCTCCCGTGAACAGCTCTTGCGCAGGTCAGCCCCGCTTGTCAGAGTGACCGGGCATGCAGGGAGGCACCGTGAACGATCACCCGCCGACGGCCGGTCGCGCACCGACGCTCGCCGATGTCCTCGCCCTGCCCGTCCTGGCCGCCGGACAGCCCCAGGTCGTCACGGGACTGGCCCAGCTGGACCGGCCGGTGCGCTGGGTGCACATCACCGAGCTGACGGACCCGGCCTCCTTCCTCAAGGGCGGCGAGCTGGTGCTGACCACGGGTATGCCCCTGCCCGAGGACGCCGCGGGGGTCCGCCGGTACGTCGACGAACTCACCGATGTGGGGGCGGCCGCCCTGGTCATCGAACTCGTACGGCGCTACCACCGGCCGCCCGACGCCCTCGTACAGGCCTGCCGGACCCGGGGGCTCCCCCTGGTCACCCTCGCCCGGGACGTCAACTTCCTGGAGGTCACCCAGGTCGTGCACGCGCTGATCCTCGGCAGCCAGGCCGAGGCGATGCGCCGGACCCAGCGGATCCACGAGGCGTTCACGGCTCTCACGTTGCGCGGGGCGGGGCCGGAGGACGTGGTGCGCGCGGCGGCGGAGATGAGCGGCCGGACGGTCGTGCTGGAGAACCTGATGCACCAGGCGCTGATCTGCGAGCCCTCGGGGAGCACGGTGGAGGAGGCGCTCGGGGACTGGGAGCGGCGTTCCCGGGGGACCGAGCCCGGCGACCACACGGAGGTGGGCGGCCCGGAGGGCTGGCTCACCGCGCCCGTCTCCTACCAGGGCGAACGCTGGGGGCGTCTGGCCATGCTGCCCGCCGACGGGCCGGCCTTCGGACCCGAGCACGTCACCGTCCTGGAGCGGACGGCGATGGCCCTGACCGTGGCCCGGCTCATCCACACCACGCCGTGGGAACACACGGCCCACCGCAACGCCCTGCGGGAGCTGGCGGAGCAGCGGCACCACTCCGCCGAGGACGTCCGTGCCCGCTGCGCCGCGCTGGGCCTGCCCACGGAGGCCGGTGTCTTCCTGGCGATCCTCGTGGAGCTGGGACCCGGTGGGGAAGGCGCCGAGGCGGAGAGCCGGCTGCACCGGGAGCTGAGGTCGGCGGGGATCCCGGCCCTGGTCGGCGAGCTGTCCCCCGGGCGACTCGGCGTCCTGCTGGCCCTGCGCCCCGCCCAGCCCTGGCGGCCCGTGGCCGAACGCCTGAGCCGTACCACGCTTGCTCTGGCGCCGGAGGCGATCGTCGGCACCGGGTCGGAGGTGGCGGACCTCGCCGACACCGCCCGCTCATTCCGGGAGGCGGCTCGGGTCATAGAGGCCACCCCTCCGGGCCAGCCGCTGCCCCCGGACCGTTCCTTCCACGAGCTGCCGGACATCGATCTGCGCCGGCTGCTGTACGCGCTGCGCGAGGACACCCGGATCCAGGACTACACGGAACGCCGGCTGAGCCGGCTCATCGACCACGACACCCGGCACGGCACCGACCTGCTGACGACCCTGGGCCACTACCTCGACGCCGCCGGCAACAAGACCACGGCGGCCCGTCGCGGTGGTCTGTCCAGGGAGACCATGTACCAGCGCCTGCGCACCATCGAACGCCTCCTCGACACCGACCTCGAATCCGGCGACCGCCGCACCGAACTCCACGTGGCACTCACGGCGTTGCGCGTTCTGCGCGCCGACCAGGGGAGGAAGGGCCGGCACATCGTGTAACGCCTTCCGCGTCCCGTTCCAAGGACAAGTGCCCTGCCCGGGCCTGGGTCCGCAGGCCGGCGCACCGCCCTGGGGGTCAGGTGTCGAAGTCCACCGTCAGCGTCTCGGACACGGGGAACGACTGGCACGTGAGGACGTAGCCCGCGTCGACCTCGGACGGTTCGAGGGCGAAGTTGCGGCGCATGTCGGCCTTGCCGTCGGTGACCAGGGCGCGGCAGGTGCCGCAGACACCGCCCTTGCAGGCGAACGGCAGGTCGGGGCGGGTCTGCTGGGCGCCTTCCAGGATGGTCCGCTCGCGGGGCAGGGCCGAGGTGGTGGAGCGGCCGTCGAGGGTGACGGTGACCTGGCTGACCGGGCCGGTGGGGCCGGTGTCGGCGTGGTGGACCTCGCGGACGGGCTCGTCGTCGGCGTAGAAGAGCTCCTGGTGGACGCGGTCGGCGGGCACGCCGAGGCCGGTCAGGACCTGCTGGGCGGCGCGGACCATGCCGTGCGGGCCGCACAGCCACCAGTGGTCGGCCGACGCGACGTCGACCAGCGCGTCGACGAGCGCGGAGAGCCGCTCGGCGTCGAGGCGGCCGGAGAGCACCTCGGCCTCGCGGGGCTCGCGGGAGAGGACGTGGGCGAGCTGGAACCGCGTCGGGTAGAGGTCCTTCAGGTCGGCGAGCTCGTCGGCGAACATCACCGTGCCGGTGCGGCGGTTGCCGTAGAGGAGGGTGACGCGCGAGCGGGGGTCGGCGGCCAGGACGGACTCGGCGATGGAGACCATGGGCGTGATGCCGGACCCGGCGGCGATCAGGACGTGGTGGCCGTGGGTGGTCAGGTCGGGGGTGAAGACGCCGGTGGGTGCCATCACCTCGACGGTGTCGCCGGGGCGTACGTCGTGCACCAGCCAGGAGGAGAACAGGCCGCCCGGCACCACTCGGACGCCGATGCGCGGTGCCGTGCCGGCGGGAGCGCAGATCGAGTACGAGCGGCGCTCGTCCCGGCCGTCGATGTCGCGCCGCAGGGTGAGCGACTGGCCGGGCGCGAAGGCGAACTCCTCGGCCAGCTCGGCCGGGATGTCGAAGCTGACGGCGGCCGCGTCCTCGCACAGCGGCTGCACGGCGGCGACCCGCAGGCGGTGGAAGACCGGACGTCGGCGGGCACGCGGGGGTGCCGCCGGGGCGGGGGCCGGCTCCATCAGGTCCTCCATCAGATCTCCTTGACGTACTCGAACGGCTCGCGGCAGGCGAGGCAGCGCCACAGGGCCTTGCAGGACGTGGCGCCGAAGCGGGAGGTCTCCTCGGTGTCGGGGTGACCGCAGCGGGGGCAGGGGACCGAGCGGCGGGTGGGGGACAGCACGAGCGGGACCGGCCCGGCGGCGCGCGGCGGTGCTGCCCCGGGCGGGGCGATGCCGTGCTGGGCGAGCTTGCGACGGCCGGCCGCCGTGATCCAGTCGCTGCTCCAGGGCGGGTCGAGGACGGTCCGGATCTCCACGCGCGCGTACCCGGCGTCCCGCAGCCGGGCGGCCACCCCCGCGCGCATCTCGGCCATCGCCGGGCAGCCCGAGTAGGTGGGGGTCAGGCTCGCCACGACCGTGCCGTCCGGGGCCAGGGTCACCTCGCGCAGCACCCCGAGGTCGGCCAGGGTGAGCATGGGCAGTTCGGGGTCGGGCACCTGCTCGGCGATGCGCCGGGCCCTTCGGGCGTCCAGGAGTGCCGTCACCATGTCGCCCCCGGGTGGGCGCGGGCCACGCCCTGCAACTCGGCCAGCAGCGGGGCCAGATGCTCGGTGTGCTCCCCGGCGCGGCCCGAGCCGGGCAGCGGCCGGTAGACGGGCATGGGCAGCCCGGCCGCCTCGGTGACCTGGCGCAGCACGGCGACGACCTCGTCGCGGACGTCGTACGCCGTGAACAGCTCGCCCAGGTAGGGCGCCACCTGCTCCTGCGCCTTGCGCATCCGGCGGTGCGATTCCTCGGTGCCGTCGCCGAGGCGCACGGCCCACTCGGCCGCGTACTGGCGGTGGTACGCCAGTTCCTTCACGCCCTTGGCGGCGATCGCCGCGAGCACCGGGTCGCGGTGTGCGGCGAGCCGCTCGAAGTGCGCGAGACGCCAGCTGGCGAACACCAGCAGCCGCACGATCGAGAAGGCGAAGTCGCCGTTGGGGAGTTCGGCCAGGCGTACGTTGCGGAAGTCGCCGGTGTCGCGGAAGTAGGCGTAGGCGTCCTCGTCGCGGCCGGTGCCGTCGGCCTGGCCCGCGCGGGAGTAGAGCAGACGGGCCTGGCCGAGAAGGTCCAGCCCGATGTTGGCGAGCGCCACCTCCTCCTCCAGCTCGGGGGCGCGGGTGGTCCACTCGGCGAGCCGCTGCGCCGAGACCAGGGCGTCGTCGGCCAGGGTGACGCAGAGGGCCGCCAGTTCACCGGCGTCCACGTCGTCGGGCACGGTGGTGTCGACGCCGTGCAGGGGGTCCTCGAAGCCGGTGCCGTAGGCCCAGCGGGT
Organism: Streptomyces sp. NPDC093598; assembly: GCF_044764825.1. Taxonomy (NCBI): domain Bacteria; kingdom Bacillati; phylum Actinomycetota; class Actinomycetes; order Kitasatosporales; family Streptomycetaceae; genus Streptomyces; species Streptomyces sp. NPDC093598. Next base: position 183,715 of record NZ_JBIWIV010000015.1, on the reverse strand, counting down.
GTCGTCCTCGTGTCCCTCGGCGAGGGTCATGTAGACGTGGTCGTCGCTCATGCCCTCTCCTTCAGATGTGCGGGACGTCGTCGGGGATGTCGTAGAACGTCGGGTGCCGGTAGACCTTGTCGGCGCTGGGCTCGAAGAAGGGGTCCTTCTCGTCGCGCGTGGAGGCGGCGATGTGCTCCGAGCGCACGACCCAGATGGACACGCCCTCGTTGCGCCGGGTGTACAGGTCGCGGGCGTGGGTGAGCGCCATGCGGTCGTCGGCGGCGTGCAGCGATCCCACGTGGACGTGGTTCAGCCCGCGCTTGCCGCGCACGAACACCTCGTACAGCGGCCAGTCCTGTTTGTCGGCGGTCATGCCACCGCTCCCTTCCGCTCGCGGGACGCCTGCTTGGCTGCGTGGGCGGTGGCCGCCTCCCGCACCCAGGCGCCCTCCTCGTGGGCCGTGCGGCGCCGTTCCATCCGCTGGTCGTTGCACGGGCCGTCGCCCTTGATGACCCGCATCAGCTCGTCCCAGTCGGGCGTGCCGAAGTCGTGGTGGCCCCGCTCCTCGTTCCAGCGCAGCTGCGGGTCGGGGAGCGTCACGCCGAGCTTCTCGGCCTGCGGGACGGTCATGTCGACGAAGCGCTGCCGCAGTTCGTCGTTGCTGTGCCGCTTGATCTTCCAGGCCATGGACCGCGCGGAGTTGGGCGAGGCGTCGTCGGGCGGGCCGAACATCATCAGCGACGGCCACCACCAGCGGTTCACCGCGTCCTGCACCATCTCGCGCTGTTCCGGGGTGCCGCGCATCATCGTCATCAGCAGCTCGTAGCCCTGCCTCTGGTGGAACGACTCCTCCTTGCAGATCCGCACCATGGCGCGTGCGTACGGCCCGTACGAGGAGCGGCACAGCGGCACCTGGTTGCAGATCGCGGCCCCGTCCACGAACCAGCCGATCACCCCGACGTCCGCGAAGCTCAGCGTCGGGTAGTTGAAGATCGACGAGTACTTCTGACGGCCTTCGATCAGCCGCCCGGTCAGATCCGCGCGGTCGGCGCCCAGCGTCTCCGCGGCCGAGTACAGGTACAGCCCGTGCCCGGCCTCGTCCTGGACCTTCGCGAACAGAATGGCCTTGCGGCGCAGCGACGGCGCGCGGGTGATCCACTCGCCCTCCGGCTGCATGCCGATGATCTCCGAGTGCGCGTGCTGCGCGATCTGGCGGATCAGTGTCTTGCGGTAGCCCTCCGGCATCCAGTCGCGCGGCTCGATCCGCTGGTCCCGCGCGATCGTCGCGTCGAAGTGCTGCTGGAGAGCCGGCTCGGCGCCGTCCGCCCCCGCGGGGCTGGAGTGTGTCGTGTCCATCCGTCCCACTTCCCAACCGACCATTCGTTCGGTCCATGGTAGGACAAGCCGGCGCGCCTTGGTAAGACCCCTTGGGGAAGTCCTGGACCCTTGACAGTCCCCGGGACGGCTGGATTACTTGGCAGCGCCAAACTAACCGAATGGTCGGTCGGGCTACAAGGGGGTGCGAGACATGACCCATACCGCTGACGCGACGCCGGCCGCGGAGGCGATGTTCGCCGCGGACCAGGCCTCCCGCGGGCTCGGGATCGAGCTGCTGGAGCAGGGCGAAGGGACCGCCGTCCTGCGGATGACCGTGACCCCCCTCATGGTGAACGGGCACGGAATCGCCCACGGCGGCTACATCTTCCTGCTCGCCGACAGCGCCTTCGCCTGCGCGTGCAACAGCCACGGCCCGGTGACCGTCGCGGCCGGCGCCGACGTCACCTTCGTGGCCCCGGCGCACGAGGGCGACGTTCTCGTGGCACGGGCCGAGGAGCGCGTGCGCCACGGCCGCAGCGGCCTCTACGACGTGAGCGTCCGGCGGGGCGACGAGGTGATCGCGGAGTTCCGGGGCCGCAGCCGCAGCATCGGGAGCACGAGGCCGGAGGAGTCGGCATGACCAGGGAAGCGGACACCACGACGAACCCGGCGGTCACGGCCGGCCGGCGGCGCGGCGCGCCCCTCCCCCACGACCTGCTCGACGACACCGAGCGCCTGACGCGCGAGCAGCTGCGGGAGTTCCAGCTCGACCGCCTGCGCCGCAGTCTGCGGCACGCCTACGAGAACGTGGAGGCGTACCGGAAGAAGTTCGACGCGGCCGGGGTCACCCCCGACGACTGCCGCTCGCTGGAGGACCTGTCCCGTTTCCCCTTCACCACGAAGGCCGACCTGAGGGACACCTACCCGTTCGGCATGTTCGCCGTCCCCATGGACCAGGTGCGGCGCGTGCACGCCTCCAGCGGCACCACCGGCCGTCCCACCGTGGTCGGCTACACGGAGAACGACCTGTCGATGTGGGCGGACCTCGTCGCCCGCTCGATCCGCGCCGCCGGCGGCCGCCCTGGCCACAAGGTGCACATCTCGTACGGGTACGGGCTCTTCACCGGCGGCCTCGGCGCGCACTACGGCGCGGAGCGCGCCGGTTGTCTGGTGATCCCGGCCTCCGGGGGCATGACCGCGCGCCAGGTGCAGATCATCCAGGACTTCCGTCCCGAGATCATCATGGTCACGCCGTCCTACATGCTCACCCTGCTCGACGAGTTCGAGCGTCAGGGTCTCGACCCGCGCGGCAGCGGTCTGCGGGTGGGCATCTTCGGCGCCGAGCCGTGGACGGAGGAGATGCGCCGCGAGATCGAGGAGCGGATGGACATCCACGCCGTCGACATATACGGCCTGTCCGAGGTGATCGGTCCCGGCGTCGCCCAGGAGTGTGTGGAGACCAAGGACGGCCTGCACGTGTGGGAGGACCACTTCTACCCCGAGGTCGTCGACCCCATCACGGGTGAGGTGCTGCCCGAGGGCGAGGAGGGCGAGCTGGTCTTCACCTCCCTGACCAAGGAGGCCCTGCCGGTCGTCCGCTACCGCACCCGCGATCTGACCCGGCTGCTGCCCGGTACGGCCCGGCCCGCGTTCCGCCGCATCCAGAAGATCACCGGCCGCTGCGACGACATGATCATCCTGCGGGGGGTGAACGTCTTTCCCAGCCAGATCGAGGAGATCGTGCTGCGCACGCCCGGCATCGCGCCGCACTTCCAGATCCGGTTGACCCGGCGCGGCCGCCTGGACCACATGACCGTCCTCGTCGAGACCCGCCCCGGCACCGGCCCCCAGCAGCGCGAAGCCGCGGCCGAGGCGATCGCGAAGGCCGTCAAGGACGGCATCGGCATCACCGCCGACGTGACGATCGTCGAACCGGAGACCCTGGAACGCTCCGTCGGCAAGATCCGCCGGGTGAAGGACCTGCGCGACGCGTGATCCGCTGCGGCCGCCGCGGCTCTCACGAGCAGCACTTCGCCTCGGACGCCCGAGCGGGAGCGGTGGGGCCGGGGTGGCTCGCCTCCGGAGCCGCCGCCCGGTCGGCGGCCGGTTTGCGGATCAGGAGCAGGGCCGCGTCGTCGTGCAGCCGGCCGCCCACATGGTCCAGGAGTTCGTCGTGCAGGGCGTCGAGGGTGCGCGCCGGCTCGTGGGAGACGTGGCGTTCCAGCCCGTCGGCGAGCGGATAGAAGGCCCGTCCGCCGTCGCGGGCCTCGGTGACCCCGTCGGTGTAGAGCAGCAGTTGGTCGCCGTCGGCGAAGGGCAGTGTCTGGAGCCCGGGAGGGTGACCCGTGAGAGCGCGCAGGCCGAGCGGTGGGGCCGGGTGCGGGGGCTCCACGGCGCTGATGCGCCCGGAGGCGCGGACCAGCAGCGGAGGCGCGTGCCCGCAGTTCACGACCTCCAGGTGGCCGGCCCGCGGGTATCCGGCGACCACGGCGGTGACGAAGTCGTCGTGTCCGAGGTTGCGGGCGAGGCTCCGCTCGATGCGCTCGACCACGGCGAGGAGATCGGGCTCGTCGTGGGCGGCTTCCCGGAAGACACCGAGCACCAGCGCCGCGGTTCCCACGGCGGGCAGCCCCTTGCCGCGCACGTCACCGACGATCAGCCGGACCCCGTGCGGGGTGGGTATCAGTGCGTACAGGTCCCCGCCGATCCGGGCCTCGGCCGCCGCCGCGCTGTAGCGGACGGCCGCCTGAAACGGCCCGACCGTCGCCGGCACCGGTTTGAGCAGTGCGTGCTGGGCGGTCTCCGCGACCGAGCGGACGGCGGCGAGCACCCGTTCCCGCCGCCCACGCAGGACGCTGGCCAGGCCACTCGCCAGGGTGACCGTCACCAGGGCCGCCAGCACGGCGGTCAGCTCCCGGCCCGGCACACCGTCCCTGACCCCGAGCACGCCGCCGAGCACCGCGGTGAGGAAGCCGACCCAGAAGACACCGCGCGGCCCGTTGGTCGTGGCCGCCAGTGCGGGACCGGCCACGAGCAGGGGCAGCCAGATCATCCCGGCACCGTCGGCGAGGTCGGCGAGCACGACGACGAAGACGACCAGCGCGGGCAGGACGGGAGTACCGGCGGCCAGCTGCGCGAGGGCGCGTCTACGGGCCGACGTCCTGGCACCGGCCACTCGGACACTGAACGGCCGTGCAGGCCGGTGGTCGCCACCGAGGTCTCGCGCATGGCTCATGTTCCTATCGGGTCCTCACCTGTGAGCGGGGGCGCCAGGCTCGGGGTGCGCCCGCGGAATGTCCGTTACATCCAGAGAACGGGCTGAGCCGGGGCGCGGGCAAGGAGAGGATTTTCAGATAGTGAGCGAGAGGCCCCTCGTCACGCGGCTCGCGGTCGGCAGCAGCCGTTCGCGGATCTCCGGCAGCCGGGAGAGCCGGTTCGACGGCAGCGAGACACCGAGGGAGCCGACGGTGTCCCCGCTGTAGACCGGGACGGCGACACAGACCGTGCCGAGGGCGTACTCCTCCAGATCCGTGATGGCCGGGGCCAGGGGTGGGGTCTCCAGCCGCCGGAGCAGTTCCGGGAGGCTGGTGATCGTCCGTGGGGTGAGGTCGGCGAGGTGGTGGCGGGAGAGGTAGTCCTGGCGGGCCTCCTCGTCCAGTTCCCGCAGGACGGACTTGCCCAGTGCGGTGGCGTGCCCCGCGTCCTCGAAACCCACCCAGAGATCGACGCGGGGGGTGCCGGGGCCGTCGACGATCTCGGCGACCCGGATCTCGCCCTCCTCGTAGAAGGTGAGGTAGGCGGCGCTCGCGAGTTCGTCCCGCAGTGCGGCGAGGGTGGGCCGGACGCGGCTGAGCAGCGCCTGCGCACGCCCCGTGGACTGGAGGGTCTGGAGTTTGTCGCCGAGGACGAAGCCGCCGTCGTCCAGCTTCCGCACGTACCCGTCGTGCACCAGGGTCCGCAGCAGGTGATAGGCGGTGGCCAGGGGCAGGCTCGTCTCGCGCGCCAGCTGCTTGGCCGGCGCGCCGTTCTCGTGCGCGCTCACCGCCTCCAGCAGCCGCATGGCCCGCTGGACGGAGTTGATGAGCGTAGGGCCGTCTTGCGCACCCATACGAACAGCGTGCGTCAGGCGCGCTGCCCGGGCAAGGCGAGGCCCGGTGGATCGGCGGGGACCGGTTGCCGTGTCACCTCGCGCCCCGGGGCGGTGGTGCGGTGGTCGCACGGACGACGAGTTCCACCGGCGGGTCGTCCGCCGGCGGTCGGACCAGGCTCTGCGGCGACCGGCCGCCCCGAAGGGGAGGTGTGACGGGCGCTCGGTGAGGGAGAGGCAGTCGGGGCCCTCGGGACGGCGCAGGGTCGACCACTGGGGGCCGAGGCCGGTGCCGTCGAATCCGTCGCTGCGGTCCGGGCGGTCCGCTGCGCCGTCCGCCGGGGGCAGGTGGGGTGCGGGCACCTCCAAGGCGGGCAGACTGCCGTGCCCGGCCTTCCGCAGGGGCAGGTCGGGGTGGTCGCGGGTGGTGAGGAGCGGGCCGTTCGGGTCGCGTCCGTAGGGGCCCGCCAGGGTGCGGGAGCGCGAGACGGTGACCTGGTGGTCGTAGCCGGTGCCGCCGTCCGCGGTGAGCAGGTAGTACCACGGGCCGCGGCGGTAGAGGTTCGGGCCCTCGATCCAGCCGTGCCCACGAGGGAGGGGACAGCTGGCTGCTCAACCCGGTTCACGACTGGCGCCCGGGGCACGGTGGTTCGGCCGGTCTCGAGGCGCGGCGCTACGACCGGGACGAACGCCGCCTGGCCGGTGAGCCGGTTCCCATCACGCTGCCGCTGGAGACGTTGCTGTAGACGAGGTGGAACAGCCCGTCCACGTGACTGAGGCCGGGCGCCCACACGCCGCCGGAGTCCGGGCATCCGGTGATCACCGCAGGACCGTGATGTCGAATACGTTCGCGAGCAATGCCGAGCCGGAATGTCGTCCCGCGCAGGTCGGCGGGTCCGGCCGCCCTTTGCGGAGAGTAGGCCGGAAGCGGACGAGGGCGGCGAAACGCCGCGGTGGTCCTTCTCGGCCCTCCCCATACCGGCGAACATGCCATGTCATGGACATCTTGCTTGTCGCCAGCGCGTTCAACAGCCTGTCCCAGCGTGTGTACGCCGAGCTGTCGGACCAGGGGCACCGGGTGGACGTCGTGCTCGCCTCACACGGGCCCGACGCCGTCCGGGACGCCGTACGCGAGATGGGCCCGGAGCTGATCGTCGCTCCGATGCTGAAGTCGGCCCTGCCGGAGGACGTGTGGCGGGAGCACACCTGCCTGATCGTGCACCCGGGGCCACCCGGCGACCGGGGCCCGTCGTCGCTGGACTGGGCGATCGCCGAGGAGGCCTCCGAGTGGGGCGTGACGGTGCTTCAGGCCGAGGCGGCCATGGACGCGGGGGACGTGTGGGCGGACGGCTCCTTCCCGGTGCCGCCGGCCGGCAAGAGCGACGTGTACCGCAACGAGGTGTCGGACGCCGCGACGGCGGCCGTGCTGCTGGCCGTGCGGCGCTACGCCGACGGGTCGTACAAACCGCGCCCGCAGAGCGAAACCGGGATCGACGTGGTGTGGCGGGACTTCTTCCGCCAGGAACAGCGGCGGATCGACTGGGAGTACGACAGCACGGCGACGGTGCTGCGCAAGCTGCGTGGGGCCGACTCGCAGCCGGGCGTCCGGGACGAGATCTGCGGCCGGGAGGTGTTCCTGCACGGCGGGCACCCGGAGGACCGGCTGCGCGGGGAGCCGGGGGAACTGCTCGCGACCCGGGCCGGCGCGGTCTGCCGGGCCACCCGTGACGGCGCGGTGTGGATCCCGGAGCTGCGCCCCCGTAAGAGCTCCGGTGACCCGGCGCCGTTCCGCAGGCCGGCCGCCTCGGTTCTCGCCGGTTTCCCGGCCCCGCCCGGCAGCGGCCCGGGCATGCCGGGTTCGTACGACCGCCCGTACTGGCTGCCCGAGATCGCCGCCCCGCTCGAACTGCCCCCGGGCCGCACCACCTGGACCGACATCCGCTACCGGCAGCAGGGCCACATCGGCTTCCTGACCTTCTCCTTCCCCGGCGGGGCGATGAGCACCACCCACTGCCGCCGGCTGCTCGCCGCCTGGCGTTACGCGCTCACCCGTCCCACCACGGTGCTGGTGCTCGGCTGCGCCCGCGACTTCTTCTCCAACGGCATTCACCTCAACGTCATCGAGGCGTCGAGCGATCCGGCGGGCGAGTCCTGGTCCAACCTCAACGCCATGAACGACGTGGTCGAGGCGGTGCTGCGCACCACCGACCGGCTGGTGGTGGCGGCCCTCGGCGGCAACGCGGCGGCCGGCGGCGTCATGCTCGCCCTGGCCGCCGACGAGGTCTGGTGCCGCACGGGCAGCGTCCTCAACCCGCACTACCGGAACATGGGGCTGCACGGGTCGGAGTACTGGACGTACTCGCTGCCCCGCCGCGTGGGCGCCGAGACGGCCGAGCGGCTGACGACCGAGGCGCTGCCGGTGAGCGCCGCGACCGCCGAGCGGATCGGACTGGTCGACCGTCTGGTGCCGGTCGCGGCCCAGGACTTCGCCGCCGAGGTCGAGCGCCTGGCCGCCGACACGGCCGATGATCCGGATCTCCCGCGCCGGATCACCGCCAAGGCCACGGCACGGCACGCGGACGAGCTCCAGCGGCCCCTCGCCGAATACCGGCGGGCCGAACTCGCCCGTATGCGCGCCGTCTTCTTCGACCCCGAGGCGCCGTACCACGCGCTGCGGTCCGCGTTCGTCCGCAAGCTCCCGAGCGGCTCCCCCAGGCCGCTGGCCACCGGGGACGCGCGATGAGCGCGCGGCTGCTGGTGGCGGGCGTCGGCAACATCTTCCTCGCGGACGACGCCTTCGGCCCCGAGGTGATCCGCGCCCTGGACCGTCACCCGCTGCCGCCGGAGGTGCGGGTACGGGACTTCGGCATCCGCGGCATGGACCTGGCGTACGAGCTGCTCGACGGCTACGACACGGCCGTCCTGGTCGACGCCGCCGTGCGGGGGCACGAGCCGGGCACGCTGTCGCTGATCGAGCCGGACCTGCCCGGCGGCTCCACGGCGGGCGCGCCGCCCGAGGCGCACGGCATGGACCCGGCGAAGGTCCTCGCCCTGGCCGCCCACCTGGGCGACGAGCCGCTCCCCCGCGTCCTGGTCCTGGCCTGCGAGCCCGAGCTGCGGGCACCCGCCGACGAGGACATCGCGCCGGGCATCAGCGCGACGGTGCGCGAGGCGGTCGGGCGGGCCGTCACGGCACTGCACACCATGGTGGCGGTGCTGCTCGCCGACCCTGCCGCCACGCCCCCGTTGAGCCGCCCGGACGAATCCGCCGCCCTGTCGTCGGCCGGGCTGCCGGGCACGGTGAGCGGCGGCGCGGAGGATCGGTAGCGGAACGATTTCCCTACCGACCCGCGAGGAGCGGCACCATGTGCGATTCCGTGGACGAGGTCACTCAGGCCGTCCTGGCGAAGAACGACGGTCTGGCCGCCGATCTGCGTGACGAGTTGGCCCGGCGCGCAGTGAGCGTGGTCAACCTGCTGTCGAGCCCGGGCAGCGGCAAGACGGAGCTGCTCGGGCGGGTGCTGGCCCGGGCGGTGGAGCGGAGCATTCCGGTGGCCGCGCTCACCGCCGACCTGGCGACCGAGAACGACGCCGACCGACTGGCCCGTTCGGGAGCGCCGGTGAAGCAGCTGCTGACGGACGGGCTGTGCCATTTGGAGGCGCGGCAGTTGCGCGGTCATGTGGAGAGCTGGCTGCCCGAGGGCACCTCGCTGCTGTTCGTGGAGAACGTCGGCAACCTCGTCTGCCCCGCGTCCTACGACCTCGGCGAGAGCCTGCGGATCGTGCTCATGGCGGTGACGGAGGGCGAGGACAAACCGCTGAAGTACCCCACGGCCTTCGGGTCCGCCCATCTGGTGGTGCTGACCAAGACCGATCTGGCCGGACCGGCCGGATTCGACGAGTCGGCCTTCGAGGCGCATGTGCAGCGGGTCAACCCCGGGGTGGAGGTCATGCGGTCCTGCGCCCGCACCGGCGCCGGCGTCGACACCCTGCTGGAACGGGTGCTCGCCGTCCGGGACGGGGCCCCTGTCCACCGGCCGCCCCTGGCGCCCCGCCCGCACACCCACACCCACACCCACGAGGGCGCCGAAGCCGGCCTCGTCTCGTGACGGCGCCCGCCACCCGAGCGGTGCGCCGTCGCGTCACCGTGCGCGGCACGGTGCAGGGCGTGGGCTTCCGCCCGTTCGTGCACCGGCTGGCCACCGATCTCGCGCTCGCGGGCTTCGTGAGCAACACGGCGAGCGGTGTCCTCATCGAGGTGGAGGGCCCGCCGGACGGTGTCGCCGCCTTCTGCGACCGGCTGGCCGAGAAGCCTCCGCCGCTCGCCGCGGTGCTCGGCGTCGAGGTCGAGGACCTGCCTGTCTCCGGCGGCGACGGCACCTTCGGCATCCGTTCCACCGACCGCTCCCCCGGCAGCACCCTGCTCCCGCCCGACACGGCGACCTGCGCCGACTGCCTGCGGGAACTGGGCGATCCGGCCGACCGCCGGCACCGGCACCCGTTCGTCACCTGCACCCACTGCGGCCCCCGCTTCACCATCGCCACGGGCATGCCGTACGACCGGGCCGTGACGACCATGTCCGGCTTCCCGATGTGCGGCGAGTGCGCCCGGGAGTACGGCGATCCCCTCGACCGGCGCTTCCACGCCCAGCCCGTGGCCTGCCCCGGCTGCGGCCCTCGGCTGCGCCTGGTGCCGGCGTCCGGGAGCGCCGTCCGCCCGGCGCGGGATGCCGAGGCCCTGGCATCGGCACGGGCGCTGCTGGCCGCCGGGCGGATCGTCGCCGTCAAGGGCCTCGGCGGCTACCACCTGGCCTGCGATGCCACCGACGCCAAGGCCGTCGACACCTTGCGCACCCGCAAGGCACGCGGTGGCAAGCCGTTCGCGGTGATGTGCGCGGACCTCGACGACGTACGGCGGATCGCCGACCTCTCCGCGTCCGAGGTGGCCGCCCTCACGAGCCCCCGGCGCCCCATCGTCCTGCTGCGCCGGCGCCCGCGGGCCGACGGCCTCGCACCCGGCGTCTGCCCCGGCAGCCCGCACCTCGGTGTGATGCTGCCCTACACACCCGTGCACACCCTGCTGTTCGGCCTGCCCGGTGACCCGACCGGCCCGCGCGTGCTGGTCATGACGAGCGGCAACCGCTCCGGCGAGCCGATCGTCACGGACGACGACGAGGCGCTGACCCGGCTCGCCGGTCTTGCCGACGCCTGGCTCGCCCACGACCGGCCCATCGCCTCGCCCTGCGACGACTCCCTGCTGCGGGTGCGGCCCGACGGCACCGAGCAGGTGCTGCGCCGGTCCCGGGGGTATGTCCCCCGGCCCCTGCGGCTGCCGGTGCCGGTGCGCCCGGCGCTCGCGGTGGGCGGTGATCTGAAGAACGCCCTGTGCCTCGGCGAGGGTGACCACGCCTGGTTCGGACCGCACATCGGCGACATGGGCGATCTGACCACCCTGGAGGCGGCCCGGCGGGCGGAGGGGCACCTGCGGTGCCTGACCGGCGTGAGCCCGGAACTGGTCGCCGCCGACCGGCACCCGGGGTACCACTCGACGCGGTGGGCGGCCCGACTGGCCGGACGCGCGCCCGTACCGGTCCAGCACCACCACGCGCACATCGCCTCGGCGATGGCCGAGCACGGCCTCGACGGCACGACCCCGGTGATCGGCGTCGCCTTCGACGGCACGGGCTACGGCGACGACGGCACCGTCTGGGGCGGCGAGATCCTGCTCGCCGACTACACCGGCTTCCGGCGCTACGCCCGGCTCTCCCCCGCCCCGCTGCCCGGCGGTGACGCGGGCGTCGCCAATCCGTGCCGTCTGGCCCTGGCCCGGCTCTCGGCGGCGGGACTGCCGTGGGACGCGGACCTGCCGTGCGTGACCGCCTGTTCACCGGATGAACTGGCGGTTCTCGCACGGCAGTTGTCCAGCGGTCTGGCCTGCGTGGCGACCTCCAGCATGGGCCGGCTCTTCGACGCGGTGTCGTCGCTCGTCGGCGTGTGCCATCGCGCGGGGTACGAGGCGCAGGCCGCGCTGGAGCTGGAGGCCGCGGCCGCTACGGCGTGGGGCGCCGACACGTCGGCGTACGCCTTCGCCGGGGATCTCGACCCGGCACCGGTGCTCGGCGCGCTGGTCGCCGATCTGCGCCACGGCACCCCGGCCGCCGTGCTCGCGGCCCGGTTCCACCGCGGTGTGGCACGGGCGGTGGCGGGGATCTGCCGGCGGGCGCGTCAGGACACGGGCCTGGCCACCGTCGCTCTCAGCGGCGGGGTCTTCGCCAACGCGCTGCTGGAGGAGGAGTGCGCGCGGCTGTTGACCGAAGACGGCTTCGCGGTGCTCCGGCACGGCGAAGTACCGCCCAACGACGGCGGGCTGGCCCTCGGCCAGCTGGTGGTCGCGGCGCACCTACGACAGGAGGAGTGACCCATGTGTTTGGCAGTGCCCGGCAAGGTCGTGGCCATCGACGACAGTTCCGATCCGCTCACCGGGCTGATCGATTTCGGCGGCGTGCAGAAACAGGCGTGCCTGGAGTACGTGTCCGATGTGCGGGTGGGTGAGTACGTCATCGTGCATGTCGGCTTCGCGCTCCAGCGCTTGGACGAGGAGTCGGCCCTGGCCTCCCTGAAGCTGTTCGAGGAACTGGGGCTGTTGGAGGAGGAGTTCGGGGACGCCTGGGAGCAGGCGGCCCAGGAGGCGGGCGGTGCCGCGGTGGCGCAGCCCCAGGACAGCGGGAGCGAGGCCCGGTGAAGTACATCGACGAGTTCAACGACCCCGAACTGGCGCGGCGCCTGCTGGACGAGATCCGCGCCACCGCCACCCGGCCGTGGGCCCTCATGGAGGTGTGCGGCGGGCAGACCCACTCGATCATCCGGCACGGCATCGATCAACTGCTGCCGGAACAGGTCGAGTTGATTCACGGGCCCGGCTGTCCCGTCTGTGTCACGCCGCTGGAGGTCATCGACAAGGCGCTGGAGATCGCCTCGCGGCCCGGTGTGATCTTCTGCTCCTTCGGCGACATGCTCCGGGTGCCCGGCACCGACCGCGACCTGTTCCGGGTCAAGGGCGAGGGCGGCGATGTACGGGTGGTGTACTCGCCGCTCGACGCACTGGAGCTGGCCCGCCGCAATCCGGACCGGGAGGTGGTGTTCTTCGCCATCGGCTTCGAGACCACCGCCCCGGCCAACGCGATGGCCGTGCACCAGGCGCGCCGGCTGGGCCTGGGCAACTTCAGCCTGCTGGTGTCGCATGTGCGGGTGCCCCCGGCCATCGAGGCGATCATGACGGCGCCCGAGTGCCGGGTGCAGGGCTTCCTGGCCGCCGGGCACGTGTGCAGCGTGATGGGCATGGCCGAGTACCCGGAGCTGGCCGAGCGGTTCCGCGTGCCGATGGTGGTGACGGGCTTCGAGCCGCTGGACATCCTGGAGGGCATCCGCCGGGCGGTCCGCCAGCTCGAGCGCGGTGAGCACCGGGTGGAGAACGCCTACCCGCGTGCCGTGCGCGAGGAGGGCAACCCGGCCGCGGTACGCATGATCGAGGAGGTCTTCGAGGTCACCGACCGGTCCTGGCGGGGCATCGGGCGGATCCCGGCCAGCGGCTGGCGGCTGACGGACGCCTTCCGCGCGTACGACGCCGAGCACCGCTTCGACGTCGGCGGGATCCGAACCGAGGAGCCCGCCGAGTGCCGTGCCGGCGAGGTCCTCCAAGGCCTGATCAAGCCGACCGAGTGCGCCGCGTTCGGCACCACCTGCACCCCGCGCACCCCGCTCGGCGCCACCATGGTCTCCAGCGAGGGCGCTTGCGCGGCCTACTACCTGTACCGCCGGATGAACGCCCCGGCGCCGCAGGCCGATGGTGGGGCGCGGCAGGAGGAGGTGGCTCCCGTTGTCTGAGCGACTCGCCGATGTGGTCGACCCGGCGGGCTTCACCTGCCCCGCCCCGCTGCGCGACCAGGGGGTCGTGGTCATGGGGCACGGCGGCGGGGGCGCGCTGTCGGCGGAGCTGATGGAGCAGATCTTCACCCCTGCCTACGGCAACGCCGTCCTGTCCGGTCTCGCCGACTCCGCCGTCCTGGAGCTGGGCGGCGCGCGGCTGGCCTTCTCCACCGACTCGTACGTGGTCCGGCCGCTGTTCTTCCCCGGCGGCAGCCTCGGCGACCTCGCGGTCAACGGCACCGTCAACGACCTGGCGATGAGCGGTGCCGTGCCCGCGTATCTCTCCGCGGCCTTCGTGCTGGAGGAGGGAGTGGAGCTGACGGTCGTCGAGCGGATCGCGCGCTCGATGGGGGCGGCGGCCGCGGCGGCCGGGGTCACGATCGCCACGGGTGACACCAAGGTGGTGGAGTCCGGGCACGGCGACGGGGTGTACGTCACCACCGCCGGGGTGGGGGTCGTGCCCGACGGGGTGGACATCCGGCCCCAGCGCGCCCGGCCCGGCGACGCGGTCATCGTCAGCGGCCCGATCGGGCTGCACGGCGTGGCGATCATGAGCGTCCGGGAAGGGCTGGAGTTCGGGGTGGAGATCGCCAGCGACACGGCGCCGCTGGCGGATCTGGTGGCGGCGATGCTGGCCGTCAGCCCGGACATCCACGTGCTGCGCGACCCCACCAGGGGCGGCCTGGCCGCGTCCCTCAACGAGATCGCCCGTGCGTCCGGGACCGGTGTCCGGCTGCGGGAGCGGGCGGTCCCGGTGCCGGACGCGGTGGCGAACGCCTGCGGTTTCCTCGGACTCGATCCGCTCTACGTCGCCAACGAGGGACGGCTGGTCGCCTTCGTGCCCTCGTCGGCGGCGGAGGAGGTGCTGGCGGCGATGCGGGCCCATCCGCAGGGTGCCGGGGCCACGCTGATCGGCGAGTGCGTCGCCGAGCATCCCGGGATGGTGGTGGTCGCCACCGGCCTCGGCGGGACGCGGGTGGTGGACCTGCCGCTCGGGGAGCAGCTGCCGCGCATCTGCTGACCGGAGAACGGTGAGGGGCCCCGCCGACGCGTCGGCGGGGCCCCTCGCCTGTCTATGCCGGTACGGGCTCGATCCCGGCGATCTCCAGCTCCCGGCCGCTGCGCAGGTCGCTGGAGGGCTGGTCGCAGCGCGGGCACCAGAAGAACGGGGGCATGCCCACCGCAAACTCCTCGGCGCACGGGCCGCACCAGGCCTGCGCGGGGATCTGCTCGACGACGAGCCGTGCCCCCGCGAGGGCGGTGCCGTCGCGGGCCACCTCGAAGGCGAAACCGAGGGCGTCGGGGACGACGCCCGCCAGCTCGCCGACCCGGACGGTCACCTTCGAGACGGCGTCCGTCCCGTCCGCCCGGGCCAGCTCGTCGGCCCGCTCGACGATCGCGGTCGCGATCGACAGTTCGTGCACGGCCGGCTCACGGGTAGCGGTGGCCGGCGCGGAATCCGCCGGACATCCGCCAGAGCCGCATCTCCCGCCTCAGGCTGGGCCACTCCCAGCACAGCAGGGCCAGGGTCACACCGCCCACCAGGACGGCCTCGGCCTTCAGCACCCGCTGTCCGCTCATCCTGCCCCGCCTGCGCGCGACGGGTCTGCGTACTCGTGGTACTCGTGTCATTGCGGTGACTCCCTGCTCGTTCTCTTCTCGGTGCTCATCCCGGCGAGATGTTCGGCATGGTCTCCGCGAGGGCGTCATGCCGCTTCCAGCGGATCCCGGTGGAGCGGCGCGCGTCGGCGGTGCCGTCCTCGTGGTGCCCCTTCTGCTGCTCGTGCGGACCCTTGTTGCCCTGGTGCATGCCGGCGACGTGCCGGGGCGTGTCGGGCTTCGCCTGGGGCCGGCCCACTCTGATGCTGCCCATGGGGTGCTCTCCTTCCTCGCCTCCGACCTGCGGAGTGCGTGGCTATGGCCGCTCGGTGAGGTTTTCGAAGAACTGCTCGACGGCCGGCCAGACCCGGCCGCCGCCGGACAGGCCGCGCCACTCCCGGCGTACGACGGCGACCATCCGGTAGCAGTCGTCGATCGGCACGATCCAGTGGTGGTCGAGGCCGTGGACGGTGTTCACCAGCAGGGCCTCCACCTCGGGTTCCACGGTCGCGAGCTGCGGAACCGTGCCGGACAGCTCCTGCCAGGCCGCCGCGTCCACCTCCCACCGCATGGCTCCGGCGGGGCTGGGGCCTTCGGCGGTGACGGTGCCGTCCGCCCGGGGCACGAAGAAGACCAGGCCGACCGGTACGCCCAGCGCGGCCGTGTCGACCTTGGGCAACCTGACCCGGCGCCGGGGCACGAGCCGGTAGTGGCCGTCCCCCGCCGCCGCCTCGGCGAACAGCACCGAGCAGGGGCCGCAGGCGCAGCGCACCTCCTCCTGCCCGGTGTCGTACAGGTGGGCGTGCTCGTCGGCGACCGGCGCGGCGCACAGGTCGCACACCTCCCGCTCGGCCGCCGTGGTGCGGTCGGCCGAGGCGCGGATGAGGCGGGCCAGTGCCCCGTCGGTGGTCACGGTGCGCCCCGGTGCGTCAGCGTGGCCAGGGGGACGAACGCGGGGGCCGTCTCGGTGAGGGGCTCCACCGCCGTCAGTTCGGGTGCCACGGCGAGCACCGCCGCGCTGACCGCGTCGGTGACCTCGGAGCCTTTGCCGCCGCAGCCGGACCCGCACCCGCGGCCCGTCGTCAGACGCACCCGGGCGACCTGCCCTTCCACCCCGGCCCACTCCACGTCGCCGCCGCGCTCCTGCACGGCGGGCCGCAGCCGTTCGACCGCACGGGCCGCCCGGCGTTCGGCGGGCTCGGGGTGGATGTCGTGCAGCACCAGCAGGTGTCCCAGCAGCTCGTCGTCGGCGAGGCGCTCGGCCAGCTGCTCGTCCGCGTGGTCCAGGACGCGGGCCAGGGCCTCGCCGTAGACCTCGGTCAGCAGTGCCACCGCCTCGGTCGCGAAGCGTGTCGTGGGGCCGGGCGCGGACTCGAGGCCTTCCAGCAGCTCGTCGAGCCTGCCGAGCCTGGCCTCGACGTCCGGGTCCGCCAGGCGGGCGGCGGTGGCCTCAGCCATGGTTCGCCCCGTACGTCGGCGAGTGCAGGGTGGTCAGTGTCTTGCCCTTGCCGACGTACATGTGCACACCGCACGGCAGACAGGGGTCGAAGCTGCGGACCGTGCGCATGATGTCGACGCCCTTGAAGTCGTCCGGCCCGTTCTCCTCGAAGATGGGCTGGCCCTGGACGGCGTCCTCGTACGGGCCGGGGGTGCCGTACATGTCGCGGGGACTGGCGTTCCACGGGGTGGGCGGGTACGGGTGGTAGTTGGCGATCTTCTTGTCCTTGATCACCAGGTGGTGGGAGAGGACGCCGCGCACGGCCTCGTGGAAGCCGCAGCCGATCGCCTCGTCGGGCACCTCGTAGTTCTCGAACACCTTGGTCTCGCCCGCGCGCACCATCCCCATGGCCTCTTCCAGGAACTGGAGGGCCATGGCGGCCGCGTAGGCGATGAAGTACGGCCGGGCGCGGTCCCGTTCGATGGTGTTGCTCCACTGCGGGATGCGCCACTCCAGGGTGGTCTCCGGCAGGGACTCGCCCTTGGGCAGGGAGATGCGCACGCTGTGGCCGGTGGCCTTGACGTACGGGGTGTCGACCAGGCCGCTCAGCGCGGTCGACCACAGGCGGGCCAGCGGGCCGCCGCCGGTGTCGAGGGCGAGGTGGTCGCCGGTGCGCTGGTCGAACCAGCGGGGGCTCATCACCCAGCTGTACTTGTCGTCGAAGTTGCGCTTCTGCGGGACCGGGACGGTGGTCTGGTTCCACGGGTGGCGCATGTCGACGGGGTTGCCGAGCGGGTCGTGGGTGACGAAGGGATCCTCGTTGACCCAGTCCTCGTAGTACGAGCTGCCCAGCATGATGCGCAGGCCGAGGTTGATGTCGACGAGGTTGTTGGTGACCAGTTCGCCGTCGACGATGATGCCCGGGGTGACGTACATGTCCTTGCCCCAGGAGTTCATCGTCTCGTAGCGGTAGTCGACCGTCTTGGGGTCCTGGAAGGCGCCCCAGCAGCCCAGCAGGACCCGGCGGCGGCCGACCTCCTCGTAGCCGGGCAGCGCCTCGTAGAAGAAGTTGAAGACGTCGTCGTTCATGGCGACGGCCTTCTTCACGAAGTCGATGACCTTCATGAGCCGGCTGAGGTAGTCGGTGAAGACGCTCGGCTGCGGCATCGTGCCGACGCCGCCCGGGTACAGCGTGGACGGGTGGACGTGCCGCCCCTCCATGAGGCAGAACATCTCGCGGGTGATCCGGCTGACCTTCAGGGCCTCCTTGTATACCTCGCCCTCGAAGGGGTTGAAGGCCTTCATGATGTCGGCGATCGTGCGATAGCCGTGGATGTCGCCGCGGGGTGCCTCGGTGCGTTCGGCGCGGGCCAGCACGCTGGGGTTGGTGGCCTTGACCATCGCCTCGCAGAAGTCCACGAACACCAGGTTGTCCTGGAAGATCGTGTGGTCGAACATGTACTCGGCCGCTTCGCCGAGGTTGACGATGTAGTCGGCCAGCGGGGGTGGCTTGACGCCGTAGGCCATCTGCTGGGCGTAGTCGGAGCAGGTGGTGTGGTTGTCGCCGCAGATGCCGCAGATCCGGGACGTGATGAAGCCCGCGTCGCGCGGGTCCTTGCCCTTCATGAACACGGAGTAGCCGCGGAACAGCGACGAGGTGCTGTGGCATTCGACGACTTCCCGGTTGGCGAAGTCGATCTTCGTGTAGATGCCCAGGTTTCCGATGATCCGCGTGATCGGATCCCAGGACATGTCCACGAGCTGTGGCGGCTTGCGGTCCGTGGGCCGGGCCTCGGTGGTGGTCATCTGCGCTACTGCCCCTCGCTGTCGGTGGTGTGTGGGGTGGTGGGGTTCGTCCGGGGACGTCTCGTCCCGAGGCGCTTCATCAGGGGGCCCTTCATCAGGGGC
Organism: Streptomyces sp. NPDC093598; assembly: GCF_044764825.1. Taxonomy (NCBI): domain Bacteria; kingdom Bacillati; phylum Actinomycetota; class Actinomycetes; order Kitasatosporales; family Streptomycetaceae; genus Streptomyces; species Streptomyces sp. NPDC093598. The sequence goes on along the minus strand of NZ_JBIWIV010000015.1, from coordinate 165,458 downwards.
GCCAGCGCGGGTCGTAGCCGCTGGTCAGCTTGCGCTGGTTGTGGCGCCACTTGGGCTCGTGGTTGACCAGCTCGTTGGTCACGCCGCGCAGCCGGCGGATGACGGACCCGTACGGCTTGATGACCATGGACGACAGGGTGCTGCCCGGGGGCTCGTCCATGAACGGCATGAACGCGTCGGGGAAGCCGGGCATCGTGCAGCCGATGCAGATGCCGCCGACGTTGGGGCAGCCACCGAGGCCGCCCATCCAGCCGCGCTTGGGCACGTTGCAGTTGACGACCGGGCCCCAGCAGCCCGTCTTCACGAGGCACTTGGGTGAGTTGTAGTCCTTGGCGAAGTTGGCCTGCTCGTAGTACGAGCCGCGGTCGCAGCCCTCGTGGACCGTCTTCCCGAACAGCCACTGGGGGCGCAGCATGTGGTCCAGCGGGGGCGGGGGCGCGGAGCCGGCCGCGTGGTAGAGGACCCAGAGCAGGGTCTCCATGAAGTTCTCGGGCTGGATCGGGCAGCCGGGCACGTTGACGACCGGCAGGCCGGCCTGGGAGGTGTAGTCCCAGCCCAGGTAGTCGGCCAGGCCCATGCAGCCCGTCGGGTTGCCGGACATGGCGTGGATGCCGCCGTAGGTGGCGCAGGTGCCCGCGGCCACCACCGCCCAGGCCTTGGGGGCCAGTTGGTCGATCCACCAGTTGAGGGTCTGCGGCTCACCGGTCTCCGGGTCGTTGCCGAAGGACGTCCAGTAGCCGTCGCCCTCGATGATGTTCTGGTTGGGGATCGAGCCCTCGATGACGAGGATGAACGGGGCCAGTTCGCCGCGTACGGCCGCCCGGTAGGGCGCGAGGAAGTCCTCGCCGCCCAGGCTGGGCGAGAGCACCTTGTTGACCAGGTTCACCTTCGGCAGGCCCGGGATCAGCCCGAGCACCAGATCCTCGATGGAGGGCTGGTCGGCGGCGGTGAGCGAGACGGTGTCGCCGTCGCAGCTCATGCCCTCGGAGATCCAGAGGATGTGGATCTCGTCGATGCCCTGCCGGTCCTCGGACCGTTCGGGTTCCTTGCTGACTTCGGTGGTGCTGCTGTGGGTTGTCATGTCACTCGGCCTCCGCTGCGGGGGTCTCGGAGTCGGTCGTGTGCCGCGCCGGAGCTGCGGCGGGAGCCGGTGCCGGCGGCTCGTCCCGGGAGCCGGCGGGCTCGAGGGGTTCGAGCTCGTCGGGCCGGAAGTAGTGGAAGCGGCCGTACCAGTTGTTCAGTTCGGCGGCCGGGTCGTCGTCGAGGGTCACGGCGAGGTGCACGCTGCCGTCCACGTCGTGGAAGACGGCGGCGACCTCGGCGGTCCGCCCGGCCAGGAACATGTCCTGGGCGTCGGCGCCGCGTCTTCGGGGGCGCAGCCGTACGCGGCTGCCGCCGGCGAGGGGGACGCCGTCGACGAGCACGGTGTCGGTGGACGGGGAGAGGCCGTGGTCGGCGCCCTCCTGCCACCAGGCGGGACGGTCGGCGGGCGCCGTGGGGGCGACCGGTGTCAGGGAACGGACGGCACCGTGGAGCCGCTCGAAGACCTCCTGCGGCATGGTGTCGACCCGGTCGAGGATCGCCGCCGCCCGCGGGTCGGTGGCCCGTGCCTCGCGCTTCTCCTCGTCGGTCAGCAGCATCGTGCGCAGCGTGAGGATCTCGTCGATCTCCGCGGCGTCGTGCAGGTCGCCCGGGCTTTCGGGGGCGATCTGGGGGTGGTCGGGCAGGATGATCGGTGCGGACAGCACGACGTGTCCGGTGTCCCCGGCTTCGCCGCCGAGCACGGGGAAGGTGAACTCGTTGCGGCAGGCGCGGGCGGGTGCTTCCAGGTCCGTGGGCGGGTCGATCAGCGAGACGAACTCGACTCCGTCGCCGCCGAGAAGCGTGTGCGTGGCGATGAGGGCCCGGCGCAACGCCTCGTCCCGCGCGGTGCGCGGTGGCGGGGCGGGCGCGGTGTTCGTGGTCCGTACGCGGACCCGGCAGAGGTCGTCCGAGAGCCGCTCGGCGGTGACGGTGGTCTCGGCCCGGATCTCCTCACGGGTGCGCACCACCCGCCCGGCGCCGTCGGGCAGCGGCTCGATGTCCTCACCTGCCGCGGCGCCCACCGCGACGGTGCGTGCGCCCCGAAGGAGCTCGTCGAGCGGGACCTCGGCCTCGCACTCGCGCGGCAGGGCCTCGTCGAAGGTCAGATGCACCGTGCCGTCGCCGGTGCGCAGCGACTCCACGGGGCCCTGGCCGGCTTCTTCCACCTGCTTGCGCTGCATCTGCAGGTAGCGGACCCGCACGCGCAGGCGGGCGCTGACCGGCTGTTGGACCCGCAGCAGGCACTCGGTCTGCTGGTACCAGGAATCGGCTGAGCCGGAGACACCGGGGGCGACGGGACCGTCCGCCTCCACCCAGTCCCGGGGGAACAGCACGCCGAACTGCCAGCGGACGCGGTTCTTGGCGGAGGAGCGGCGGTAGGGGTAGAGGAGGTAACCCTCGTAGAGGACGGCGTCGGCGACGGCGCTGAGCTGCTCGAGGACGCCCGGGGACGGGCCCGCGCCGCCCTTCGTGGCAGCGCCCCGCATGCCGCCCTCGACCATTGCCTCCGCCATCGCGACTCCTTGTCCCTGTGTGCACACGCATCACTTCCACCACGGTCACACCACTCATCCCCCCTTGCCTCCTCAAGGGCAGCGTGATTGGGCCGTTCGGGGTGGTCTCGGGGCGGCGGCCGGGTGGCGCGGGACGAAGAGCACAACGACCGGGCCCGTCGGCGCCGAGGCGCGACGGGCCCGTGCCGGTCGTGGGGGTCAGCGCTGTGCGTGGGCGAGCCTGCGTGCCAGCAGCGGGACGACGACCGCGGCGGCCACCCCATGGGACGCTGCCAGGACGATCTGGGTGGACAGGGCGGTGTGCGGGGCGACGGCCGGGCCGGCGAGGGACAGTGCGGTGAGCGCGAGGGTGGTCACCGTGAACGTGCGGGCGGGCCGCTTGGCCCAGCGGGCGAGCGCAACGGCGAGGACGATCCCGGCGACCGACCAGAACGCCACTCCGCCGAAGAAGCCGCCGACCGGGATCTCCGCGGCCTCCTCGGCGCCCGGGCCGGCCGCCTCCATCGGGACACCGGCGGCCCGCGCGACGAGCGCGAACGCCTCGGTCACGACGGCACCGGCGACGGTGGCCAGGATGCCGACCAGCCACACGGGGAGGGTGGTGAGAAGGGCGCTGCGGGACTCGGTCCGCGCGGCCTGGCTCTGAGGCGTCGTCACACTCATGTCACTGTCTCCCGACGGGTGGTGGGCTCGGTGGGACTTACGGAGAGGTGGACCGGTCGGCACGGCGGAACTCATCGGCGGCCCGGCACCGTTTCCACGGAGCGGGACAGTTCATCCGGATGGCACACGTCACCCGCACAAACCGGCGAGTCACGGGAAGGCGGTACTCATGGACCAGCCGACGCATCACCCCCGCCCCACCACGAGCCCCGCCGTCACGACCCTGGCCGACCCGCTGGTCAACAAGGGCACCGCCTTCAGCCGGCGCGAACGCGAGAAGCTAGGACTCGACGGGCTGCTGCCGCCCGCCGTGGAAACCCTGGACGAGCAGGTCGCCCGCGCCTACGAGGCGTTCCACGGCTACGACAAGCCCCTCAACCGGCACATCTACCTGCGGCAGCTCCAGGACACCAACGAGGTCCTCTTCTACCGTCTGGTCACCGAGTACCTGGAGGAGTTGCTGCCCGTCGTCTACACGCCGACGGTGGGTGAGGCCTGCCAGAAGTTCAGCGAGATCTACCGCCGGCCGCGCGGTCTGTTCCTGACCTGGGAGGACCGGCACCGCTTCCGGGACATCCTGCGCAACCGCCCGCACCGGGACCACGACGTGGACGTCATCGTCGTCACCGACGGGCAGCGCATCCTCGGCCTGGGCGACCAGGGTGTCGGCGGCATGGGCATCCCCATCGGCAAGCTCAGCCTCTACACGGCGATCGGCGGTATCCATCCCGCCCGCACCCTGCCGATCCTGCTGGACGTCGGCACCGACAACGAGACCCTGCTCGACAACCCCCGCTACCTGGGCCGGCGTGACCGCAGGCTGACCGGTGCCGAGTACGACGAGATGATCGAGGCGTTCGTGTCGGCGGTCGAGGCGGAGCTGCCCGGCACGCTGTTGCAGTGGGAGGATTTCGCCACCGCCCACGCCCATCCGATCCTCTCCCGCTACCGCGACCGGCTGCTCACGTTCAACGACGACATCCAGGGCACCGCGGCCGTCACGCTCGGCGCCCTGTCCACCGCGGCGGATGTGGCCGGAACCCCGCTGCCCGAGCAGCGCGTGGTGATCCTGGGCGCGGGGTCGGCCGCCATCGGCGTCGCCGACATGATCCGTACGGCCATGATCGACGAGGGCCTGCCGGAGGACGAGGCCACGGCACGGTTCTGGATCCTCGACGTCGACGGCCTGCTGGTGTCCTCGCGGTCCGAACTGACCCCGCAGCAGCGGATGTTCGCGCGCGACGACAGCGAGGTGGCCGACTGGGACGGCACCGGCCTCGCCGAGGTGGTGCGCCGCGTCGAGCCGACGGCGCTCATCGGGCTGTCGACGGCGCACGGCGCGTTCACCGAGGAGATCGTGCGGCAGATGGCCTCGACCTGTGAACGGCCCGTCGTCTTCCCGCTGTCCAACCCCACCTCGCACTCCGAGGCCGAGCCGGCGGACCTCACCCGCTGGACCGACGGCCGGGCGCTGATCGCCACCGGCTCGCCCTTCCCGCCGCTGACGGTCGACGGGCGCCGGGTGCCGGTGGCGCAGTCGAACAACGTGTACGTCTTCCCGGCCATGGGCCTCGCGGTGACCGCGAGCCGGGCCACGCGTGTCACGGACCGCATGCTCGTGGCCGCGGCCCGGGCCGTCGCGCGGTGCGCGGTCCGGGCGGCGGACGGCGACGACGGCCCCGTGCCGCTGCTGCCGCCGCTGACCGGGATGCGGGAAGCCGCCCGTGAGATCGCCCTGGCCGCGGCCCTCGCCGCCGTCGAGGACGGGGTGGCCCCGCAGGCCACGGAGGAGGAGCTGCGCGAGGCCGTCGCCCGGGCGCAGTGGACGCCTCTGTACGAGGACTAGGAGCGCATGCCGGTACTCCGGGGGACGTACTGTCGGGGACACGACGGTCGACCCCGGAGGCATCGGCACCATGGACCAGCAGCGGCCCCTCCCCGACGACGCGCTGGACGCGGCGGCGGACGCGTTCGAGCAGGTGCGTCCACGGCTGTTCGGCATCGCCTACCGGATCCTGGGCAGCGTGACCGAGTCCGAGGACGTGGTGCAGGACGTGTGGGTGCGCTGGCAGGGCGCCGACCGGAGCGCGGTGCTGGACCAGGGCGCGTTCCTGGCGAAGATCACCACACGGCTGGCGATCAACGTGGCCCGGTCGGCGCGGGTCCGCCGCGAGGCCTATGTGGGGCCGTGGCTTCCGGAACCCGTGGACACCAGCGTCGATCCGCAGGTCGGCGCGGAGCGCGGCGAGGCGCTGGAGCTGGCCGTGCTGCTGATCCTGGAGCGGCTGAACCCCGTGGAACGGGCGGCGTACGTGCTGCGCGAGGCGTTCGACTACGCGTACGACGAGATCGCGAGCATGCTGGAGCTGAGCCAGGCCAACACGCGGCAGATCGTCAGCCGGGCACGCAAACGGCTGTCCGCAGAGCGCCGTGAACCGGTCGACACGGCACAGCACCGGCGTCTGTTCGACGCCTTCGTCGCCGCCGCGCGGGACGGTGACGTCGCCGCGCTGGAGAGTGTGCTGTCGGCCGACGTCGTGGCCTACGCCGACGGCAACGGCATGCGCGGCGTGGCCCGGCTGGAGCTCGTCGGGCCCACGCGCGTGGCCAGGGTCACCGCGTTCGCCCACACGTTCTTCCCGGCCGCCGAGTACGGCGTGGTCGAGGCCAACGGGCAGCCGAGCCTGCTGCTGATGCAGGGCGGGGCCGCCGTAGCGCTGGTGAGCGTCACCGTGAGGCCCGACGGGATCGACGGGCTGTACTGGGTGCTGGCGCCCGAGAAGCTGAGGGCGTACGAGCGGTCGGCCCGCAGGGTCACCGACCGCCCCTAGCCGCCGGCTCAGTTCTGCTTGAGCCACTCCTCGTAGCGGGTGGCCGCGAGGTGCGCGCTCCCGTCGCCGGTGAGTACGTCGGGCATGCCCGCGAACAGGCCGGCACTCTCGTCGCTGACGACGGTGCGGCCGTCGGGCTTCATCGCCAGGGTGATCTCACCGAGCCGGTCGAGCCCATACACCTCGGGGCCCACGATGGTGCGGATGCCGTTCGACGGTTCGCCCTGCGCCGCCTCGGCGACGGCCACGGCGACGTCGGCGGAGGCGACCGGACGCAGGCGGGTCGACGGCAGCCGCACCTCGGTTCCCTCGGTGGACATGTGCATCACCGGGGCGACGAACTCGAAGAACTGGGCGGCGCGCACGATGCTGTAGGGCACGCCGCTGCCGCGCGCGGCGTTCTCCTGGGCCACCTTGGCCTCGTAGTAGCCGTAACCGGGCACCTCGTCGACGCCGACGATCGAGAGCACGACGTGGTGCCGGACGCCCGCTTGCCTCTCCGCGGCGAACAGGTTCCGGGCCGAGCGGGTGAAGAAGTCCAGAGCCGGTTCGGTGTCGAAGGACGGCGAGTTCGACACGTCCACGACCGCGTCCGCGCCCGTGAGGGCTGCTGCCAGTCCCTCGCCGGTGAGCATGTCGACCCCCGTGGAGGGAGCGGCCGGTACGGCTTCGTGACCACCCTCGCGCAGGAGGGCGACCACCTGGGAGCCGATCAGACCCGTACCGCCGACGATCACGATCTTCATCACTGTCTCCGTTCGCCGATGTGCTGACTCACCGGAGAGACAGGACGGGACCCGGATCTGTGACAGCCGGGCCGGGAACTCACTCCGTCGGCACGGTGGCGGCAGGCGAGCCGGTTCCCTCACCCGACCCGGATGCCCACGATGCACGTGTCGTCGTCGGTGTCCGACTTGCTGTAGGTCAGGAGGCGGTCCAACTGCTGGTCGAGGGTGGTGGGTGCGGTGCGGGCGGTGGTCAGGAGGTGGGTCAGCGACTCCTCCACCGGCCGGTCGCGGCGTTCGACCAGGCCGTCCGTGTACATCAGCAGGGTGTCCTCGGGGGCCAGTTGGATCTCGGTCTCCTCGTACACGGCCTCGGGGACGGCCCCCAGCAGCAGGCCCTTGACCAGGGGCAGGGGAGCCGCTTCGGTGTCCCGGACGAGCACGGGCGGCAGGTGGCCCGCCCGGGCCCAGCGCAGCGTCCGCCGGACCGGGTCGTACAGACCGCACACCGCGGTCGCGGTGACGGCGCCCGTCAGATGGTGCGCCACGATGTTGAGCCACGACAGCAGCTGGCCCGGCCCGGCGCCGGTCACCGCCAGGCCGCGCAGCGCGTTGCGCAGGACGACCATGCTGGTGGCGGCCTCGATGCCGTGACCGGCCACGTCCCCCACGCACAGCAGCACCATCCGGGACGGCAGGACGACGGCGTCGTACCAGTCCCCGCCCACCAGTTGCTCGGTCTCCGCGGGCCGGTAGCGCACGGCCACCTGGAGGCCGGCCACCTGCAACGGGGCCTGGGTGGGGGGCATGATGGCGTGCTGCAACTGCAGGGTCAGCCGGTTGCGTTCGTGGGCCTGCTGCTCGGTGTGCGCCAGCTGGTCGCGGGTGGCGGCGAGCGCCACCTCGGTCCAGTGCTGGGCCGAGATGTCCTGGTAGGCGCCGCGGAGCAGAAGCAGCCGGTCGTCGGTGTCGAGCACGGGTTCGGCGACGATCCGGATGTGGCGCGTCACCCCGTCCGGCCGCTGAAGCCGGAAGGCCGCTGCCGCAGGCCGCCGGTGGTGCAGCAGCGTGCGCAGGAAGCGACGGATGGAGACGCCGTCGTCCGGGTGGGCGTGGGCCGGCAGCTCTTCCAGGGCCACCGGGGTACTCGTCTGCGGGCGACCGTAGAGGTCGAAGAGCTGCCCGTTCCAGGTGATCTCACCGGTGAGCACGTTCTCCTCGAACCCGCCGATACGGCCGAGCCGTTGGGCGTGCTGGAGCAGGCTCGCCAGGCGTGCCGTCTCGTCCTCGATACGCCAGATGAGGAGTACGGACATGCCGTGGCGGCTGATGCTGATGTCCGCGACCGCCGAGAGGGGGACCTGGTCGACCAGGGCGGTGAGGTTCATCCGGCGGGTCCGGAAGGGTTCACCGGTGGCGTAGACCCGCTCGACGCGCTGGAACAACTCGCTCTCCCCGGCGGCCATCGGATAGGCCTCCAGAAGCAGCGCGCCGCTCACGACCGCCCGCGGCCGGCCCGCGGGGTCCAGGAACCGGCTGTTCACGTGCTGGATGCGGAAGTCCACCAGGTGGCCGTCACCGTCCAGGTGCGGCACCAGGACGAGGGCGGGGTCGTACAGCCCGTCGGCCAGGTCCATCAACTCGGCGGCGTCCGGCAGGACACGCGGCTCCTGGGCCGCTCCTTGTGGTGGCGTGTAACTCTCCAGGGTGTGGGCGCACAGTTCGGCCAGCGCCTCCACCTGGCGGACGATCTGCGGAGGCTGCGGCTCCAGCGGGGCCGGCCAAGCGATCTCCAGTACGCCGTGGATGCGCCCTCCGGTGCCGGCGGGCAGGGCGACCCGGCCGCCCTCCGGGTGGTGGTGCAGGCCGATGCTGGGCAGTCCGGTCGCGCCGAGGGTGGTGATCCACTGACCCTCGCGCTCGATGAGGCCCCGCCGGGCCACGGTCACCACGTCCGGCGGGACGTAACGCCAGCGCGCGGCCTCGGCCGGTGAGAAGCCGGCGCTGCCCGCCAGGGTGAGCGAGCCGTCCGGGCCCACGGCCCAGATGGCCACCGCCACCGCGCCGAGGGGACGCAGCGCCTGCTCCAGCAGGGCATCCGCCACGGCCTGGGCGTCGTCCGCCGCCAGTACGCCGCTCTCGGCCGCGCGCAGGCGTACGGCGGCCGACTCGGACTCCGCCTCGTCGGCGGCCTTGGTGGCGGCGAGGAAGGCGTCCGTCACCTCGGACATCCGGTCCCGGGCGGCCTGGTTGATGACGTCGACGGCGAGTTCCAGCGGGGTGACCTGGGCCTGTTCGGCCAACTGGGCGAGCTGCCGGGCGGCCTGGGCCGGCCCGCACTTCAGCCGCTCGACCAGGACGCCCTTGGCGAGCTCGATCAGGGCCCGCCCTTCGGCCTCCGCCTGGGCGGCCCGCACCTCCCTGCTGAGCCGTTCCACGGTGGCGGCGAGCCGTCCCACCGGGGAGGCCTGTGAGAGCTCCTCGAGGTCGGCGGGCGCGTCGTCGGGGGACACCGGCTGCCCGTGGGGCACCGCGTCGGACGGCACCGACGGCGGAGGAGACTCCGGACCGGCGGCCGAGTCGCGCTTCGGCTCGCCGCCCTGACCCGGTTCGCGCGGCTGCTCGGACATGCTCACGGTGTGGATGCTCCTCGACTGGAGCGCCCTGGGGCGCGGAACGACAGGCGCTGCGAGGCGCCCGCCCCGCGGGTGTGCGGGTCGGGCGCCGGTGCGCTCATGCGGGCAGCCAGCGGCGGACGCAGGCCATGAGGTCGCGGGTGTCGACGGGCTTGGTGACGTAGTCGCTGGCGCCCGAGGCGAGGCTCTTGTCCCGGTCTCCTGGCATCGCCTTCGCCGTGACGGCGATGATGGGCAGCTCGGCGTACTGCGGCATCCGGCGGATCTCGGCAGTCGCGGTGTAGCCGTCCATCTCGGGCATCATCACGTCCATCAGCACGAGGGCGACGTCCGGGTTGTTCACCAGGGTCTCGATGCCTCTGCGCCCGTTCTCGGCGTGCAGGACGCGGAAGCCGTGCAGCTCCAGGATCCCGCTCAGGGCGAAGAGGTTCCGCGCGTCGTCGTCGACCACGAGGACGGTACGGCCGGCCGAAGCGTCGTCGACGGAGGGCGGCGTCAGTTGCTGCGGTCCCTCGGTCCGGACGAGGGACAGCACGTCCCCTGGTTCCTCGGCGGACAGGTGCAGGGCGATGCGCTCACGCAGTTCGTCGAGGCTGGACAGCAGCTCCAGGGCGCCGCCCGCCGAGCGGGAGCGCAGCGTCTCGTCCAGCGGCGCGTCCCCGGGGTGGCTGCTGTGCACCAGCACCGGAACACTCGTCAGCGCCGAGTCGCCCTCCAGGGCCTGGAGGAAGCGGGACGCCTCGTCGTCCCGCATGCCCAGCTCCAGGACGACGCAGTGGCACGGCTCGGACGCCAGGGCACCGGCCGCCTCCTGCGCGCCGACGGCGGTGATGATGTCGACCGCGGGCCCCTGAGCGCCGTCGGCGCGGCCGTGCGTCAGGTCGGCGACCACGCTCTCCGCGACGAGGGTCAGCAGACCGCGCGACCGCTCCTCCACGACGAGCAGGCGCCGGGGACGGGGACCGGGCCCGATCTGGGGCACCGGCACCGAGCCGGACAGTCCCTGCGGCGCAGGTTCGGCCGAGGCCCGCTCCGGGGTCCTGCCGTGACTGAGCAGTTCCTCGAAGTCGGGACGGGCCACCGGCAGGAAGAGCGTGAACGTGCTGCCCTGGCCGGGCGTGCTGTGCACCGACACGGCACCGCCGAGCAGTTGGGCGATCTCCCGCGTGATGGACAGGCCCAGGCCGGTCCCGCCGTACTTCCGGCTCGTCGTGCCGTCCGCCTGCTGGAAGGCGCCGAAGATCGTCTCCAGGTGCTGCTCGGGGATGCCGATGCCGGTGTCCTTGACGCGGAAGGCCACCACGGCGGCGCCCCGGACCACGCCCTCGGGCACCTCCTCGTCCGCCGCGGGCTCGATGCTCAGTTCCACGCCGCCCTGCTCGGTGAACTTCACGGCGTTCGACAGGAGGTTGCGCAGCACCTGGCGCAGCCGGGAGTCGTCCGTCAGCACGTCCGCGGGCGCGCCGGGAGCGGTCGTCACGGTGAAGTCCAGGCTCTTCTGCGTCGTCATCGGCCGGAAGGTGGCCTCGACGTACTCGATGAGCTGCCGCAGCGTCACCCGCTCGGGCGTGACGTCCATCTTCCCGGCCTCGACCTTCGACAGGTCGAGAATGTCGTTGATCAGCTGGAGCAGGTCCGAGCCGGCGGAGTGGATGATCTGCGCGTACTCGACCTGCTTGGGCGTGAGGTTGCGGGAGGGGTTCTGCGCCAGCAACTGGGCCAGGATGAGCAGGCTGTTGAGCGGGGTGCGCAGTTCGTGGCTCATGTTGGCCAGGAACTCCGACTTGTACTTCGAGGCCAGCGACAGCTGCTGGGCGCGGGTCTCCAGTTCCTGGCGGGCCTGCTCGATCTGGAGGTTCTTCGCCTCGATGTCCCGGTTCTGCGCCGCCAGCAGCGAGGCCTTGTCCTCCAGTTCCGCGTTGGAGCGCTGCAGTTCCTCCTGCTGCACCTGCAACTCGGTGGAGCGGGCCTGGAGTTCGACCGTGAGGCGCTGCGACTCGACCAGCAGCTCGTCGGTGCGGGCGTTGGCCACGATGGTGTTGACGTTGACGCCGATGGTCTCCATCAGCTGTGCGAGGAAGTCCCGGTGGATCTGGGTGAAGGGCGTGACCGACGCCAGCTCGATGACGCCGAGGACCTGCCCCTCGACCACGATGGGCAGCAGCACCAGCGCGGTCGGCACCACCTGGCCGAGGCCCGAGGAGATGGTCACGTAGCCGTCCGGCAGCTCCTCCACCATGATGGTGCGCCGGCTGCGCGCGGCCTGACCGACCAGCGTGCGGCCGAAGGCGATGCGGGAGGGCCTGCCGCTGTCCTCCGGGTAGCCGTAGGAGCCGACGAGCCGCAGTTCGGGCCCCTCGTCGCCGTCCTCGGCGAGGTAGAAGGCCCCGTACTGGGCCGACACCAGGGGGACCAGCTCGTCCATGATCAGCTCGGCGACCACGGGCAGGTCGCGGTGGCCCTGCATCAGACCCGAGATGCGCGCGAGGTTGGTCTTGAGCCAGTCCTGCTCCTGGTTGGCCCGGGTGGTCTCGCGCAGGGACTCCACCATCGAGTTGATGTTGTCCTTCAGCTCGGCGACCTCGCCGGACGCCTCCACGGTGATCGAGCGCGTCAGGTCGCCCTCGGCGACGGCGCTCGCGACCTCGGCGATGGCGCGGACCTGCCGGGTCAGGTTGCCCGCCAGCTCGTTGACGTTCTCCGTCAGGCGCTTCCAGGTGCCGGAGACGCCCTCGACCTCGGCCTGTCCGCCGAGGCGTCCCTCGGTGCCGACCTCGCGGGCGACACGGGTGACCTCGTCGGCGAACGCGGACAGCTGGTCGACCATCGTGTTGATCGTCGTCTTGAGTTCGAGGATCTCACCGCGGGCGTCCACGTCGATCTTCTTCGACAGGTCGCCCTTGGCCACCGCGGTCGTCACCAGCGCGATGTTGCGCACCTGACCGGTGAGGTTGTTGGCCATCGAGTTGACGTTGTCGGTGAGATCCTTCCAGGTGCCGGCGACGTTCGGCACGTGCGCCTGGCCCCCGAGACGTCCCTCGGTGCCGACCTCGCGGGCGACACGGGTGACCTCGTCGGCGAAGGCCGACAGCGTGTCGACCATCGTGTTGATGACCTCGGCCAGCGCCGCGACCTCGCCCGCGGCCTCCACGGTGATCCGCTGCGACAGGTCGCCGCGCGCCACGGCGGTGGCCACCTGGGCGATGGAGCGGACCTGGCCGGTCAGGTTGGACGCCATCACGTTGACGTTGTCGGTGAGGTCCTTCCAGGTACCCGACACACCGCGCACCTGGGCCTGCCCGCCGAGGCGCCCTTCGGTGCCGACCTCGCGGGCGACGCGCGTGACCTCGTCGGCGAACGCGGACAGCTGGTCGACCATCGTGTTGATGGTGCTCTTCAGCTCCAGGATCTCACCGCGCGCATCCACGGTGATCTTCTGGGAGAGGTCGCCCTTGGCGACGGCGGTCGCCACCAGCGCGATGTTGCGGACCTGGCCGGTGAGGTTGCCCGCCATGAAGTTCACCGAGTCGGTGAGGTCGCGCCAGGTGCCCTTGACGCCCTTGACGTCCGCCTGCCCGCCGAGGCGCCCTTCGGTGCCGACCTCGCGGGCGACGCGCGTGACCTCGTCGGCGAACGCGGACAGCTGGTCGACCATCGTGTTGATGGTGCTCTTCAGCTCCAGGATCTCACCGCGCGCATCCACGGTGATCTTCTGGGAGAGGTCGCCTTCCGCGACCGCCGTGGTCACCTGGGCGATGGAGCGGACCTGGCTGGTGAGGTTGCCCGCCATGTGGTTCACGGAGTCGGTCAGGTCGCGCCAGACACCGGCCACCCCCGGTACCTGTGCCTGGCCGCCGAGGCGTCCCTCGCTGCCGACCTCGCGGGCGACACGCGTCACCTCGTCGGCGAACGCGGACAGCTGGTCGACCATCGTGTTGACGGTCTCCTTCAGCTGGAGGATCTCGCCGCGGGCGGGCACGTCGATCTTCTGGGAGAGGTCGCCCTTGGCCACGGCCGTGGCCACCTGGGCGATGTCGCGGACCTGTGTGGTCAGGTTGCCCGCCATGGCGTTGACCGAGTCGGTGAGGTCGGCCCAGGTGCCCGAGACCCCCGGCACCTCGGCCTGCCCGCCGAGCGTCCCCTCGGTACCGACCTCACGGGCCACCCGCGTGACTTCGGAGGTGAACACGGACAGCTGGTCCACCATGCCGTTGAAGACCTTGGCGATGTCGCCCATGAGGCCGTCCGCGTCGTCCGGCAGGCGGGTGCCGAAGTCTCCGTCGCGTACGGCTGTCAGACCGGCCAGCAGCCGTCGCAGCTCCTGGTCGCCCGGCACCGCGTCGACAACCCCAGTGCTGTCGCTGGTCATGCGCACCCTCGTTCCGCTCCCCAAGAGTCCTCGGAATCCGAGAACTCGGAACCCGCCGGGCCGATGGGCGGCCCGGTTGTCGTGCATGCATCTCCGCAGTCACGGATGTGTGTGTGATGTGGAAATACGCCGCAGGTTAACCCACGTTTCGAACCCTGAACAAAGCAGCAGCCGCCATCCTGGCCGAACTGCGGCGCCGCGTCACGAGCCCCCTCGAAGCGACACCGGCGGGAACCTTCACGGCAGCGTCACTTCCGACGAAGAAGTCCTGGCCACGCCGCGCATGGACCGCGCGAGAGGCGGCTCAGGACGCGGCGGCGGCGTCGACCGTGTCCCTGATCTCCAGAATGCTGTCGACCCCGGTGATCTCGCAGAGCCGCCGCAGCTGCGGTGACGGCGCGACCACGCGCAGGGTGCCCGCTTGGTGGGTGAGGATCAGCAGGTTCAGCAGCGTCGAGTCCGCGAAGGTGATACCGGAGGCGTCCAGGACCACCTTCGGGAACTTCTTTGCCGCGGTCTCCAGCGCGTCCGCCAACGGCGTGATCGTGTCCATGTCGTAGGAGCCGCGGGCGGTCACGACCCAGGCACCGCGCCATTCGTACTGCGACACGGCGGCCCCTCCGGAGGCATAGGCCGCGGCCGGTTCCCGCAGCGGCTCACCGCCGATGTCGCGCGTGAGCGCAGGCATGCCTGCCTCGTCCCAGGGCACCTTGGGGCTCCTTCTGTGGCTCTCCCCTACGGGAGCACGTCATCTGTTGCATGAAAAGTATGTCACGTATCTACGTTCCGGCAACGATGGCACCTTAAAATGCTGGGCATGGTAGGAGTGCCCGCATCCCACACCGGATGGACGTTCATCACCAGCCACGCTCGCGTACTGGCCGTCATCGCCGACAACCCGAACGTCCGCATTCGTGACATCGCCGCCCGCTGCCGGCTCACCGAGCGCGCCGTCGCGCGGATCATCTCCGATCTCGAGAAGGACGGTTACCTCTCCCACACCCGGGACGGGCGCACGAACACCTATCGCATCGACCCGGACAAGGTGCTGCGCCACCCGGCCGAAGCCGGCCTCTCCGTGGCTTCCCTGCTCTCCCTGCTCGTACAGGACGAGACGGACCGCGTCAGGAAACCGGTCGCGCAGTAGCGCCCCTCAGGGCCCTTCACCAGCGTGGCCACCAGGCTCGTCATGGCAGGCCACGGGTCCGGTGTGCCTGGCCAGCTGGTCACCGACAGGTGGTGCGCGGTGCCGACGACGGCGAGGGCCACGGTGTGCGGGGCGAGGGTCTCAGCCACCCGGCCGAGCTTCTGTTCGTCCTTCAGGTAACCCGTGATGGCCTCCTGGATCGCGGTGACGCCCGGCGCCCCCCCTTCCAGGACCTCGCGGATGCGCAGGGCGGCCGCGGGGCGAGTCAGGGCGAGGCCGGACAGGGCAAGGCCACCGGAGTCGAACACCTCGGCACGGGCCGCACTCGGATCGCCGTAGCGGCCGAGCCGAGTGTCCACTGGCGTCCGGGGCCCGCATTCTGCGGGAGTACGTCGCTCCACGCGCCGGCACCCTCATCGAACTCGACGCGCGGGCACTGGCGCCCGGCCCTGTGCGACGAACTCGTCGACCGGTGAGCGACGGCCCTCCTTCGTCTGACCGGTCACCCGCAACCGGCGGTGTCGATCGTGGCGGTCCGTCCGCCGCGACCAGCGCCTCGCCGACGTCATGATCGGCGCTCCGGCCGGACAGCCGGAGTTCGCCGGACGGGCGACGCTGCCGGGCGACGACGGCGCGGCGATCCCGTTCCTGCGTTACATGCCCGAGCGCCTCACCCCGCTCGGCGCCCGGGTCTGGACGGCGCTGCGCCGGCGACTGGCCGTGGCACCCTGACACGGGCAAGGTCAGGGCGGCGTCCTTCCGCCGTGGCATGGTCGTCTACTGGAGTTCCGGCAGCCGGGACTTCCCCTCACAGCTGGACATACGGCCGGTGTCTCCGCACTGCTCCTCGCGGCGGTCGTGGTGCTCGGGATCGTCCTGTGTCGGCTGTCCCGGCAACGCGCCGACCGGCCCGGCGGCCTCCTCCTGGTGCCGACGGGGGCTCTCGTCGCCCTGCTCGGGCCCTTCGCCCTCGTCGCACTGATGGCCCATGTGCAAGGCGCGGCGGCCCCCTTCGCGCCCCTGCTCCCCATGCTCACCGGCGGCGGTGCCGACGGCGAGCTCACCGCGCCCTCGGCGGATCCGGCAGCAGGCGGCCGACCACCCCACCGGCCGGCACTCGCCCGCGCAGCGATGATCAGCGACTCCGCCTCGGCGATCTTGGCAGGCCTCGCCCTCGTCACCGCCGTCGCGAACACCACCAGCGCCGCCCACGCCCCAGGCGCTCGCCGACTTGTGCGCCGGGGGGTGGTGAGCCACCGAGCGTCATGGGCGGGCACGGAGCGGCCGACGGTCCAGCCGGTCGGCGGCGGTCGGGCCGCCCGTTGACTACCTGCGGTTGATCACTCTGCGCACCCAGCCCTTCTTGGGTGGCTCGGCGGCCGGTGTCTCCCGAGTGGCCACCAGCTCCGCGACGGAGATGCGGAAGTGGTGCGACATCGTGGACGGGTGATCGAAGTCCTCGTACCAGAACGAGTACGTCACCTCTACCAGCCAACTGGTCTCCGAGGTGCGGAACACGGTGCGGCCGTACTTCTCCGTATCGGACCTTCCCGGCACGAGGGACATGCTCATCTCCTGAGCCCGGGACAGGGCTTCCTCCCTTCCTCCCTCGACGTGCACCTTGTCCGTCAGATCCCAACTGCTGCCCCCGCCATGAGACTCGTTGGTCTCCACGAGCACGTACCACTGACCGGTGGTTTGCCCACTCAAGCTTCTCGCCCCCTGGTATGCCGGATGACCTCCAAGATCGCACGCAGCCTCGCCCAGCGGGCATGGTGGTTGCACGCATAGCCGACCCGCCAAGTACGAGTCCCACCACATGTGCCGCTGACCTGGGCGTTCCTACCGTGCGGCAAATGCATCTGGACCGAGCAGGATCTGCCGGACCGGGAGGCCGGTGACGCGGGGGCCGTCGCACCCGAGCGTGCCGTTGATCAGTCCCGCTGTGGTGCCGCCCGCCCGGTAGACAACGACGCTGACCTCCTCGGCGGCCAACGTCGCGTTGGCGACGCCAGCCGGGCCGCGTCTTCTTTTCGTGGCTGAGGGGCCGTTCGGCGCTGACCGTGTACAGGGAGCCCCGCGCGGAGGAGTCCCGGTGGGCCCGACATGTGTGAAGGCCGGGGCTTGTCCTCTCTCGCCGTCACGGCTGGGCCGGCGCGGTGGTGAGCACTGGGACGTAGAAATCGGTGATGCCGGCGATGTTCGGATGTGTGCCGGTGCCGCCGGTTCCGGGATAACCGTTGACCAGGTCGTTGAAGGTGTACGCCACCCGTTGGCCGTCGGTGCGGGTGTCCAGGGTGGTGTCGTTGAAGACGTCCGCGACCTTGACGCCCCACTTGTGGCAGAGCTGCAGGGTCACCGAGCGGAGTGCGAATTGCGTGTCCCAGTCGCGGGAGCCGAGCTTGTGGACGGCGGCGTACACGATGCGCGCGCTCGGCCATTTCGTCCGCATGGTGGAGAGGGTGGTCTCGAGCGATCCCGCGTAGGTGGAATGGTCGAATGTGGCGGGGTCGAAGCCGTCGGCCATCGCGCCGATCTTGTACCGGTGGTGGTAGACGAGATCGGCGTCGTTGGTGCCGCCGTTGAACACCACGTAGTCGGGCGAGCGGGAGGCGGCGCGTCTCACCTGCGTGATGATCTGACCCGCTCCGCCGACGGGGCCGATCGCCGCGCCGTTCACAGCGTATTTGGTCACGGGCATCAGCTCGCGTTCGGCCGTCAGGTTGACGAAACCGCGCGCCTACTTGTGGCCGTAGACGATGCTGTCGCCGAACGGGTACATCGTCTTGCCTTTCAGCCGCCCGTTCGCGGCGTTCGCCGGTGCGGTGAGACGGAAGGGCCGTACCGGAGTTCGGCGGCGGTGCCGGCGAGCGAGAAGGCGAGATTGCTACGTCTCACGAGGAGACAGCAGGGAGTTTGACCATGGTGGCTACGGCTCCGTTTCCGAACCGTACGGCGGCGACCGAGACGTCCTCGGTGTCCGTGGGCCGCGCTTGGCGGTCGGCGAGCGCGATGATCACGGACCAAGGGCCGAGAACCGACAGCATCAGGTCGAACGGCCATCGCCTGCCATGTCGCTCGGGTCGGCGGCAACGTAGTTTCTCGTGGAGACGTCGCTGTTGATCGCGATATCAGGAACATCCAAGGCCGGGATGTTTCGGGGGCCTCTGGCGAGGCCCCTGTGTCACTACAGTCTATTGCTCCGGGCCCAGGTCGATTTCCACAGTGACCCGCCGAACGCGTACCTCTTGGATGTCGTTGTTCGGCAGGTCGAGGCAGTCGAGCAGTCGTGCGGCTGCCTCGCGAGATGGATTCCGCTCGGTTGAGCGGCCGAGCTGCTCTTGGGGCGGCTCATGAAGCTCGGCATCGATGGCGTAGCTCATACCCCCCGACACCATGCCGTCGACGAGGCTGCGGATGCTGATGGTCGTGCCTGCAACTTCGTTCGCTTGGAAGCCGCCGCCCGGGATCAGGCGTGGTCGAACCTCCCGACTTGCCAGTGGGCCAAGCTCGAACGCAGGGCCCCCGGGATTGGCGAACTTCATGCGCCAGTTCCGGCGCGCCAGAGGCTCCGGCAGAGTCGCTTCCATCTTGACCGAAACGGTCCGATCATAGGGGTTGTTGACCTGGAACCGCCGTCCTGCGAAGGCCCCGACGAGGGCTTCGACTCCACCGCCGCCGGGGATCGGTGCGACATTTCGCTGTGCGATGTTGTTGTCGAAGGGCACCAGACGTGCAGGTGGAAGCGGGCCGTTCACGGTCTCGGTATTGGGGAGGTCGCCATCGGCCGAGACGGTCATGAGCAGGCATTCGTGCCCTTCCACGGCCGGGGTCCATGTGAAGGGCCCGACCACAGTACTGCCACCGGAGGCCAAGCCCCCGGGGACTGAAAGGGATGCGGTCGTCATGGATTGCCAGTCACTCGGCCATACCAACCCGGCGGTGGGGCGGGAGTGATAGCCCTTGACGACGACATTGTGCGCCTTCTGCGTCCCCCGGTTCTTGACCCGGCAATACACATAGTTGGAAACGTTGAGGATCGGTGTTTCGTGAGTTGTACCGCCATCGGCTGTGAGGCGGTTCCAGATGTCGGTCGTCTCCCAGAAGTTCTCCAGGTACGGTGCGTATTCGCCGGCCCGCCCGTCGTCGATGTAGACGTCGACTGCCGGGGGCGCGCCGGGAGCCGTCACCGGGGTAGGTGCCGAGGGCGGCTGATAGAAGCCTTGCTTCTCGAAACTCCACCGAACGACTTTGTGGAACGCGCCACCCGGGTGGCCCTCGAAGATGGCGGTGCCATGGTCGGCGTTCATCAGTGCAGTAGCGAAGACCCCCGCATCGGGTGTGGGCGTAATGGGGCTG
Source organism: Streptomyces sp. NPDC093598 (assembly GCF_044764825.1). Classification (NCBI taxonomy): domain Bacteria; kingdom Bacillati; phylum Actinomycetota; class Actinomycetes; order Kitasatosporales; family Streptomycetaceae; genus Streptomyces; species Streptomyces sp. NPDC093598. Next base: position 146,131 of record NZ_JBIWIV010000015.1, on the reverse strand, counting down.
GTCGCAAGCGAGCCGATGGCCCGAAGTTGCAGGTATGCCAGGTAGCGGGCGGCGAACCGGCGCACGTTCGGGTACGACGAATCGCCGCCTGTCGACCGATAGATGCGGAACATCGTTGTCGACAGGATCTCCTCGCTCTGGTAACCCCTGTCGTCGTTGGTTCCGCCCCAGGCCCAGCCCTCACTGACCTGCCGGTCTTGGCGACGAGGGACTGCCGGTACCCACGGGAAGGTGAGGAAGCGGTCAGGTGCCAGCGAGTCGGGGGCGTGCAGAATCACCGCCAACGAGTCGCCACCATTGTGGACAAAACCGAGGTTCGCCGAGTGGACCGTGTCATAGAGCAGCCCGTGGACGAACTCGTGGACCATGACTCTGGCGTCACATGACATGCTCACCGTCGACCCGGATTGCACCAGGCCGCACGTGTAACGCCCCATGCCGGTGCCGCTGGCATTGCCGAACGAGTGTGCATTGACGTCGGTCTCGCTGCGATGGTCGATCTCGACGGGGAACGTCGTGCCGTCGAGATAGGTGGCCAGGTTGAAGCCCATCCCCTCCATCAACTGGAAGAGCGACTCGATGTTGTTGTAGGCGCAGGCTGCAGCGAAGTCGTCGCTGGGCACGGAATAGTCGAACGAGCCGGGTGCCGGCGAGGTCGGCGGCGCCGCGGTGGGCGTCTGGAAGTCGACGACCGACACCCGCGATCCGACAAGGCCCTGAGGACTCGTCGGCGGGAGCTGGGGCAGGGTGACAGGGGTGCGCCAGTAATTGAGCTCGCCGGGGTTGGTGGTTGTGACGGTGCCTGGGTTGGCAGTCGCGGTAAGGGCCGCGTTGCCGGTCCTGGTGATGGGGTCCGTGGTGTACACGTTTGCCGTCGCACAGGAGACGAACGCCCGCAGGTAGAGCACTGACCGGGTTGACGGCTCCACGAACGCCCGCCAATGCACCTCACCGAGTTCCGGCATCGGGTACGTGAAGAGGTACTCCGTGACCACGTAGTGCTCATCTGCCCGGATCTGCTCTGGCACAGGCGGCAGGGGCAGTGTGGGCGGAGCTTCCTGCAGCAGTCCCCGACGGGCTTCCTCGGACACTTCTGGATGGAGGCGTTGTGCCGGGTCGTACTGGAAGACGAGCTGCCGCCTACTGTTGATCCTGATGTTCCGCTCGGTCCCCACGCTGTCAGGACCACTCGGTTGACGACTGATTCCCAAGACCGTGAGCAGCTCGTCCTCGCCCAAGTCCTTGCCGGACCCCTCCGGTGTACCTGCCGGGGCCTGCGGCCTGCCGATCTTGATGTCGTAGTGAAGTGAACTCGTGGAGCTGGTGACCCTGGCCGGCGAGTCGTGAGCCGTGATCGAAAGGCCCGCCTCCCAGATGGGCAACCCCTCGTACGACTGCTGATAGGAGACAACCGACGTCTCCATGACGGACGACTCCTGCTCCCATCTCAGCCTCACCTCACCAGGCCCACCGCCCTGTCCATTTGTCGTACCCGGGCCAGCGATCCACTCGGAGGGGACCTCGTACAAAGGTGCCACCTCACGCAGATACTCGTTCGCCGCTGCACCGGGACTGAGCGGGATGGCGGTGCTCGCTCTGTATGGCTCCTGCACATGCTCCATATGGCGAAGCCGACCAGCTCGGTCCCGCTGCTCGTGCACGTTCTGCGTAACCTCAAAAGACATGCGATTCCCCTCGGCTCCACGCAATGCGGCGCATCTCGCTGAACTCGCGGTATGACGATGTGACCCTTCCTCGGCCCACCTTTCATCTCAGGCGGGTCTTTGACGTGCGGGTCCGGAGCACGTGCCCGTAGCTGAGCGGGTGCTGCTGTCCCGTCCGTCTCCGGTGGTGCGCTGGTAGGCGTTGTCGGGTGGCGTACGGCACGAAGCTGTCAGTCCATCGGGGTGAGGACCCCGTCCTCGTCCAGGAAGTAGCTGCCTTTCGCGAGGTCTTCCGCAGTGCCGTCCTTGAGCCATTGCCGGGACATCCTGTGCACTGCATTGGCCTGGCGCTCCCAAAGGATTTGGTGGCCTGCGCAGGCGATGCGGAACATCAGCTTGTGCGCGCCGGGGATGGCGTCGTAGAGCGCGGGCACCGAGAAGTGCAGCAGCCCGAGGTTGGCTGGTGTGTTGACCGTGGAGTCGAGGTCTCCGTAGATGATGAGCACGGGGACGTCGGAGCCGAGGATGTCGTCCAGCGGCACAGTGGTGGAGTTCCAGCCCCACCAGTACTGGTTCTTCACCCGCACGACGCCCGAGGGTTTTCCCGCCACGTCGGGACCCCACTTGGCACCGACGGCGTCATTTTCCATGATCGCATCCCACACCACATCGACCATCCCCTCCTCCCGCTGCTTGTGGCACTTCACGTCCCTGTCCCACGCCGTGGTGAAACCCGCCTTGGTGGTGAGGGTCATGGGGAAGCCGAACACGGAAGCCGGTTCGCTCTGTGGCAGCTGCACCGGCGGGTCCCAGCGCGTCCCGGGTTTGCTCTGCCTGCCGTTGGGAGGGAAGATCGGCGCGAGCAGGAGCAGGCTTTTGACGTTCTCCTTGTGCCGGATGGCATACGGGCCGAGCTGCTGTGCGGCGGCCGACCAGCCGATGAGGTGGGCTTTGGACGCGCCGGTGAGGTCCTTGATGTAGGTGATGACCTTGTGGACCTCGTCCCAGTTGCTCTGGGAGTTGTCCAGCTGGGAGGCGTACTGCACAGGGCCCGAGGCACCTCCTGGATGAACGTCCAGGAGCGGCTTCTGGGCAGGGTTCACGTTGCGTGGGTCGTCCATTTCGGGGCGCGTGGACCGGCCGGACCCCTGGAGGTCCATGACGAACACGTCGTAGCCCGCCTCGGCCAGGAATGTGGCCCAGCTGTATGTGCCGTGCTGGAGGTCGAAGCCCGCCAGCGCCGGCACACTGCGTCCGTGCAGCATCAGAACGGGCTCGCGCGGCTTGTTCGGCTTGGTGCCGTTGCGCTCCCGCACGAAGAGCGTGGCGGGCTTGCCCTTGTTCGCAGGGATGGTCGAGGTCCACGGAATGAGGTGGTCTTTCAGGACTGGTGCTGCCATGACTGCGCTCCGATGGCTCCGTCTCCGGTTTGTCGGCCCTGCCGCTCCGCCGCTACCGGGGTCCTCGGGGCGGCCCTGCGGGACGCGGTTGATCGCGATGCACTGCCCGTCGACCGGAGCTCGACCGTCCGCTGGCCTGTCCAGCCCATCCCGCGAATTTCGATCCGCGTACCCTGGGCAAACGCGCTCTCGACGGTAGTTGCAGTGTCACGCTCGGTTCCGCCCGTGCTTGTCCCTCAGCCGTCCATGAACCCACAACTCCGCGGTGGTGGGGATAGCGCGAGGCTCACGGCGGGCGTCGTCTGGCAGCCCATATTCGCTGCCGACATCGGGCTCATACGCTTTCATTCACGATAACTCTCGGCCAACGTCCCACGCCTGTCCAAGATTCAAGGGCCTGCCGGAGTCGGCAGTGGCCGCCTGACACAGGACGCGAAGATCTCGCGCAGTGTAGGTGCGACAGCCTCGGCCAGGGGGTGTATCAAAAGTGGATCTTGCACGTGGGGTGATCTTGGTTCGTGGCGCGTGGAGACCTGACGGACGAGCAGTGGGCCGTGCACGAGCCGCTGTTGCCGAGGGGCAAGAAGCCCGGTCGGCCGCCGACATGGCCCCGGCGACAACTGATCGACGGCATACGGTTCCGGGTCCGTACCGGCATCCCGTGGCGGCACCTGCCCGCGCGGTACGGGACGTGGGGCCGGGTGTACGACCTGTTCCGCCGGTGGCGGCGCAGCGGCATCTGGCAGCGGATCTTCACCGCGCTCCAGGCCCGGGTCGACGCCGAGGGCTTGATCACGTGGGACCTCAACGTCGACTCCACGGTATGCCGGGCCCACCAGCACGCCGCCGGGGCGAGGAAAAAGGGGAGTTGCCGAAGGAGCCGCCCGGCGGCGTCGCAGTCGAGCCGGGCGACCACGGGCTGGGGCGCTCGCGTGGCGGCCCGACGACCAAGCCGCATCTGGCGGTCGAACAGGGCCCGAAACCCATGTCCATCGTGATCACGGCCGGGCAGCGGGGCGATACTCCGCAGTTCGAGCCCGTCCCGAACAAGGTCCGCGTCCCGCGTCTCGGGCCTGGCGGGGCGCGCACCCGACCCGATCGCTTGCGCGCCGATAAGGCGTACGCATCCCGGAAGAACCGCGCTTACCTGCGGCGGCGCGGGATCCGCCGCACCATCCCGGACAAGGTCGACCGGGCCCGCCACCGCAAGAAGCGCGGCTCGCTCGGCGGCCGGCCGCCGAGGTTCGACTCGCAGGACTACAAGGCCCGGCACGCGGTCGAATGCGGGATCAACCGCCTCAAGAGGAACCGCGCCGTGGCCACGAGGTACGACAAACTGTGAGATAGGCCAGGATGGTCGCAGAAGCGTCAGGAAGTCATGGCGGCTCGGTCGGACTCGCTGCGCAGAACGCAGAACTCGTTGCCTTCGGGATCAGCAAGGACCGCCCAGCCAGAGCCATCGGGATTCCGGAGATCGGTGACAAGGGTGGCGCCGAGGCCCAGCAGTCGTTCCACCTCCTGCTCGCGCGAGGTCTCTGGGCGCAAACACAGATGGATCCGGTTTTTGATCGTCTTGGACTCGGGCACCTGGTTGAAGTACAGCACTGGGCCCTCCGCCAGCAGCACCTGAACCTCCGGATCACCCGGTTTGTCCTCCGGGTGCAGCGGACGGCCGGTCACCCTGCTCCAGAACCGGGCCAGCTCGTAGGCATCCGCGCAGTCAATCGCTATGTTCTGCAATACCGAAACCATGCGCGCGAGCCTTCCTGATTTCCACTCCAGACGCCATCGAGTTGCGCTCGTTCATCGCGCACACAACTCGGGCACTGGCAGCACTTGTCACCTGGACAGCGTCAGGCACTCTGCCGGTCAGGCCGCACGCCTGAACCGGCTCGCGCGGGAGGGCGCGCGGACCATCCATCCTCACCGATGAGCCCGCCTTCCCGCCGACGCGGGTGTGCTTGGCCTGCGCCACGACCCGACCGCGTTGCGGATGGTGAGCGATGGCGTCGGCAGCCTGGCCGCCGCCCCCACCCACTGTGCGGGCCCGCCAGCCGTCGCGGACTTCCTTCGGGCCGCCTCCCGCAGCGCAGCTATGGGCCCGATCCGCCTCTGATGCAAAAAGTCAGCACGCGAGAGACGAACACACGCGATGACGTGGGAATCAGTCAGCACCGACCAGCACGGGTGAGAGCACGCCACCGTTGCATCACCCCCCAACCACGCTTCCCGGACAGCACTTTGTTTCGCCGCTCTCCAGGCCTCACCATCGTCGCTCCGCCAGCAGGCATGGTGGCCTCACGCACAACGGCGCCCCGAAGTATGTTGTCCCACCACATGTGCCCCTGACCTGCACCTTCCTACGGTGTGCCACACGTACCCGTCCCCACCGCACACGAGGAAGTGGCGCACATGGCCTCCGCAACCACCGCTCCCCCACCCCCCGGGAACCTCCGTCGCATCGTCGCCGCCAGCCTCATCGGCACCACCATCGAGTGGTACGACTTCTTCCTCTACGGCTCCGCCGCCGCGCTCGTGTTCAACAAGCTGTTCTTCCCGGACTCCGACCCGCTCGTCGGCACCCTGCTGTCGTTCCTGACGTACGCGGTCGGATTCGCCGCCCGGCCACTGGGCGCGCTGGTGTTCGGGCACTACGGCGACCGGCTCGGGCGCAAGAAGTTGCTGGTGCTCAGTCTGCTGCTGATGGGCGGGGCGACCTTCGCCATCGGGCTGCTGCCGACGCACGCCTCCATCGGGACGGCAGCGCCGGTGCTGCTCACCGTGCTCCGGCTGGTCCAGGGCTTCGCGCTCGGCGGTGAGTGGGGCGGTGCCGTACTGCTGGTGTCGGAGCACGGGGACGCCCGGCGGCGCGGGTTCTGGGCGTCGTGGCCGCAGACCGGCGCGCCGGCGGGGCAGCTCCTCGCCACCGGTGTGCTGTCCCTGCTCACGGCCCTGCTGTCGGACGCCGCCTTCGGCAGCTGGGGCTGGCGGGTGCCGTTCCTGCTCTCCGGGGTGCTGGTGATCGTCGGTTTGTGGATTCGTCTGTCTGTCGACGAATCGCCGGTCTTTCAGCAGGCGTTGGCGCAGGCCGAGGCCCGCAAGGCGGACCGCGCGGGGGAAGCCGAGAAGCTGCCGCTCGTCTCCGTGCTGCGGCACCACTGGCGTGACGTCCTGGTCGCGATGGGGGCGCGCATGGCGGAGAACATCAGCTACTACGTCATCACCGCGTTCATCCTCGTCTACGCCACCACCTCGGCCGATGTCTCCAAGCAGACCGCGCTCAACGCGGTGCTGATCGCCTCGGCCGTGCACTTCGTGGTCATCCCTGCGTGGGGCGCGCTGTCCGACCGGATCGGCCGCCGCCCCGTATATCTCGTGGGTGCGGTCGGTGTCGGGCTGTGGATGTTCCCGTTCTTCTCGCTGATCGACACCGGCGGCTTTGGCAACCTGCTCCTCGCCGTCACCGTCGGGCTGGTCCTGCACGGGGCGATGTACGCGCCCCAGGCCGCGTTCTTCTCCGAGATGTTCGCGACCCGGATGCGCTACTCCGGTGCCTCGATCGGCGCCCAGTTCGCCTCCGTCGCGGCGGGCGCGCCCGCGCCGCTGATCGCCACCGCACTGCTGTCCGACTACGGCAGCTCCACGCCGATCGCCCTGTACGTCATCGCCGCCGCCGTGCTCACGGTCGTCGCGGTGGCGGCGGCCGAGGAGACCCGCCACCGGGACCTGGCCGATGTCGCCCTTCCCTCCGGAGCCGACGCGGACCGGACGGTGGCCGGGGCGGAGGACGCCCGGGCCGTCTGATGCACCCCGAGTCCGGCCCCCGTGCGTCCGCGCGTACGGGGGTCAGTGCTGTGCCGGCTCCGACAACCGGTGCAACCGCAGGGCGAGTTGGATCTCCAGGGCGCGGGCCGGGCTCTGCCAGTCGTCGCCGAGGAGGCGGCCGACTCGCTCCAGGCGCTGGGCGACCGTGTTCACATGGACGTGCAGGTCGTCCTTGGTACGGGCGGGGCTCATGCCGCAGGCGAAGTACGCGTCGAGTGTGCGCAGCAGTTCCGTGCCGCGTCGCCGGTCGTAGGCGATGACCTGGCCGATGGTGCGGTCGACGAAGCCCGGGATGTCCCGGTCACCGGCCAGCAGCAGACCCAGGAAGCCGAAGTCCTCGGCGGCGGCCCCGTCCCCGCAACGGCCGAGGACACGCAGGGCTTCGAGGCAGCGCCGGGCCTCCGCGTAGGCCGTGGCCACGCTCTCGGGGCGGGTGGCGAGGCCCTCGGCGGGTGCGGAAGCACCGACCGTGACCGGTGCGTGGACCGCTGTGCCCAGGTGCCGGGCGGCGCGGCGGGCCAGGCCGGTCGCGGTGTCCCCAGGGCCGAGGGGCAGCAGCAGGACGGTGCCCCCGTCCCGCGTGGCGGCCAGGCCGTGCCGGGTCGCGGCCAGGTGGGACGCCGCCGCTGCCAGGCGTCTGCGGGCGTCCGCCTCCTGGTCGGCATCGGCCGCGCCGCCCTCCGGCCGCGCGGCCAGCACGACATGGAGCGCGTCGAGGTCGGCGTGCAGCCGGGCCGCGCGCTCCCGCAGCAGGCGCGGGTCGCGGTCACGGGCGTCGAGCAGGTCGTCCAGCAGCTCACCGCGCACGCGCTGTTCGGCCTCGGCGGCGGATCTGCGGGCCAGGAGCAGCAGGGAGGTGACCATGGCGGCACGCTCCAGGGTGCGCTGGTCGACGGGGTCGAGCCCCGGGTGCCCGCGCAGCACGAGGGCGCCGAGCAGTTCGCCGCCCGCCGTGACGGCGGCGATCCAGTCGTCCCCGTGCCGCACCGCGTGGCCCTCCGCGCGGGACGTCTCCAGCGCTCCGGCCGGGGTCGCGGTGGGCTCGGCGAACCGGACGGTGCCGTCGAGGATCTCGGAGACCGCGTCGGCCACGTCGTGCACTCCGCCGCCGCGCAGGACGAGTTCGGCCAGCCGGTCGTGCACGTCGGACGCGCGCTCGATGACGCCGCTGCGGTCCCGGATGATCTCGTTGGCCCGCTCGAGGCCGGCGAGGGCCGACCGGGTCTCGGCGAGCAGATTGGCGGTGTCGATGGCGGCCGCGGCGAGGGCGGCGAAGGAGCCGAGCAGGGCGATCTGCTCCCGCTCGAAGACCCGGGCGCGCCGGTCCGCGGCGAACAGCACGCCGATGACGTGGTGCCCGAGCGTCAACGGCACCCCGCAGATGGCCACCAGCCCCTCGTCCCGCACCCCCGCGTCGATGGCGAGGGTGTGCTGGAAACGGTCGTCCTTGAAGTAGTCGTCGGTGACATAGGGGCGCGCGGTCTGTGCGACCAGGCCGCCGAGCCCCTCCCCCATGCCGAGCCGCAGCTGCTGGAACCGGGCCGCGACCGAGCCCTCGGTGACCCGCATGTAGGTGTCGCCGCGCTCCGTGTCGTGCAGGCTGAGGTAGGCGACATCCGTGCCCAGCAGCGACCGGGCGCGCTGCACGATCGCCTGGAGTACCGCGTCGAGGTCGCGCAGGCCCGCGAGGTCGTGGGCCGTCTCGAACAGTGCGGAGAGCTCGGCCTCGCGTCGGCGTCGCCCCTCCAGCTCGGCGCGCACGCGCAGGGCGAGCGGCTTGGCCTGCCGGAGCGCGGCGATCCATTCCGCCGGGCGCCCTTCGGCACGCGCGAGCAGCTCCGGCTGCTCATAGGCGTCGGCCGACGCGCCCCTGGCCAGGAGCTCGAGGAACGGCATCTCGGCGGACTGCACATGATCGCTGGACATGCTCACAGGATTCACCATGACCGGGCCGTCCCGTCAGCCCTGTGGACAACTCCCCGGGCCGACGGGACCGGCTGCTCAGTGGGCGGTCCAGCCACCGTCGAGCACGAGCGAGGTGCCGGTCACGAAGGACGCCTGCGGACCGCACAGATACGCCACGGCCTCGGCGACCTCCTCCGGTTCGATGAGCCGCTTGACGGCGCTGTCCTTGAGCAGCACCTCCGCCAGGACGCGTTCCTCGGAGATGCCGTGCGCCTGCGCCTGGTCGGCGAGCTGCTTCTCGACCAGTGGCGTGCGCACATAGGCGGGGTTCACACAGTTCGAGGTGACACCGTGGGGCGCGCCTTCGAGGGCGGTGGTCTTGGACAGTCCCTCCAGGCCGTGTTTGGCGGCCACATAGGCCGACTTGTAGGCCGAGGCGCGCAGCCCGTGGACGGACGACACGTTCACGATGCGGCCCCACCCCTGCCCGTACATGTGGGGAAGGGCCCCGCGGATGAGCCGGAACGGGGCCTCCAGCATCACGGTGAGCACCGTGTGGAACACGTCCGGCGGGAACTCCTCGATGGGGCGTACCAGTTGGATGCCGGCGTTGTTGACGAGGACGTCGGTGCCCGCGGCCGCGAGTTCGGCGGCGTCCAGGTCGGTGAGGTCGAGGACGTGCGGCTCCACCGCGCCGGCGAGGCCGTGTGCCCGGTCGGCCAGTGCCTCCAGGCCCGCGGCGTCCCGGTCGACGGCTCTCACCTTGGCCCCGGCGGCCGCGAGCCGCAGCGCGCAGGCACGGCCGATGCCGCCGGCGGCGCCGGTGACGAGCGCGGTGCGGCCGCCCAGGTCGAGCGGGCGGGCATGGGGGGCCAGGAGGGCACGGGGCGCGGTCATGGTTCGACCCTAGGCAGCGCCCCTGCCCCACCCCATGTGGTCACGCCCCATAGTTCAGCCTGAGGCAGTGGGATGGAACCACGTGGGGGCGTCCGACAGGGCCTGCTTGATCCGGAGCAGCCCGAAGTCGTCGAGTTCGGGCAGGGCGTCGACGTCGAACCAGGCCACGTCCAGCGACTCGTCGTCGTTGACCCGCGCCTCGCCGCCGACGGCCCGGCAGCGGAAGGTGATGTCCATGTACTGGCAGATGTCGCCGTTCTCATACGTGACGGGCTCCAGGGCCTGCACGACGACGACCCGTTCGGCGACGCAGCGCACGGCCGTCTCCTCGTAGACCTCCCGCACCGCGCAGGCCGCGGGCTGCTCCCCCGGGTCCGGGATGCCGCCGAGCACGGACCACTTGCGGGTGTCGGCCCGGCGGTTGAGCAGCACTCTGCCCTCGTCGTCGAAGACGAGGGCGGTGACCCCGGGGAGCCAGAGCAGCTGATGACCGGCCGAGGCACGGAGTGTGCGGATGAAGTCGGGAGTAGCCATGCCGTCGACCCTAATGGGCCCGTTCGGGCGGCCCTGCGCGATTCGGGCGGCGTGCGACCGGCGTACGGCTACACGTCACCGGCGCGTCGCGCACGCAGCCCGGCGCCCACGGCCCAGCCGACTCCACCGGCCGCGACCAGTACGAGGGCGATCTCCGGCAGGATGCCGAGCCGTGTCGCGGGGGTCTGCGAGGATCGCAGCGGCACCTTCTGCACCAGTGAGTCGGCGACGAACATGCCGGTCTTCTGGGTGATCCTGCCGTCCGGCATGATGATCGCGCTGACACCGCTGGTCACCGGCACCGTCACGGTCCGGCTGTGCTCGACCGCGCGTACGCGGGACATGGCGAGCTGCTGGTAGGTCATCTCGCTGCGGTCGAAGGTGGCGTTGTTGCTGGGCACGGAGATCATCTGGGCGCCGTCGGTGACCTCGGAGCGCACGGTCCAGTCGAAGGCGGCCTCGTAGCAGGTGACGAGGCCGACCTTGGCGCCGTCCATGGTGAACACGCCGGGTTCGGTGCCCCGGCTGAAGTCCTGGCGGACCATCGCCGTCCAGTTCTTGTTGATCGCGCCGATGAGCGAGCGCAGCGGCAGGTACTCGCCGAACGGCTGGATCTGGCGCTTGTCGTAGGTGTCGACGGGTCCCTTCGCCGGGTCCCACAGGATCTGCTCGTTGTACAGCTTGCCGTCCCGCTCGACGACACCGCCGACCGAGATGGGCACGCCGATGGACCTGGCCGCGGTGTCGATGACGGCGCGGGCGTCGGGGTTGGCGAAGGGGTCGATGTCGGAGGAGTTCTCCGGCCACAGCACGAAATCCGGCCGCGCGACCTTGCCGGCCTTGACCTCGGCGGCCAGGCGTTCCGTCTCGCGCGCGTGGTAGTCGAGTACGGCGCGCCGCTGGGAGTTGAAGTCGAGGCCGGCGCGGGGCACGTTGCCCTGGACCACCGCGACGGTGGCGGTGCCGTCCTCCGCCGTGTCGCTGACCAGTGGCCGGGCGGCGACGGCGCCCACGACCGGGACGGCCAGACTGAGCAGGCCCACGGCCGCCGCGGCGCGCCGTACCTCACCGGTCCGCCGCCGTTCCACGGCCAGCCGGACGACTTCGTACAGTCCGAAGCCGCACAGCACGACCGCGAAGCCGAGCACCGGTGTGCCGCCCACCGCGGCGAGTGGCAGGAAGACCCCGTCCGCCTGTCCGAACGCGATCTTTCCCCAGGGGAAGCCGTGGAAGGGCACACGCGCGCGTGCCGCCTCGCCGGCGATCCACACGGCTGCCGCCCACACCGGCCCGCCGGGCAGCTTCGACACGGCCGCGACACCCACGCCGACCAGGGCGATGAAGAGGGCCTCGATCGCCACCAGGGCGAGCCAGGGGCCCGGACCCACCTCCACTCCGGTCCACACCAGCAGCGGCAGCAGGAAGCCGAGCCCGAAGAGGTAGCCGAGCCCGAGTGCCGCCTTCCAACCGCGGCCGCGCTGCACCCAGCCGAAGACGGCGAAGGCCGGCAGGGCCAGCCACCACAGGGTGCGGGGCGGGAAGGAGACGTAGAGGAGCAGGCCGGAGAGGGCGGCCGCGGCGGCCGGAACGAGACGTACCAGCCGCCGGGCCCACGTCCGCGCGCCTGGCGCGATCCGCGGCTTCAGCTGGTCCGACTCGCCGACGGAGGTTGCGGTGACGGTCACTCCCGGAGTGTAAGACGCGCAACTTCGGGACCGACAGCGCGGTAGGCACGACGGACGACCTGTTCATTTCGTCACGGCACATCCCCAAACTCTTCACCAGCCGTTACGGTGTGCCAAGCCTCAGTCGTACGGCCCGTCGCGGCCCATGCCGACCGGGGTCTTCACAGGTCGGGGGCGACGGGTGCGCCGGGGGGCGGGCGGGGTGGGTTCCAGTGGGATGACGTCCGCTTCAGGGGCGGACGCGGACGGCGAGAGACGAATCGTTTCTGACGCGGCCGGTGTCGTGGTGCTGGGGGCCTGCGCCGGCTGGTCCCTGATCACGGCGGCCGTGCACGACGGCAGACCCGAGGGGGTACTCCTGGCGGTGCTGGCCGTGGCAGCCGGGTACGCCGCCGGGCGGATCAGCGGGGCGCTGCTGCCCGTCGGCGCGCCCTCGGCCGGGGCGCTGGCCGGCATCGCGCTGACCGTGGCCGTCCCGCACCTCGCGCCGGGCCCGCAGATCGCCGCGCCCCTGGGCCATGCCGGGGCCACCGCCGCCGTACTGACGCTGTCGGCCGGCGCCGCGTGCTGCGCGGCCTGGGCCGCGCCGGTTCCGGCCGTTCGGTTCGCCCTGCGCCTGCTGGCCGCCGGGACCGCGGTGCTCGCGGCCGTGCTCGGCTCGACCAGTGGCTTCGTGACCTGTCTCGCGGTGCTGGTGTGCTCACTGGCCGCCGGCCGCGCCCGTCACCGCGGCGCCGGTATGGCAGCCCTGGCGGCGGTCGCCGCCCTGGTGACCGGTCTGATCTGGGCGATCGCCGCACGGGTCGTGCCGAGCGGCTTCGTGTCCGCTCTGGAGGGGCGGCTCACGCCGCACCGCGTCCAGCTGTGGCAGGACGCCTGGCATCTGCTGGGCGAGGACGCCGCCCTGGGAGCCGGCCCGGGCCGTTTCGGGGAGCTGAGCACGACGTCCGCCCAGTCACTGCTGTCCGACGGCAAGCCCCACTCGGCGCCCCTGCAGCAGGCGGCCGAACAGGGCATCGTCGGCGTGGTCCTGCTGGCGGCGGCGTTCGGGTGGGTCCTGTACGCGCTGTGGCGCGGCCCGCGTCCGACCCCGGTGGCGCTCACCGCGGGCGCGGCCCTGACGGCGCTCGCTGCGATCGCCGCGATCGGCAACGCGCTGAGCTTCACCGCGGTGTCGGTGGGAGCGGGCCTGCTGGCGGGGATGGCCACGGCGCGCCCTCTCGAACCGGCGGGCCGCACTCCGGAAGCACGGGCCACGGCGGTCGCGCCAGGGCCTCGTGATCACGGTCAGTGATCACCACTGTCGATCACAACCGGTGACGAGCACCCCGGTGATTCAGTGTGCGGGGGCGCCCGGCTTGGTGGGCCGCAGCCGTGCCTCGATCACCCGTACGGCCGCCTCGGCGTCGTCCACGGTGATCGTGAAGGTGTGCCCGTCCCACAGCTCCAGCTCGACGCCCTCACCCCGTCGCACGACCACCGCGGTGCCCTTCTCGGGCCGCCATCGGTAACCCCAGCCGCCCCAGTGGCGGGGGGTGACATGGGAGATGTACGTGGCGCCGGCCACGTGGGAGAGCGGGATGCGGCGGCGGGGTACGCCGATGTGGCCGCAGCGCACCTCGAGGTGTTCCTCGTCGACCCGCAGGGCGACGTGCACGAAGGCGAGGGTTCCGAAGAGGACCAGCAGCCCGGCGGCGATGCACCCGACGACGGCCATCACGAGGGGGGCGATACCGGACTTCCATGCCGAGTCGACGGCCAGCTCGATGCCGAGCGCCATGCAGGCGGCGCCCACGAGCGCCAGCAGCCACTGCACCCGGTTGGTGGCCCGGCCGGTCCAGACCTCCGAGTGCGGGTGGGGGGCGTTGTCGCCGTGGCGGTGGTCCCTCATGTCTTTGAGAGTACTCAGGTTTCGTTCCGCTGGTACCTCGTGGCGGAGGGTGACTGCGCCGGCCGGGCGTCGGGCCGGTCCGGCTCGGCGATGACCGTCGGTGACGGGTTCCGGTCAGCCGGCGGGTGTGACCGCCTGCAGCAGGCGCCCCTCGGCGTACGCCAGGGCGGGGGCGGGGAGCGCGCCCTCGCGTCCGCTGAGCAGGACGGTGAGCGTGCCGTGCGGTGTGGCTCCCGGCGCGGGCTGCTCGCCGAGCCGTCGCAGGGCCTGGGCGGCGACGGCGCCGGCGGAGCCGTGCAGCACGAGGGGCGGGCGGCCGGGGCGCTGGACGGCGGTCCGGATGCGCTCGGCGACCAGTTCGTAGTGGGTGCAGCCCAGGACGACGGTGGTCACCTCCTCCGGGGTGAGGGCGGCGGCCGCGGACACGGCCGCGTCGATCGCCGCCTCGTCCGCGTGCTCCACGGCCTCGGCCAGGCCCCAGCACGGCACCTCGGTGACGGGCACGCCACCGGCGAAGTCCCGGATCAGGGCCTGCTGGTAGGGGCTGCCGGTGGTGGCCGGGGTGGCCCAGATGGCGAGGTGCCCGCCCCCGGCCGCGGCCGGTTTGATCGCCGGGACCGTGCCGACGACCGGGAGTCCCGGTTCCAGGCGGGCGCGCAGGGCGGTGAGCGCGTGCACGGTCGCGGTGTTGCAGCCGACGATCAGGGCGTCGGGGCGGCGCGCGGCGGCGGCCTCGGCGACGGCCAGGGCGCGCCTGGTCAGGTCCTGTGGGGTGCGCGGACCCCACGGCATGCCCTCGGGGTCCAAGGAGAGCACGAGATCGGCGTCGGGGCGCAGTCGCCGTACCGCGGCGGTGGCCGCCAGCAGACCGATTCCGGAGTCCATGAGCGCGATCTTCACCCGATCACGATAGACGATGAGCCGTCTCGGGCAGGTCCGGTGGGGCAGACTGCGCGCGTGAGCGCCGTTGTGTGGACTGCCGCTGGATCATTGCTCGCCTGGCTGTGGCTGCTGCTCTGCCAGGGCTTCTTCTGGCGCACCGATGTACGGCTGCCTTCGCGCGAGGAGCCGGACGCGTGGCCGTCGGTGTGCGTCGTCGTCCCCGCCCGCGACGAGGCGGCCGTGCTGCCGGCCGCGCTGCCGTCGCTGCTTGTTCAGGACTATCCGGGGCGGGCGGAGATCTTCCTCGTCGACGACGGCAGTTCGGACGGCACCGGTGAGGTGGCGCGTGAGCTGGCACACCGGCACGGCGGGCTGCCGCTGACCGTGGGCTCGCCCGGCGAGCCTCCGGCGGGCTGGACCGGCAAGCTGTGGGCGGTGCGCCACGGCATCGGGCTGGCACGCGCGCGTGAGCCCGAGTACTTCCTCCTGACGGACGCCGACATCGCGCACGCGCCGGACAGTCTGCGGGAGCTGGTGGCGGCGGCCCGTTCCGGCGGGTACGACGTCGTCTCCCAGATGGCCCGGCTGCGGGTGGAGAGCGGGTGGGAACGGCTCGTCGTGCCGGCGTTCGTCTACTTCTTCGCGCAGCTGTACCCCTTCCGCCGGATCGGCAAGGGGGGACGGACGGCGGCCGCGGCCGGGGGCTGCGTCCTGCTGCGGGCGGAGGCCGCCGAGCGGGCGCGGATCCCGGAGGCGATCCGGCACGCCGTGATCGACGACGTGGCGCTGGCGCGGGCCGTCAAGCGCGGCGGGGGCCGCGTCTGGCTGGGACTGGCCGAGCGGGTGGACAGCGTGCGGCCGTATCCGCGGCTGCACGACCTGTGGCGCATGGTGTCGCGCAGCGCGTACGCCCAGCTGCGGCACAGCTCCCTGCTGCTGGCCGGGACGGTCGCCGGGCTGGCGCTGGTGTATCTCGTCCCGCCCGTGGCGGTCCTGGCCGGCCTCGCCGCCGGCAGTACGCCGGCGGCGGTCCTCGGGGGTCTCGCGTGGCTCGTCATGACGGGGACGTACATCCCGATGCTCCGCTACTACCGGCAGCCGCTGTGGCTCGCTCCCCTGCTGCCGTTCACCGCGTTCCTCTATCTCCTCATGACGGTCGACTCGGCGGTGCAGCACTACCGGGGGCGCGGTGCGGCCTGGAAGGGCCGCACCTACGCCCGTCCGGACGCCGTGCCAGACGAGGGCTGACGGCGGCCGGGAGTCACTTCCGGCCGGGGGTCCAGTTCATGCCCCACCCATAGGCGTGGTCGACGGTCCGCTGCGGGCTCACCCCGCGGTCGGGCACCAGGTAGCGGGCCTCGCGCTGGACGACCAGGTCGCCGCCGGTGTTGGTGATCAGGGCGAGGGCGCATACGAGCGAGGGGACCGTGCACTCGTCGAGCGAGAACTCGATCGGCGCCCCGTACTGCGGCTGGAGCGTCACCGACGCGTGCAGATCGGCGAAGGAGCGGGCGCCTTCGTAGATGGTGACGAAGACGAGGATGCGCCGGAAGGCGGCTTTGTGGTCGAGGTTGATGGTGAGGTTCTCACCCGTCGACACGGCGCCGGTGCGGTCGTCGCCGTCGAGGTGGATGTACGGAGGCTGGTGCAGCGCTCCGAAGCTGTTGCCGAGGGCCTGTACGACGCCCTTGCTTCCGTCGTCGAGTTCGTACAGCGCGCACAGGTCGAGGTCGAGGTCGGAGTGCATCGCGGTCGGGCGCCCGAACTTGCCGCTCCACCCCGAGAACTGTTTGCGCACCTGCCAGTTGAGGTTCACGTGCAACGCGCCGGAGGTGCCGCCCTGCTTCGTGAGCGAGACGGAGGGGGCCGCCTTGGTGAGCGTCACCTTGGTGAGGCGGACGGGCGCGGGCGGTGCGGCGGGCGGGGGCGGTGCCGCGGGCTGCGGCATCGGCGGGGGCGGGTACGCGGCGGGCGGCGTGGCCGCGGCAGGTGCCGGGGCCATGGCCGGTGCCGGTGCCGCCTGCTGCGGCTCGTCCACCGTGATGCCGTAGTCCGTGGCCAGCCCTTGGAGTCCGCTGCTGTAGCCCTGGCCGACGGCGCGGAACTTCCAGGCGCCCTGGCGACGGTAGAACTCGCCCAGCACGAAAGCGGTTTCAGTGGTGGCGCCCGGGTTGTCGAAGCGGGCCACCGGCGCGCCCTGGGCGGCATCCTTGACCTCGATGTACAGGTCGGGGACCTGTCCGAAGGTGCCGCCGTCGGAGGAGGCGGCGAGGACGACCGTCTCGATCGCGGGCTCCACGCGCGCGAGGTCGACGAGGAGCGTGTCGGTCACCCGGCCGCCGGCGTCGCGCTTGCCCTCGTGCCGGATCGCGCCGGAGGAGTGCGCGGGCTGGTTGTAGAAGACGAAGTCCGCGTCCGAGCGGACCTTGCCGCTTACCAACAGCAAAGCGGAGGCGTCGGCGTCGGGCACTCCGGGTCCGGCCCGCCATCCCAATTCCACCCGCAGTTCTGCGGTGGGCACCGGAATATTTGAACCTTTCAGCATTTGCATGTCCGCCCCCATTGCGTGTCACCGCGCCAGGCCCGTCCCGGCCGTCCGTCGAGTTCCGTCCGCACAACCTATTCCTTGCCGCGGCGAAGTCCCATGCGAGAGCGCCCGGAAGACCGGTGGCCAACCGCTGGTAACCCGGCCGGAACTCTGCCTATACACGATCAGGACCCCGTTCGCCGCCCCTTTTTGCCGAGTTCGCTCGCATTGGGGATCCCGGGTCACTGCGGACACGGAAAACAACCCTCTTATCGGTCTCCCCAACCAGCACATCGTGGGCTTAACTTATGTGCCATGACCTCCCCCCGCTCCACCTATGGCGGCGGCTACTACTCCGCCTCCTTCCCGGACACCCCGATCTACGACAGGCTCGTCGCCGAGCGGGGCACCCCGCAGATCGCCCCGATCCGGGTCCCCGCTCAGTACGACATGCCGGGCGGCAACCTGCCCGCCCTCCCGTCGGCGCTGCCCGCCCTTCCGGCAGCTCCCTCCCAGCCCGCCTACGGCTATCCGCAGGCGCAGCAGCCCGCGCCGCTGCAACAGGCACCCGCGGCGTACATCCCGCAGCAGGCCACCGCTCCGCGCGGCTACCCCGGCCCCCAGCCGCAGCAGCCGCGTCCGGTGGCCCCCGCGGGCTACGAGGCGATGCGCCCCGCGGCTCCCCGGCCGGCCCCGGCCCCCTATCAGGACCCGTACAACAACCAGCAGTACCGCGGGTACTGAGCCGGCCTCCGGGGGCTGTCAGTGCCGACTGGCACGATGGCCCCATGGGGAACGCCCACCTGCACTCGATTCACATCCATCCGGTCAAGGCGGTCCGGGGCCTGGCGCCCCGGCAGGCCGTCGTGGAGCCCTGGGGGCTGGCCGGAGACCGGCGCTGGGTGCTGATCGACGACGGGGGAATGGTCGTCACACAGCGTCGGCAGCCGCGCCTCGCGCTCGCCGCCGCAGAGCTTCTGCCCGGTGGCGGCGTCCGGTTGTCCGCGCCCGGCATGCGACCGCTGGCGGTGCCCGTCCCCCGGCCCCTGGCCACCGTGCCGGTGGAGATCTTCCGCGACAAGGTCGAGGCGATCCCGGCCGAGGGCGAGGCCGCGCACGCCTGGTTCAGCTCCTGTCTCGGCATCGATGTGCGCCTGGCGTACATGGACGACCCTGCCGTGCGCCGGCCCCTCGCCGAGGAGTTCGCACGGCCCGGTGAGACCGTCTCCTTCGCCGACGGCTTCCCGCTGCTGCTCACCTCGACGTCCTCGCTCGACGCCCTCAACTCCCTGATCGCGCAGGGCGAGCACGCCGGCGAGGGCCCGCTGCCCATGGACCGCTTCCGGCCGAACGTGGTCGTGGCCGGCACCCCCGCCTGGGCCGAGGACGGCTGGTCGCTCCTCGCCGTCGGGGAGGTGCGGTTCCGCGTGGCCAAGCCCTGCGGCCGGTGCGTGGTGACCACCACCGACCAGGACACCGGCGAGCGCGGCCGCGAGCCCCTGTTCAGCCTGGGGCGGCACCGGCGGCTCGGCGGCAAGCCGGTCTTCGGGCAGAACCTGGTGCCGCTGTCCCCCGGCACGATCCGGGTAGGGGACCCGGTCAGGATCCTCGAACAGCTCTCCGGCCGCCGCGGGAACCGCACCGCGGACCCGGGCGTTGGGCTTGTGTGAGAAATTCATGAGAGGCCCTCGGGGAGGGTGATGTCGCTCTCTCTTCCACGGGCCCGCGCACGGACGGCTCCGCCGGGGAGTATCACGGAGCGGGAAGGGGGTGCAGGCGGTGCGAGCGATCAGCGGACTCTGGCGCTGGCGGCGCAATCCACTGTGCCGCGCGACCGACCTGACCGAGGCCTGGGTGGCGCTGACCGCCCTGCTGCTGATCCTGCTGGCCGCCCCGGTGGCCGGCTCGCTCGTCGGGGGAACCGCTCAGGACGCGCTCCAGCGCTCCGTGCGAGCACAGCACGAAGCGCGTCATCTGGTGACGGCCACCGTGGTCCGCAAGCTGGACCGCTCCCCGCTGGACGCCGACCCGGAGACGTCGTCGGGCCGGGACCTGCGCAACCGCGTCCTCGCCGACTGGACCGCACCGGACGGCACCACGCGCCAGGGGCCCGTCCTGGCGAGCCTCAAGAACCCGCAGCCGGGCGACACGTTCCGGATATGGACCGACCGGCACGGCCGCATGGTGGCCCGCCCCCTCGACTCCGCCACGGCCTCGACGCACGCGGTCCTCGCCGGCTTCGGGGCGGCCCTGGCGACGGGCGGCCTCATAGAGGGCGGCAGACGGCTGATCGTCTGGCGCATGGTCCGCCGCCGGTACGCCCGTTGGGACCAGGCATGGGACAAGGCGGGCCCGGACTGGGGCAGGACGGGCACCGGCAGCTGACGGCCTTCCGGCTCTGGTCAACCCACCACCCGCGCGCACGCTACGGTGGTCCGGCCGAACCGTTCGGCACAACCCGCGCGCGAGCGAGCCCCAGGGACGCGCCCCGAGGGCGGACGAGCCATCCGTACGACCGAGGTGGGGGCACAGCTACACCATGGCACAGGGCACGGTCCAGGTGACGCACACCGGCACGTCGCGGTGGCGGCGCCGCACGGGTGAGTACGCATCGCTCGCCGCCGCCCTGGAGGCCGCGGCCGACGGAGACGTCCTCACCGTCGCCCCCGGCACCTACCGGGAGAACCTCGTCCTGGAGCGCGCGGTGACCCTGCGCGGCCCCGAGGGCTCCCCCGGCTCGGTGCGGATCGCGCCCGTGGACGGAGTGCCGCTGACCGTGCGCGCCTCGGCGGTGGTCCAGGACCTGCACGTGGAGGGCCAGGACGCGGCCGCCCCCGCCGTGCTGGTGGAGGAGGGCACGCCGGAGCTGCTGGACGTACGGGTCGTGACGCGGTCGGCGGCCGGGATCGAGGTGCGCGGCAGTGCCCGGCCCACGGTCCGGCGCTGCGCGGTCGACAACCCGGCGGGCATCGGCATCGCCGTACTCGACGGTGCGGGCGGCGTGTTCGAGGAGTGCGAGGTCGTCGCGGCCGGCCAGGCCGGTGTGGCGGTGCGCGGCGGCGCCCACCCCCGCCTGGAGCGCTGCCGGATCCACCACACCTCGGGCTCCGGCCTGTCGGCCACCGGGGAGAACTCGGCGCTGGAGGCGGTGGGCTGCGAGATCTACGAGGTCCGGGGCAGCGGTGTGCAGATCACCGGCCGGGCCACCGCCCACCTCACCGACTGCGATGTGCACCGCACGACGGCCGACGGGGTCACCCTCGACACGGACGCCGTCCTGACGCTCGCCGACTGCCGTATCCACGACATCCCGGAGAACGCGGTCGATCTGCGCTCCCGGTCCGTTCTCACGCTGACCCGCACCACGGTGCGGCAGTTCGGGCGCAACGGCCTGTCCGTGTGGGACCCGGGCACGCGCGTGGACGCCAACCAGTGCGAGATCTTCGACAGCACGGGCGACTACCCGGCGGTGTGGGTGAGCGACGGGGCGACGGCGGTGCTCGACTCGTGCCGGGTGCACGACGTGCCGGACGCGCTGTTCGTCCTGGACCGCGGTTCGCGCGCGGACGTCGTCGACACCGACCTCTCGCAGGTGCGCAACACGGCCGTGTCGGTGAGCGACGGCGCGACCGCGCAGCTCGACGACTGCCGGATCCGGGACGCCGCGACGGGCGCCTGGTTCCGCGACCACGGCAGCGGCGGCACGCTCAGCAACTGCACGGTGGACGGCACCCAGACCGGCGTGATCGTCACCAAGGGCGCCGACCCCACGGTGGAGCGCTGCACGATCGACTCCCCGGCGGAAGCCGGTGTCTATGTGTCGGCCGGCGGCCGGGGCAGCTTCCTGAACTGCCGGGTCACCGGCAGCGGCGGCTACGGCTTCCATGTGATCGACGGCAGCCGTACGACGCTGCGCAAGTGCCGCACGGAGCGGTGCGCACGCGGCGGCTACGAGTTCGCGGACAGCGGTGCGGACGCGGCGTCCGGAGCGAGTCCTCTGGTCGAGGACTGCACGAGCGACGAGAGCGGTGGGCTGCGGGCGCCCGCGGCGCGGGAGACGGCCGTGCAGACGGTGAGCCACTCCCCCGGCCTGCTGGGTGCGCTCCCGGGGCAGCGCGCCGAACCGGAGCCCCCGGCGCCGGTCGCCGAGCCCGAGCAGCCGGCCCGCTCCTCCAAGGACGTCCTCGGTGAACTGGACGCGCTGGTGGGCCTGGAGAGCGTCAAGCGCGAGGTGCGTGCCCTCACCGACATGATCGAGGTCGGCCGGCGCCGGCAGCAGGCGGGCCTGAAGGCGGCGTCGGTCAAGCGGCACCTGGTCTTCACCGGCTCCCCCGGCACCGGCAAGACGACGGTCGCGCGGCTCTACGGCGAGATCCTGGCCTCCCTCGGCGTGCTGGAGAAGGGCCATCTCGTCGAGGTGTCCCGGGTCGACCTGGTCGGTGAGCACATCGGCTCGACGGCGATCCGTACGCAGGAGGCCTTCGAGAAGGCGCGCGGCGGCGTGCTGTTCATCGACGAGGCGTACGCACTGTCCCCGGAGGACGCGGGCCGCGACTTCGGCAAGGAGGCCATCGACACCCTCGTGAAGCTGATGGAGGACCACCGGGACGCGGTCGTGGTGATCGTCGCGGGCTACACGGCCGAGATGGAGCGCTTCCTGTCCATCAACCCGGGGGTGGCATCCCGCTTCTCACGGACCATCACCTTCAGCGACTACGGCCCCGAGGACCTGCTGCGGATCGTGGAGCAGCAGGCGGAGGAACACGAGTACCGGCTGGCGGCGGGCGCGGCGGAGGCCCTGCGGAAGTACTTCACGGTGCTCCCCAAGGGCCCGGCGTTCGGCAACGGCCGTACGGCGCGGCAGACCTTCGAGGCGATGGTGGAGCGGCATGCGAGCCGGGTCGCCCAGCTCGCGGAGCCGAGCACGGACGACCTGACGCTGCTCTACGCCGAGGATCTGCCCGAGCTCCTCTGAGTCCCCCTCAAGCGGCGGGCGGCTCGGGCAGGTGACGCGGCGAAGGCACCTCCCGGACCGCCGGGTCCTCCGGTCGAAGCCGGGCCAGCAGCTTGCGGCGTTCCTCGGCGAAGGCCGGGTCGGCCTGGTAGTCGGAGTGGCCGAGGATGGGCGCGGGCAGCGGCAGGAGATCGGTGCGGCCGTAGGCGAGGGGGTCCATCAGGGGGGCGTGGTCGACCTGCGCGCCGCGTTCGCCGGTCAGGCGCACCGGGCCGCCGATGGGGTCGGTGCGCCGGTACAGGTTCCGCCAGCAGTCGACGTCCCGGTGCAGGGAACTGAGCGCCGCGGGCCCGAAGTGTGCCGGGAACCAGCGGCCGTAGAGGCGCTCCAGTGGGGAGCCGTACGTCAGCAGCGCGACCCGTTTGCGGGCGGACGGGGCGAGTTGCCAGGCCGCGGCGGCGGCGAGGACGCTGCCCTGCGAGTGCCCGGAGATGACCAGCCGTCCGCCGGTGACGCGGGTCCAGGTCGCCATCCGCCAGGTCAGGTCGGGCACCGCGCGCTCGGCGTAGCAGGGCGGGGCGAAGGGGTGGGAGGCGCGTGGCCAGAAGGTGCCGACGTCCCACAGGATGCCGATGGTGCGGCGGGCCGCGGCGTCCTTGTAGGCGCGCCGGCCCCAGGTGACGAACAGTATGAAACCGAGGCCGATCAGCCAGGAGCCGAGGGCCTGGGCGGTCTCGGCGGCGCCGTGGACGACGGGGTAGGTGCCCTGCGCGGCCTGACCCGGGGTCTCGTCGGTGGCCAGGGCGCCCACGAGGGCTCCGGCGCCGAGCAGCAACGTGACGCCGGAGGTGACGGCGACGACGCGGGGCCCCCGGTCGGTGAGCGCGGCCATCGCCCGGGTGTAGGCGATACGGCGGGTGCGGGCGGGGTCGAGCTCCTCGTCCGGGTAGTCGAGTGCCACCGCGACGCGCTCCGCGCGGGCGAGCTGCCAGGCGCGGTGGGCCAGCCAGCCGATGAGCCCCAGCAGCACGACCAGCAGTGGCGGGATCACGGACGCCTGCCAGGTCAGCAGGACCGGCGGGCCCTCGATGGACGCCCCGGTGCCGTCCAGCCAGTCGGACACGCGCTGGGACACGCCGCCGGACATCACCCCGCCCAGTGCGCAGGCCAGCATCGCCACGGCCGGTCCGCCCAGGCCGCGCAGCACCGCCCGCCGGTCGGGGTCGGTGCGGTGCAGGACGTGGGCGACGACGCCGAGGACGATCACGAGCAGGCCCTGGACCATGGCGATCCCGCCGAAGGTCGTATCACCCGGCAGTCGCCCTTCCGACGTCCACCCCGGGCGCTCCCACCCGGCGTACAGCAGGGCGAGGGCGAGCAGGACGAGCGCGGCGAGCGGCAGGCGCCGTACGAAACGCTCGTCGAGTTCGCGGTCCAGCCGTCGCTCGCTGCGGCCCCGGCGGCACACCACCCACACCACGGCGACCGCGCAGGCGGCCAGGGCCGCCTCCAGGATCAGGCCCAACGTGTCGAGGACGGCGGGGCCGCCGGGCCGGCGGTCGTGACGGGCGGCGGCGCTGCCGACGGCGGCGGCGACCGTGATCAGGCCGGCGGCGGTGTGCGCGGCGCGCAGCCGGGCCACCAGCCGGCGTCCGTACCAGAACCCGGGCCGGCCGAGGGCGGTCGGGCCGCCGTCCCCTTCGGGCTCGGGGGCACGTTCGATGGGCTGCTGGGACTCGTAGTCGCTCCACGTACGCCGGGACAGGTACCACAGCAGGACGGTCAGGGCGGTGGGCACGGCCGCAGCGAGGGCGAGCCTTCGCCCCGGGGCACTCCACCAGCCGCCGTCCGAGACGGTGGGTGAGAGGAAGCCCAGCCAGGAGTGGCGGTCGGCGCAGGCCGCGGTGCCCGCGCACTGCCAGGCCGCCAGGTCGAGGGCGACCTCGCAGGCCGCCGCGACGAGCAGCACCGTCAGTGTGAGCGCCGTGAGCCGCACCAGGAGGCCGTACAGGCGCACGGTGCGGCGGCGGCCGTGGGCGGTGGGGCGCATCCAGTGGGCGAGGTTGACGACCATGAACGGCAGCAGCAACAGCCACAGGGCGCGGGTGCCGTTGCCGGAGGTGAGGTTGCACCAGACGTAGGCCTCGGGCACCGGTCCGTCGCGGCGGCGGTCGTCGGGGCTGTGCTCGGCATCGACGTCGTCGGCGCGCCGGAAGACGGCCGCGGTGCCGTCGCCGGTGATCCGCACCGTGCGCGGATCGTTGAGCATCTCCTGCGGCGTGGTGCCGCCCACGCCGTGGACCAGGAGTTCCAGTGCGGTCCCGGACTCGCCGGGCCGCGTGGCCAGGCCGTCCGGTCCGCCGGTCGACGCGTGTTCCTGCGCACGTTCCACTGATTCGCACTTCCCCCGTGACACGCCGTCGGCTCTGCCCGTGCGGGCACAAGGATCTCCACTTCCGCGGCGCCGTACACCTCCTGTCACGGAATCTCCCCGATCCGTGATGAACCGCGGCGACGGATGGACCACCGGTGACGTGTGCGCGACGCGCAGTCGGTGGCGCTCTACACGCCGCGACATGCGAGGATGGGACGTCCTCGTACCGGAGCCAGGAAGAATGTCCTGGTCGGAGCCGGTGCAGGGCCTGTCGGACGGCATTGAGGCGAAAGGACCGGAGCGTACGTGAGCGAGAATCAGAACCTCCTCGCGGAGCAGCGGCGATCCCTGATCCTCGACGAGGTCCGCCGCCGGGGCGGGGTCCGGGTCAACGAGCTGACCCGCAAGCTCGGCGTGTCGGACATGACGGTCCGCCGCGACCTCGACGCGCTCGCCCGTCAGGGCGTGCTGGAGAAGGTGCACGGCGGCGCGGTCCCGGTGGTCGAGGCGAGTACGCACGAACCGGGCTTCGAGGCCAAGTCCGGCCTGGAGCTGACCGCCAAGGAGGACATCGCACGCGCCGCGGCCAAGCTGGTCGCGCCGGGCGCGGCGATCGCCCTGTCGGGCGGTACGACGACCTTCGCGCTGGCGCACCAGCTGCTGGACGTCCCGGACCTCACGGTGGTCACCAACTCGGTGCGGGTCGCCGACGTGTTCCACGCGGCGCAGCGCACCTCGGGCCCGCGGCAGGGCGCGGCCACGGTCGTCCTGACGGGCGGGGTGCGCACGCCCTCCGACTCGCTGGTGGGGCCGGTGGCCGACCAGGCGATCGCGGCGCTCCACTTCGACCTGCTGTTCCTCGGTGTGCACGGCATATCGGTCGAGGCCGGCCTGTCGACGCCGAACCTCGCGGAGGCCGAGACGAACCGGCGGCTCGTCCAGTCGGCCCGCCGGGTGGTCGTGGTCGCGGACCACACCAAGTGGGGCAAGGTGGGGCTGAGTTCGTTCGCCTCGCTGGAGCGGATCGACACGCTCGTGACGGACGCCGGCCTGCCCGACGAGGCGCGCGGGGTGGTCGCGGAACATCTGCGGCGGCTGGTGGTGGCCGGGGAGCCCGAGGACGACGCAGACATCTGACGGGGCGCCGGTCACGGTGACGCTTCTCGGTATCGCCCGCTCACGCCCAGGAGGGCTCCGTCCATGACTCGCCGACTGCGCCCGGTAGGGCTCGATTTCGTCGGGATCGCGCCCGTTCGGCATGTCTTCGCCCGGGAGATCTCCGCTCCGGCGGAGAAGGTCTACCACGCGCTCGAAAGCGTGCCCGGCTGGGCCGAGTGGTTCCCGCAGGTGGCGGCCGCCCGCCCGGTCGACGCCGGTGCGGGGCGCGACATCACGCTCACCGGCGGCATCCGGTTCCGCGAGTCGATCATCGCGGCGGAGGCGCCCGAGGTGTACGCCTATCGCGTCGACGTCACCAACGTGCCGGGCGTGCGGGCGATAGCCGAGGAGTGGCGGCTGGCGCCGGCCGGCCGCGGCACCCGGGTGCGGTGGACCTTCGCCACCGACGGGACGGCCGTGTACCGGCTGGCCATGAAGGCGGTGCGCGGGGGCCAGGCACGGGCGTTCCGGGACGCCATGGCGGCACTGGACCGGCGGCTGAACGCCTGAGGGCCCGGGCTCAGTCGGGCCAGACGCCCGTCTTCAGCAGCGAGTCGATCGCGGCCGTGTACGGCTCGATGTCCAGCCCCTGGGCGGCCAGCCAGGCGTCGGAGTAGTACTTGTCGAGATACCGCTCCCCCGGGTCGCACAGCAGGGTCACGACGCTGCCCTGCCGTCCCTCGGACACCATCTCCGCCACGATCTTCAGCGCGCTCCACAGCCCCGTGCCGGTCGAGCCGCCCGCCTTGCGGCCGATGGCACGCTCCAGGGCGCGGACGGCGGCGACGCTGGCCGCGTCGGGCACCTTCATCATCCGGTCGATCGCGCCAGGCACGAAGCTCGGTTCCATCCGGGGCCGGCCGATGCCCTCGATACGGGAGCCGCAGTCGCAGGTGACGTCCGGATCGCCGGTGGTCCAGCCCTCGAAGAAGCACGAGTTCTCGGGGTCGGCCACGCAGACGCGGGTGTCGTACTGCATGTAGTGGACGTAGCGCGCGAGGGTCGCGGAGGTGCCGCCGGTGCCCGCCGTGGCGACGATCCACGCCGGCTCGGGGAACCGTTCCAGGCGCAGCTGGCGGAAGATGGACTCGGCGATGTTGTTGTTCCCGCGCCAGTCCGTGGCCCGTTCGGCGTAGGTGAACTGGTCCATGTAGTGGCCGCCGGTCTCGGCCGCGAGACGGGCGGACTCCTCGTACATCGTGCGGGGGTCGTCCACGAAGTGACATCGGCCGGAGTGGAACTCGATGAGGCGGATCTTCTCGGCGCTCGTCGTGCGGGGCATGACGGCGATGAAGGGCACGCCGATCAGCTTCGCGAAGTAGGCCTCGGAGACCGCTGTCGATCCGCTGGAGGCCTCGATGACGGGCCGGTCCGGCCGGATCCAGCCATTGCAGAGGCCGTAGAGGAAGAGGGACCGGGCGAGGCGGTGCTTGAGGCTGCCGGTGGGGTGGGTCGACTCGTCCTTCAAGTACAGGTCGATGCCCCACCGCTCCGGCAGGGGGAACTGGAGCAGGTGGGTGTCGGCCGAGCGGTTGGCGTCCGCCTGGACTCTGCGGACGGCTTCTTTCAGCCACGCCCGGTAGGCGGTGTCGCTGTGGTCGACGTCGAGGGTCACGCCGGTCCGGGTCTGCTGGGGAGTGCTCACAGGGGGCTCCTAACGCTGCGCGCCGACGACGCGTCGCGCGGGCCGACACCTCCGATCATAAGCACGTTGCGCACGCTTCTCACCTGCATAAACGCATCTTTGAGCCCCCCAAAGCGCCCCCAGGGGCAGGGCCCGGGGCAAGGGGGCGCGCGGACCCGGGGGCGCACTGGCGAGCGTGCTGCGGGCGCCCCCGGCGAGGGCGTCGCGGGCACTGGTGCTCGACGCAGGGCGGGGGCAGACTGCACGGCGGGACCAAGGCCCCGGCGGGTGACCGCGGGGGTACGACACACCGTCCGGAGCCGCCTTCCGGGCACGGGCACCTCGCCCCCGGGGGCGGCGTACGGCGAGACACACCGCACGCCCGGGCCGAGGCCCGGACCGGGCGGGACACTCCACCGGGAGGGGACCGATCGTCCGGACGGGGCACACTGGATCAGGACACGAGCCCGTACCGGGCCTCGCACACAGCGGGCCGGTACACCGACGCGCACCAGGGGGCGGGTGGCATGGGAGAGCCGGAGTTCAGGGCCACGGGCGTGCGGATCGGCAAGCGGCTGCGTTCGCTCACCCGGGCCGGGCAGGTACGGATCAGCGACGGCCGGCTCGAGCTGCTGACCAGCTACGGCAGTGAGATCGACAGCGCGCCGGTGCAGGCCGTGCGCGCCTCCAAGCCCTGGTTCGGCCCTGATGACCGGGCCACGGCGGATCTCAACGGCAACCGGTACCTGCTCACCCTGGGCGACCACGACCCCGCTCCGGGAGAGCCGGGCCCGCCGGCCGCGCGGCGCTTCATCGAGGCCGTGCGCAGGGCAGCGGGGCGTGGCGACTGAGATGTCCGCGAGTTGCGGTACCTCGCCCCCTGCGCCACTCTTGTCTCACGTCACTCTGGGTTTACCGGCGATAACGCTGCGAACCAGCCCGCCGGCCACGACAGCAGGCGGCAGTGTCACGCAGACGCCCTGCTGGATCCGAACTCCGTGTTCTTCCGGACCTCACGTCGGGGAGTCGCAGCCGTGATCAGCTATCCGAGCAGGCACTGCACGGTGGAGCTCCAAGCCCTGCCGTCGCGGATCGGCCAGGTCCGCAGAATCGTCTCTGCGCAGTTGCGCTACTGGCATCTGGATCCCCTGATCGACCGGGCCTCGCTCGGCGTGACGGAGTTGTTGTCCAACGTCCACCGGCATGCCCAGCCCGACAAGACGTGCACCGTGGAGATGGAGCTGCTGCTCGACCGGCTCACCGTCTCGGTGCGCGACGGCGATCCACGGATGCCCGTGGTCGAGGACCCTCAGGACATCGCGCCGCTGGCGACCCGCGGGCGAGGGCTCGCGATGGTGGCCGCCATGAGCGAGAGCTGGGGCGTCCGGCCGGACGGCGAGTCCGGCAAGGTCGTGTGGTTCACCCTGCCGACGTCCGCCCCCGTGGTGACGGCGCCCCCGCTCAGGTCGCGGCGCACGGTCCAGGAGAAGCCCGCGCGCAGGTTCGCCGAGGTCGGAGCCTCCACCGACGGGCTCCGGCCCGACCATGCTCCCGCCCGGTCCGCCGTTGCCGGTTGACCGGGCGGTGACCAACGTCCCGCCGGGGGCCACGGGGGCGTACGCCGCCGGGTGAGCTCCCGGGGTGTACGCCGCTCACTCCGTGGCGATGGCCCGCAGCACGTCCAGGCGTGCCGCGCGCCGGGCCGGGCACAGCCCGCGAGAGCGGCGGCCGAGAGTCCCCCGGCCACGACGACAGCCAGGCGCGTGAGTCGTGGCGGTCCCCGTCAGGTCGCACCTCCCTTGCGGCCGAACTCCTCGTTCAGCACGGACAGTCGGCGCCAGTACTCGTCCTCGTCGATCTCGCCGGAGGCGAAGCGGTGGCCGAGTACGGCGATGGGCGAGTCGTTCCCGACGGGCGGCTGCCGCCAGGGGCCGCCGCGGCGTCCGCGCCACACGGTGCGGCGCAGCAGCGCGACGCCGCCGCCGATCACCAGCGCCCAGATCACCGGGAAGAGCAGGATCCACGGGCCGGGCCCGCCGCCGTCGCCGAGATTCGCCAGGGTCTGCATGTCGTTCCACTCCTCGATCGCGTGATGTCTTGTGCCGCTTTCGAGAGTCGTCCCGCGAGGGGCCCCGGTCGTCGTACGGCCAGCGGCACTGTGCGTACCTCGCGGGGAGTAGGCGGGCGGGTCCCGGCTGCTCCGTTGACGCTCGACTTCTGTAACTACTGGTATGTACAGTGCAGGCATGAGCACCCCGGAACGGCTGATCGAATCCACCCGCGAGCTGCTGTGGGAGCGCGGCTACACGGGCACCAGTCCCAAGGCGATCCTGGAGCGCGCGGACGCCGGGCAGGGCAGCATGTACCACCACTTCAAGGGCAAGCCCGATCTCGCACTGGCCGCGATCCGGCGGACCGCCGAGGAGATGCGGGCCACCGCGGCGGGAGTACTCGACGGCCCGGGCACGCCCTACGAGCGCATCGAGGCGTATCTGCGGCGCGAGCGGGACGTGCTGCGGGGCTGCCCGGTCGGCCGGCTGACGATGGACCCGGACGTGATCGCGAGCGCCGAGCTGCGCGCGCCGGTCGACGAGACGCTCGACTGGCTCCGCGGGCGGATCGCCGGGATCGTCGAAGAGGGCAAGGAGCAGGGGCAGTTCGCGCCCGGCCTGGACGGCGGGGAGATCGCGGCGGCGGTCGTCGCGACCGTCCAGGGCGGATACGTGCTGGCCCGCGCCTGCGGGTCCCCCGCCGCGTTCGACGCGGGGGTACGGGGACTGCTCTCCCTGCTGGCACCGCGGACCTCGTGAGGAGACTTTCGTGCACGCCATGCAGTACGAGATCACCCTGCCCGCCGACTACGACATGGGCATCATCCGCGACCGTGTCGCCCGCCGGGGCCGTCTGCTCGACGACTGGGACGGGCTCGGCCTCAAGGCCTACCTGATACGCGAGCGCGGCCTGCGCGGATCTCCGGTCAACGCGTACGCCCCCTTCTACCTCTGGAACACCGTCGAGGGCATGAACTCCTTCCTGTGGGGCGGCGGATTCCAGGGCGTGGCCGACGACTTCGGGCGGCCGTCGGCGCGGCAGTGGACGGGCCTCGCGTACGAGGAAGGGGACGGCTCGAGCGCGCGGTTCGCGGTACGGCGACGCCGATCCGTGCCGCACGGCGGGCTGTTGGCCGATGCCGTGGCGGACGCGGTGGACGAGGCCCGGCGGTCGGCGGCGGAGGACGGGGCCCTGCTCGCCGCCGCGGCCGTGGACACGAGCCGCTGGGAACTGGTGCAGTTCTCCCTCTGGGAGCAGGACACGCCCACGACCGACGGCGATGTCTTCGAGGTGCTGCACCTGTCCGCGCCGGGCCGGGACCGGCTGCCGCGAGGACGCCGGTGGTGAGCGCGGTCCGCACGGTGCTGGGGGACGTACCTCCGGGAGAACTGGGCGTGTGCGACGCGCACGACCATCTGTTCTTCGGCAGTCCCCGGCTGCCCGGCCAGGAGCTGCGCAGCGTGGCGGCGGCACGGGCGGAGTTGGTGGCGTTCCGGGAGCAGGGCGGCGGGGCCGTCGTGCAGTGGACGCCGTACGGGCTCGGGCGGCGGATCGCCGATCTGCCGCCGCTGTCCAGGGAGACCGGGGTGCACGTGGTGGCGGCGACCGGTCTGCACCAGGCCGTGCACTACGCCGAGGACACACTCGCCGGGCTGCGCGGCCGGCTCGCCGAGGTCTTCGTCGCCGAACTCACCGCGGGGATCGGGACGTCGGGGGTGCGGGCGGGGCTCGTCAAGGTCGCGGGCGGCTTCCACGCCCTGGACGCGCACGCCCGCTGGACCATGACGGCGGCGGCCGAGGCGCATCACGCCACGGGCGCGACGATCGCGGTGCACCTGGAGATGGGTACCGGCGCGCTGGACGTACTGGACCTGCTGTGCGGGGAGTCGGGGGTGCCGCCGCACCGGGTGGTGCTCGGGCACCTCAACCGCTCCCCCGACCTTGTGGTCCACCGGCAGGCGGCGCAGTCCGGCTGCTATCTCGCCTTCGACGGACCGTCACTCGCCCACCACGCCACGGACTGGCGCATGCCGGACGCCGTACGGGCCCTCGCCGACGCCGGGTTCGGCGACCGGGTGCTGCTGGGCGCCGACACCACCACGGCCGCCGCCCGCTCGGTGGGCGGCGGCCCCGGGATGCCGTATCTGCTGCGCCGGGTGCGTCCCCGGCTCGTCGACGCCGTCGGCGAGGAGCTGGTGGGGCGCATCCTCACGGAGAACCCGGGCCGGGCGTTCGGGGCCCAGTGGCGCTGACCGGCGTCATCGGCGGCCTCAGCCGCCGGCCTGGTCGCTGTCCTTCATCGAGCCCCAGCCGTGCCATCGCTCGACCTCGATCCAGGCGCTGACCCGGGGGCGGACGCGGTCCGGGTAGGGCTTGCCGGTGTAGTGCCGGGCGAGGAGGTCGATGTCGGCCAGGTCCTCGTCGTCGTACATCTCGGTGACGCGGCCGATGAGGGTGACGTGGGTGTACCAGTCGTCGCCGGCGAGGACGGTGAGAGTGACGCGCGGGTCGCGGCGCAGGTGCTTCAGGCGGACCCGGCCCTGGTCGAGGTTGACCAGCACCCGGCCGTCCTGCCACACGTACCAGGTGGCGGTGGAGACCGGTGCGCCGTCGGAGCGCAGTGTGGCCATGACGCACGGGTTGGGCCGGCTCAGCAGGGCGTCGGCCTCGGGCGGCAGCGGCGGCTTGGACATGAGGGAATCTCCTAGGAGTCGGTCTTCTCGTCGAAGCTGGCGAAGTAGGCCGCGACCATGTCCTCGTCGGCGTGGCCCCGGGCGGCGGCGCGCTCCATGCGGGCGGCGGCCGCTTCGGCGACGTCCAGGCGTACGCCGTTGTCCGCGCCGGCCTGGACGATCAGCCGGGCGTCCTTGGCGGCCGTGGTCACCGCGAACTGGGGCGGTGTGAGCTTGCCCTGGAGGACGAGATCGGACTTGGCGCGCAGATAGCCCATGTCGAGCGGCCCCCCGGCGACGAGGTCGAGGAAGCCGTGCGGGTCGACGCCGAGGGCCTTGGACAGGGCGAGGGCCTCACCGGCGGCGGCCGTGACGGCGAGGACCCAGCTGTTGGCGACGAGCTTCAGCCGGGTGGCACCGCCCAGCGCCCCGTCCTCGCCGCTCCACACGGTCCGGGCGCCGACGGCGTCGAAGACAGGCGTCACCCTGTCCCGGCCCTCGGCGGGGCCGGCCGCGAGCACGGTCAGCTTCCCGGCCTCGGCGGGCTGGCGGGTGCCCAGGACGGGGGCGTCGTAGAAGACCAGGCCGTGCTCGCGGGCGAAGGCGGCCAGCTCGGCGACGTCTTCGATGCCCGCGGTGGTGGACTGCACCCAGGCCGTTCCGGGGCGCAGGGCGGGGGCGGCCTCGCGCATCGTCTCCAGCGCGGCGGGACCGTCGTAGAGCATGGTCAGGACGACGTCGGCGTCCCGGACGGCCTGCGCGGGGGTGCCGGCGATCCGTACGGCCTCGGCGGCCAGCGGCTCGGCCTTGGCCCGGGTGCGGTTCCAGGCGTGGACCGTGTGTCCGGCCCGGGCGAGGTTGCGGGCCATCGCGGCGCCCATGATGCCGGTGCCCAGGACGCTCACGGTGAGCTTGTCGGTCATTGCGTCAACTTCCTCGGTGGTGCGGTGCGGGCGGACTGCCTGCGGCCCAGCCTGCCCGCTCAGCGGCGCGCCTTCCCGGAAGCGGCGCGGACAAGCCTGATACCAGTGGGGTCGGTCTCGCCGGACCACGCACGGCCCCCGGTCACCCCCGGGCGGTCAGCGCTCCGAGCGGATCGTCCAGGACCGGCTGCCAGGCCAGTTCCGCCGCGCCGACCAGGCTGTTGTGGTCGAGGGTGCAGGGCAGGATGGGGACACCGCCGCTCTGGCCCCACAGGCTGCGGTCGGCCACGACCGCGCGGAGGCGGCCGGGGTCGGCGTCGAGGAGGGTGCGGTGCAGGCCGCCGAGGATGATGCGGTCCGGGTTGAGGATGTTGACCAGGCCGGCGAGGCCGAGACCGAGGCGGTCGACGAGGGCCTCGGCGGCGGCGCGCACGCCCGGGTCGTCGTAGTGGTGGCGGATCAGGTCGATGGACTGCTGGAGCAGGGACACCTCGGGGCCCGGTTCCCGCCCGGCCTCCGTGAGGAAGGCCAGCGGGTCGGTCTCCACGTCGAGGCAACCGCGGCTTCCGCAGTGACAGGGGCGGCCCTCGGGGTGCACGGTGAGGTGCCCCACCTCCAGCGCGAGGCCCGAACTGCCGCGGTGGAGGCGGCCGTCGAGGACGAGCGCGCCGCCCACGCCACGGTGGCCGGTGGCCACGCACAGCAGGTCGCGGGCGCCGCGGCCGGCGCCGTGCCGGTGCTCGGCGAGGGCGGCGAGGTTGACGTCGTTCGCGGCGAACGCGGGCCCGTCGAGGCCGGCCGCGCGCACCTGCTCGGCGAAGATGTCCCGGACCGGCGCGCCCGCGGGCCAGGCCAGATGGAGGGGGTTCAGCGCCAGCCCCTCGGGTTCGGCGACGGCGGACGGTACGGCGAGGCCCGCGCCCACACACCTCAGTCCGGTCTCGCGCAGCAGCTCGGCGCCTGCCGTGACGACGGAGGCGAGCACCTTGGCCGGGTCGGCGTCGACGACCTCGCAGCCGGGCGCGGTGGCGACGATCCGGCCGCCCAGCCCGACCAGCGCCGCCCGGAACCCGTCGGCGTGCACCTGCGCGGCGAGCGCGACGGGCCCGTCACCGGCGACGGCCAGCCTGTGGGAGGGCCTGCCCTGCGAGCCTGCCGCCGCGCCGGGACGGGCGTCCACCCGGATCAGCCCGAGTGCCTCCAGCTCGGCGGCGACCGCGCCGGCCGTCGCCCGCGTCACCCCGAGCTCGGCGGTGAGCACGGCCCGGGTCGGCGCGCGTCCGGTGTGTACGAGCTCCAGCGCGGGTCCGAGCGCTCCGCGCCCCCGGTCCAGCCGCGTCCTCGAGGTGCCCCCATCCCCCGCCTGCCGGGGGTCCGCCTTCCCGCTCATGAGGGCGAGTCTCCCATGATCCGCCGGGATGGTGGCCGAGCGTGCCCGCCGGGCCCCGCCGAGCCGCCGGGGCTCGTTTCCGCCGGGCGCCGGAGGCCGCTGACCCGGAGCGTGATGTTGAGCCGGCCCGTGAGCCCCAGCCCGGGCGGTGCCGTGCCCGCGAGGATCCGCGGGACCCCGTGGTAGGCCAGGCGGGACGGGCCGCCGAAGACGAACAGGTCGCCGCTGCGCAGCTCGACGTCGGTGTAGGGCCGGGTGCGCGTCCTGGTGTTGCCGAAGCGGAACACGCAGGTGTCGCCGAGGCTCAGCGACACCACCGGCGCGTCCGACTTCTCGTCGCTGTCGCGGTGCATGCCCATGCGGGCGTCGGCGTCGTAGAAGTTGATCAGCGCGATGTCGTAGGCCGGCGCGGGTCCGCCGAGGGTGTCGCGGACCGCCCGGCGGCCCAGTTCGCCGAGCCACTCCGGGAACGGCTTCACCGGTGCGCCGTCCCCGTCGACGACGGTACGGGCGTAGGCGTACGGGTACCAGTGCCAGCCGAGGCAGACCTGCCGGGCGGTCATGGTGCCGCCGCCCGGGGTGCGGACCGTGCGCAGGCCGGCGGGCGGCCGGGCCCACTCGCGGCAGGCGTCGAGCAGCGCCCGCCGGCCTTCCGCGTCCAGCCAGTCGGGCACGTGCACGGCGCCGGGCGCCACCTGCGTACGGGCCCTCGGGAACAGCTCGGCGTCCATGCCTTCCATGGTGCCCGACACGGCCTGAGCTGCGGCTCGGCTAGCCTGGTCGCACGATGAACGACCGTATGACGACGCCGTGGGGCGAGCCGGCGCTGACCCGTTTCCCCGAGGATCCGCGCGACAGGCTGCGCGCCTGGGACGCCTCGGACGAGTATCTGCTCAGGCATCTGGACGCGGAGCGGGTGCCACTGGACGGCACGGTCGTGGTCGTCGGGGACCGCTGGGGCGCGCTGGTCACGGCGCTCGCGGCGCACCGGCCGGTGCAGATCACCGACTCCTACCTCGCACAGGAGGCGACCCGGGCCAACCTCGCGCGGGCCGGGGCCGAACCGGGCGCGGTGCGGCTGCTCACCACGCAGGACCCGCCGCCGGGGCGGATCGATGTGCTGCTCGTGCGGGTGCCGAAGAGCCTGGCGCTGCTGGAGGACCAGTTGCTGCGGCTGGCGCCGGCCGTGCACGCGGGGACGGTCGTCGTCGGTACGGGGATGGTGAAGGAGATCCACACCTCGACGCTCCGGCTGTTCGAGCGGATCCTCGGCCCGACCCGCACCTCGCTCGCCGAGAAGAAGGCCCGGCTGATCTTCTGCACGCCGGATCCGGCGCTGGAGCGGCCCGGCAATCCGTGGCCGTACGTCTACACGCTGCAGGACGACGCCGGCCCGGCCGCGGGAAGCACCGTCGTCAACCACGCGGGGGTCTTCTGCGCCGACCGGCTCGACATCGGGACGCGGTTCCTCCTCCGGCACCTGCCGGACGCCCGGGGCGGCCGGGTGGTGGATCTGGGGTGCGGCAACGGCGTGGTGGGCACGGCGGTGGCGCTGGCCGACCCGGACGCCGAGGTGCTGTTCGTGGACGAGTCGTTCCAGGCCGTGGCCTCGGCGGAGGCGACGTACAAGGCGAACGGCACGCCGGGGCATGCCGAGTTCCGGGTGGGCGACGGGCTGGCGGGCGTGCCGGCCGGCAGTGTCGATCTGGTCCTCAACAACCCGCCGTTCCACTCCCACCAGGCCACGACGGACACCACGGCCCGGAGGATGTTCACCGGGGCCCGGCGCGCGCTGCGGCCGGGCGGGGAGCTGTGGGTGATCGGCAACCGGCACCTGGGCTACCACGTCACGCTGCGGAAGCTGTTCGGCAACTGCCGCCTGGTCGCGAGCGACCCGAAGTTCGTGGTGCTGAAGGCCGTCAAACGGTAGCGGCGCCGAGGGTCCTCAGGGTCCTCGCCACCGCCCGTGTCATCGCCTCCCGTGCGAGGGTCAGGTAGCTGCGCGGGTCGACCGCCTCGGGCCGCTCGGCGAGGAAGTCCCGGATCGCACCGGTCAGCGCGATGTTCAGGGCGGTGCCGATGTTGACCTTGGTGATGCCGCCGGCGACGGCCGCCGTGAGTTCGTCGTCCGGGACGCCGGAGGAGCCGTGCAGGACGAGCGGGACGTCCAGTGCGGCCGACAGGCGTTCGAGCAGGGCGTGGTCGAGGGCTGCGGTACGGGTGGTCATGGCGTGGGAGCTGCCGATGGCGACGGCCAGGGCGTCCACGCCCGCGTCGGCGACGAACGCCCGCGCCTCGTCGGGGTCGGTGCGTGCGCCGGGGGCGTGCGCGTCCAGCGGGGGTCTGCCGTTCTTGCCGCCGATCTGCCCCAGCTCGGCCTCGATCCAAAGCCCTTGGGCGTGCGCCCAGTCGACCGCCGCCCGGGTCGCGGCGAGGTTCTCGGCGTAGGGCAGCCGGGCCGCGTCGTACATCACGGAGCTGAAGCCGGCGTCCGCGGCCCGGTGCAGCAGGGCGTCGCTCTGCACGTGGTCGAGGTGCAACGCGACGGGAACCGCGGCGTGTTCGGCCGCGGCGACGGCCGCGCGGGCGAGCGGGAGGAGCTGTCCCCCACGGAACTTGACCGCGTTCTCGCTGACCTGGAGGACGACGGGGGCGTGCACGGACTCGGCGCCCGCGATGACGGCCTCGACGTGTTCCAGCGTGATGACGTTGAAGGAGGCGACGGCCGAGCCGGCCGTGGCGGCGCGCGTGACGAGGTCACCGGTGGTGGTCAGGGGCACGGAATCTCCTGGGGCCTGTCGTTCGGATGAGGTCGCAGGGAATCGGCTGCGGCCTGTTGTCGCCGTGAGCAGCCCCAGGTCAGGGCGCGAGGATCACCGAGCGCGTGAGGTGGCGCGGGTGGTCGGGGTCCAGCCCGCGGGACGCGGCGACGGCTACCGCGAGGCGCTGGGCGCGGACCAGTTCGGCGAGCGGGTCGAGGCGCCCGGCGATCCACAACGCGCCGGTGCCGCGGACCTGTTCGGCCAGTCCGTCCGGCGCGTCGCCCAGCATCCAGGTCGCCGTCCCCGTCGTGCTGACGCTGATGGGGCCGTGCCGGTACTCCATGGCCGGGTAGGACTCCGCCCAGGCCAGAGCGGCCTCGCGCATCTTCAGCCCCGCCTCGTCGGCCAGGCCGACGGTCCAGCCGCGCCCCAGGAAGGTGAACTGCCCGCAATTCACCAGACCTTCGGGCAGCGGCTCGGTCAGGGCGGTGCGCGCGTCGGTGACGGCGGTGCCGGGGTGGAGGCCGAGGTGGGCGCGGAGCAGGGTGAGGGCCGTGGTCGCGAACCGGGTCTGGACGACGGAGCGTTCGTCCGCGAAGTCCAGGACGGCCAGTTCACCGGCGGCCGTCCGCACGGGTGTGTCCGGGTCGGCGGTGATCGCGGTGGTGCGGGTGCCGCCCTGCAACCGATCCAGCAGGGTCAGGACTTCGGTCGTGTTGCCGGAGCGGGTGAGGGCGACGACCCGGTCGTAGCGGCGGCCGTAGGGGAACTCGGATGCGGCGAACGCGTCGGTCTCGCCCTGGCCCGCGCCCTCGCGCAGGGCCGCGGCCGCCTGCGCCATGTAGTACGAGGTGCCGCAGCCGACGATCGCGACCCGCTCCCCCGGCGCCGGCAGCACCTTCGCGTACCGGGCCGCCTCCGACGCGGCGCGGGCCCAGCACTCGGGCTGGCTGGTCAGCTCGTCCTCGACATGCGTCATACCGCACCCTCCGCTCTGATTGTTCCTGCAAGATATAGGGACCTTTCAAGCATCATCAAGCATGTGGCCGGATCGGGTGCGCTAGGGTCGCCGGAGATCGAGAGGTGGAGGTGCGGATGTCGCGCGACGCCCGCTGGAAGGCGCTGCTGGAACTGCTCGTGGAGCGCGGCCGGCTGGACGTGGAGGACGCGGCGGCGGAGCTCGGGGTGTCGGCGGCGACGATCCGCCGTGACTTCGACGGGCTCGCCGAGCAGCAGATGCTGGTGCGCACCCGGGGTGGCGCGGTCGTGCACGGTGTGTCGTACGAGCTGCCGCTGCGCTACAAGACGGCCCGCCACGCCTCCGAGAAGCAGCGCATCGCCAGGGCGGTGGCGGATCTGGTGGCGCCGGGTGAGGCGGTCGGCCTGACCGGGGGAACGACCACGACGGAGGTGGCGCGGGCCTTGGCCGTGCGCGGGGATCTGGCGTCCGGGTCGCCCGCTCTGACCGTGGTGACGAACGCGCTGAACATCGCCGGTGAACTGGTGGTGCGACCCCAGTTCAGGATCGTGCTGACCGGCGGGGTGGCGCGGGCTCAGTCGTACGAGCTGGTCGGGCCGCTCGCGGACGGGGTGCTCGGGCAGATCACCGTCGATGTGGCGGTACTCGGTGTCGTGGCCTTCGACGTGGCGCACGGCGCCGCGGCGCACGACGAGGCGGAGGCCGCGATCAACCGGCTGCTGTGCGAGCGGGCGGAGCGGGTGGTGGTGGCCGCCGACTCCAGCAAACTCGGGCAGCGGGCGTTCGCCCGGATCTGCGCGGCCGACGCGGTGGACACGCTGGTCACGGACACGGCGGCCGACGCGGAGACGGTGCGGCGGTTCGAGGAGGCCGGCCTGCGGGTCGTCACGGTCTGACGGCGGCGGTCTGACGGCGGCGCCTGACAGCGGCCGTCGGTCGGCGGTTCTAGGCTGGGGCTGAGGCGCCTACCGGGGCAGGGAGGCTGTCATGGGCGGAACGGCACCGGACCGGGGCGTGCCGGGCGGCCGGCGGTACGTACCGATCGCGGAGCACGGGCTGATCGGCGATCTGCGCAGTGTCGCCCTGGTGGGGACCGACGGCACGATCGACTGGTACTGCTGCCCGGCCTTCGACGCGCCGAGCGTGTTCGCCTCGATCCTCGACGCGGAGCGCGGCGGCTGCTTCGAACTGGCGGCGACCGTGCCGGCGCGGACCAAGCAGTTCTACTTCCCCGACACCAACGTCCTGATCACCCGGTTCTTCACCGAGGACGGGGTCGGCGAGGTGCAGGACTTCATGCCGGTCGACGGCGAGCCGGCCGAGGCCGAGCGGCACCGGCTGATCCGGCGGGTGGTGTGCGTACGGGGCTCGATCCCCTTCCGTACACGGGTGGCGCCCCGGTTCGACTACGGCTGCCTGCCGCACACCGTCCGGCTGACCGGTGATACCGCGGTGTTCGAGGCGGAGGGGCTGGCGCTCGCCCTGACCGCGACCGTGCCGCTGGAGGCCGACGGGCCGGACGTGCGCGGCGACTTCAAACTCTCCGAGGGCGAGTCCGCGGTGTTCGCGCTGGACAAGGTCGGCGGCGATGTGACGCCCCGCCGGTGTGCGCGCACGGAGGCCGAGGAGCAGTTCGCGGCGACGGTGGCGTACTGGCGGCGCTGGCTGGCGGCGTCCCGGTACAAGGGCCGCTGGCGGGAGATGGTGCACCGCTCGGCGCTGACGCTGAAGCTGCTCACGTACGCGCCCACCGGGGCGATCGTGGCCGCGCCGACGACGAGCCTGCCCGAGGAACTCGGCGGCGAACGCAACTGGGACTACCGGTACGTGTGGGTGCGCGACGCGGCCTTCTGCGTCTACGCCCTGCTGCGGCTGGGCTTCACCGGGGAGGCCGAGGCGTTCATGGACTTCGTGACCCGGCACATCAGCCCGGGCGACGGCAAGAGCTCCGGCCCGCTTCAGATCATGTACGGCATCGACGGGCGCACCGAGCTGCCCGAGCGCACCCTCGACCACCTGGAGGGCCATCACGGGTCCGCGCCGGTACGGGTCGGCAACGCGGCGGCCGACCAGCTCCAG
Source organism: Streptomyces sp. NPDC093598 (assembly GCF_044764825.1). Taxonomy (NCBI): domain Bacteria; kingdom Bacillati; phylum Actinomycetota; class Actinomycetes; order Kitasatosporales; family Streptomycetaceae; genus Streptomyces; species Streptomyces sp. NPDC093598. Next base: position 105,954 of record NZ_JBIWIV010000015.1, on the reverse strand, counting down.
CTCGACATCTACGGCGCGCTGATCGACTCGATCTACCTCTACGACAAGTGGGCCAAGCCCATCTCCAGCGGCCACTGGGACGACGTGTGCGCACTGGTGGACTGGGTGTGCGCGCACTGGGACCAGCCCGACGAGGGGATCTGGGAGACGCGGGGCGGGCGCAAGAACTTCCTCTACTCGCGGCTGATGTGCTGGGTGGCGATCGAGCGGGCCATCCGGATGGCCAACCGGCGCGGTCTGCCGGCCGACCTGCCGCGCTGGCGGGAGTGCCGCGACACGATCTACCGGCGGATCATGAGCCGGGGCTGGTGCGAGGAGCGCCGGGCGTTCGTCCAGCACGAGGACGGTGACGTGCTGGACGCGGCCGTGCTGATGATGCCGCTGACGAAGTTCATCGCCCCCACCGATCCGAAGTGGCTGTCCACGCTGGACGTGCTCACCGAGGAGCTGGTGTCCGATTCCCTGGTCTACCGCTACGACCCCCGGTCGAGCCCGGACGGGCTGCGCGGCGACGAGGGCACGTTCTCCATCTGCTCGTTCTGGTACGTCGAGGCGATGGTGCACGCCGGCCGGATCGACGAAGCGCGCCTGGCCTTCGAGAAGATGCTGACGTACGCCAACCATCTCGGCCTGTACGCCGAGGAGGTCAGCCACACCGGGGAGCAGCAGGGCAACTTCCCGCAGGCGTTCACGCACCTGGCGCTGATCAGCGCGGCGTTCAACCTGGACCGGGCGCTCGGCTGACGCTCAGTGCCCGTGGCCCTCGTCCTCATGCCCCGCGGGGGTGTCGGACCCGGCCGCCGCTCCCCCGGCGCGGACGGTGAACGCCGCCGTGTGGACCTTTCCGTCATGCTGGAAGTCGAGGAACAGGCGGTAGGAGCCGGCGCTGGGTGCCGTGGCCGTGAACGAGATGTCCGGGCCGGGCCTGGTCGTACCGTCACCGGGTTCGCCGTTCGGGTGGACGTGCAGGTAGGCGAGGTCGCCGGAGCGCAGGGCGACCAGGTGGCCGTACGCGCCGAGGTAGGGCTGGAGGTCGGTGACGGGCTTGCCGTCGCGGGAGACCTTCAGCTTCAGTTCCCTCGCCTTGCCCGGGCTCAGGGCGCCGGTCAGCCGCACGTCGTAGCCGTTGACCCGGGCCGTGGTGCTCACCGGCGGCAGTTGCCGGGCCTCGTACGGGCCCGAGGCGGCGAGGTCCGCGCCGAGGGTGAGGTTCTCGGCGTCCTGCTTGGCCGGGGTGAAGTCGGCGAAGACGCGGTAGCCGCCCGCGCGGGGCAGTTCCACGGGGGTGCTCCAGGTGCCGTCGGCGGCGCGGGTGGGGTGCAGATGGCGGTAGGTGACCAGGTCGCGTGAGGCCACGATGAGGTGGAGTTCCTTGTCGTGCTCGCGCTGGTAGGCGGTGAGTGCGCGGCCGTCGGCGCCCCGGACGGTGAAGCGCAGGTCGGCCTGTTCGCCCGCGGTCACGCGCGGGGTCCGGAGGTCGAGCGTGTAGCCGCCCTCGGAGATCTGCAGTCCGCCGGCCGGGGGCGTGTCGTGTCCGCCGTGGCCGCCGCCGCGCTCCGCTTCCGGTGCGGGGCGGGTGTGGTCGCCCTCGTGCTTCGGGGGGCTGTCGGCCACGACGGGGTCGATGCCCTGTCCGACGCCGTAGGCCGCGCCGAAGGTCGCTGCCAGGGCGGCGGCGAAGGTGGTGATCCTCAGTCCGGTGTTCATGGCCGTCGGCTCCTTCAGATCCCGGTCCCCCGCTCGGATGCGGGGCCTCCATGCAGTTCACGATACCCCAGGGGGGTATCAAGTCAAGTTGTTCTCGCGCTTGCATCGTATACCCCTGAGGGGTATACAGGAAGTCGGCGAGGGATACCCCCGCCCCGTATCTCCCCAGCTGTTCGACCGCCCAGAGGAGGCACCCGATGCCCGCCACCACCTACGCCGTCTCCGGAATGTCCTGCGGCCACTGCAAGGCCACGCTGACCAAGGTCATCGGCGAGCTGGACGGCGTCAGCGGTGTCGAGGTCGACCTCGGCAGCGGCCACGTCACCGTCACCAGTGCCGCCGAGCCCGACGACGCCGCCATCGCGGAGGTCGTCGACGAGGCCGGCTACGAGCTGACCGGGAGGGTCTGAGCCATGAGCACCGGTACGACGACCGGCACCGATGCCGAGGTGGAACTCGCCATCGGCGGTATGACCTGCGCCTCCTGCGCGGCGCGCATCGAGAAGAAGCTCAACCGCATGGACGGGGTCACCGCCACCGTCAACTACGCGACCGAGAAGGCCAAGGTCAGCTACTCCGGCCACGTCTCCGTCGGCGATCTCATCGCCACCGTCGAGGCGACCGGGTACACCGCGCGGGAACCGGCGCCCCCCGCCGAGCGGACCGGTTCGGCCGAGGAGGCCGATGAACTGCGGCCGCTGCGCGAGCGGTTGGTCACGGCCGTGGTGCTGTCGGTTCCCGTCGTGGCCATGGCCATGGTCCCGGCGTTGCAGTTCGAGTACTGGCAGTGGCTGTCGCTCACGCTGGCCGCGCCCGTCGTGGTGTACGCGGCGTGGCCCTTCCACAAGGCGGCGTTCACCAACGCCCGGCATGGCGCGGCCACCATGGACACGCTGATCTCGGTGGGCACCTCGGCCGCGTTCCTGTGGTCGCTGTGGGCGCTGTTCTTCGGCACCGCGGGCACGCCGGGCATGACGCACCCCTTCGAGCTGACCATCGAGCGCACGGACGGCGCCGGGAACATCTACCTGGAGGCCGCCGCCGGCGTGACCGCCTTCATCCTGGCGGGGCGGTACTTCGAGGCGCGCGCCAAGCGCAAGGCGGGCGCGGCGCTGCGGGCGCTGCTGGAGCTGGGCGCGAAAAACGTCACGGTGCTGCGGGACGGTGGCCGTGAAGAGACCGTCCCCGTCGCGGAGTTGAAGGTCGGCGACCGCTTCCTGGTCCGGCCCGGCGAGAAGATCGCCACGGACGGGACGGTCGTCGAGGGTTCCTCGGCCGTGGACGCCTCGATGCTCACCGGCGAGTCCGTGCCCGTGGAGGTCGGCTCTGGCGACCCGGTCACGGGCGCCACGATCAACGTCGGCGGGCGGATCGTCGTGCGTGCCACGCGGGTGGGTGCCGACACGCAGCTGGCCCGGATGGCCCGGCTGGTGGAGGACGCGCAGAACGGCAAGGCCGCCGCGCAGCGGCTCGCGGACCGGATCTCCGCCGTGTTCGTGCCGGTCGTGATCGCCCTCGCACTGGGCACGCTGGGCTTCTGGCTGGGCAACGGCGTCGGGCTGACGGCCGCCTTCACCGCGGCGGTCGCCGTCCTCGTCATCGCCTGCCCGTGCGCCCTGGGGCTGGCGACGCCGACCGCGCTGATGGTCGGCACCGGGCGGGGCGCCCAGCTCGGCATCCTCATCAAGGGCCCGGAGGTCCTGGAATCCACGCGCCGGGTCGACACCGTCGTCCTCGACAAGACCGGCACGGTCACGACCGGCCGTATGACACTGCTGGCCGTGCACACCGCCGAGGGCACGGACGAGGCCGAAGTGCTGCGGCTGGCCGGTGCGCTGGAGCACTCCTCCGAGCACCCGATCGCCCGGGCCGTGGCCGACGGGGCGCTGGAGAAGCTGGGCGCGCTGCCCACGCCGGAGGACTTCGCCAACGTGCCCGGACTCGGCGTGCAGGGCGTCGTCGAGGGCCACGCGGTGCTCGTCGGCCGGGAGCGGTTGCTGGCCGACTGGGCGATGGAACTGCCGGACAGCCTGGCCAGGTCCCGGGCGGCGGCCGAGGAGGCCGGGCGCACGGCCGTCTCGGTCGCGTGGGACGGCGAGGCACGTGCGGTGCTGGAGGTGGCCGACGCGGTGAAGGACACGAGTGCGGAAGCGGTCGGCCGGCTGCGGGCGCTCGGCCTCACGCCGATCCTGCTGACCGGTGACAACGAGGCGGTGGCCCGGTCCGTCGCCCGCGAGGTGGGCATCGAGGAGGTCATCGCCGAGGTGCTCCCGCAGGACAAGGTCGACGTGGTCGAGCGGCTGCAGGCCGAGGGCCGGTCGGTGGCGATGGTAGGGGACGGTGTCAACGACGCCGCGGCCCTCGCCCAGGCCGATCTGGGTCTGGCCATGGGCACCGGCACGGACGCCGCCATCGAGGCCGGCGACCTGACCCTCGTCCGGGGCGACCTGCGGGCCGCGGCGGACGCCATCCGGCTCGCCCGCCGCACGCTCGGCACCATCCGCTCCAACCTGTTCTGGGCTTTCGCCTACAACGTGGCGGCCCTCCCGCTGGCCGCCTCCGGCCTGCTCACCCCGATGATCGCCGGAGCGGCCATGGCCTTCTCGTCGGTCTTCGTGGTCGGCAACTCGCTGCGGCTGCGCACGTTCCGGGCCGCCGGCTGAGATGCCCGTGGGTCAGCGGTGGCGCCACACCAGCGTGCAGCGCCAGAACAGGCGGCGGCGCAGGCGGGCGCCGGGCAGCACGGCCCGGGCCTCGCGCACGATCTCGGAGAAGGCCAGGTCCGCCGGACGGTGCGGGCGGTCATCGAGACCGGGCGAGGCGCTGGGCGGCCCCGGTTCTTCAGCAGCGCCATGACGATGTTGAGCGGGATCGACGCGATGCCGAGCAGGTGGTCGACGGACGTCCGCTCCCGGACCACGCCGATGATCACCAGGCCGCCGGGGGTGAGAGGGTCGCGGAAGGCCTCGAGAGCCTCGGTGAACGGCAGATGGTGTACGACGGCGACGCAGGTGATGACGTCGTACGGCTGGTCGCCGAGGCCGATCAGGGCGTCGGACGCCGTGTACGTCACCGGGGCTGCCGCCGGGGTCAGCTCCCGCGCCCGGGCCGTGATCTCCGGGTCGGCGTCGATCGCGTGCACGCGCTGCACCCGGCCGGCCAGCAGCCGGGCCAGGTCGCCGGTGCCGCATCCCACGTCCAGGGCGCTGCCCACCCGCTCGGGGAACTGCCGCAGGATCCAGCGGTGGAAGTGGGCGTTGTGGTCCCACGGGCGGACGGCGTGGAAACGCTCCAGTGCGTGCGGGACCCGTCGGGTCGGAGGTGACATGAGCTCAGTGTCGCGGCTCACCGGGGTGGTGGTCCGCCGTCCGGGCACCCGGGAGGTACCGGCTCGCAGGGGCGCCGAGCGTGCGCCGGGCGCGAGCCGGTACCTTGCTGGGGAAGGCCACTGCGGGGAGAAGCACATGACCGATCCGAGGACGACAGACGCGGACGCCCTCCGTCCGCTGCAGAACACCCGGGGTCCCGCGGGCGGACGCGGCCGGCTCCTGGGCGCCGTGTTCGGCGATCTCAGGGCCGTGGACGGCGCCTTGTACGCGGCGGTGGCCGCCACCCCCACACCGACCCTGGACCGGACGCTGCGCCACCTGTCCCACGCAGCCGATCACTCCAAGATCTCGTTCGCCATCGCCGCCGCCCTGGCCCTGGGTGGGAAGCGGCCGCGCAAGGCCGCTGTCGTCGGCGTCGGGGCGATCGCCGTGGCCTCGGCCTCCGCCAACCTGCTCGGCAAGCGTCTGGTGCGCCGGGCGCGGCCGGACCGGGAGGCGGCCCGGGTGACGGTGGACCGGCACGTCAAGATGCCGACCTCGGCGTCGTTCCCGTCCGGGCACACGGCGTCGGCGGTCGCGTTCGCCACCGCCGTAGGCGTGGTCCTGCCCCCCGCGGCGGTCCCGCTCGGGGCGCTGGCGAGCGCCGTCGGCTACTCCCGCGTCCACACGGGCGTGCACTACCCGGGCGACGTGGCGGCGGGCGCGGTCCTCGGCATCGCGAGTGCCGCCGCGGCCCTGGCGGCGGCAGCGGCCACCCCGTCGGCGAAGACCCAGGCCCTCCTGACGGCGGCCCGTTCATAGCCGCGGATCAGCATCGGCGGGCTCGTACGCGGCTGAGCCGGCAGCGTGCGCGGCTGAGCCCGGGGGCTTGTGCGCGGCTGAGCCAGAGGGGTCGTACGCGGCTCAACCGGCTAGTGAAGAAGGGCCGCGGCGGACCGGCGTACGTCGACGGCGGTGAGCGCCAGGGCCAGCGGCCCGGGGGCGAGGAAGGCCAGCGGCAGCAGCATCCACGCGCACAGCGCGGCGGTCGCCACGGCGAGCAGGACCAGGCCGCTGCCGCCCACGTCCGCCACGGCGTCCCGGCCCGCCCCGCGCACGGCAGCGCGCCAGTCGGTGAGCGACTCCGGGCGTCCGCAGGCCCGCAGTCCGACCACCGCCGCGCACGCGCCGATCACCGCGGCGGCCACCGCGAACAGCGGCGCCCCCGGCAGCCCGGCCCCGGCCAGCGCCACGTCGGCGGCGAACAGCAGCAGACCCGCCAGGGCGACGGTTCCCGCCACCAGGTCGCCGGCGCGCAACCGCCGCCGCAGCAGGGCGAAGTAGCGCCCCGCCGTGACGGGCTGGTCCCGTCCCGCGCCGCGCAGGACGGCGCACGCCGTCGACAACGCGGCCGGAACCGTGACCAGGGGCAGGCAGGCCGCCGCCGTGGCGAGGCCGACGCTCAGCACGTCGGCGAACAGGGTCATGCGCGGGCCGAACACCTCACCCGCCTCACGAGTGCCCATCGCGTTCACCCCTTGAGTCCGGAGCTGGCCATGCCCTCCACCAGGAACCGCTGGAAGGCGAGGAAGAACAGCACGATCGGCAGCAGTGCGATCACCGACAGGGCGAACATCGGGCCGAACGCGGAGGTGCTGGAGGCGTCCACGAACGAGCGCAGCGCCAGGGTGAGGGTGAACTTGTCCGGGTCGAAGAGGTAGATGAGCTGGGTGAAGAAGTCGTTCCAGGTCCAGATGAAGGTGAAGATGGCGGTGGTGATCAGGGCCGGCCGGGTGAGCGGCAGCACGACCTGGAAGAAGCTGCGGAAGGGCCCGCAGCCGTCGATCCGCGCCGCCTCCTCCAGCTCGCGCGGCAGACCGCGCATGAACTGCACGATGAGGAAGACGAAGAACGCCTCGGTGGCGAGGAACTTCGGCAGGATCAGCGGCCAGTAGGTGTTCACCAGGCCGAGCTGGTTGAAGATGATGTACTGCGGGATCAGCACCGCGTGGTGCGGCAGCATGATGGTGGCGATCATGAAGGCGAACAGCGGCCCGCGGAAGCGGAATCGCAGCCGCGCGAAGGCGTAGGCGGCGAGAGAGCAGCTGATGACGTTGCCGGCTACCGCGCCGCCCGCGATCAGCAGCGAGTTGCCGAGCAGCCGCCAGATCGACACGTCGTTGACCCCGTCGAGAGCGGTCGTGTAGTTCGACCACTCCAGGTGAGTGGGCAGCAGATCGAGGCTGGCGATGACCTCGTCGGCGGGCTTGAGCGAGGTGGCCAGCAGCCAGGCCAGGGGGTACAGCATGACCAGCAGAGCGGCCAGAGCGCCCGCGTGCAGGGCGATGCGGCCCCGGCGAACGGGCTTGCGGACAACGGTCGTGGAGGTCACCGGTCCCCCTCGGAGGCGTAGAAGACCCAGGAGCGCGAGGTGCGGAACAGCACCGCCGTGACGACGCCGATCACGAGGAGCAGCACCCAGGCCATGGCGGAGGCGTAGCCCATGTGGGAGGCGACGAAGCCGCGGTCGTAGAGGTACATGGTGTAGACGAGGGTCGAGTCGGCCGGTCCGCCCTTGCCCGCGCTGACCGCGAAGGCGGGGGTGAACACCTGGAAGGCCTGGATGGTCTGCAGGACCAGGTTGAAGAACAGCACCGGGGAGAGCATCGGCACGGTGACCGACAGGAACTGCCGCCACTTGGAGGCCCCGTCGCACGCCGCCGCCTCGTACAGCTCGGCCGGGATCTGCTGGAGCCCGGCGAGGAAGATGACCATCGGCGCCCCGAACTGCCACACCGTCAGCAGCGCCACGGCGAGCAGCGCCCAGCCGGGCTTGTTGACCCAGCCGCCGGTGCCGAGCAGGTGGTCCACGGTGCCGCCGTCGTTGAAGATCGCCCGCCAGACGAGTGCGATGGACATCGACGCGCCGAGCAGGGACGGGGCGTAGAACGCCGAGCGGTAGAAGCCCTTGCCGCGCTTCATGCCCTTCAGGGCCAGCGCGACGACCAGGGCGAGCGCCAGCTGGAGGGGCACGGCGACGACGACATAGGTCACGGTGGTCACGACCGAGCGCCAGTAGCGCGGATCCTCGGTGAACATCTGCACGTAGTTGCGCAGCCCCACCCACTTCGGCGGGTTGAACAGGTCGTAGTCGGTGAACGACAGGTACAGCGACACGGCCATCGGCAGCAGCGTCAGGACGATCGCGCCGAGCACCCAGGGAGAGAGGAACACCCAGGCGGCGCCCTCGCGTTCACGCTTGGGGCGGCGCTTCGGGGCGGCGGCGGCGCGCTCCGCCTCCGCGGGAATCGCGGTGGTGGTCATGACCTCAGCTCCGCCTTCGCCTCGGTGACGTAGTTCTCGGCCGCTTCGCGGGGCGACATGCGCGCGTAGGACACCTGGTCGTAGTCGCGCTGGAAGGTGCTCTGCAGGGCGTTGTCGCCCGAGGGCGGCGCCTGGGGCGGGTCCTCGAGCTTGCCCTCCAGGGACGCCTGGAAGGCGGCGATGGTCCTGTCGAAGTCCTTGAGCTGCGGGCCGATCTCGTCACGGATCGTCTCGTTGACGGGGATGCCCCGGCTCGCGCCGAGGATCTTCGCGGCCTCCCGGTCGTTGATCACGAAGTCGACGAGCTGTGCCGCTTCCTTCGGATGGCCGGTGTTGGCGGAGACGCCGAGGAACATCGACGGTTTGAAGTACTGGCCGGGTGTGCCGTCCTCGCCGGACGGCATGGGCGCGAGGGCGACGCCGGTCGGCACCAGGGCGAGGAAGCCGCTGGCCGGGGCGTCCCAGTTGGCGTCGGTGACGGACTTGCCGCGTCCCAGCGGCGTGTTCTCGACGGAGCCGTCGAGCTGCGTGGTCTGCTCGGCGGGCGAGACGGCACCCTCCCGTCGCAGCGTGTCGGTGAAGGTCCACCAGCGGGTGAGGTCGCCGGCGGTGAAGCCCAGTTCCCCGTCCTCGGTGTAGAGGGCCTTGCCCTGGCCGCGCAGCCAGACCTCGAAGGCGTCCTCGCTCTGGCCGGGGTCGGTCGCCCCGGGCTTGCCGGTCTTCTTGGCGAGAGCGCGCATGGTGTCGGCCCACTGGCTCCAGGTCCAGCTCTCGCCGGGGAGGGGAACGCCCGACTTCTTCCAGGTCGCGACGTCGTAGGCGACGGTCTCGGTGCCGCGGCCCTGCGGGATCGCGTACTGGACGTCGTCCACGCGGCCGGTGGCGAGCAGGCCCGGGTCGATCTCGGAGGTGCGCAGGACGGACTTCTGTCGCGCCAGGTCGAGCAGGACCCCGCCGGAGGCGTACTGGTCGATCTGGCGGTAGTCCAGCTGCATCACGTCCGGGGCGTCACCGCCGGCGGCCTGGGTGGCGAGCTTCTGCTTGTAGGCGTCGTAGCCGGAGAACGACGTGGTCACGTCGACGTCCGGGTGCTGTTTCTCGAACAGCGCGACGGCCTGCTCGGTGCGTTCCGCGCGGTCGGGGTTGCCCCACCACGTGTAGCGCAGCACGACCCTGCCGCCGCCGGCGGACTCCCCGGATCCTCCGCAGCCCGCCAGCAGGGCACACAGTGCCAGTGCGGCGGCCGACGCGCAGAACCCCTTCGTCCTGTGTCCGGGCATGCCGAAGTCGCTCCTCTCCACGGAGTTTCGCTTGAGCCCCCCTCAGGTCCCCCCGGCTGCTACTCCCCCTGGTACGGCAGCGTGGTGCCGGGCAGCGTGTACTCGTCGCGCCGGCCGCACATGCCGAAGCCGCCGAGCCGGGTGGGCGCGGCCTCGTGGGCGGTGGCCTCGCCCAGGTAGGCGGGTTCGCCGGCGGCCAGGGCGTCGAGCTGGGCGCCGGTGCGCTTGGCGGTGGCCAGGGCGCCCTCCCGCCACAGGGCCCGCCAGGTGGGCACCTTGTCGCGCACGATCCGGGCGGCTGCGCGCTGGAACTCCAGGTACGGGCCGTTGTCGCCGGCGACGAGTGCCTCGCGCAGGACGAGGTAGCCCTCGACCGCGAGGTCCCTGCGGCGCCGGGCGGCCGCCGCCGTCTCCGGTCCGGTGCCGGGCGGCAGGGCCGCGGCGGCGGCGTACCGGTCGGGGTCGGCGAGCACCTCGGGCGGGAAGGTGAACACGGCGTCCCCCGCCTCGGGCAGACCGCTGTTCTGCATCAGCACGGTGATGCGAAGATCGCCGCCCTGCACCATGCGGTGCACGGTGCCCGGCGTGAACCAGGCGAGGGATCCGGCCTCGAGGGGGATGTCCCGGTAGCCGTCCGGACTCAGCGTCTGCACCGCGCCCCGGCCGCCGGTGACGACGTACGCCTCCGTGCACACCAGGTGCAGGTGCGGGCTGCCGCCGCAGACGCCGTCGGCGGCCTCCCAGTCGTAGGCGCTGAGGTGGGACAGGCCGATCGCGCCGGGCAGCGGGTGCGGCAGGCCGGGCTTCGCATCGCTCACCACGGCAGACCCTCCAGGTACGTGCCCACCCGGTCGCGGTCCCAGGCGCCGTCGGCGATCACCAGCCGGTAGCGGTACGCGAAGGACTCGCCCGGCGGCAGCTCGAACTCCTCGTAGAACGCCCAGGAGAACGCGACCGTCGGGAAGGGCTCGGAGCGGACGAACCAGTGCGACTCGTGGACCGGTGACGTGCCGTCGAGGTTCTCGGGGGCGTGCGCGAAGACCAGGGTGGAGTGGCCGTCGACGTCGTCGTGCTCGGTGGTGAAGGCGAGCCAGGGGCCCTGGGTGCCCATCAGCTTACCGGCGTCGGCGTCGGTGTCCGGGGCGAAGACCGTGCCGCCGGTGAAGTCGCGCGGGCCGCGCCACTGGAGTCCGGTGTAGCCGGCCATCTCACGGCCCGCGGTGGTCGGGGAGCCGAAGGCCAGCGGTTCGGAACGGGTGTTGGTGAGGCGGATCGACCAGTCCAGGGCCCAGGAACCGGCCTCCTCGTCCACCGAGTGGACGGTCAGTCCACGCACCTCGCGCGCCCACTCCTCGCCGCCGTTCTCGATCCAGGTGAGGTGTTCGGTGAGGGCGAGCCGGTCGTCCTCGACCGTGACGTCCGCGAAGCCGTCGTGCCGCATCGAGCCGACGCGCTCGGGCAGGGGGAGGTAACCCTGGCCGTGGACGTAGCAGTTGCCGCCCCAGAAGTTCTGGCCGGACAGATGGCTCGCGGTCATCTGCAGGCCCTTGTGCCAGCGGTGGTCGTTCGGGCGGTAGCCGGTGACCGTGCGGCCGGAGAGCGTACGCACCGGGTGGGCGTAGGGCTTGCGGGACTCGAAGGGATCCGGGTCGGGGCGGTAGACGTAGCGGAGGATCTCCGTGCCGTTCGCCGCAGTGACGGCGATGTCCTCGCCGTGCGTGTGGGTGACGCGGATGGTCATGCGCGCTCCTTGGGGGCCCAGTCGGGGTACTCGCCGTGCATCGCCTCGTAGAAGGGGTCTCCGGGGACGATCTCCCCCGCGTGCACCGAGCGGCCGGTGAACGCCGCCTTGTACAGGGCGGCGGCGAACTCGAGGGTGGCGCGGGCGTCCCGGCCGCTGCCCGGGGGCCGGGTGCCGGTGTCGTAGGCGTCGAGGAGGGCGCCCAGCTGGGCGGTGTGCGAGCTGGGCACGTCGCCTGCCGGGGTGCGCCAGGCGGTGGTGCGCTCGGAGGCGACGTGCGGGGCCGGGGTGTAGGCCCAGCTGTCGTTGCTGTGGCCGTACAGGTGGGTGAGCTCGACCGTGGCGTCCGCGCAGTCGATGCGGATGCGGCTCACCTCGTCCGGGGAGAGCACGCTGTTGACGACCGTGGCGAGGGCGCCGCTCCTGAACCGCACCAGGGCGGTGGAGACGTCCTCGCTCTCGGTGTCGTGGACCAGGCGCGCGGCCATCGCGCGGATCTCCTCCCACTCACCGAGCAGGTGCAGCATCAGGTCGTACTGGTGGATGCCGTGGCCCATGGTCGGCCCGCCGCCCTCGCTGGCCCACTTTCCGCGCCACGGCACCGCGTAGTACGCCGCGTCCCGGTGCCAGGTGGTCTGGCAGTGCGCGACCAGTGGGGCTCCCAGCTCGCCGCTGGTGATCAGCTCGCGGGCGTGCACGGCGCCGGATCCGTAGCGGTGCTGGAAGACGACCGCCGCGTACGCGCCGGAGGCCTCCTCGGCGGCGGCGATCTCGTCGTACTCGGCGAGCGACAGGGTCAGCGGCTTCTCGCACAGCACCCAGGCGCCCGCCTTCAGCGCGGCCACCGTCTGGTCCCGGTGCAGGGAGGGCGGCGTCCCGATGAGGACCAGGTCGGGGCGTACGGCGTCCAGCATCGCGTCCATCGAGGTGTACCCGGCGACCTGCTCACCCGCCAGCTCACGGAAGGCGTCGAGCCGCTCCTGGTCCACGTCGACGGCGGCCACCAGTTCCACCCGGTCGCAGTGGGCCCGCAGCGCGGGCAGATGGCTGCCGCCGACGATGGCTCCGGTGCCGACGACGGCCACGCGGCGGCGGGTGGGGGACAAGGACATGCGACGCTCCTCGGACGGCCGGCGGACACGCGCTTGGAAAGCGCTTGCACTCGGAAGGGACCCTAGGCGCGAGAGAATGTCTGGACAACCCCCCTGCAGCGACCTGCACAAGGTCCGCCCGAGCATTGTCCCAGCTTGGGGCAGAGATTCAGGTTGTTGCCCCCGCCACGGAAACGGCATTCCCCCGCCCCTCCGCTGGGGCCGGCCCACCACCGACCGGCTGCCAGCCGGAGTGATCAGCCCGCGGGCCGTCCCTACCGTTCTGTCGCACCGGCAGCACCTCACCTGGAAGAGCTGCGCGCTCGGGCCGCACGACACGATGGACAGGGCCGGCTTCGACCGCACGGCGACAGCAACCGGCCCTGCCGGCCATCACCCGGGGGTGATGGCCGGCAGGGCCGGCAGGGTCGGGTCAGGACTCGACGATCTTGCGTACGTTCTCCACGGAACCGCAGCCGGCCTTCAGCTGACGCTCACGCTCCTGCGCGAACGCCCGGCCCAGCTCCTCCCGGCGCTCCATCGCCACGTTCTCCCGCGCGCCGTTGAGGATGGTGCGCTCCTCCTCGTCGGCGTGGTGGGTGACGGCCTCCACCAGCTCCTCGAGCTTCGAGTCCCACTCCTCGGAGCCGACCTCCTCGACCTCGAGGAGCTCCAGAAGGGCCTCGTTGCCCTCGTCGTGCTCGTGCTCGCCGTGCTCGACCTCTTCGTCGTCGATGTTCTTGTACCGCTTGAGCGCCGGGTAGACCTTGGCCTCCTCGGCCTGCGCGTGCGCGATCAGCAGATCCGCGAATTCCCGCAGCGCACCCGCCCGGTCGGCTTCCACGCTCCGCATCTGACGGAAGAGGTCTTCCATGCGCCGGTGGTCCTGAAGAATGAGTTCTACGACATCTTGTGTATCGGCCATGGAACAGGAACGCCTTTCCTAGGAGAGATCCGGGTCACTTTCGTTTACCCCATTCCTGACGTTTTGTTCGCCACAGGTGGCGGTCTGCCGTCTACCAGCGATACCAGCGGCCCTTGCGGCCACCACTGTCCGCGGTACGCAGCACGAAGCCGAGCAGCCACAGGACCAGCACGATCACCGCGATCCACCACAGGGCCTTCAGTGCGAAGCCCGCACCGAACAGGACCAGGGCCAGCAGCAGGACGAGAAGCAGGGGAACCATAGTCATCAACCTCCGCTCCCTCTGGTGCCCTGCCCGAAGGCGAACACACAGTCGAATCTTCTTGTTTCTTCACCCGGATCAGGGGCACTTGGTTCGCTTTGGCCGGGCGGCGGCACCGAGGCCGGTTCACCTTCGGCTGTCTCAGTCCTTGCCGACGACGATCACCTCGTCCCCGGCCGTCCAGCGGCGCCGTTCGGCCTTGGGCGGGTTGATCCGCACCCCGTGGCCCGGGCTCGTCGACGCCTCGTCGCGGCTTCGGTAACCGATGGCGCATTCGCCGCGCTGACGTGCCGCGGCCACGACGGTGGCGAAGGTCGTCTCACACCCGGGCAGCACGTAGTCACCGGCCGGCCGCAGGCGGATGCCGGTGCCGTCGGCGGAGAACAGCTCCTCGAACACGGCTGCAAGGTGCCGGTTCTGGGAGATCTGCGCCATGAGCAGGCCGATGAGCTTGCCGCTGATGATCACGTCGGCTCCGGGTCCGATGGGGGCCAGCGCCCGGTTGCGGTCGTCGATCAGTTCGGTGACGACGGGGATTTCGCGCCCCGTGGCTTCCTCCAGCCGGCGCAGCAGCAGGAGCGTGACGAGCGTGCGGTTGTCGGGGTCCTCCGGTGGCTGCCCGGGGGACGGGTCCTGGCCGAGCACGATCACGCTGTCGTAGGAGTGCACGTCCAGATCGCGCAGGGTCTCGGGACGGGTGACGTCACCAGGGTGCAGGGTCAGGGTCAGATCGGCGCCGTGGTGCGCGTCGGTCTCGCTCACCTGCCGGACCGTCGCTTCACCGCCGTCCGCGACAACGTCGACGGCTGATCCGGGCAGGGCGCGGCGGCGCAGCTGGTCGACCATGAGCGGCGCTCGACGGTTCCAGCCCAGCAGGAGGACCCGCTCCGGCCGTGCGGGCGTCGCGGGGCCGGAGGCCATCGCCGCTTTCTCGACCGACTCCGCGCAGTCGGCCGGCCAGACCGTGTCGTCGTCCCGGGAGATGACGATGAGCAGGTCCTCCTCGGCGAGCGGCGTCTGCGCCGGCGGGTTCAGCACAGGGGTGTCGCCGCGTACGATCCCGACGACGCTCGACGTCGGGTAGGACAGCAGCGCGTCGCCGAACGGGCGGCCGGCCAGGGCCGGTTCGGAGACGAGGTAGAACTCGTCGCCGGCGAAGTCGAGAAGCTCCTGGTGGACGAGGGAGAGCCCGGGGCGGCGGGCGGCCTGGACGATCAGCCGGGCCGTGACGGTGTCGGCCTCCAGGACGACGCCGCCCGGTCCGGCGGCGAGCGTGGCGGCCAGCCGGTAGCGGTCGTCCCGGACGGCGGCGACGACGGGCGGCCGGGCTTCTTCCCCGGGCAGGGCCGCCCGAAGCGCCAGCAGCGTCTTGACCACCTCGGCATCGGCGTCGGGCTCGTCGCGGGGCAGGACCAGCACGACACCGGCCGTCGCCGGACTGGTCAGGGTGAGCACCGCCGGGTCGGTGGTGGGGCCGCTGCGGCAGATCAGCCGCGTACGGCCGACGGGGCCCACCTTGGTCCTCAGGGCCTCCTCCATGGCCGTCTTGTCCCGGTCCGCCAGCACGGCCACCGCCGCGCGCCGCTGGTTGGCGTTGGCGGCCACCAGCTCGCTCACCACCGTGAAAACCTGCTCGGACCACCCCAGGACCACGACGTGCCCGTGTTCCAGCACGGTGGATCGGCCCCGCCGCAACGCGGTGAGCCGCTCCGTGAGCGCCGTCGTGATCAGGCCGACGAGCGTCGAGACGTACAGCAGGGCGACCAGGGCGAGCAGCACCGACATCGTCACGCGCAGCGGCGTACCCGTCGCGCCGCCCAGTCGCAGGGTCTCGCCGGTGAGGTGCCACACCGCTGCCAGCCGGTCCGGCAGCGACTGCGGCGCGTCGGGGTCGGTCCACACCACCACCGCGCTGGCCGGGACGACGACGGCCAGGCACAGCAGCGCCATCCAGCCGACGATCGCCGAGGCACCGCGGGCAAGGGTGCTGTCGAACCAGTAACGGGCTCGGTCACCCAACGGAGCGCGCCGCTGCGCCACTCTTCCCCCCTCCGTCACCCCGGGCTCTCCTGAGGCCGGTCGGCGCCGCACAGGCGATGCGCCGTTGCGCCGTCGCGCCGTCACGCCGACGGCCGGAGAGCACGGATGTGCATCCGCATGTCGCAGTCTGCGGGCTCGATCCCGGCGGCAGACGCGGTTCGCTCCGCATTCATTCCTTCGGGTTGCCCGGGGTCACCGGCGCCGGCGGACCCGCTGTGACGTCAGGGTTTGCGGCCGGCTTCGCTCCTTCGGGTCAACGCCCGGGCGAAAGGCGGCGCCCGGACGAGGCCGCCAGTACAAAGGCCGCCATGACTGAAGATCACGCGGTGGTGCACTCGGACGGCGGTCTCTCCCGGAGGAGCTTCGCGGCGGTGGCCGGCACGGCCACGGTGGCGACGGCCCTGACCGGCGGTGCCGCCACGGCCCTGCCCGCACCGGCTGCCCCGGCCGCCCCGGACGGCAAGCGCGGCGCCGACTTCGACCGGTGCCTCGCCGTCGCCCGCGCACTGCTCGTACTGGACTCCGACGACCGTCCCCTCGTCCCGCGCTACCAGCGCGTCCTCAAGAAGGGGCTGCCGGCTCAGCGCCGCACGCGCCCCAGAAACGTCCTCGTCATCGGCGCCGGTCCGGCCGGGCTGGTCGCCGCCTGGCTGCTGAAGAAGGCCGGTCACCGGGTCACGGTCCTGGAGGCCAACGGCAACCGGGCGGGCGGACGCATCAAGACCTTCCGCAACGGCGGCCATGAGGATGCCGAACAACCCTTCGCCGATCCCCGCCAGTACGCCGAAGCGGGCGCGATGCGCCTCCCCGGCAGCCACCCCCTGGTGATGGAACTGATCGACCAGTTCGACCTCAAGAAGCGGCGTTTCCACTACGTCGACGTCGACGCAGAAGGGCGCCCCGCCGGCCGCACCTGGATCCACGTCAACGGCATCCGCGTACGGCGCACCGACTACGCCCGCGCGCCCCGGCGCGTGAACCGGTCCTTCGGCGTGCCCAAGGCTCATTGGGACACCCCGGCCGCCGCCATCCTGCGCTCGGCGCTGGACCCGGTGCGCGACGAGTTCAGCTACGTCGGCTCCGACGGCAAACGGGTCGACAAGCCGCTTCCGGAGCGGCTGCGGGGCTGGGCCCGCGTGGTGCGGCGGTTCGGTGACTGGTCCATGTTCCGCTTCCTCACCGAGCACGCCGGACTGGACGAGCGGACCATCGACCTGATCGGCACCCTGGAGAACCTCACCTCACGCCTCCCGCTCTCCTTCATCCACAGCTTCATCGGCTCCTCCCTCATCAGCCCCGACACCCCGTTCTACGAGTTGGAGGGCGGCACGGCGGTCCTGCCGGACGCCCTGCTGGAACGTGTGCGCGAGGACGTGCGGTTCGACCGCCGTGTCACGCGCATCGAGTACCACCACCCCGATCGCCCCGCGCCGGACGCCGGCCACGTCCGGGGCAAGGGCCCGCACGTGTGGGTGGACACCGTGTCCGAGGGCCGCGACGGCCCGGTCGTACGCGAGCAGTTCACCGCGGATGTCGCCGTGGTGACGGTGCCGTTCTCCGGCCTGCGCCACGTACAGATCGACCCGCCCATGTCGTACGGCAAGCGCCGCGCGGTCTGTGAACTGCACTACGACAGCGCGACCAAGGTGCTGCTGGAGTTCAGCCGCCGCTGGTGGGAGTTCGACGAGGCCGACTGGAAGCGGGAGCTGAACGCCGTCGACCCGGGCCTGTACGACGCGTACCGCACCGGCCGCGCCGCCGCCGACGGCACCCTCCTCGGCGCTCACCCCTCGGTTCCCGGCGGGCACATCACAGCCGGTCAGCGCACCCACTACGCCGCCAATCGCGCGAGTGCGCGCGACCAGCCCGAGGCGGCCGGCGTCGTGGGTGGCGGCTCGGTGTCGGACAACGCCAACCGGTTCATGTTCCACCCCTCCCACCCGGTCCCGGGCAGTGCGGGGGGTGTCGTGCTGGCCTCCTACAGCTGGGCGGACGACGCGCTGCGCTGGGACTCCCTGGACGACGAGGCGCGCTACCCGCACGCTCTGTGCGGTCTCCAGCAGGTCTACGGCCAGCGCATCGAGGTCTTCTACACCGGCGCGGGACGTACGCAGAGCTGGTTGCGCGACCCGTACGCCTATGGGGAGGCGTCCGTGCTGCTGCCCGGGCAGCACACGGAGCTGCTCCCGGTCATCCCACTGCGGGAGGGGCCGTTGCACTTCGCCGGTGACCACACGTCCGTCAAGCCGGCGTGGATCGAGGGAGCCCTGGAGTCCGCCGTGCGGGCCGCCCTGGAGATCCACACCGCGTAAGGGGCGCTGAAACCGTCACGCATGCGAGGGCCCTGGCGCACCGGCGCCGGGGCCTTTCGCTTGTCGCGGCGCGGGTTCGTCGCCGTGCGGGCGTCCCGGTTACCGCAATGACCACAACCTCCGTTGGTTCCGCAAGAGAGACAGCTCGTCGCCGCCCGGGCACCATGTGGCCCACGTCACCCTCCCCCACAGGGCGCTTACCTACCCGCATCGACGAACCGACAGGTGGTGGCACTCGTGCGCCTGCGCACTCCCCTCGCCCTGCTCGGGGCCGCCGTGCTGGTGCTCGTCGGACCGCCGCTGCTGACCACCGGCAGCGGCTCCGAGACCGGCACACAGATCCCGGGCCTGCGTTTCATGGTCCCCAACACGCCCGGCGGCGGCTACGACATCACGGCCCGCACGGCCGCGAAGAACGCCGAGGACGCCGGACTCACCCACAACATCGAGGTGTTCAACCTGCCCGGTGCCGGCGGCACGGTGGGCTTGAGCCGACTGGTGAGCGAGCACGGCAACGGCAAGCTCGCCATGTCCATGGGCCTCGGGGTCGTGGGCGCCGTCCGCTCCAACGACGCGCCGAAGACGCTCGGCGACACCACGCCCATCGCCCGGCTCACCGAGGAGCAGGACGTGGTGGTGGTCGCCAAGGACTCGCCGTACAAGACGATCGACGACCTGATCGGCGCCTGGAAGGAGAACCCGGGCAAGCTCCCGGTGGGCGGCGGCTCCTCGCCCGGTGGCCCCGACCACCTCGCTCCGATGCTGATGGCCCGGGCCGCCGGGATCCCCCCGAAGCAGGTCAACTACATCCCCTTCGACGGCGGCGGCGAGCTGCTCGCCTCGATCCTCGGCAACAAGGTCGCCTTCGGTGTCTCCGGGGTCGGCGAGTATCTGGACCAGATCAAGGCGGGCGAGCTGCGTCTCCTCGCGGTCACCGGCCCGGAGCGCGTCGAGGGCCTGGACGCGCCCACGCTGAAGGAGGCGGGCTACGACGTGAGCTTCACCAACTGGCGGGGCATCGTCGCGCCGCCCGGCCTGAACGACGGGGAGCGCGACAAGCTCGTGAAGCTGGTCGAGGAGCTGCACGACTCGGACGAGTGGCGGACGTCCCTGAAGCAGAACGGCTGGGACGACGCCTTCCTCACCGGTGACAAGTTCGGCGCGTTCCTCGACGCCGAGGACAAGCGGGTGGTTTCGGTGCTGAAGGAGCTGGGACTGTGACGACGCAGACCGACATTCCCCCCGCCGAGACCGGTGGCGAACGGCGCTCCTGGCTGCGCGAGCACTCCGAACTCGGCGTCTGCGTACTTCTGCTGGCACTGGGTGTCCTCGTCCTGACCGACGCGCTCACCATGGACGTCGACATCGCCCAGCGCGGCCCGGTCGGCCCGAAGACCGTGCCGGTCGTGGTCGGCGCCGGTCTGCTGGTCATCGCCGCGCTGCTCGCCGTGGACGTCCTGCGCGGCGGCCGGGGCCAGGCCGAGGGCGGTGAGGACGTCGACCTGTCCGAGCCCGCCGACTGGCGCACGGTGCTGCTGCTCGCCGGGGTGTTCCTCGGGGCGGCCGTCCTGATCGAACCGCTCGGCTTCCCCATCGCGGGTGCGCTGCTGTTCTGGGGCGCGGCGTTCGCGCTCGGCAGCCGGCGGATCGACCGCGATCCGCTCATCGCCGCAGGGCTCTCCCTCGTCACCTACACCGTCTTCAACAACCTGCTCGGAGTGCCCCTGCCCGGCGGTCCGCTGATGGGAGTGCTGTGACATGGATGCCTTCAACTCCCTTCTGGACGGCTTCGGCACGGCCCTCACGCCGATCAACCTCCTATGGGCCGTGATCGGTGTGCTGCTCGGCACGGCGATCGGCGTGCTGCCGGGCATCGGCCCGGCGATGGCGGTCGCACTGCTGCTGCCGGTGACGTACGGGCTCGACCCGATCGGCGCGTTCATCATGTTCGCGGGCATCTACTACGGCGCCATGTTCGGCGGTTCGACCACCTCCATCCTGCTCAACACACCCGGTGAGAGCGCGGCGGTGGTGGCGGCCCTGGAGGGCAACCCCATGGCCAAGTCCGGGCGCGGCGCCCAGGCCCTCGCGGCGGCCGCCGTCGGGCACTTCGCGGGCGGCCTGATCGGCACGCTGCTGCTGGTGGCGCTCGCGCCGACGGTCGCGAAACTCGCCGTCGACATCGGCGCGCCGGACTACTTCGCCATCATGGTGCTGGCGTTCATCGCGGTGACCTCGGTGCTCGGCTCCTCCCGCATCCGGGGCCTCGCCTCCCTGCTGATCGGTCTCACCCTGGGTCTGGTGGGCCTGGACCAGATGACCGGACAGCAGCGCCTGACGTTCGGTTCGCTCCAACTCGCCGACGGCATCGACGTGGTGATCGTCGCGGTCGGGCTCTTCGCGATCGGTGAGGCGCTGTGGGTGGCGGCCCATCTGCGGCGCAGACCGCCGGAGCCGATACCGGTGGGCCGGCCGTGGCTGGGGCGCGACGACGTGAACCGGACCTGGAAGTCATGGCTGCGCGGCCCGTTCATCGGCTTCCCGTTCGGCGCGATCCCGGCGGGCGGCGCGGAGATCCCCACGTTCCTGTCGTACGTCACGGAGAAGCGCCTGTCGAAGCACAAGGACGAGTGGGGCAAGGGTGCCATCGAGGGCGTCGCGGGCCCGGAGTCGGCGGCGTCGGCCTCGGCGGCGGGGACGCTGGTGTCGATGCTGACCCTGGGCCTGCCCACCACGGCGGTCGCGGCCGTGATGCTGGCCGCCTTCCAGCAGTACGGCATCCAGCCCGGCCCGCTCCTCTTCGAGCGCGAACCCGACCTGGTGTGGGGCCTGATCGCCTCCCTGTTCGTCGGCATGGTGCTGCTGCTCGCGCTGAACCTGCCGCTGGCGCCGGTGTGGGCGAAGCTGCTGCGCATCCCGCGGCCGTACCTCTACGCCGGGATCATGTTCTTCGCGGCGGTCGGCGCGTACGCGGTCGGCGGCGAGGTGATCGACCTGGTGATCCTGCTGATCATCGGCCTGATCGGCTTCGGCATGCGCCGCTACGGGCTGCCCGTGCTGCCCGCCGTGATCGGTGTGATCCTCGGCCCGAACGCCGAGCAGCAGTTGCGGCGCGCCCTGCAGATCAGCGACGGCAGCGTCACCGGTCTGGTCAACACGCCGTTCGCGGTGACCGTGTACGCGGTGATCGTGCTGCTGCTGGTGTGGCCGCTGCTGAGGAAGGCGGTGACGCGGAGCCGTACCGCGGCCTGACCCGGTCAGCGCGGCACCTGCTCCCGGGTGCCGTCCGGGAAGCGGATCTCCACCTCGCCGGCCGCGGTGACCCGTACGCGCGTTCCTGAACCTCGCGCGTGCGGGTCGCCGTTCTGACAGAGGCGGGACTTCAGGCCGGGGTCTGCGCGCGTCAGGCCGAGAGCAGCCCTCTGCCCAGCCAGTCGGAGGAGTCCCGCACGCCGGGCAGGGCGAAGAAGTAGCCGCCGCCGGTCGGGGAGATGTAGTCGACGAGGGGCTCGTCGATCAGCCGGGTCTGCGTGGCCTCGAACTGGCGGCGCACGTCCTGCTGGTAGCAGCAGAAGACCAGCCCCATGTCGAGGTCGCCGACGTTGTCGACGCCCCGGTCGTAGTTGTAGCCCCGGCGCAGGATGCGGGAGTTGTCGGTCTTCGCGGTGCGCGGGTTGGCGAGCCGGATGTGCGCGTCCAGCGGGATCGCCGTGCCGTGCGGGTCCTTGGCGTAGTGAGGGGTGTCCGTCTCCTTGGCTCCGTCCAGCGGGGCGCCGGTGTCCTTGCGCCGGCCGAACATCAGCTCCTGCTCGGACAGCGAGACCCGGTCCCAGAACTCCACGAGCATCCTGATGATCCGGACGACCTGATAGCTGCCCCCGGCCGCCCAGGCGGGCTCACCCTGCCCCTGTCCGACCCACACCAGGTGGTCCATCTCGCGGGCCGACGCCACGTCCGGGTTGGCTATGCCGTCCTTGAAGCCCAGCAGGTTGCGCTGGGCGCCGCTGGGCCGGGGCGTGTTCTGGAAGCCGTCGACGCGCCACCGGATCTGCATCGCGCCCCGCGTGTGCTTGGCGATGTCGCGCAGCGCGTGCAGCACGGTGTCCTGGCGGGCCGCGCAGATCTGCAGGGACAGGTCGCCGTGGCACTCGGCGGGGTTCAGGTTGTCGTTGGGGAAGGTCCGCATCGGCGTGAGCCGGCGCGGCCTGGCCCGGGCGAGTCCGTAGCGGTCGTCGAAGAGGGAGGCGCCCACCCCCACGGTGACGGTGAGCGCGTCGGCCGGGACGACCGGGCCGAGGATGCCGTTGTCCGAGGGCGGGGCGCCGACGCCGAGGTCTGCCGGGGTGCCTCCGGAGGTGAGGAAGCGGGCCCGCTCGGTGAGCGTCCGCAGCAGGTCGGCCAGTTCGGCACGGCCGTCGGCGATGACGTCGAAGGAGACGAAGGCGGCGGCCGTCTGCGCGGGAGTGAGGATCCCGGCCTGGTGGGTCCCGTGGAAGGCCACCGGAGCGGCGTCCTGCTGCCCGGCCGCCCGGGCCGTACCGCTGCCGCTCTCGGCGAGGGCGAGCCCGCCCCCGGCCAGGACGGCTCCGGCCGCTCCGGCGCCCAGGGCCGTCTTCACGAAGGAGCGGCGGCCGGCGTGGGCGGGGCAGCCCCGCGGCGGCGTGTCGGCGGACGGCATGGAGGTGTTCCCTTCGGAGTCTTCTGCGGAGTGGTGTCGCCGCCGGACGCTCATGCGGACCTCCTGATCTCGAGCAGATCCGGCACCGGCGAGAGATCTTCGAGGAGTTGCCCCGCGGCCCCGTCGATCCGGGCCTTCGCGGCCGGGTCGAGCCGGTCGACGGGGGTCCAGCCGGCCCCGTGGTGCTCGGAGTCGAGCAGCTTCTGCAGTCGCGCGATGTCCGCGTCGACGGTGGGAAGCAGCTTCGGGGCCCGCGAGGTGAGCAACGGCCTGAGCACCGTGAGCAGTTCACGCGTGCCGGCGAGGTTGGCGTCGGCGGTGGCCAGCCCGGTGCCACTGCCTTGGTCGGTGTCGCCGGTCAGCTCGAACTGGAGGGTGTTCTCCAGGATCTCGTGGGTGCGCAGGGGCAGGTCGGAGGGGTCGAAGTCCTGGTGCGGGAAGGCCTTCCGCAGCCCGGCGGCGTCGACGGCCAACCGCTGTGCCATCCTCTGGAGTCCGGTCGGCGACTCACCGTGCCACAGCCCGTACTCGATCCGGTGGAAGCCGGTGAAGTCCTTGTCGTGCACGCCGTCCGGAAGACCGTCGGGCCGTCCGTCGATCTTCTGGTCGAAGTCCTCGAAGGTGCCGTAGGCCGCGCCGAGGGAGGAGTAGGTGCGATGCGCGGTCAGCCAGTCGGTGCGGGCGGCGCCCAGCCGCCCGGCGCGGATGTCGTCGCTGAGCTGTCGGGTCTGGGTGACGAGGGTGGCCAGCCCCCGGTTCACGTACGCCTTGTACGCCTGGAGCGGCGCGGCGAGGTCCCGCTCGGAGACGGGGACGACGGCGTGGGCGCCCGCGGCGCCGCCGACCCGGACCGCCTTCGAGGTGACGGCCTTGCCGTCGGCCGGCACGCAACGCCAGGCGTACGTTCCGCCCGCCACGGTGGCGACGAGGTCCCGGGTGGTGCCGGGGGCCAGGCCTTCGATCTCGCCGTAGACCGCGTTCGAGGCAGGGTCGATCAGGTACACCTCGGACGTCTGGTTCCCGGTGTTGTGCATCCGGAAGTCCTGCCGCCCCGGCTTGGGCGGGGCGAAGCCCTGACCGCAGTCCGTCCCGGAGACGGCGACGGTCTCGCCGGCGGCGGGCTTGGGGTGCGCCAGTGCTATGAAGAGGCCGGCCAGGAGGGCGGGGACCGCGACGACGGCGACGGGCAGGAGCCGGCGGGGGCGGGTGGGCCCGTGGGGTGTCACCCTCGCGGGCCGGGGCGGCGTGGTGGCCACACGTTGCCGAACGCCCGGCACTCCGCGCAGCCCCCGCGCGAACAGCGTCATCACCACGGCGAGATACCCGGCGTACCCGACCACCTGGAGCCAGGTCATGGCCGGAGTCAGATTGAGAACGCCTTGGAGCAGAGCGCTGTACCAGGAGCCGGCGTCGACGCTGCCGCTCAGGTCGAAAGCGTATGCCGTGCCGCCGGGCAGGACCGCGCCTTCCTGGAGGTCGCGCAGCCCGTAGCCGAGTACGCCTGCGGCGATGACGATGAGGACCGCGCCGGTGACGGTGAAGAAGCGGGTGAGGTTGATCCGCAGCACCCGGCGGTACAGCGCCCAGCACAGGAGGGCCGCGAGGACGAGCCCCACACCCGCACCGGTCAGGGGCCCGGCCGATTCGTTCGCCGCGCGGGCGGTGGTCCACAGGAACAGGGCGGTCTCCAGGCCCTCGCGTCCCACCGCGAGGAAGGAGGTGAGGACCAGGACTCCGGCGCCCATGGTCAGCGCCTCGGTGACCTTCTCCTTGATCTCACCCGCCAGGCTGCGGGCGGATCGCCGCATCCAGAACACCATCGCGGTGACGAAGGCGACGGCCACGATGCTCAGGGCGCCGCCGAAGGCCTCCTGCGCGGGGGTGGAGAGGGAGGCGGCCGTGAAGGTGAGGACGGCACCGAAGCTCATCGAGAGCGCGATCGCGGCCAGCACCCCGGTCCACACCTGCGGCAGCCGCGACTTCGCCCCGGCCCGCACGAGGGTGGCGACCAGCACGGAGACGACGAGCCCGGCTTCCAGTCCCTCCCTCAGCCCGATCAGAAAGCTCGGAAACGAGTCGTCCCACATGTACCGCGGCCCTCCCGGCCCAATGCCCCGGCCCACCCGCCGGAAGCGAGTTAGCCAAGGCATGCCTTACCGACGCCGACCATCATGGACTCGGCTCGCTGGGCATCCGGTCATGAATGCCTCATGGCCCGGCAAAAGTCCTCGGGGAGCGCCAACACCACCACACCTCTTGACGCGTCAATGACAACGATGGCTTGATGATGTGGGAGCGCTCCCACCTCATCCATGGGAAGGGACCACCATGCACGGAACCCCCCACTCGTCCCCGCACCTACGTGTCGTATTCGTCCTCGGCCTGCTGGCCGCCCTGCTCCTCCCTCTCGGCCTCACGTCGGCACCCCGTGCGACAGCCGCTCCCGCGGCGGACCCGGTCCGCGTCATGCCGCTCGGCGACTCGATCACCGGCTCTCCGGGCTGCTGGCGGGCCGTGCTGTGGAACCGGCTGGTCAACAGCGGATACAAGGACATCGACTTCGTCGGCACCCTCCCCCCGCAGGGCTGCGGACAGGCACACGACGGCGACAACGAGGGTCATGGCGGCGAGCTGGTGACCAACGTGGCGGACCGGAACCTGCTGCCCGGCAGGCTGGCCTCCACCCGCCCGGACATCGTTGTCATGCACTTCGGCACGAACGACGTCTGGAGCAGCATCGCGCCCGACCGCATCCTCGCCGCCTACACCAAGCTCGTGGCGCAGATGAGGGCCTCGAATCCGGACATGCGGATCCTCGTCGCGCAGCTCATCCCCATGAACCCGAGCAGCTGTGCGGCCTGTGCGCAGCGCGTCGTCGACTTCAACGCGCGCATTCCCGGCTGGGCCCGGGCCACCGGCACCGACCGCTCCCCCGTCACCGTGGTCGACCAGTGGACCGGCTTCAGTACGGCGACCGACACCTACGACGGCGTGCACCCCAACGCCTCCGGCGACAACAAGATCGCCGCCCGCTGGTTCCCGGCCCTCGCGGCGGTCCTCGACGCGGGTGTCCCGCAGGACCCGGGTGATCCGGGTGACCCGGGCGAGGACCCCGCCGCCTGCACCGCACGTTTCCGGGCGGTCTCCTCCTGGCAGGGCGGCTACCAGGGCGAAGTGACGGTGACCAACACATCGGCCTCCGCCGTCTCGGGATGGACCACGACCGTCGTACCGGCGAACGGCGCGCGCCTCACCCAGGTCTGGAACGGCACCCACACCACGGCCGCCGACGGTACGGCCACCGTCACGAACGCGGCCTGGAACGGCGCCCTCGCCCCGGGCGCGAGCGCCACGTTCGGCTTCACCGCCTCCGCCCCGGCCACGGCCGGCACCCCGGCGGCGACCGTCACCTGCACGGGGAAGGCAGCGGCCGGATGACAGCCGCCGCCGGGCCACAAGCGTCCGGGCTGCGGGCCCGCCCCGGCCGAGCCCCGGGGCAGGACCCCGTTCAGCACGACAGCGCGACCGTCAACGTGCCCCACCCGAACCCCACTTATGGAGCCGTCATGAGACTCCGCCCCACCCCAACCCCCACCGCCCCACGCCTGGCCACCGTGGCCGCGACCCTGCTCGCTCTCTTCCTGTCCTTCCTCGTCCTCACCCCGCCGGCCCAGGCCGCGCCCACCGGCTTCCGCATCCAGAACGGCCGGCTGCTGGAGGCGAACGGGAACGACTTCGTGATGCGTGGCGTCAACCACGCCCACACCTGGTACCCGAACCGGATCAGCTCCTTCGCCCACATCAAGGCCAAGGGCGCCAACACGATCCGCGTGGTCCTGGCCAACGGTGACCGCTGGACGCGCAACGACACCGCGGACGTGGCGAACGTCGTCTCCCAGTGCAAGCAGAACCGGCTCATCTGCGTCCTCGAAGTCCACGACACCACGGGGTACGGCGACCAGAGCGGAGCGACCACCCTCTCCCGCGCGGCCGACTACTGGATCAGTGTGAAGAGCGCCCTGGCCGGCCAGGAGGACTACGTCATCGTCAACATCGGCAACGAGCCGTTCGGCAACAGCAACCACACGGCGTGGACGGCCGAGACCAAAGCGGCCATCCAGAAGCTGCGCGGCGCCGGGTTCGACCACACCCTCATGGTCGACGCGCCCAACTGGGGCCAGGACTGGGCGTTCACCATGCGCGACAACGCCGCGTCCGTCTTCGCCGCCGACCCCGACCGCAACACGGTCTTCTCCGTCCACATGTACGGCGTCTACAACACGGCCGCGAAGGTCGACGACTATCTGAACCGTTTCGTCGAGGCCGAACTCCCCATCGTGGTCGGCGAATTCGGCCACAACCACTCGGACGGCGACCCCGACGAGAACACCATCCTGGCCACCACCCAGCAGCTCCGCCTCGGCTACCTCGGCTGGTCGTGGAGCGGCAACAGCAGCGACGTGGGATACCTCGACCTGGTCACCGACTTCGACCCGAACCGGCTCACCAGCTGGGGGCAGCGCCTCTTCAACGGCGCCAACGGCATCGCCGCCACCGCCAAGGAGGCCGCGATCTACTCCGGCAGCAGCGGCGACACCACTCCCCCGACCGCTCCCGGCACCCCGACCGTCTCCGGGGTGACCGCCTCGTCCGCCACCCTGACCTGGGCCGCCGCCTCCGACGCGACCGGCGTCACCGGCTACGACATCGTGCGGATCAGCGGCGGCACGGAGTCGGCCGTCACGAGCACCACGAGGACCACCGCCACCCTCACCGGTCTGTCGCCCGCCACTTCCCACACCTTCGCCGTCTACGCCCGCGACGCCGCCGGCAACCGCTCGCCCCGCTCGGCCACGGTGACGGTCACGACCTCGCCCGGCGGCTCGCCGTCGGCCTGCGGTGTCGGCTACCGGGTGACGGGCAACTGGTCCGGCGGCTTCCAGGGCGAGATCGTCCTGCGCAACACCGGCACGTCGGCGATCAACGGCTGGACGCTGCGCTGGACCTTCCCCGACAGCCAGCGCATCACCAACCTGTGGGGTGGTACGGCGACCCAGAGCGGCTCCGAGGTGAGCGTCGCGGCCGCCTCGTACACCGCGACGATCCCCGCGTCGGGCTCGGTCACCCTCGGCTTCACGGCCACCCGGTCGACCTCGAACTCCAGCCCGACCGCCTTCACCCTCAACGGCGCCGACTGCTCCGTGAGCTGATCCCAGCCCCGTGCAATGGTGCCGCCGTGCTCCGGGCGCGGCGGCACCACCCTTGATGTGACCCGCGCTACAGCGCGACGGAAAGCGGTTTGCGCCACCACTCAGTGGTCAGGCGGCGGGGATGTCGCACCGGCACCCCACCGCCGTATCTCCGGCAAGACGCGTGAACGCCCGTCCGGGTTCCCCGAACCCGGCGCGGGAGGCGTGATGAGCGAGGACACCCTGCGCATCCGCGCGGTCGCGACCGGCGGGACGGAACGGAAGGCGCCGCCCGCGACGGAACCGGCCGGCCGGCGGGACGCGTTCTTCGACAACGCCAAGTACCTGGCGATCGTGCTGGTGGCGATCGGGCACTCCTGGGAGCCGTTGCGGGACGGCAGCCGGGCGGTCAGCGCGCTCTACATGGTCGTGTACGCCTTCCACATGCCGGCGTTCATCGTGATCTCCGGCTACTTCTCGCGCTCCTTCGACGCGAGCCCGGGGCGGATCAGGCGCCTGATCACCGGCCTCGCCGTGCCGTACATCGTCTTCGAGACGGCGTACACCCTGTTCACGCGGTGGACCGACCAGGAGCCGGACCGGCCGGTCAGCCTGCTGGACCCGCTGTACCTGACCTGGTTCCTGGCGGCCCTGTTCATCTGGCGGCTGACCACGCCGATCTGGCAGCGCGTGCGGTGGCCACTGCCGATCGCCCTCCTCATCGCGATGCCGGCGACGCTCTCGCCGTCCATCGGCAACGACCTCGATGCTCAGCGCACGCTGCAGTTCCTGCCGTACTTCGTCCTCGGTCTGCTGCTGCGGCCCGAGCACTTCCGCCTGGTGCGGCGCCGAGCGGCGCGGATCCTGGCCGTGCCGGTCTTCGCCGGGGCGCTCGTCGTGGCCTACTGGGCGGTGCCGCGGATGAGCGGTGCCTGGTTCTACCACCGCGACAGCGCCGAGGAGCTGGCCGCGCCCTCCTGGTACGGGCCCGTCATGACGCTGGTGACCTTCGGCTGCTCGTCGGTGCTGGTCGCCTGCTTCCTCGCCTGGGTGCCCGGCCGCCGCGCCTGGTTCACCGTGCTGGGCGCGGGCACCCTCTACGGCTACCTGCTGCACGGTTTCGTGGCGCAGGGGTCCAAGTTCTGGGGCTGGTACGACCCGGCGTGGGTGCACCGGCCCCTGGGCGAGATGGTCGTGACGGTCGTCGCCGCGGTGCTCGTGACCGCGCTGTGCACCCCGCCGGTGCGGCGGGTGTTCCGCTGGGTGATGGAGCCCGACATGGCGTGGGCGTTCCGCCGGGACGCGCGCGATCAGGCGCGGCAGCGAAACGCCGTACGCGCGTGAGACCCCCTCTCACGGCTCCTGACCGAGCCGGATGAGCAGCGCCCCGGGCGTGCGCGGCACGGACACCCGCAGCCCCTCCCCGTCCCACACCGCCCGGCCCGCCCCCGGCG
The DNA here is from genome assembly GCF_044764825.1 of Streptomyces sp. NPDC093598. Lineage (NCBI taxonomy): Bacteria > Bacillati > Actinomycetota > Actinomycetes > Kitasatosporales > Streptomycetaceae > Streptomyces > Streptomyces sp. NPDC093598. The sequence goes on along the minus strand of NZ_JBIWIV010000015.1, from coordinate 76,643 downwards.
ACGACGGGTGCAGGACATCCGCCCGGACGGCCCGGCCCGCCAGGTGCCGGACGGGAATGTGGAGTTCATCGGGTCCGCCGCGCCGCCAGACCGAGAGGTACGCCGTGCCGTCGCCGGGGGCCCGCAGTCCCAGTGCCAGCCAGTCGTCCGTCCAGCCGGGCAGGCCCAGCGGCCAGAACGGCAGGGCCCGGGCGAGGTCCCCGCGGATCGACTTGTAGAGGTCCACGGCGTCCCGGACGAGGGCGCGCTGGTGGTCCGACATGCGGTTCAGGTGGCCGGAGAGGTGGATGCGGCCTAGCAGGGCCCCGCCGAGGGTCCACGCGATCAGGTCGTCGTCGTACTCGGGCTGCGGGTAGGCCCAGACGGCGCCCTGCTCGGGCGGGACCACGGTGGGCGCGGCGGCGGCGATGGGCGGGTAGTTCAGCGGGTCCTGCTGGTCGCTGGTGGACTGGAGCTGGGCCACGGCGAGGGTGGCGCCGTCCATGCGCATGCCGCCGGAGGCGCAGTTCTCGACGACGAGGCCGGGGTGGCGGTCCAGGACTCCGGAGAGCCAGTCCAGGTAGGCGTGGGCGTGGCCGAGCAGGCCCGCTCCCGGTGCGAGGTCGCCGGGAGCCTGGGTGCCGGGGTCGACGACGATGTTGTAGTCCAGCTTGAGGTAGCCCACGCCCCAGTCGCCGGCGATCCGGTCGACCGTCTTGTCGAGGTGGGCGCGGGCGGCCGGGTGGCGCAGGTCGAGCTGGTGGCGGCCCTGCTCGGTGAGGCGTACACCGTCGCGCTGGAAGAACGCCTCGGGCGGCAGCTCGGCGGCGACGGGACTGCGCACCCCGACGACCTCCGGTTCCAGCCACAGCCCGGGCACCATCCCGCGCTCCCGGATCCGGTCCAGGACGGCTTCCATGCCGCCGTCGGGGAAGCGGCGCGGCGAGGGCTGCCACGCGCCGACGCTGTCCCACCAGCCCCGGGTGTCGTCGTCGTACCAGCCGGAGTCGATGCAGAAGTACTCGGCGCCGGCGTCGGCGGCGGCGTCGATCAGCGGGAGCAGCCTGGCCGTGGTCGGGTCGCCCATGAGGGTGTTCATGTAGTCGTTGAAGACGACGGGGAGGGCGGTGTGGTCGGGGTGCGGGCGGCGGACCGCCCGGCGGTAGGAGGTCAGGGCGCCCAGTGCGGCGTCGAGGTCGGGGCCGAGGGCCAGGGCACCGGGGACGGTGGTGAACTCCTCGCCCGGGGCGAGCCGGACCCGCCACTGGTGCTCCGCGTCCGTGGGGCCGTTCAGCGCCAGGCAGGTGCCGTGGGCGCGTTCGCCGAGGTCCCAGCGCCAGCCGGCCGGGGACTCGACCTGCCACACCCAGGCCCGGCCGCCGTCCCGCTCGGTCAGCGCGCCCATGGCGAGATGGCCGTCGGTGGGCCAGCTGCCGCGCCCGGTGAGGGCGAGGGCGGCCCGGCTGTCGTGCTCGTGGACGTCCGTGTTGATGTCGGCGACGGACGCGCGCAGCGGCTCGGCGTACCAACGGCATTCGGCGAGCCAGTCGTTGCGGGCCCGGTGGACGTCGAGGGCGTCCGGGGCGGGCAGCCCGCCGAGCAGCAGGCTGCTGACCGACTGGACGACCAGGGGTTCAGGGCCGTCGTTGCGGAGCCGGACACGGGAGCGCAGGACGGGCAGGCCGGTGGGGGAGGTGAGTTCGGCGAACGCCGTCAACCCGGTTGCGGGGTCGTGGAGTTCGACGGTCAGCCACTCCCAGCCCTCGCGGCTGCCGGTGCGGTGGCCGCGGTGGGCGAGCCGGGCGCCGAAGGCCGTGCCGGTGAAGCGGGGGCCGGACCAGCCGCTGCCGTGGCCGAGGGCGGTGAGCTCCACCAGCGGGAGCGCGGCCGACTGCGAGACGGCTCGGCGGTCGTCGTCGGGGTGCGCCAGCCGGAGAAGTCGCGGCGTCCCGTCGGCGGCCACGGCGAACCGGGCGTCGAGCGCCTCGTGCCCCCAAGTGAACTCGTTCCGCCGCTGGTTGGAGGCCATGTGCGCCGCATCCGCCGTGCCGGTCAAGGTGCTCCCCCTCCTGGCCCCGCCCCGTTGCCGGGGAGCGGAGGTCCGCGTGAATCCCTCGTTACGGTCTCTTGACGACCCATGTGTGACCGGTCACAATCCTCGCATGAATGTGACCGGTCACACAAGGCGCCCTGCGAGCATCAGGGACGTCGCCACGGCCGCCGGGGTCTCGTACCAGACGGTCTCGCGGGTGATCAACGGCCATCCCAGTGTCCGGCCGTCCACCCGGGAGCGGGTGCTGGCGGCCATCGAGGAGCTGGGTTTCCGGCGCAACGCCACCGCCCTCGCCCTGGCCAGCGGGCGCACCCGCACCGTGACCGTGCTCACCGCGAACACCACGCACTACGGCTACGCCTCGATCCTCCAGGGCATCGAGGAGTCCGCCCGCGCCGCGTCCTACGCCGTGGGGATCGGCGTCCTGGAATCCGCCGAGGACGCGGCCGTCGCCGCCGAGGTGCAGCGCGCGGCGGACGCGGGCGGCGGGATCGTCGTGATCGCCTACGATCCGGCCGGTGTGCGGGCGCTGGGAGCCGTTCCCGACGGGCTGCCCGTGGTGGGCGTGGTCGAGACCCCGGCGAGCCCGCCGGGCGGCGACAGCCCCTGGGTGTGGACCGACGACCGGGAGGCCGCCTACCAGGCGACCCGCCATCTGCTCTCGCTCGGCCACGAGACCGTGCACTACGTCGCCATCCCGTCATGCACCCGCCGCACCAGCGCCCGCACCAACGGCTGGCGGCAGGCGCTGAAGGAGGCGGGCGCACCCGAACCCCGCCCGGCGCAGAGCAGTTGGGGACCGGCGGGCGGTCACGCGGCCGGGCTGAAGCTGGCGCGGGACCCGTCGGTCACCGCGATCCTGTGCGGCAACGACGACCTCGCGCTCGGTGTGCTCCGCGCCCTGCACGAGTCCGGCCGGTCCGTGCCGGGCGAGGTCAGCGTGGCCGGGTTCGACGACGCCCCGCACTCCGCCTTCCTCACCCCGGCCCTGACGACCGTACGCCTGGATTTCACCGGCCTCGGCCGGGCCGCGTTCGCCCTGCTGCACGGCGCGCTGGAGGAGTCCGCCCCGGTCGCCCCGCACCCCGTGTCCGTGCCGGAACTGGTGGTGCGGGAGAGCTCCGGGCCCCCGCCCGCCGACGACTGAACAGCCCGTGAGAGCACCGCAGTTGTGAGCACCGCCTCCTGAACCGAACCGCCTGCTCGGAAAGGCACGAGATGCACAGAAGAGTTCTCCCCGCCCTGGCGCTGATATGTGCCGCCGGACTGGCCGCCACCGCGTGCAGTGATCCCACCGCCGGGGACTCCGGTTCGGACGACGCCGAGCAGACGGCGGTGAACCCGACCGCGCGGCTGGACGGCGTGAAGCTGACCATGTGGACCGCGCAGAACACGGTCAACGCGCCGAAGCAGGTCATCGACGCCTTCGAGAAGGCCACCGGCGCCGAAGTCGACACCCAGGCGATCCCGGACCTCTACGAGCAGAACGTGCCGACGAAGCTGGCGTCCGGCGACCGCCCGGACTTGATGTTCTGGCAGCCTTCCATCTCCACACTGCCGTTCGTCCAGCCGCAGAAGAACCTGCTCACCCTCGACGGCGAGCCCTGGGTCTCCGAGCTCGGGGACACGGAGAAGTCCCTCGGCGTCATCGACGGCAAGCGCTACGCGGCGATCGTCACCAGCCCCGCCATGCTCGGCGTCTACTACAACAAGGACGTCTTCAGGCAGGCGGGCATCGCCGAGAAGGACTTCCCCCAGTCCTACGACGAGCTGCTGGCGCTCGGCCACAAGGTCGCCGACAAGACCGACGCGGCCGCCTTCTACGAGGCCGGCGGCGACAAGTGGCCGCTCCAGTGGCAGATGCAGATCCAGCTCACCGACCTCGACCGGCAGTGGTGGGCGGACCTGAACGCCGGCAAGAAGAAGTGGACCGACCCGGTCGTGGTCGGCGCGATCAAGAAGTACAAGGACAAGCTGCTCGGCGCCGGGCTCGCTCAGAAGAACTACCGCACGGGCACGTTCACCGGGCAGGCCGACGCCCTGTGGAAGGGCGAGGCCGGCATGGTCCTCAACGTCACCTCCTTCCAAAGCCAGTTGCAGGCCAAGTACTCCACCGCCGAGATCGACAAGAGGATCGGCTGGTTCCCGGTCGCCAACTCCTCCGCGACCGGCCTGTACTCCCCCGACCAGACCAACGGGGTGGTGGCCTTCAAGACCGGTGACGAGAAGCGGCAGAACGCGGCCCGGCAGTTCCTCGCCTTCTGGCTCGGGCCGGACTACCCGGACTACATCAAGGCGATGAAGATCCCGTCCGTGCAGCCGTCCGTCCCCACGCCCGACGGGCTGCCCGAGACGTCCAAGGCCCAGGTCGCGGCCCTGCCCAAGGCCATCGGCGTGTTCCAGGCCAAGGCCATCGTCGCGCCCGACACGCACCTCTACCTGGCCGACATGATCTTCGGCAAGAAGAGCCCGCAGCAGGTCGCGCAGGCGATCCAGGACCAGTTCGCACAGGTGGCCAAGGCCCAGGGCGCACCCGGTTTCTGACGATGGCGGACACGATCGTACGTACCGGCAAGCAGTCATCCGCACCAGGCACACCCAAGGGCGTGGGACGGCTTCCGCGCGCCGCCGTGCACCACCCCTGGTGGTTCGCGCTTCCGGCGATCGCCGTCTTCGCGGGCTTCTTCCTGGTCCCGAACCTGCTCAACTTCTACTACCCGTTCACCGACTGGTCGTCGTACCACGCGGACATCGCCTTCACGGGCCTGGACAACTTCCGGACCATCGCCGACGACGGCTCGCTGCTGCGCGCGATCCGCACGACGCTGGTGTACGCGTTGCTGGCGGCGGTGTTCCAGAACGGTTTCGGGCTGGTGCTGGCGCTGCTGCTGGAGGACGACAGCCGCTTCAACCGGTTCTTCCGGGCCGTCTTCTTCCTGCCGGTGCTGATCTCGGCCCTGGCGACCGGATACGTCTTCCAGGCGCTCCTCGATCAGGACGGAGCCGTCAACTCCGTGCTGGGCACGGACATCCCGTGGCTGGGCTCGACGACCTGGACGCTGGTGATCGTCACTCTCATCCACGGCTGGAAGTGGATGGGCCTGGCCATGCTGATCTATCTGGCGGGGCTGAAGGGCATTCCCGGCGACATGCTGGAAGCCGCCCGGATCGACGGAGCCGGGCCGTGGCGGACGTTCTGGTCGGTGCGCTGGCCGATGCTCGCACCAGCCGTCACCTTCAACGTCACCACGGCGCTGATCGGCTCGATGAACACCTTCGACATCGTCCAGGCCACGACCGGCGGCGGGCCGGCGGCCTCCACCGAGGTCTTCAACATCTACATGTTCCGGATCTTCGGACAGGGCCTGTACGCCCAGGCCTCCGCGATGAGCCTCGTCCTCTTCCTGGTCGTGGTCGCCGTGGCGGTTCCGCTGGTCGTGGGGCTCCGGCGAAGGGAGCAGATGCTATGAACCCGGTGTGGCGCTACGGCCGCCCCGCGCTGGTCATGCTGCTGGCCGGGCTGGCCGTGGGCGTGCCGCTGTGGCTGGTCGCCGTCACCTCGGCCAAGCCGCAGGCGGAGGCGATCACCCCCAACCTGGACCTGCCCCGGCACTGGCAGCCCGCCGGCAACTACGCGGACGCCGTCGGCGAGGGCGAGATGCTGCGCGGCTTGCTCAACTCCCTGCTGGTCGTGGTGCCTTCGGTGGTCCTGGTGCTGCTCCTGGGCGCGGGCGCCGCCTGGGTCTTCGCGCGCCGGAAGTCGAAGCTGGTGTCGGCGGCGTACGCGCTGTGCATCAGCGGGCTGCTGCTGCCGCCCGCCGTCATCACCATCGTCATGGAGCTGCGGCAGCTGGGGCTGGCCAACTCCCGGCCCGGCATGATCGCCGTCTACACCGGCATGTACCTGTCGACGTCGATCTTCTTCATGACCGGCTTCATCCGCGCCATCCCTGTGGAACTGGAGGAAGCCGCCCGGATGGACGGGGCGACGCCGTCCCGGATCTTCTGGCGGATCGTCCTGCCCCTGCTCCGGCCGGTCATCGCCACGGCGACGATCATGGTGATGCTCTACGCCTGGAGCGATGTCTTCTACGCGTTCTTCGTCCTCGGCGGCGGAGACCGGGCCACCCTGCCGCTCAACCTCTACCAGGTCGCCAGCGCCCAGCTCTACCTCGAGAACTGGCATCTCGTCTTCGCGTACGTCGTGGTGATGAGCCTGCCCATGGTCGCCGTGTTCCTCGTCGGCCAGCGAAAGATCGTGTCCGGAATCACCAGTGGAGCCGTCAAGTGACTGGAGGTCCAACAGTGATCACCCCCACCCGCACGAGATCCCGTACCAGAACCGCCCTGTTCGCAGCACTACTTGGAGCAGCCGCCATGGCAGCCACCCTCCCCGCGGCCGGTCCCGCGGCAGCCGCAGCCGACCCGCAACGCCTCACCGTCGACCTCGACGCCTCCGAGGGCCCGGTGATGCTCGGCGCCAACGGCTCCCTCTACGGGCTCAGCGACGACGGGGTGCCCAGCGACGCCGTGATGGAGCCCCTGAAGATCACCAGCATCTCGCAGAAGCCGGAGGGCGGCGCCCAGCACCCCAACGGCGACGCGCTCACAGTCTCCAAGTCGTTCTTCCGCAGCGGCGGCGGCGAGATCAACGTGATGATGCAGGACATCTACGCCAAGTGGCCGTACGAGGACCTCGGCATCGACGACTACCTCCCCAAGGTCGACAAGATCGTCAAGGAGGTGTCGGCCGACCCGAACAGCGACCGCTTCGTCTACATCCCGTTCAACGAGCCCGACCAGATCTGGTACGAGCTCGACGTCCAGGACCAGGCGCAGTACGAGAAGAACCGCGACCGGTTCTTCAAGGACTGGAAGACGGTGTACCAGCGGATCCGTGCGATCGACCCGGACGCGCGGATCGCCGGTCCCAACGAAGCCGCCTATCACACGCGCCTGTTGAAGGACTTCCTCGCCTTCACCAAGCGGGAGAACGTCGTGCCCCAGGTGATGACCTGGCACGAACTCGGCTCCGGCTCCCTGCGCGACTTCCAGGCGCACTACGACGACTACCGCAAGCTGGAGCGTGAGGCGGGCATCGCGCCGCTGAAGATCAACATCGACGAGTACGCCAACCGCCGCGACCTGTCCGTGCCGGGGCAGCTCGTGCAGTGGGTGTCGATGTTCGAGCGCAACAAGGTGTACGCCAACATGGCGTACTGGGACGCCGCCGGCAATCTCAGCGGCCACGTGGTGCGCTCCAACATCCCCAACGGCGGCTGGTGGCTGTTCCGCTGGTACGCGGGCCTGACCGGGAACACCGTGAAGGTGACGGCGCCGCAGCCGAACACCATCGACACCCTCCAGGGTCTCGCCTCGCTGGACACCTCCCGCCGCCAGGCCCAGGTGCTGCTCGGCGGCTCGGACGGCGACTCGGACGTGGTCGTGAAGAACGTCCCCCGCTCCGTGTTCGGCCGTACGGTCACCGCGACCGTCGCCGAGGCCGCCTGGTCCGGATACGAGGGGCAGCACGCGGCCCCGCGCGTCCTGGCGCGCACCAAGGTGAAGGTCGCGGACGACGGTTCGGTGACCGTCCCGCTGCGTGGCCTGCACAAGATGTCGGCGTACCGGATCGTCCTCACCCCCGGCGGCTCGGGCACCCCGGCCGCCGCCTCCGTCCCGTGGTCGGCGTCGTACGAGGCCGAGGACGCCGCCCTCACCGACGGCAAGGTCTACACCCAGGGCACCGTGCAGAACGCCAACGGCTACGCGGCCTCCGGCACCAAGGACGTCGGCTCCCTCAACCAGGCCGGCAGCAAGGTCGCCTTCACGGTGAACGTGCCGAAGGACGGCTCCTACGACCTGGCGATCCTGTACGGCAACCAGTCCGGCGGGCCCGCCACACAGAAGCTGATCGTCGACGGCGCCGACCCGGTGACGGTCACCTACCCGTCCACCGAGAACTGGACCTACCGCGCCAAGAAGGACGTCGTCGGCGTCCGGCTGAAAGCGGGCACACACCAGTTGGTGCTGTCCAAGGGCGACGCCGAGGTCACGCTCGACCGGATCGACCTGACGGCCCGCACCGGCGCTGCCTCGGCTTCGTACGAGGCCACCCTGGCGGACATCAGCGGCGAGCCGTCGTACGACTACTCGTCCTCGGCCGGTGTGGGCACCGGCGCCCTGGTCCTGCGCTCGGGCGACAAGGCCGTCTTCGACGTCTACGCCCCGCGCGACGGCTACTACACGGTGACCCCGCGGACCTCGGCGGCGGTGAAGCTCGCCCTGCACGGCGAGACGGTCACGGCGGCGCCCGGCCGCCCGCTGCGGCTCTACCTCGTCGCGGGCAACAACCGCGTCGCGACGACGTCGGGCCACGCCGCCGTCCGCTCCCTGGACGTCTCCGGTGACGGCTCGACCTCGGGCACCCTCTCCTACGAGGGCGCCTCGGCCGCGCTCGCGGGTGGCGCGAGTCTCGTCGACTCGCCGCACGCGTCCGCCGGCTCGTACATCGGCCGGCTGGGCAACAGCCCCTCCAGCACCGCCGAGTTCACGGTGAACGCACCCCGGTCCGGCCGCTATGTGCTGGTCGTCCACTACGCCCACAACGACCGCCGGGACAACGGCCACGCCTACAACACGGACATCATGTCCCGTACGGCGGACATCACGGTAGGGAGCGCGGCGCCGCAGAAGGTCACCTTCAAGAACACCTGGAGCCAGGACGACTACTGGACGGTCGGCGTCCCGGTCGATCTGGCGAAGGGCGCGAACAAGGTGACGTTGTCCAACGCCACCGCCTGGGCGCCGGACATCGACCGGATCGAACTCGGCCGGGTCGTGGGCTGAGCGTGCGGTGACGCGGGACGGTTGCGGAGGATCGAGGTGTGCTCCTCCGCAACCGAAGTCCCCTCGCCCACCGTCTGTTGCCATGGCCGCCGCACGTCCGGGCGGCCATGACGACGGCCCGGTTCGGGCCACGACCACGGGGAGTTCCATGCGTACGAAGCTGGGTTCGGTTCTGGCGGCGACGGTTCTGGCCGGCGGCCTGGGGGTCGCGATGGCGCCCAGCGCCTCCGCCGCCGACAACTGCTGGGCGTACGGGGACGGCATCCGCACCTGGTGCCACAACGTGTCCGGCGCGGCGGTCTACGGCTCCGTCGGCAACAACCGCCGCTACCCCGACCCCACCACGGTGGTGGGCTACATGCACTCCAACCCGAGCTGGTTCTACTGCAAGCTCGACAACCAGGCCTGGGTCGGCGGCCCGCACCCCACCCGCTGGGTGCTGACGGTGGCCGACAACGGGCAGCTCGGCTGGATGAAGGACACCGCGATCTACAGCGAGACCAACCCCATACGCGACTGCTGACCTCCGTCAGCGGGTACCGGTGCCGCAGTCCGCCGAGAGGCGGGCTGCGGCACCGTCGTGTCGACCCCTTATACTTCTACACGTTTGTAGATGTAAGTACCCCCACATGAAGGAGTGGACGCCACCATGGTGTTCAAGCGACTGCTCGGCGCGCTCGGTGTCGGCGGTCCCACGGTCGACACGGTTCTCGATCCCGCTTCCGTCCGCCCCGGCGGCACGCTCACCGGACAGGTCCATCTCGTGGGCGGCAAGGCCGACTTCGAGATCGAGCACATCACCCTGGAGCTGGTGGCCCGGGTCGAGGCGGAGCACGAGGGCGGTGAGAGCCAGGGCGTCGTGGCCTTCGACCGCTTCACCGTCGGCGGCGGCTTCCGGCTCGCGGAGGGCGAGCGGCGCAGCGTGCCGTTCAGCGTCATCGTGCCGTGGGAGACGCCGGTCACCGAACTGCGCGGGCAGAGCCTGGGCGTGGTCCTCGGGGTGCGCACCGAGCTGTCGGTGGCGGGCGCGAGGGACAAGGGCGACCTGGACCAGCTCAACGTCACGCCGCTGCCCGTGCAGGAGGCCGTACTCGAGGCCTTCGGCGGGCTCGGGTTCGGCTTCAGGTCGGCCGACCTCGAATACGGGCGCATCGGCGGGTCGGGCCAGCGGCTGCCCTTCTACCAGGAGATCGAACTCCTCCCCTCTCCGCGGTACGCGCAGCAGTTCACCGAGGTCGAGCTGACGTTCCTGGCGAACCCGGGCGGCATGGAGGTCGTCCTGGAGGCGGACAGGCGGGGCGGTTTCCTGTCGTCGGGCCACGACGCGCTGATGCGGTTCACCGTCTCCCACGAAGGGGCCGAGCAGCAGGACTGGCCCGCGATCGTCGACGGCTGGATGCGGCACATGGCCGAGCACCGGGCGTCGTACGGCTCGCCCGCCGGCCACGGCTCCCCCGCCCCCTTCGGCCCGGGCGGCCAGGGGCACGAGGACCGGCATCACGACGGCCACCGCTCGGGCCCCGGCATGGGTACGGCCGTCGCCGCGGGCGCGGCCGGACTGGCAGCCGGGGTCGTCGGCGGCATGGTCGCGGGCGAAGTCGTCGACGAGGTCGGGGACTTCTTCGAGGGCGACGAGGAAGACGAGGGCTGACACCGGGCGTTCGCAGCCCGCCCGGCCCCCCTCAGAGGGGCGTCGCCGCGTGCAGGATGAGGACCATCGTCACGGCCGAGTTCGCGGACGACATCGCCGAGACGGCCGTCCCCGCTGCCGCGCCCCATGCCGCCAGTCCCACCGACGTGAACGCCGGCGGCCAGTCGTGCCCGGCCGGGGCCGGGCCGAGCAGCGCCGCCACCCGGCGCGGTACCGGCCCCGGAGCGGCGAGGCCCGCGAGCGTGGGCAGCGGGGTGCCCCGCGAGACGAGCGCGGCCGTGCCGATCGCCCGCGCCACCGTGCGGCGGCTGCCGATCACGCGGGCCGCCTCCTCGTCCGCCCACCGCTCCGCCGTGTACGCCACGGCGGTACGCAGCGGCCGCAGGAACGGATTGGCCCGGGCCGCGAGCTGCACGGCGAGCAGGTACCGGTCGTGCCGTGCGGCGAGGTGCGCCCGCTCGTGGGCGAACAGGGCCCGGCGCTCGGCCGGCCGGAGCCGGTCCAGCAGCGCCGTGGTCACCACGACGCGTCCGCGCCCCGGGCCGACACGCGACGTACCGCCGCCCCATCGCCCCGCGGGCGGCAGCGCGTACGCGTAGGGCACGGCGTCGGGCAGCACCGCCACCTCGGTCTCCCGCAGCCCGGCCAGTGCGAGATGCGCCCGGCGGCGCACCCGTCCGTGCCGCCGCACCGTCCGCACACAGGCGACAACCACCGCACACAGTGCGGGAATCGCGGCCTTGCCCACGACCTCGTCGTACGGGAGCGCCGCCCGCACCTCGGGGTCGGACCAGCCGTCGGGCAGCGGATTGCCGGGCAGTTGGGCGGTGCCGACCACCATCACCAGCGCCAGGCACACCGTGCTGCACAGCGCCAGCACCACGGCGAGCACCGTCAGCAGCCGGGTCGCGGTGCGCGGGTGCAGATGCTGTTCGGCGAGGCGTGCGACCGGCCAGGTCGTGAGCGGCAGGATCAGCGGCAGAAAGACGAAGACCCCCATGAGGCGTCAGTCTTCCCCTTCGTCCTGGGCCTGATCCAGCAGGTCACGCAGCAACTGCTCCTCGTCCGGGCCGAGACCGGTGACGAAGCTGGCCAGCACGGCCCCCCGGTCGCTCTCGGCGTCCAGCACCTTGCGCATCTTGCGGGCGGCCAGGCCCGCCTGGTCGGAGGCGGGTGTCCAGGCGAAGGACCGGCCCACCCGCTCCCGGGTGACCGCCCCCTTGCCCAACAGGCGGGTCAGGATCGTGATCACCGTCGTGTACGCGAGGTCACCGCCGAGGCGTTCCTGCACCCAGCCGGCCGTGGCCGGGCCGTCCGCCTCCCGCAGCGCCGACAGCACCAGCGCCTCCAGCTCGCCCTGTCCCCGCCGGGGACGCTGCCCGGGGTCCGTCACCGCCCTGCCTCCCTTTCGCCGCCCTGCGTTGCCCGTACGGACATCGTATAGATCCGCCGGTCCGGGTCCCGTCCACTTCTACATTGCTGTAGATTTCAGAGTGGCATCCACACCACACCCGTCAAGCGCTCAAGAAGGAGTACCTCGTGGGAGTTTCCCTGTCCAAGGGCGGCAACGTCTCGCTCAGCAAGGAGGCACCCGGTCTCACCGCCGTCCTCGTCGGCCTGGGCTGGGACGTGCGCACCACCACCGGCACCGACTACGACCTCGACGCCTCCGCCCTGCTCCTCGACGCCTCCGGCAAAGTCCCCTCGGACCAGCACTTCGTCTTCTACAACAACCTCAAGAGCCCGGACGGTTCGGTCGAGCACACCGGCGACAACCTCACCGGTGAGGGCGAGGGCGACGACGAGTCCGTCAAGGTGAACCTCGCCGCCGTCCCGGCCGAGATCGACAAGATCGTGTTCCCGGTGTCCATCCACGACGCCGAGAACCGCGGCCAGAGCTTCGGGCAGGTCCGCAACGCCTTCATCCGGGTCGTGAACCAGGCCGGCGGTCAGGAGATCGCCCGCTACGACCTGTCCGAGGACGCATCCACCGAGACCGCGATGGTCTTCGGCGAGCTCTACCGGCACGGCTCGGAGTGGAAGTTCCGTGCCGTCGGCCAGGGATACGCCTCGGGTCTGGCCGGGATCGCCTCCGACTTCGGCGTCAGCGTCTGACAGGGACCGACCGCGCCGCCGGGCCCGCCCGCGTGTGGCCGGGCCCGGCGGCGCATCGGCAACCGACCGGGAGACCATGTGGCCGAACCGCTCCGCCTGCGCCCCGAGGACCGCGCGGACTTCGAAGCCGTACTGCACCAGGCGAGGGCACCGCGGACATCCGCGGCGCCCTGGACGCCGACCCGACCGGCGAGGCCGCAGCACACCTGCGCGCCCACGCGCTCGCCCACGCCGACGACATCGCGGCGGCGGCCGGCGAGCCGTACCGCTCCTGTCTCGCCGTGCGCAGGGCCGCCCGGCACGAAGCACGGGGTCTGCTCGGGTCGGGCAGTCTGCTGCCGGCCCTCGCGGTGCTCACGCCGCTCGTGGCGGGCACGTCCGCGGCGGCGCTGCTCCTGATCGGCGGTCTGCTGCACGCCGCCGACGCCCTCGGCCCGCTGCCCGGGTCGCTCGTCGCGGCCGGCTGGACCCTGGCGCTCGTGGCGGCCGTGACCGGCCTCGTCACCCTGGCCGCCGTACTGCACACGGCCCTGCGCCGGCGCGGCGCGCTCCCGGCCGCCGACCAGGTGGAGCACGCCCGCCTGGTCCGGCGGCAGGAACTGCTCGACCGCGGGATGCTGCCGCACCTGCGCCGGCACCTGGTGCCGCATCCCGGGACGGCGATCACGCCGTGCTCCGCGCCCGATACGCTCACGCCGTGCCCGGCCCGGGCGAGAGAGGACAGGACACCATGTTCGGACTGAGCGAGCTCGCGATCATTCTCATCGTCGTCATAGCCGTCATCGGGGTGAAGAAACTCCCCGAGCTGACCCGCTCGGCCGGCAAGGCGGCCCGCATCCTCAAGGCCGAGGCGCGCGCGGCGAAGGACGAGGAGGCCGGGACGGCGCCCGCGCCGCGGGTGGTCCAGGGCGAGATCGTCCCGCCGGGCACCGGCACACCCGGGACCGGCGCCCGGGCGGCGAGCGCCCCGGACCACCCCTGACCCGTCGCCGTGACTACAGCGTGCGCTCCAGGCGGTCCGCCACGAGCCTGACGAAGCGCGCCGGGTCCTTGGGCTGGCCGCCCTCGGCGAGCACCGCCAGGGTGTGCAGCAACTCGGCGGACTCGGCGAGCTCCGTGCGGTCCTCGCTCGCCCGGTACGCCTGGTGCAGGCCCTTCACCAGCGGGTGGCCGGGGTTGAGCTCCAGGATCCGCTTGGTGCGCGGCACCTCCTGGCCCATCGCCCGGTACATGTTCTCCAGGGCCGGGGTCAGATCGTGGGCGTCGGAGACGATGCAGGCCGGGGAGACGGTGAGCCGCGTCGAGAGGCGCACCTCCTTGATGTCCTCGTCCAGCCGCTCCCGCATCCAGCCCAGCAGCCCGGCGTACTCCTCGGCCTGCTTCTCCCGCTCCTCGCCGGCCTTCTCCGCACCCTCGGCGTCGAGGTCGATCTCACCCTTGGCGACGGACCGCAGCTTCCTGCCCTCGTACGCGCCCACGGCGTCGACCCACACCTCGTCGACGGCGTCGGTGAGGAGCAGGACCTCGATGCCCTTGTCCCGGAACGCCTCCATGTGCGGGGAGTTCTCGATGCTCTGCCGGGACTCGCCGGTGATGTAGTAGATGTCGTCCTGGCCGTCCTTCATCCGCTCCACGTACTGCGCGAGGGTGGCCGGCTCGTCGTCGGAGTGCGTGGTCGCGAACGAGGAGACGGCGAGGAGGGCGTCGCGGTTCTCGGGGTCGGTGACCAGGCCCTCCTTCAGCGCGGTGCCGAACTCGCGCCAGAACGTGGCGTAGCGCTCGGCGTCGCGGGTCATGAGCTCCTTGACCGTGGACAGCACCTTCTTGGTCAGCCGGCGCTGCATCATCCGGATGTGCCGGTCCTGCTGGAGGATCTCGCGGGAGACGTTGAGCGAGAGGTCCTGCGCGTCGACGACGCCCTTGACGAAGCGGAGGTACGGCGGCAGCAGCGCCTCGCAGTCGTCCATGATGAAGACGCGCTTGACATACAGCTGGACACCGCGCTTGAAGTCCCGCGTGAACAGGTCGTGCGGGGCGTGCGAGGGGACGAAGAGCAGGGCCTGGTACTCGAAGGTGCCCTCGGCCTGGAGCCGGATCGTCTCCAGCGGCTCGCGCCAGTCGTGGCTGATGTGCTTGTACAGCTCGTGGTACTCGTCGTCGGACACCTCGTCGCGCGAGCGTGCCCACAGGGCCTTCATGGAGTTCAGCGTCTCGGGCTCGGGCGCGTCCTCCCCGTCCTTCGCCTCCGGGACCATCCGGATGGGCCAGGTGATGAAGTCCGAGTAGCGCTTGACGATCTCCCGGATGGTCCACTCGGAGGTGTAGTCGTGCAGCTGGTTCTCGGGGTCGGCGGGCTTCAGGTGGAGCGTGACGGACGTGCCCTGCGGCGCGTCGTCGACCCTCTCCAGCGTGTACGTGGCCTCACCGCGCGACGTCCAGCGGGTCCCCTGGCTCTCGCCGGCGCGGCGGGTCACCAGCGTCACCTCGTCCGCCGCCATGAAGCCGGAGTAGAAGCCGACACCGAACTGGCCGATGAGCCCGTCGGCCCCGGCCGCGTCCTCGGCCTCCTTCAGCTCCTTCAGGAACGTGGCCGTTCCCGAGTTGGCGATGGTGCCGATGAGCCGCCCGACCTCGTCGTACGACATGCCGATGCCGTTGTCCCGCACCGTGAGCGTGCGGGCCTCCTTGTCGACGTCGAGCTCGATGTGCAGGTCCGACACGTCGGCGTCGAGCGAGTCGTCCCGCAGCTTCTCCAGACGCAGCTTGTCGAGCGCGTCGGAGGCGTTGGAGACGAGCTCCCGCAGGAAGACATCCTTGTTCGAGTAGACCGAGTGGATCATCAGCTGGAGCAGCTGACGTGCCTCTACCTGGAACTCAAACGTTTCGGTCGTCATGGTTCGCGAATCCCTCACAGGTCCCACAGTCGCCTGAACTGGTGAGAGTCACTGTAAAACACCAAGTCAGGCCGGTGCCCCGGAAGTCAGACGAGGTGGGCGAAGACGACCAGGTTCTCGGTGTAGTCCCGGGCCTCACGGTCGTAGGCACCCGAGCAGGTGATGAGCCGGACCTGGGCGTCCGCTGTGTCGCCGTAGACGCGGTCGCTGGGGAAGGCGTCCTTGTCGAAGGACTCCGTGGCGTCGACGACGAAGGTCGCCTTGCCGCCGTCGGCCCGCACCACCTGGAACCGGTCGCCCTTCCTCAGCTCGCTGAGGCCCGCGAACACGGCCGGGGAGGTCCTGGTGTCCACGTGGCCGGCGATGATCGCGGTACCCGCCTCTCCGGGCGTGTGCCCCTTGGCGTACCAGCCGACGAGGTTGGTGTCGTTCGGCGGCGGGGGCTCCAGTTGGCCCGAGGGGCCGATGGCGAGGTCGGTGAAGGGCGCGTCGACCGAGATCTTGGGGATGAGCAGGCGGACCGGCCGGGACGGCGGCAGGTGCGGACCGGCCTCGGACGCGGCGGACCGGTGCGGCGCCGCGGACGTGGTCGGCGTGTCGGGCAGGTCGGGTACGGCCGAGGCGGTCACGGCCGGCGGTGCGTGCGGCGGGCCGGCGGCGTCGGACGACTCGCCACGGCCGCCGACCAGGCTCACGGTCAGGGCGAGGGCGGCAGCCACCCAGAGCACCGTCACGACGCTGCGCAATCGCCGCTTGGACGGTTCAGGGGCGGGGGCGGGGGCGGGGTCGGGACCGGGGACGGGAGGAGCGGGGGGACTGTCTGCCATCAGGGACCACCTCGTTCGGGCACGGCAGCGGGCACGGCACGTGGGAGGACGAGCCGGGCCGCCGCGACGTGAGGGGCACGTGCGGCGGCCACGGCTGCTATGAGGTCGGGCATCGGTCAGACGGTGCCCCGCGAGGCCTTCTGGCGTCGCAGCGCGTACAGGCCCGTGCCGGCCACCGCCAGCGCCGCGAGACCGCCGGCCGTCACGCCCGGCGCGGAGGCGAGACCGCCGCCACCGGTGTGCATCCCGCCGCGCGGCTTGTCGTGCTTGTCGTGCTTGCCCTCCCAGGAACCCTTCTCGTGCTTGTCGCCCCAGTCCTTGTCGCCGTAGGCGTCCTCTTCGTGCTTGTCGCCCCAGCCGTCCTCGCCGCGCTCGCCGTCCCGGTACGTGTCCGGGTCGTGCTTGGAGTTGTCCCAGTCGTCGTTCGCGGTCACGGCGGCCAGCGCTCCGCCACCGGTGTGCATCCCACCGTGCGGCTTGTCGTGCTTGCCCTCCCAGGAGCCCTTGTCGTGCCCGTTCTCCTTGCCGTGGTCCTCGTGCTTGCCCTCGTCGTCACGCTTGTCGCCGTGGGCGTCCTTGTCGTGCCTGGAGTTGTCCCAGTCGTCGTTCGTGGTCACGGCGGCCAGCGCTCCGCCACCGGTGTGCATCCCACCGTGCGGCTTGTCGTGCTTGCCCTCCCAGGAGCCCTTGTCGTGCCCGTTCTCCTTGCCGTGGTCCTCGTGCTTGCCCTCGTCGTCGCGCTTGTCGCCGTGGGCGTCCTTGTCGTGCCTGGAGCTGTCCCAGTCCTCGTCCGCGGTCACGGCGGCCAGCGCTCCGCCACCCGCGTGCACGCCGCCACGCGGCGCGTGGTGGTTGTCGTCCTTGTGGTGCTCCTTGCTGTAGGAAGTGGAGTCGTGGTCCTGGTCACCCATCGCCACGGCATAGGCGGCGGGTGCGGTGATCGCGAGGGCGGCCGTGGCGGTGGCCGTCGCGAGCAGCATGCGGGCAGAGCGCATCGGTGAATCCTTCCGTCGCGGGCCGGGCAGCTGACGCCTCGCCAGCTCACGAGACCCGGCCTCGACGTGCACCACCGTCAGTCATGCCGGGCCGTCCCACCATCCAGGGCGGTCACATGGGTTACGACGACACCCTGACGGCGGCACACCGCGCGTGTCCGGCCGTCGGCGGAGGGGCCCGGCGGTTCCGCCCGTGTCAGCGTCGCCCGAACCCCCGGTGCGTCATACGGGCCGGGTCCGGATCGGCGAGCTGGGCCGCCATGCCGACCAGGACCAGCCCACCCGCGATCAGCAGCCCATGGGCCAGGGCGATGCCGGATCCCAGCACGGCCACGCCGAGTGCCAGCCCCCACCAGGCTCCGGTCCGGCGGTACTCCCGGAGCCGGGCCGGGCGACCGGTTCTCAGGGCCCGGGTGAACCGGGGGTCCTCCCGCTCGAGTCGTGCTTCGAGATCGACCAGACGCTGGTCCTCGGACTGGGGCACGGCTTCTCCTTCCCGGAACCCGAGCGCTTCGAGACAGGGCACGGCCGAGGCCATGACACGTCGTGGGGTGTCGGGCCCTGTGACGGTGCGGAGGGAGACGGGCCGGCGGTGCGGCGGTGCGGCGGTGCGGCGGTGCGGCCGGCCGCGACTGTCTCACCTGGGCTTCAGCGTCTCCCCCCTCCAGCTGCTTCCACCATCGGGCCCCACCCTCATCCTTCCCGGTGGCCGTGCTGTACGAACGCCCGGCCGCGAGGGGGTGTTCGGTCCGGGAATGGGTGCTGTCACGGATGGCGGCGCGGCCGGGTGTGTCGAGGAGGCAGTGCGCGGTGCCCGCGTTCCGGCGGACTCTCCCGCTGAACGCCCATCGCGCTCGTCGTGACCGCTCTGCTGCCGGGGATCGGGCGCACCGGGCGATGTCGAGGACGTGGAGCGGCACCGCGCCCGACCTGCTCCGGAAGCTCGGCCGCGAGGACCGTCCGGAACCGACCCGCTACGCCGTCCGTGTGGGGCTGATCGAACGCTGGGCGTGCCCGGGAGCGGACGGTGTGCCGTCGGGCTCGGTGTCGTGCGCCGGGGCCGGGGGGCGGGGCAGGTGGCCCTGGCCGGCCCGGAGCACGCGGGCGGGCAGGTGCGCGCGTCCGGCGGCGATGGGTCCGAGGACCGCGAGGACGAGGACGTACCCGGCTATGAACGGGGCGAGCCGGGCGTCGAGCCCGGCGCCGGCGGCCATGGCGGCCAGGATCAGCGCGAACTCCCCGCGGGCGACGAAGGTGGCCGCCGCGGCGGCCGGTCCGACGACGGACACGATGTCGCCGGGGTGGACGGAGAGCCCGAAGGCGAAGAAGGAGATGGCCGCGAAGGCGTCGCGCAGCGGGTGCACCAGGTCCCGGATGCGCGGGCCGGAGGGGGTACCGGCCAGGATCAGGCCGACCATGAACGCGCCGATGGCGTCGGCGACCCCGAGGACCTCGGCGACTCCCGCCACGAGGACGGCCGCGCCGAGGAAGCCGATGACGAGCAGTTCATCGTCGCGGGTCGCGACGAGCCGCCCGACCAGCTTCGTGCCGTAGCGGGCCGCGGCGGCCAGCAACAGCAGCAAGCCGAAGGCCTTGGCACCCTGGAGGACCATGTCGCCGACGCCGTGGGCGCCGCCGATGACCGGCTGGAGGGCGGCCAGGTACAGCGCGAGGAAGATGTCCTCGACCACGATGACGCCCAGGATGAGGCGTGTCTCCGGGCGGCCGATGCGGCCCAGGTCGATGAGGATCTTGGTGACGATGGCGGACGAGGAGATCCCGAGGACACCGGCGAGGACCAGCGCCTCCCGGACGCCCCACCCCAGGGCGAAGCCGAATCCCAGCCCAGCGCCGACACTGAGCAGCAGGTAGATGCCACCCGCCGTCAGCAGGCGCCGGCCGCCGCTCCTGAGCTCGTCCAGGTGGAACTCCAGGCCCAGGTAGAACAGCAACAGCACCAGTCCGAGCGCGGAGAGCATCTCGAAGTCGTGGGCGTCCTCGACGATGACCAGGCCCGGGGTGTGTCACACCTGCCGGTGGTCGATGCCCAGCAGGCTCGCGGCCGCCCTGAAGTCGGCCGCGTGGCGTCCGACCGCGAGGGACCAGTGATGGCCGACGCCCGTGGCGCTCCAGGCGTCGACCCACTCACCCGGGTCGCGGCCGAAGTCGACGCGGCTGGTGGTGTTGCCGATCTCCAGCAGCGGTCCCGGTACGACGGTGCCCTCGGAGGTGACGAACGACAGGCTGCCGTCGGCGTCCTGGCCGAGGCCGAGCAGGGTGACGGGCCCGTGCCGGACGTCGAACTCGACGCTCACGCCCCAGCCGCGTTTGCCGTGGTAGACGCCGAGGCCGCGCAGCAGCGGGTCGCGGGCGCCGACCGCGAGGTGGGCGGGGCCGTCGTGGCCCATCTCCACCACGCCGTCCTCGAAGTCGAGGGCCTGGATCTCGGTGAAGGAGCCTCCGGCGCCGACGCTCTGGGAGGCGAGCTGGGCGACGGACGTGCGCAGTTCGTACTCGCCGGCCGCGGGGACGCCCCGGGCGGTGAGCAGTGAGGCGCCGAGGATCATGCCGGCGCCGAGCCGCTCGTGCAGTTCACCGTCGAGGCCGCGGTGGTAGTAGGCGAGGCTGTCGAGCTCGAAGTCCGCCACCAGCCGGTCCAGGGCGACGGACACGGTCGCGCCCCAGGCGAAGTCCTCCTCCACCACGCTCTCGTCGAGGGTGAAGATCTGCCGGGCGAGCGCCATCCGCTCCCGGGTCTCCGCCTCGGTCACGCGCTCCACGCGGTGCCTCAGGTCGTCGAACTCCAGCACCTCCACGTGCGAGCCGAACGTCGTGGCCAGCAGTGTCGGATCGGTCTGCACGTCGAGCATGCCGGGATACACGTGCCCCATGAGGCCGTGCCGGGCGTGCCGGAGCGCGGCGCGGATGTGCGCGGCCCGGATCCACTGCTCGATACGCCGCCAGGCGGACTCCTGGCGCAGCCAGCCCGACACCGACCGGAAGGGGATGCCCGCCCGCCGGAAGACGTTGCCGACCTCCGGGACGGGGCACTGCCCGCAGTAGGCCAGCCAGGCCCCGGTGTCGAAGGCGGCGTGGTCCATCCTCTCGGACGGCTGGAGGTCGATGACCAGCACGGGTGTGTGCGAGCGCTGCGCGATCGGCAACACCATCGACGAGGTGAGGTAGGTCGTCAGGAACAGCACGATCAGATCGCAGTCGGCCCGCCGCAGCTCCTCGGCGGCACGCGCGCCTTCCTGGGCGTCGGAGACGAACCCGGCGTCGGTCACCTCCGCGTCCATCTCCCGGAAACGGTCGGCGACCTGGGCGGCCGACTCCTTCAGTTGCGGGAGGAGGCCGGGGAACTGCGGCCAGTAGGTGCCGAGTCCGCCGGCGACCAGCCCGATCCGGGTGCGGCGCCGGGTGACCGGCGGCAGCAGGTCGCGCAGGGCGGCCGTCCGTTCGGACGTGCGGTCCGCGGTCGTTGCCATGGTCAGTGCTCCTTGTCGGAAAGGCCGGCGGGCGAGGGGCTGGGGACGCGCAGGTCCGCTCCGTCCCGCACGGCGCTCGCGGAACGCGGGACCAGGACGCGGACGATGAACACGCCCGCGAACGCCGCCGCGGTCATGCAGGCGGTGATCGTCCAGAGCAGGACGGACGGGCTGTGGTCGGCGAGGGCCGGGGTGAAGAACGCGGCGACCGCGAAGACGCCCCGGGACAGGGCGTAGGTGAGGCCCTGGGTGGTGCCGCGGGTGTCCGCGGGCAGCGTGAGCTGCGACCACACCTTGTAGTTGGCCTCCCCGGCGAAGGGGTGGGAGAGCTGGTAGAGCACGAAGAAGACGAGCATGCCGGCGAGTGCGCCCGCAGTCAGGGACGCGATGACGAAGGCGAGGATCTGCACCACCGCGGCCACGTGGAACAGCCGGTCGCGCCAGGGACTGTCGGCGACCCGTACGAAGGCGAAGGTCAGCAGCACGCCGATCGGGATGAAGGCCAGGTTGATCCCGGTGGCCAGGCTCTGCGAGGCGTCGCTGACGGTGACGAGCAGATAGGTGCCGAACTGGCCGAAGGTGTTGGCCCCGAGGCCCCAGGTCACGTAGAAGACGAACGTCGCGGCCATCGGCAGCAGGGCGGCGCGCGTCCACACGTTCTTCAGAGCAGGGTCTTCCGCATGGGTCTCCGGGTCCGTCCCCGACAGCTCGTCGGGCAGGTCGTCGGGCAGTTTCAGCCGGGACCGCAGGGCCCAGGTGACGAGCGCGGCGACGGCCAGCTGCCCGGTGATGAGGCGGGCCCCGGTCATGCCCGTGGTGGACAGGGCGAAGCCGAGGAAGATGGCGACGGCGATGCCCAGCATCCACATGACCTGCGTGAACGCCACGAGTCTGCCCCGGGCCCAGGAGGGTGCCGCGTCCGAGACCACGGCCAGGGACGTCGGCAGGTCGGCGCCGGCGGCGAGCCCGGCCAGGAGGACGCCGACCAGCAGGGTGATGTCGTCCGGCGCGAGCGTGATGACGAGGGCGCCGATCGCGAAGCAGAAGATGTCCCAGTTGTAGACGCGGCGGCGCCCGAAGAGGTCGGCGAGCCGTCCGCCGACGAGGGAGCCGACGGCGATGCAGCCGGTGACGATCGCGCTGATCGCCCCGGCCATCCACACCCCCATGTCATAACCGTCGCGGTAGATGGCCAGGCTGACGGAGATGCTCACGATCAGCCCGGCGTCGAGGTAGGAGGCCATGCCCGACAGGGCGGCGGCCTTCCAGAGCGGTGTGGGGATGGGGCGGGTACCGGCCATGATGCGACTCCGTCGTCTGGTGACATCGCGGTTCCGGGGGCCTGGTCGCAGCGAATATAGGGCGAGAAAAACGTTGCAACAAGGTCTCGTGCAGGCGCGGGTGACATGACGTCGGTTCCCTCGGCCGTGTACCGGGATATGGCGTGGCAGCTCCAGCTCCCCTACGGTGTGGACGACCCAAAACGTTTTTAGGGGAAGGACCACGTCCGTGCTCTCCCCCGCGCTCCGGCAGCTCTTCGAGAACCCGCCCCGCGACTTCGGCCCGACTCCCCTGTGGTGGTGGTCGGGCGCCAAGGTCACCCGCGAGCGACTCGCCTGGCAGCTGCGGGCGTTCGCGGAGGGCGGGGTGCACAACCTGGTCGTCATCAACCTGGCCCCGGCCGGCCCGACGTTCGGGGCCCGGGCCGACGATCCGGCCTGGTTCGGCGAGGAGTGGTGGGCACGCTTCACCGACGCCTGCGAGGTCGCGGCGGAGCTGGGCACACGACTGTGGTTCTACGACCAGATCGGGTTCTCCGGGGCCAATGTGCAGGGCGGTGTGACACGGCGTCATCCCGAGGCGGCCGGACTCGCGCTGCGCTGCCGTGCCGTGAACGTCTCCCGGGGCCGGGTCGCCCTGAGGGAGGCCGAGACGCCACTGGCCGCGTACTCGCGGCAGGGCCGGCGGTTCGACCTCTTAGTGGACGGGCGGATCGCGGCCCCCGACGGCAGCACGGTGCGACTCGTCGCCGCAGTCCCGACGGCGTTCGACTACCTGCACCCGCACGCCGTGGACCTGCTGATGGACACGGTCCACCACGAGTACGACCGCCGTGTGCCGGAGTACCTCGGCACCGTCATCGCGGGCAGCTTCCAGGACGAACTGCCCGGCACCAACGCCTGGAGCCACCGTTTCGCCGACGAGTTCCGCGCCCGGCGCGGCTACGACCTGCTCGACCACCTGCCGGCCCTGTTCGGCACGAACGGCGGTGTGCCTGACGGCAAGATCCGCGCGGACGGGAAGATCCGCGCCGACTACTACGCGGTCCGCGCGGAGCTGACCGAGGAGGCCCTGTTCCGGCCGCTCGCAGCCTGGCACCGCGAGCGCGGCCTGCTGCTGGGCAGCGACCAGAGCCACCCCGCCCGCGCGGGCTATCCGGCCCAGTCGACGCAGATCTACACCGACTACTTCCGCACCCACCGCTGGTACGGCGCCGCCGGCAGCGACCACCACGGCGACGCCAAGGTGCACTCCTCCATGGCCCACCTCTACGGTCACGAGCGCGTCTGGATCGAGGCGTTCCACTCCTCCGGCTGGGGCGGCACGCTGGAGGACACCTACGACTGGCTGCTGCCGTTCCTGCGCAGCGGGGCCAACCTCTACAACCCGCATGCCAGTTACTTCGGCACGGCGGGCGGCTGGTTCGAGTGGGCTCCGCCGTCCACCGACTGGCGCCAGCCCTACTGGAAGCAGTATCCGGCGTTCTCCCGGGCCGTGGCCCGGATCTGCTCGATCATGTCGTGGGGCGGCTACGCGGCCGATGTGGCGGTGCTGCACCCCACCGCCACCATGCAGGCCCTCGTCCCGCTGGACGCGCCAGTCCGGCACTTCGGCGACGGCCGGCTGGGTCACGGCCACGCCCACGCCGACGAGACGCAGCGGCACTACCTGGACCTGTGCGGCACGAACAACTGGCTCGGGCCGCATGCCGGTGCCCTGGACCGGCGCGGGATCTCCTTCGACGTCGTCGACGACGACTCGGTGCAGCGCGCCGAGGCCACCGGCGGCACCCTGCGGATCAGGGACCTGGCGTACCGCGCGGTGCTGCTGCCCTCGACGAGCGTGCTGGAGGAGGAGACGGCGCGCCGGCTGGCCGAACTGCTCGACGTGGGAGGGCGGGTCGTGGTCGTGGGCCGTCCGCCCGCGACGGCCGCGGGCCGGGCCGGTGACGACGCGGTCGTGGCGGCCCTGCTGGCCCATCCCCGGCTGGAGCGGGTGGGCGACCCCGAGGCCGGCGCCGCGGCGGTGGCCGGCGCGGCCGGGCATGCGACGGGCGATGTCCCGCTGCTCGTCCGGCGGAAGGGGAACGAGGCGGTGGCCCTGGTCACGGCCGCTTTCCCGGAGATCGGCGCGCATCCGCTGCGGCCGCCCGGCTCCGCCCCCGAGCCCGCCCGCACCTCATCCATCACCGTCCGGGCCTGTGTCGCGGAGGCCGAGGTCTGGAATCCGGCGACCGGCTCGCGCAGCCCTGCCCGGGTCACCGTCTGCGACGGCGGTGCCCGCTCGGCCATCGAGGTGGCGCTGGGCGGCGCGCCCGCGGCCCTGGTCGTCTGGCGTGAGGGCCGTCCGGAGCCGACGCCTCCCGTGGCCGGGACGGCGGTCCAGGTGCTCGACCTCTCGACCGGCTGGCACGGCCGGCTGATCCCCACGATGGACAACACCTGGGGCGATCTGGCCATGCCCCCGGGAGCGTCCGTGGCCGAGCCGCAGATCTGGAGCATGGAGTGGAGCGACGGTGCGGCCTGGGAGCGGACCCGGGTCACCTACGGCAACCGGGTCCGGGTCCTGCCCCCGGTGCCGCTCGATCGGGCTCCCGAGCCGTTGGACCCGGTGAGCGTGGAGCGGGTCCTGGCCGGTGAACTGCCCCTCGTGCCGCCGGACTCGGACTGGGACGTCGGGGTGTACTCGTCGAGCCGTGGCATCCCGGACCAGGGCGGGTTGCTGGGCGTCAAGGGGCTGGTGAACGAGGAGTTCGTGCGCGTTCCCGTGCCGGTGCGCGGAACGGCCGCCCGGGTCCGGGCGATCGTCGAGACCGGCCGTCGGGGGCCCGCCGAGCTGCACGTCGGCGCGGAGGCGGTCAAGCGGGTGTGGTGGAACGGGGAGCCGCTGGGCCCGGACGGTGACGGCCATGTGGCCTCCGCCCGGGTCATCGTGGCCCGCGACCGCAATGTGCTCGAGTACGAACTGTCGGACGCCCAGGACCGGCCCTCGACGATCTCGGCCGATGCGGGCACACCGCTCGGCAGCTTCTTCTGTGTGTCCGAGCCGGGTGGGCTCGGGCCGCGCCCGCGGTTCATGCGCCCGCCCGACGGGGTCCGGCCCGACGGCCGGGTCGCCTACCGCGCACGGCTCCGGGTCCCGGCCGGCGCTGCGCGGGCGGTGCTCGTCGTGGGTGCCGCCTCGGCGGTGACCGTGCTGCTCGACGGGGACGTGGTGGCACGGCAGGAGAAGGTCGAGTACTACGAGGCGGACTGGGGCGCCGTGCCCATGTTCTTCCGCCACGAGCCGGAAGTCGGGGCGGGCGAACACACGCTGGAGGTCGTGGCCGACAGCGCGGATGTCCGGGACGCGGTGTTCGTCGACCTGGTGGTGCGGTCGGGGTCCGGGGTGACGGCCGTGGTCAGTGGCGCCGGCTGGGAGGCCGGGACGGGCGCGTGGCGGGGCCGGACCGTCGAGGACGAGCGCAGGCGGGGCGAGTTGCAGCACGTCCACGCCGCCGTACGGCCGCACCCGCTGCCGGACACCGCGTGGCTCAACGGCCGTCCGGTGCTCGGCGGTGCCGTGTGGCCGTCGCGTTCCACCGATGACGTCCACGCGACGCCGCAGCGCTTCCGGTTCACGGTTCCGCCGGGAACGGTGTCGCTGGAACTTCCGTTGGCGCTGCACGCGCACGTACGGGTCGGAGGCGGAGAGGAACTGGCCCCGGCGGGTGATCAGCTGACGCTCCGTGCACCGCTCACGGCACCCACCGAGGTCGAGGTGGTCACCGAGCCCACGGCCGTCCTCCGGGGCGGCTCCGCCTGGCGTGGGCCGGTACGGGTACGGACGGTGCCGGCGCCGTTGCCGCTGGGCGACTGGCGTGAGCAGGGGCTGGGCGGTTGGAGCGGTGGCGTGACGTACGCGCGTGCGCTGGAGGTGCCGCCCGGGCCCGATCCGGTGCTGGATCTCGGGCGGGTGCGGGGCAGTGTGGAGGTGTCGGTGGACGGGGAGTTCGCCGGTGAGGCGTTCTGCGCGCCCTACCGCTTCCCGTTGCGCGGTGCCGCCGGGCGGACCGTCCGGTTGGAGGTGACGGTACGGGGCACACTGGCGCCGTATCTCGCGGAGGCGACACCCACCGCATGGGCCTTCGCCTCCCAGTTGTCGTCAGGGTTGTTCGGGCCGGTGACGCTGCGGATTCCGGCCGAAGGCTAGTCGTCGGAGGACCGCCGGGTGGAGTCGCGTCGGACGAGGCCGGGGGCGAAGACGCGGGTCTCGTGGAGGTGGTCCGCGCGGGCCTCGATCTCGTCGAGCAGCATCTCCACGGCCGCCCGGCCGAGGTCCTCGACCGGCTGCCGGACCGTCGTCAGGGTCGTCGCCCCGAAGGTCGCGACGTCGAGGTCGCCGTATCCGACGACCTGCACGTCCTCGGGGATGCGCACGCCCCGTTCGGTGAGCCCGCGGCACAGGCCCGCGGCGAGGAAGTCGTTGGTGCAGAACACGCCGTCGGGCAGGTCCTTCAGCCCGCGGGCGATCTCCGTGCCGTACGCGACGGTCATCCGCTCGGCGACGACCTGGCCGAGCCGGGCCTCGCGCCGACTGCGTACGGCCTGCCGGGCACCCTGGTAGCGGTCGGCGCACTGGCGTATGCCGCGCTCGCCGTTGACGACGAGAAGGTCGCGGGCCCCGCTGTCGAGAAGGTGCCGTACGGCGATGCGGCCGCCGGCGATGTCGTCGACGGAGGCCGAACACCCCTCCCGGTCGGGCATCGCGCGGTCGGCCAGGACGAGCGGGATGCCCCTCTCCCGCAGCCGGGCCAGCCGGCCCGGGTCGGCGCTGAGCGGCACGACCACGACTCCGACGGCCCGCTGCTCGACGAGCATGCTGAAGTAGCCCTGCTCCCGTTCCGGGGCGTCCCCGCTGTGGCACAGGACGAGGGAGTAGCCGTGGTCGTAGGCCGCGTCGGCGGCGCCCCTCGCGATGCGCGCGTAGAAGGAGTTGGTCACGTCGGGCAGCACCAGCCCGATCGCTGAGGAGTGGCCGGTGCGCAGGCCCGCGGCGCCCGGGTGGGGGACGTAGTCGAGCGCGGCGACCGCGACACGGACGCGCTCGGCGGTCCGGGCGTTGACCCGCTCGGGCCGGTTGAGCACGTTCGACACCGTGGACACCGAGACGCCGGCGGCGGCCGCGACGTCCTGGATGCGGGCGGGGCGTGCCGGAACGGCGTCCACCCCCCTCGCTGTTGCAGCCGTGCGACCAGGCACGACGGTGACCTTCATGGGCGCCGCAAGTATAACGTGACCGGGCGTAGAACGTTTTTCCCCGCCCGGTCTCCGTCGGCCCCCGGTCAGGCGGAGGGCGCGCCGGTGAGAACCTCCACGCGGCCGGTGTCGAGCGAGTAGTAGGCGCTGACGACGGCGAGGTCGCCCTTCTTCACGAGTGGCGCGAGGTCCTTGTTGGTCCGCAGGTCGGCGGCGGTCTGCTTGGTGTGGATCCGGACCATCGCGTCGACGGGGTCGGCGTGCCGCTGCTTGACGGTCTCCCGGTAGGCGGGCCGCAGGGCTTCGGCGATCGACTGGAGGTTGCCGGGCAGTGGCTTGTCGTCCTTCAGCGCCCCGTACGCCGCTTTGACGGCGCCGCAGCGCTGGTGACCGAGGACCACGACGAGCGGGGTGCCGGACGTCATCGGGCCGTACTCCACGGAGCCGACGACGACCGGTCCGACGACCTGCCCGCCGGTGCGCAGCACGAACAGGTCGCCGAGGCCCGTGTCGAAGACGAGCTCCGGCGGCACACGGGAGTCGATGCAGGAGAGGATCACGCCGTACGGGTCCTGCGCCTCGGCGACGAACTCCCGCCGCTTCGGATCGCGGTCGGGGTGCTGCAGTGTGCCGTCCACCCAGCGCTTGTTGCCGTCCATCAGCCGTGCGAACGCGGACCAGGGCGAGTCCGGTCGCGCGGCCGCCGCGGGAGAGGGCGAGGGCATGCCCGCCGCGGCCGCGGCCTTGCCCGTGCCGGTGGTGTCCTTCGACGAGCAGGCGGTGAGCAGCGCTGCGCCGGCAGCCAGCCCACCGGTGAGTATGGCCCTGCGCTGCGGTGCTTCGACGTTGGCCATCTGACCGTCCCCTTTCGATCGCCGCCGTCCCTGGTGGAGGCGGTGATGCCACTCTCGTGGGAGGCCGGTCAGCACCCGTACAACGCTCGTGCAGCACAGGAGAAAGGCTGATCCAAAACGGAGCTGCCGGGTCAGGACCGTGCCGCGCCGGTCGCCGCACCGCTGGGGGCCGCCGTCGAGCCGCTCCCGAAGCGGATCCCCTTGGCCTCCTTGCCGAGCGCGCTCAGCAGGATCACCACGGCCAGGGTGGGCACGATGGTCCATGCCATCGCCGACGGGTAACCGTGGCGCTCGGCGAGGGCCTCCTGGATCGGCAGGTTGAGGGCGGCGATGAGGTTGCCGAGCTGGTAGGTGACGCCGGGGTAGAAGCCCCGGACGGCGTCCGGGCTCATCTCGGTCAGATGCGCCGGGATGACGCCCCAGGCGCCCTGCACGCACACCTGCATCAGGAAGGACGACAGCATCAGCCAGCCGACGGTGGTCGACAGCACGAAGAACGGCACAACGACCAGGCCCGCTGCCGCCGCGATCATGATGGTCCGGCGGCGGCCCAGCCGCTCGGAGTACGCACCGAGCACCACTCCGCCGATCATGGCGCCGATGTTGTAGACCACGGCGATCGCGATCGACGTGTTCGCCGACAGGTCGAGGCCCTTCTTCACGAAGGTCGGGTAGATGTCCTGGGTGCCGTGGGACATCCAGTTGAAGGCGGTCATCAGCGCGACCAGGTAGACGAAGCGCCGCAGCACCGCCGGGTTCCTGAACACCTGGTGCGCGGGGGTGCGGTTGAGCCGGACGCTCTTCTCCCACACCTCGCTCTCCTCCACCCTGCTGCGCACCCACAGTGCGACCAGGGCGGGCAGCAGGCTGAAGGCGAACAGGCCGCGCCAGCCGAAGGCGGGCTCGATGGCGAAGAACGCCACGGCGGCCAGGAGATACCCCAGCGAGTAGCCGCTCTGCAGCAGGCCCGACCAGAATCCGCGCCGTTCGGTGGGGATCTTCTCCATGGCCAGGGCCGCGCCCAGGCCCCATTCGCCGCCCATGCCGATGCCGTAGAGCAGGCGCAGCACCAGCAGCACGGTGTAGTTGGGCGCGAAGGCGCAGGCGAAGCCGACGATCGAGTAGAAGACGACATCGACCATGAGGGGGACGCGGCGGCCTCGGCGGTCCGCCCACATGCCGAAGAGCAGCGCGCCGATCGGCCGCATCACCAGGGTCGCGGTGGTGAGGAAGGCCATGTCGGTGAGGGAGACGTGGAAGTCGTCCGCGATCTCGCTGTAGACGAGCACGACCAGGAAGTAGTCGAACGCGTCCATCGCCCAGCCGAGATAGGCGGCCACGAACGCGTTGCGCTGGTCCTTGGTCAGACCCGCTGCCTGCCCTGTCACGGTCTTGAGCACTGCCGCCTCCCGAAGTTCGCAGCCGAGGCTAGGCACGCGGCGACGGGGATCGGGCAAAGCACGGCCCAGGATTGGACCAAGAGCGCGGACGGTCCCTCAGCGGCGTCCGGGGACCCGCCGTCCCGGCGCCGCGACACCGCCGGACGCCGCCGCGTCGATCAGGCGGCGGAAGGTGGGGCACTCCAGGTGGCTCGGCGCGGGGCAGGCGGCGGCGTGCCGCAGGGAGTCCCGCAGGACGCCCAGTTCGCGGATCCTGCGGTCCAGTTCCTCCGCCTTGGCCGACAGCATCCGCCGGTCGATCCGCGGCTGCCCGTCCGGCGCGAACATCAGCGCGATCTCGTCGAGAGAGAACCCGGCCGTCCGCCCCAGCGCGATCAGGGCCAGCCGCTCCAGGACCCCGGGGTCGTACTGACGCCGCATGCCGCGCCGGCCGGTCGAGGCGATCAGCCCCTTCTCCTCGTAGAACCTCAGGGTCGAGGCGGGCACTCCGGCGCGGTGTGCCACTTCGGCGATGTCCAGGTCTGTCATTGTCTTGACCTCAAGTCGACTTGAAGTAGAACGCTGTCATCCCGTCCACGACGAAGGCAAGCAGAGGGAGAGACGAAGATGGATGCCTCACACAGGTCCGACGACGAGCAGGCCGCCCGCTGGAACGGGCCCGCCGGCCACGCCTGGGTGGATCTCCAGGAGGTGCTGAACGAGATGTTCAGGCCCATCGAGGAACTGCTCGTCGACGCCGTTGCCGCGGAACACGCGGCGAGTGTGCTGGACGTCGGCTGCGGCACGGGCAGCATCACCCGGGCCGTCGCCCGCCGGGTGGGCCACTGCGTCGGGGTCGACATCTCCGGCCCGATGATCGAGGCGGCCCGGGCGCACGCCGAGCAGGAGGGCGTACCGGCGTCCTTCATCCAGGCCGACGCGCAGGAGTACGCGTTCGACCCCGGCGCCTTCGACGCCGTCATCTCGCGCTTCGGCGTCATGTTCTTCGGCGACCCCGTGCGGGCCTTCAGCAATCTGCGGAGCGCGGTGAGGGACGGGGCCGGGCTGCGGTGCGTGGTGTGGCGGGGCCCGGAGGAGAACCCGTTCATGACGACGGCCGAACGCGCCGCGGCCCCGTTCCTGCCGGACCTGCCGGACCTGCCCGCCCGGCAGCCGGACCAGCCGGGCCAGTTCGCCTTCGCGGACCCGGAGCGGGTCCACCGCATCCTGGCGGAGAGCGGCTGGTCCGGGATCGACATCCAGCCGGTCGACGTGGTCTGCGCCCTGCCCGAGAAGGAACTCGTCACCTACTTCACCCGGCTCGGTCCGCTCGGCACGGTCCTGCCCGACGCCGACGAGCGGACCCGGGCGGAGATCGTCGAGGCGGTCCGCCCGGCCTTCGATCCCTTCGTGCAGGGCTCGCAGGTCCGCTACACCGCGGCCTGCTGGATGGTTTCGGCGCGGGCCGCCGGCGCGAAACTTTCGTGAGGTCCGGCCCCCTTTTCCGGGCACGGGCGACCGGCGCATAGTGAGATCACGATGACGCAGAAGAGAGCCTTGGTGGTCCGAGGCGGCTGGGAAGGGCATCAGCCGGTCGAGGCCACGGAACTGTTCCTGCCCTTCCTCCGGAGCAACGGATACACCGTCCGGGTCGAGGAGTCGACCGGGATCTACGCGGATGCCGCCGAGATGGCCGCCACCGACCTGGTCGTGCAGTGCGTGACGATGTCGGAGATCACGCGCGACCAGCTGGCGGGGCTCACCGCCGCGGTCGTGGCCGGCACCGGCTTCACGGGCTGGCACGGCGGCATCGCCGACTCGTTCCGCGTCTCCTCGGACTATCTCCACCTGGTGGGCGGCCAGTTCGCCACGCACCCCGGCAAGGAACCGTGCGAGCGCCGGGGTGAGGCGGCGGACAACTTCCTGCCCCACACCATCACCCTCACCGATGCCGGTCGCGCGCACCCGATCACGGCCGGCATCGAGGAGTTCACGCTGGAGACCGAGCAGTACTGGGTGCTCCACGACGACCTCATCGACGTCCTGGCCACCACCACGCATCCCACCCGGCCTTGGCAGCCCTGGCACCGGCCGGTCACCTCACCGGCGGTGTGGACCCGCCGGTGGGGTGCCGGGCGGATCGTGGTGACGACCCCGGGGCACAGCGTCGACGTGCTGGAGAACCCCCACGTCCGGACCATCATCGAGAGGGGCATGCTGTGGGCGACGCGCACCGCGTCGGGGTCGTAGGGCTCGGCGTCATCTCCCGCGCGTACCTGGACACCCTCGTCGGCTGTCCCGGTGTGCGCGTCACCGCGGTCGCCGACCTCGACCCCTCCCGGTCGGCCGCTGCCGCCGCCGAACTGCCGGGCGCCCGGGCGCTGTCGGTCGCGGAGCTGCTGAGCAGTGCGGACGTGGACACGGTGCTGAACCTCACCACCCCGGCGGCCCATGCCGAGATAGCCTTCGGGGCGATCCGCCACGGCAAGAACGTCTACGGGGAGAAGCCGCTGGCCGCGGACCTGGAGGACGCCCGGTCCGTCCTGGAAGCCGCCGCGAAGGCGGGCACCGGGGTGGGCTGCGCCCCGGACACCGTGCTGGGGACGGGAGTTCAGACCGCGCGGGCGGCCGTGGAGGCGGGGAGCATCGGACGCCCCCAGTTCGCCTCGGCCGTGATGGTCACCCCGGGCCACGAACGCTGGCATCCCCAGCCCGACTTCTACTACACGGCCGGCGGCGGCCCGTTGCTGGACATGGGGCCGTACTACCTGTCGTCGCTGGTCCATCTGCTGGGGCCGGTGCGTGCCGTGATCGGGGCGGCCGGGCGGCTGCGCGCCGAGCGCGTCATCGGTTCCGGCCCGCGCGCGGGCGAGCGGATACCGGTCGAGGTGGACAGCCATGTCTCCGGAGTGCTGGAACACGTGGGCGGGACACTGACGACGCTCACGACGAGCTTCGACGGCGTGGCGACGACGGCCGCCCCGATCGAGGTCCACGGCGAGAGCGGCACCCTCGCGGTCCCCGACCCGAACCGCTTCGACGGGGAGGTACGCCTGCACCCGCTCGGCGACACCCGCTGGCGCACCCTTCCGGCTTCAGCGGGTTACGCGGACGGCGCACGCGGCGTCGGCCTGCTGGACTTCCTCACCGCCGACGGTGAGCGTGCGCCGCGCGCCGGTGGTGAACTCGCCCTGCACGTGCTGGAGACGATGACCGCTCTGCTGCGGTCGGCGGCCGAGGGGCGGCGGATCGAGCTGACGACCTCGGCCCGGGTGCCCGAACCCGTGCCGTTGACGGCTGCCGCGCAGTGGCACGGCCGGCCCGGCTGAGGTCAGTCCACGGGCCAGGTGTGCGCGGGCGCGTTCATGTGCATGTAGTCCATGTAGGTCCGGGTCATCTGACGCAGTGCCTCACGCCGGTCGGAGATGCCCGCCTTCTCCAGGTGGTGCACCGTCTCCGCCTGCCACAGGGCGCCGTTGCGGGCCGTGACGCAGCGCTGCTCGATGATGCCCAGCAGGGGCTCGCGCCACTCGGTGTCCATGCCGGTCAGCTCCAGGCCCTTGTGGGCCAGGGGCAGCAGACGCCGCAACACCAGTTCCGTGACCGGCACTTCGCCCACGCCGGGCCAGTACAGGCGGGCGTCGATGCCGTCGCGGGCGGCGGTGTGCAGGTTCTCCTCGGCGACCGAGAAGGACATCCGCGACCACACCGGCCGGTCCTCGTCGACCAGGGCGCGGGTCAGACCGTAGTAGAAGGCGCCGTTGGCGATGATGTCGGCCACGGTGGGGCCGGCGGGCAGCACCCGGTTCTCGATGCGCAGATGCGGGCCGCTGTCGGTGACGGCGTAGATGGGGCGGTTCCACCGGTAGATCGTGCCGTTGTGGAGAGTCAGTTCGCCCAGCTGGGGGACGCCGCCGCTGTCCAGCTCCTGCTGCGGGTCCTCGTCCTCGCACAGCGGCAGCAGGGCCGGGAAGTAGCGCACGTTCTCCTCGAAGAGGTCGAAGACGCTGGTGATCCAGCGCTCCCCGAACCACACCCGGGGCCGTACACCCTGGGCCTTGATCTCCTCGGGGCGGGTGTCGGTGGCCTGCTCGAAGAGGGGGATGCGGGTCTCGCGCCACAGCTCCTTGCCGAACAGGAAGGGCGAGTTCGCCGCGAGGGCGATCTGCACGCCCGCGATGGCCTGGGCCGCGTTCCAGTAGTGCGGGAACTCCTTCGGGTCGACCTGGAGATGGAACTGGGTGCTGGTGCAGGCGGCCTCGGGAGTGATGGTGTCGGCGTACGTCGACAGTCGCTCCACGCCGTCGACCTTGATCCGCAGGTCCTCGCCCCGGGCCGCGAAGATCTGCTCGTTGAGGAGGCGGTACCGCGGGTCGCCGGAGAGCGCGGACTCGCTGACGTCCGACTCGCCCAGGGTCGGCAGGATGCCGACCATGATCAGGTGCGCGCCCACCGCAGCCGCGCGGTCCTCGGCGTGGTTGAGGGCGTCCCGGATCTCCTGCTCCCAGGAACCGGGGCCGCCCGCCGTGAGCTGCCGGGGCGGGATGTTGATCTCCAGATTGAAGCGGCCCAGCTCGCTCGACCAGGCGGGGTCGGCGATCGCCCGGAGCACGTCGGTGTTGCGCATCGCGGGCAGCCCGGCGTCGTCCACGAGGTTGAGCTCGATCTCCAGCCCGACCTGGGGGCGCTCGCTCTCGAACCCCGACTCGTGGAGCATCCGGGCGAGCACCTCGAGGTCGGTGTGCATCTTCTCGCGGTACCGACGGCGGTCCTCCCGGGTGAACACCAGGGCCGGCACGTCACGTCCCATGTGCCCTCCTGCGCTCCTTCGGCCGATACGTCCGCGCCCTCGGCGGATTCGTCTCGTCCCAGAGTCGCACCTTGTCCTCGACCCCGCACCCACCTAGCCTGAGTTTGTGCCGCAAATAAACAAATCCCGAACGCACAGTGCCGTGCCGGGCAACGGCAGCTCTCTGACCCGACTCCGCATCGCCCTCACCGTCTTCTTCGCCCTCGACGGCTTCGTCTTCGCCGGCTGGGTCGTGCGCATCCCCGCCATCAAGGCGCAGACCGGCGCCTCCGCCAGCGCCCTCGGCCTCGCCCTCCTGGGCGTCTCCGCCGGGGCCGTCATCACCATGACCCTCACCGGGCGTCTGTGCCGGCGCTACGGGAACCACCGGGTGACCGTCGTCTGCGCGGTCCTGCTCTCCCTCAGCGTCGCCCTGCCCCCGCTGACCCACTCGGCGCTCGCGCTGGGCCTCGTCCTGCTGCTTTTCGGTGCCGCCTACGGCGGGATCAACGTCGCCTTCAACAGCGCGGCCGTCGAACTCGTGGCCGCGCTGCGGCGGCCGGTCATGCCGAGTTTCCACGCGGCGTTCAGCCTGGGCGGCATGGTCGGAGCGGGGCTGGGCGGACTGGTCGCCGGGGTCCTCTCCCCCACGCGGCACCTGGTGCTGCTCACGCTCGTCGGCCTGCTCGTGACCGCCGCTGCGGGTCCCACGCTCCTGCGGCACGAGCCGCCGGCGCCCCCGGAGCGGGAGCTGCCCGCCGACGGCTCCCCGCGCCGCCTGGACGGCCGCACCCGGGGGCTGGTGATCGTGTTCGGCCTGATCGCGGGGTGCACCGCGTACGGCGAGGGGGCGCTGGCCGACTGGGGTGCCCTGCACCTCCAACAGGACCTGCACGCCTCGGCGGGTGCCGCGGCAGCGGGCTACTCCTGCTTCGCGCTCGCCATGACGGTGGGACGGCTGACCGGCACGACGCTGCTGGAACGCCTCGGGCGGACCCCGACCGTCGTCGCAGGCGGCATCACCGCTGCGGCCGGAATGCTGCTCGGCTCCCTCGCCCCCTCCCTCTGGGCGGCCCTTCTCGGCTACGCGATCACGGGCATCGGCCTCGCGAACCTCTTCCCTGTGGCGGTGGAGCGCGCGGGCGCCCTCGCCGGCCCCGGCGGCGTCGCCACGGCCTCCACCCTGGGCTACGGCGGCATGCTCCTCGGCCCGCCCGCGATCGGCTTCATGGCGGACTGGTTCACCCTGCCGGCCGCACTGACCAGTGTGGCGGTGCTGGCGGCGGTGGCGGCGGTCGTCGGGGCGCTGGTGGGGACGGCTGCCCGGCAGGCGGCCGGGGGCTGAAGGAGGCAGGCTTTCCAGGGGGGATGCCGGTGATCCTGGGTACTCGTGGCGACGCCCGTTGATCACCGGGCCGTACGCCATGCACAAGGAGGCAGACCCGTGACCGAACAGCAGCACCCCGGCGAGCAGCACCCGACCCCGGAGTTTCCCTCCCAGGACCAGCCGCACCCCGGCTGGACGGGGCCGATGGACCCGCCCCCGGACCATGGTGAGGAGTCCTACCGGGGCAGTGGCCGGCTGGCCGATCGCAAGGCCGTGATCACCGGCGGCGACTCCGGGATCGGCCGCGCGGTCGCCCTGGCGTTCGCCCGTGAGGGCGCCGACGTGCTGTTCACCCATCTGGAGGACGAGAAGGACGACGCCGCGGAGACGGCCCGGCTGGTCGAGGAGGCCGGCCGGCGTGCCGTGCCCGTCTCGTGCGACGTGCGCGAGGAGGAGAACTGCCGGGCACTGATCGACCGAGCCGTGCAGGAGTTCGGCCGGATCGACGTCCTCGTGAACAACGCGGCGTACCAGATGTCCCAGCCGGACGGCATCGAGGCGATCAGCACCGAGCAGTTCGACCGGGTGCTGCGCACCAACCTGTACGGCATGTTCTGGCTGTGCAAGCTGGCCCTGCCGCACATCCCGGAGGGCGGCAGCATCATCAACTCCACGTCGGTGCAGGCGTACAAGCCCAGTCCGCATTTGCTGGACTACGCGACGACGAAGGGCGCGATCGTCACCTTCACGCAGGGGCTGGCGCAGATGCTGATCGAGAAGGGCATCCGCGTCAACGCGGTGGCGCCGGGCCCGGTGTGGACGCCGCTGATCCCGGCGACCATGCCGGACACCAAGACGTTCGGCAAGCAGGCCCCCATCGGGCGGCCCGCACAGCCCGCGGAAATGGCTCCGGCATACGTCTTCCTCGCCTCGCAGGAGGCGTCGTACATCACCGCGGAGATCGTCAACGCGACGGGCGGGACGCCGCTGCCGTGACGTCCGTCCGAAATCCAGGAGCCCGGGGCATGACGCGTACGGCAGACTCGGCGCCATGGAGACCGCCGAGTTCCTTCAAGCACTGGAGAGAGAAGGCCATCTGCTGGCCGCGGCAGCCGAGGAGGCCGGGACGGACGCGAAAGTGCCGACGTGCCCCGAGTGGCAGGTGCGCGATCTGTTGCGGCACACCGGCGCCGTGCACCGCTGGGCCGCGGCCTTCGTCGCCGAGCGGCTCACCGAACGCCGCCCGCTGGTCGAACCCACCGGCCTCGACGGCGCGGAACTCGTGGCCTGGTACCGCGACAGCCACCGGCATCTCGTCGAGACGCTGACCGGCGCCTCGCCCGACGTGGAGTGCTTCGCCTTCCTGCCCGCGCCGTCCCCGCTGGCCTTCTGGGCCCGGCGGCAGGCGCACGAGACGGCCGTGCACCGGGTCGACGCCGAGTCCGCACAGGGCGGCGAACCGGCCGCCGTCGCCCCCGGTTTCGCGACCGACGGCATCGACGAACTGCTGCGCGGCTTCCACGCCCGCTCCAGGAGCCGGGTACGCACCCCCGAGCCGCGCGTCCTGCGGGTCCGCACGCAGGACACCGGCGCGGTGTGGACGGTACGGCTGTCGCCGGAGCCGCCCGTCACCACGCGAGACGCGTCCATGGAGGCCGAGTGCGAACTGTCCGGTCCGGCCGAGCAGTTGTATCTGGCGCTGTGGAACCGGGCCGCCCTGCCGAACGTCACGGGCGACCAGGCGCTCGCCACGCTGTGGCGGGAGGCGTCGGCGATCTGAGCGGCCGCCGACGGCAGTTCAGTCGTCGGTGAGCATCCGCGCCAGCACCGCGCGCTGCACGGGAAGCACCTCACCGTGCAGCGCGCGCCCCTTCGCCGTGAGGCAGACCTTCACGCCGCGCCGGTCCTCGGAGCACATGCCGCGCTCGACGAGCCCCTCCTTCTCCAGCCGCGCGATCAGCCGAGACAGCGCGCTCTGGCTCAGGTGGACCCGCTCGGAGATCTCCTGCACACGGTAGGACGGCGCGCCGTTCGGCGTCCGGCACCCGGCGAGGACGTCCAGCACCTCGAAGTCGCTGGCGCACAGGCCGTGGCCGTGCAGCGCACGGTCGAGTTCGCACTGCGTTCGCGCGTGCAGCGCCAGAATGTCCCGCCACTGTTCCACGAGCGCCTGCTCGGCCTGCTTAGCCGCCATGCGCCGCACCGTAACAGAGAACCAGAATTGTTGCACCCGAATTAAATGCATTTGCATCTCATGCATGCGCATGTAATCTCTCGGGCATGACCTCTCCGCTCATCTCCCCTACGCCCGAGGGGCGTTGGACTCCACGGCTCTGGGGCACCCTGCTCGTGCTCTGCGCCGCGATGTTCCTGGACGCCCTGGACGTGTCCATGGTCGGCGTCGCCCTGCCGTCCATCGGCGCCGACCTCGGCCTGTCGACCTCGGCGCTGCAGTGGATCGTCAGCGGCTACATCCTGGGCTACGGCGGCCTGCTGCTCCTCGGCGGACGGGCCGCCGACCTGCTCGGCCGGCGTCAGGTCTTCCTGGTGGCCCTGGGCGTCTTCGCGCTGGCCTCGCTGCTCGGCGGGCTCGTCGACTCGGGGCCGCTGCTCATCGCCAGCCGCTTCATCAAGGGCCTGAGCGCGGCCTTCACGGCCCCGGCCGGCCTGTCGATCATCACCACGACGTTCCCGGAGGGCCCGCTGCGCAACCGCGCCCTGGCCATCTACACCACCTGCGGTGCCACCGGTTACTCGATGGGTCTGGTCTTCTCCGGCCTGCTCACGGAGGCCAGTTGGCGGCTCACCATGCTCCTGCCCGCTCCGATCGCGCTGATCGCCCTGTTCATTGGCCTGAAGCTGCTGCCGCGCAGCGAGCGCGAGCGCGGCGCGGGTGGCTACGACATCCCCGGCGCCGTCCTCGGCACCGCCTCGATGCTGCTGCTCGTCTTCACCGTCGTCGAGGCGCCCGAGGTGGGCTGGGGCTCGGCCCGGACCGTCCTGTCCTTCGCCGCCGTGGCGGTGCTCCTGGCGGCCTTCGTCGCCGTCGAGCGGCGCAGCCCCAGCCCGCTGGTCCGGCTCGGCGTGCTGCGCTCGGGGCCACAGGTGCGGGCCCAGCTGGGCGCGTTGACGTTCGTCGGCAGCTACATCGGCTTCCAGTTCCTGGTCACGCTGTACATGCAGCAGCTGCTCGGCTGGTCCGCGCTGCACACGGCCCTGGCCTTCCTGCCGGCCGGCGCGCTGGTGGCGCTGTCCGCGACGAAGGTCGGAGCCGTCATCGACCGGTTCGGTACGGCCCGGCTGATGGTGCTGGGCTTCGCGCTGATGGTCACGGGCTACGTGCTGTTCCTGCGCATCGACCTCGACCCGGTCTACGCGGCGGTGATCCTGCCGACGATGCTGCTGGTCGGCTCCGGCTTCGCACTGACCTTCCCGTCCCTCAACGTCCAGGCCACCAACGGCGTCGACGAGCACGAGCAGGGCATGGTCTCCGGGCTGCTCAACACCTCGGTCCAGGTCGGTGGCGCGATCTTCCTCGCCGTGGTGACGGCGGTGGTGACGGCGAACTCCCCCGAGGGCGGCAACCCCTCTCCGCAGGCCGTGCTCGACAGCTACCGGCCCGGCCTGGTGGTCGTGACGCTCGTCGCCCTCGCCGGCCTGCTGATCACCCTCACGGGCCTGCGCCCCCGCCGCGACCGGCCCGCCGGACCGTCCGTGGTGGTCGCAAAGTCCACTCCCCAGGAGGCGGAGCGCGTCGCCGTACGCGACTAGCGCGACCGGGGGGAACGCCTCCGACCGTGCGCCCGGCGGGCTGCCTTGCCCGCCGGGCGCACCCCTGTTTCACTCGCCGTATGACCAGTCACGGGGGACGGCGTACCCAGGCCGAACGCGACGCGATCACCGTCGAGATCGGATACGCGCTGTGCAGCGCGGCGTTCGCGGCGGCGGTGGTGTTCGGGGCCGTGGCCGGGCCCGCGCTGCTCTTCGACCTGCCGGACACGCCGGAGCGCCTGCTGCCACGCGCCGGACTGGTGCTCGCGCCGGTGCTCTTCGCCGCCCGGGTCGTCAGTGTGCTGGTCCGGTTCCGGAAGGCGGCTCAGCCCAGCCAGCCCGGCCGCACCAGCCCCGACTCGTAGGCGAGCACGACCAGTTGGGCCCGGTCCCGGGCACCGAGCTTCACCATCGTGCGGCTGACGTGGGTCTTCGCGGTGAGCGGGCTGACGACCAGGCGGCGGGCGATCTCCTCGTTGGACAGGCCGATCCCGACCAGCGCCATCACCTCCCGCTCCCGCTCGGTCAGCCGCTCCAGGGCGCCGGCCGCCGCGGGTTCCTTGGAGCGGGAGGCGAACTCGGAGATCAGCCTCCGTGTCACGCCCGGCGACAGCAGCGCGTCGCCCGCGACCACCGCCCGTACGGCACGCAGGAGTTCGTCCGGCTCGGTGTCCTTGACCAGGAAGCCGGAGGCGCCCGAGCGGATCGCCTCGAAGACGTACTCGTCGAGCTCGAAGGTGGTGAGCATGACGACCCTGACGTCCTTGAGGTCCGGGTCGCCGGTGACCTGCCGGGTCGCGGCGAGGCCGTCGAGGGCGGGCATGCGGATGTCCATCAGGACGACGTCGGGGCGCAGTTCGCGGATCCGGCGCACGGCCTCCTCGCCGTCGGCGGCCTCCGCGGCCACCTCGATGTCGGGCTGCGCGTCGAGCAGCGCCCGGAACCCCGCCCGTACCAGTGACTGGTCGTCGGCGAGCAGTACACGGATCACCGGTCCTCCTGTACGGGTCTGGCTCGCGTGCCGCCGGACGCCGTCAGCGGCAGCACGGCGAGCACCCGGAACCCTCCGTCCGGGCGGGGGCCCGCCTCGATGGTGCCACCCAGGGCGGCGGCCCGCTCCCGCATCCCGGCGAGCCCGTTGCCGCTGCCGCCCGCGTCGGCACCGGTCGCGGGCCCGTCGTCGTCCACGCGCAGCCGCAGCACGCCCGCGTCGTGCCGGAGGTGCACGCGCGCGTGCCGCGAACCCGAGTGCCGTACGACGT
This sequence comes from Streptomyces sp. NPDC093598, assembly GCF_044764825.1. Taxonomy (NCBI): domain Bacteria; kingdom Bacillati; phylum Actinomycetota; class Actinomycetes; order Kitasatosporales; family Streptomycetaceae; genus Streptomyces; species Streptomyces sp. NPDC093598. Next base: position 35,892 of record NZ_JBIWIV010000015.1, on the reverse strand, counting down.
TGGTCAGGGCCTCCTGGACGATCCGGAAGGCGGCCAGGTCCGTGCCGGGGGCGAGGTGCGGCGGCTCACCCTCGACCTCCACCGTGAGGCCCGCGCTCGCGGCCTGCTCCACCAGTTCGGGCAGCCGGTCGAGCCCGGGCGCGGGGGCGCGCGGCGCGTCACCGGGTGTGCGCAGGGTGTCGAGCACCTGGCGCACCTCGCCGAGCGCCTCCTTGCTCTGGTCCTTGATCGTGGTGAGGGCCGTACGGGCCTGCTCGGGGTCGGTGTCGAGGAGCGCGAGGCCGACCCCGGCCTGCACGTTGATCACGGAGATGCTGTGGGCGAGGACGTCGTGCAGCTCCCGCGCGATCCGCAGCCGCTCCTCGTCGGCCCGCCGCCGCGCGGCCGCGGCACGCTCGGCCCGTTCGCGGGCCCACTGCTCGCGCCGGACCCGGAACAGCTCCGAAACCGCCGCGATCGCCACCACCCAGGTGGCGACGACGATCTCCCCACCCCAGGAGACGCCGGAGTCCCCGGACGGCGGCAGCCACCGGAAGAGCCAGTGCGCCACCAGGACGTGCCCGGCCCACAGCATGCCCATCGCGGCCCAGGCCGCCCGGCGGTGTCCGGCGACGATGGCGCTGAAGCAGGCCAGGGCGACGGTGAAGAGCACCGGCCCGTAGGGATACCCGGCCCCGAGATAGACCATGACGGCGGCCGCCGTGCCGAACACCACGGCCACCGGATGACGCTTCCGCCACAGCAGCAGTCCCCCGGCCACCAGCAGCAGCACCCGTGCGAAGAGATCCAGCTCCGCCCGTTCTCCCTGCTGCCCGTGGGCGGCGAAGTTCGACCCGGCCAGCACGAACACGGTGACGAGGACCGTGGACCGCCAGGGCCACCGGGGCTCCCGCCCTTCCCACCGGTCCCCCCACGCGGGCCCGTGCCGCCACCACTGCGGCGGACCGCCCCGCGCACGCTGCTCGTCCATACCGGCCACGCTAGACGCCATGCCCCCGCGGCGGCGTCACCCCGGCGTGGTGATCACGCGTACTCCCCGGGAAGTACGCGAGCTCACCGTGGCGGCGGCTCACGCGTGCCCGGGCGCCAGCCCGACCCCCCGGGCGAGCTGCCCCACCGCCTGCCGGAAGAACGCCTCCCGCTCCTCGACCACCCGGTTGAACTGGCCGAACAGCTCGAAGCCGATGAGCCCGTACAGCTGGGCCCAGGCCGCGACGAGCGCTGTCACGACCTCCGGGGGGACGTCGGGGGCGAAGTCGGCGACCATCCGTTCGGCCTCCGGGCGGAGGTCGTCCGGGAGCGAGGGCCGAGGGAGATCCGGCTTCCGGTGGGCGTCGCGGGCGATGCCGATGAGCAGGAGGCCTACGCGGGCGGCGGCCGGGACGGTGGTGGCGGGGGCCGTGTAGCCGGGGACGGGCGTTCCGTAGATCAGCGCGTACTCGTGCGGATGCTCCAGCGCCCAGCCCCGCACCGCCTCGCAGACCGTGACCCAGCGCTCGAAGGGGCCGCCGGCGGCAGTGCCGTGGGCCTCCTCTGCACGCTCGCCCAGGGAGTCGTAGGCGTCGACGATGAGTGCGGTCAGCAGGTCGTCACGGCTGGGGAAGTAGCGGTACAGCGCGGAGGAGACCATGCCGAGCTCCCGGGCGACGGCCCGCAGGGAGAGCCGGGCGGCGCCCTCCGCCGCGAGCTGTCTGCGGGCCTCGTCCTTGATGGCCGCGGTGACTTCGGTCCTGGCCCGGGCACGGGCGCCCTGTGCGGTGCTCATGCCGGGCAGTCTCCCACGGAAGCAGAGCAGCGCACACAAACGAGAGCGGTGAACAGAAAAGAGAGCAGTGCTCTTGCGCGGACATGCCGACCTCGTACAGACTGAGGCCGGAAAGAGCGAGAGCAGTGCTCACAAAAGGGAGCGCCGATTCGCCACCGACGAGGGGGCCCCATGTCCACGCACGTCCGGAAGCCCGGCTGGTTCACCGTCAACGTCTTCAACCGTCTCGTGGCCTGGCTGACCCGCCGCGGCATCAGCGTCTGGGGCTCCCGCGTCCTCGCCGTCCGCGGCCGCAAGAGCGGCCAGTGGCGCACCACCCCGGTCAATCTGCTGACCCTGGACGGCAAGCAGTACCTGGTCGCCCCGCGCGGCCATGTGCAGTGGACGCACAACATGCGCGCCGCCGGCGGCGGCGAACTGCACCTCGGCAAGCGCGTGGACACCTTCACCGCGACCGAGGTGGGCGACGACGACAAGACCCCGGTCCTGCGCGCCTACCTCAAGCGCTGGAAGGCGGAGGTCGGGGTCTTCTTCAACGGAGTCGGCCCCGACTCCCCGGACGACCAGCTGCGCCGCATCGCCCCCGACCACCCGGTCTTCGAGATCACTCCGACGAGCTGACCTCGCCGCCCGTCGCGGGCCGGCGGTCCAGCGCGGTCAGGGCCCGCTGGGCGATCGGATAGGTGCGGACGATCTCGCCCAGCGACGTCGAGCCCTGCGTGATCTCCTTGAACGCCTTCCAGGCCGGGCGGAAGCCCGTCAGCGCAGCGTGGAACAGCCCAGGGCGACGCTCGAACACCGTCAGCAGCCGCTTGCCGACGCTCATCTCCACTCCGAGGCCGGCCTTGACCGCGAACGCGTAGTTGAGAGCCTGCCGGCGCGTGTCCACGGCGTCGTGCGCCTCGGCGATCCGCACCGCCCACTCCCCCGCGAGCCGGCCGGACCGCAGCGCGAAGGAGATGCCTTCGCGGGTCCACGGCTCCAGCAGCCCCGCGGCGTCACCGCACACCAGCACCCGCCCGCGCGAGAGCGGCGAGTCGTCGGCCCGGCAGCGGGTCAAGTGCCCCGAGGAGATGCTCGGTTCAAAACCGGCCAGGCCCAGGCGGCCGATGAACTCCTCCAGGTACCGCTTGGTCGCGGCGCCTTCGCCGCGGGCAGAGATCACCCCGACCGTCAGGGTGTCGCCCTTGGGGAAGACCCAGCCGTAACTGCCGGGCATGGGGCCCCAGTCGATGAGCACCCTGCCCTTCCAGTCCTCGGCGACGGTCTCCGGCACCGGGATCTCCGCCTCCAGGCCGAGATCCACCTGGTCGAGCTTGACCCCGACATGCGAGCCTATGCGGCTGGCGCTGCCGTCCGCCCCGACGACGGCCCGCGCGAGCACGACCTCGCCGCCCTGGAGGACCACCGCGACCGTGCGCCGGTCCGGCACCGTCGAGCCGTGCTGCTCGACCCGCTGGACCGTGACGCCCGTACGCAGCTCGGCGCCCGCCTTCTGCGCGTGCTCGACGAGCTGCTGGTCGAACTCGGGCCGGTTGATCAGGCCGAACAGCATCTGCCGGGACCGACGCGTCCGGGTGAAGCGGCCGTTGTTGGAGAACGTCACCGCGTGCACCCGGTCCCTGAGCGGCAGCTCGAAGCCGGGCGGCAGGGCGTCGCGCGAGGGACCGATGATGCCGCCGCCGCACGTCTTGTACCGCGGCAGCTCGGCCTTCTCCAGCAACAGCACGCGTCTGCCGGCCACCGCCGCCGCGTACGCGGCGGAAGCGCCCGCGGGTCCCGCGCCCACCACGACGACGTCCCACACCTGCCGCACGTCGTCCGCCGAAGAGTTCTCGCTGCTCACGATGGTCTACTGCTCCCGATCAAGCCGCCTGCCGCTGTCTCCCGCATCCTACGGCGGCGGTCACCGCAGGCCGCTGTGGGAGGATCGGCGGCGTGGGTGGCCCTTACACGGGGCCCCGCCCGCACCACACGATCATCGCGTACCGAGAGGTACGCATCCGTACAACGTCGCACCCACGAGGAGCGTGCCCATGTCGTCGAATCCGGTCGCCGAGACCGTCGCCTCGCTGATGCCCAGGGCGAAGCAGGAGCTCACCGAACTGGTGGCCTTCCGGTCGGTGGCGGACTTCGGCCAGTTCCCGAGTAGCGAGAGCGAGGGCGCCGCCCGCTGGGTCGCCGACGCGCTCGCCGCCGAGGGTTTCGAGGACGTGGCCCTGCTCGACACCCCTGACGGCACGCAGTCGGTGTACGGCTTCCTGCCCGGCCCGGCCGGTGCGAAGACCGTCCTGCTCTACGCCCACTACGACGTGCAGCCGCCGCTGGACGAGGCCGCCTGGACGACCCCGCCCTTCGAGCTGACCGAGCGAGACGGGCGCTGGTACGGGCGCGGGGCCGCCGACTGCAAGGGCGGCCTGATCATGCACCTGTTGGCGCTGCGCGCGCTGAAGGCGAACGGCGGCATACCCGTCCATGTGAAGGTGATCGCCGAGGGCTCGGAGGAGATGGGCACGGGCGGTCTGGAGCGGTACGCCGAGGAACACCCCGACCTGCTGGAGGCGGACACGATCGTCATCGGCGACGCGGGCAACTTCAGCGTCGGCCTGCCGACCGTCACCTCCACCCTGCGCGGTATGACCATGGTGCGCGTGCAGGTCGACACACTCGCGGGCAATCTGCACTCGGGCCAGTTCGGCGGTGCCGCGCCCGACGCGCTGGCCGCCCTGATCCGCATGCTGGACTCGCTGCGCGCCGAGGACGGTTCGACGACCGTCGAGGGGCTCTCCGGCGACGCCTCCTGGGAAGGGCTGACGTACGAGGAGGAGCAGTTCCGGCAGGACGCCAAGGTGCTGGACGGTGTCGAGCTGATCGGGTCCGGGACGGTCGCCGACCGTATCTGGGCACGGCCCGCCGTCACGGTCATCGGCATCGACTGCCCGCCCGTGGTCGGCGCCACCCCGTCCGTGCAGGCCGGTGCCCGCGCGCTGATCAGCCTGCGGGTGCCGCCGGGCGTGGACGCGGGCGAGGCGACCAAGCTGCTCCAGGCGCACCTGGAGGCGCACACGCCGTGGGGTGCGCGGGTGAGCACCGAGCAGGTCGGCCAGGGCCAGCCGTTCCGCGCCGACACCACCGGCCCGGCGTACCAGGCCATGGCGGCCGCGATGGCGGTGGCGTACCCGGGGCAGGAGATGCAGTACGCGGGGCAGGGCGGCTCCATCCCGCTGTGCAACACGCTGGCCGCCCTCTACCCGCGTGCGGAGATCCTGCTCATCGGGCTGAGCGAGCCGGAGGCCCAGATCCACGCGGTGAACGAGAGCGTCTCCCCCGAGGAGTTGGAGCGGCTGTCGGTGGCGGAGGCGCTGTTCCTGCGGAACTACGCGGCGAGCTGACCGCTCTGCCCGCAGCAGAAGGCCCTCGTCCTCGGACGGGGGCCTTTCCTACGGTCGTCCCATGGACGTCATCGAGCTGCTCCCCCGCCTGCACCTGCTGCGCTTCCCGGTGGGCCAGGCCTACCTCTGGCACGACGGCGGTGAACTGACACTGGTCGACGCCGGCCCGGCCGGCTCCGGCGCCCCGATCGCCGAGGCGGTGACCGCCCTCGGCCGGCACCCCCGGGACGTGCGGCGGATCGTGCTCACCCACTTCCACGAGGACCACGCGGGCGGGGCGGCCGAGTTCGCCGCGCTCAGCGGCGCCGAGGTGCTGGCCCACCGGCTGGACGCGCCCGCCGTACGGGGCGAGGTCCCGGGCCCGGATCCGGCGTTCGAGGACTGGGAGCGGCCGCTGCACGAACAGGCGCTGAAGCTGCTGCCCCAGGGTGACTACGCCCGACCCCGGGAGGTCACCGAGTTGTCCGGCGGCGAGGTGCTGGACATCGGCGGCGGGGCGCACGTCGTGCACGTGCCGGGACACACGCACGGCAGCATCGCGCTCCATCTCCCGGAGCACGGCGTGCTGTTCACCGGTGACACGGTCGCCGCGTCACCCGTCGACGGCACGGTGATGCCCGGGGTGTTCAACCTCGACCGCGCGCAGGTCCTCGCGGCCTGCCTGCGCCTGGCCGAGCTGGACGCGGACGTCGCCTGCTTCGGTCACGGGGATCCGGTGACGGGGCGGGCACCCGGGCACTGCGGAGCGCGGCGCTCGCGTGACCGTCTAGTCGAGGGCCGGGTCCAGGACGATGTCCTCCTCGCGTGCGGTGACGGACGGCTCCTCGGGAAAGTGGCAGGCGGTCAGATGGCCCGAGGGGCTGCCCTCGACCCGCACCAGCTGGGGTTCCTCGAGGGCGCATTTCTCCTGTGCCTTCCAGCAGCGGGTGCGGAAGCGGCAGCCCGAGGGCGGGTCGATCGGGGACGGCACGTCCCCGGCCAGCCGGATGCGTTCGCGCCGCTCGACGGCGTCCGGGTCGGCCTCGGGTACGGCGGACAGCAGGGCGTGCGTGTAGGGGTGGCGTGGCCGGGTGTAGAGCGACTCCCGGCCGGCGACCTCGACGATCTTGCCGAGGTACATCACGGCGACCCGCTCGGAGAAGTGCCGTACGACGGCCAGGTCGTGGGCGATGAAGACGAAGGCGATGCCGAACTCCCGCTGGAGGTCCTGGAGCAGGTTGACGACCTGCGCCTGGATGGAGACGTCCAGCGCGGAGACGGGCTCGTCGGCCACGATCAGCTTCGGCCGCAGGGCGAGGGCGCGGGCGATGCCGATGCGCTGGCGCTGACCGCCGGAGAACTCGTTCGGGTAGCGGTTGTAGTGCTCGGGGTTGAGCCCGACCGTCTCCAGGAGTTCCTGGGCGCGCTTCTTGTGGCCCTGGGGCGGGTTGATGCCGTTGAGCCGCATCGGCGTCTCGATGATGGTGCCGACGGTGTGCCGCGGGTTCAGCGACGAGTACGGGTCCTGGAAGATCATCTGGAGGTTGCGTCGGGCCTCCTGCATCCGCCCGGGCGACTGGTGCGTGATGTCCTCGCCGTCGAACACGACGGAGCCGCCGGTGGGTTCGAGCAGCCGGGTGATCAGGCGGCCCGTGGTCGACTTGCCGCAGCCGGACTCGCCCACCAGGCCCAGCGACTCGCCGGGCCCGACCGAGAAGTCGATGCCGTCGACGGCCCGGACGGCTCCGATCTGCCGCTGGAAGATGATGCCCTGCCGGATGGGGAAGTGCTTCTGCAGACCGCGCACCTCCAGGAGGTTCTCGCCGGCGGGGTGGTCGGTGCTCTGCCCCGTGAGGGGCTCGGTGGTGCTCACGGCATGGTCCCTTTCGTCCGCCGCCGTCACTGCGCGGCCCGTGCGGCCGTGGCGCCCCGGTCGTCCGGACCGGCCCCGCCACGGATCTCCTGCTTGGCGTCGTCACTGAGGTGGCACGCGGCGAGGTGCCGTTCGCTGCCGGAGACGAGGCGCAGCTCGGGCCGATCCGCCGTGCAACGGCCCTCAGGCACCCACCCCTTGTAGGCGCAGCGCGGGTGGAAGGAGCAGCCGTCCGGCAGGTTGATCAGGCTCGGCGGGGTGCCGGGGATCGGGTTGAGCCGCTCGCCGACGTCGCCGCTGAGATGCGGCATCGACTGCAACAGGCCCCAGGTGTAGGGATGCTGGGGCTGCTTGAGCACCTCGCGGGTGGCGCCGTACTCGATGCGGCGGCCGCCGTACATCACCAGGATGTCGTCGGCGACGTCGGCGACCACGCCGAGGTCGTGCGTGATGATGACGACGGCGGAGCCGAACTCCTCCTGGAGGTCGCGGATCAGGTCCAGGATCTGCGCCTGGACGGTGACGTCCAGGGCGGTGGTGGGCTCGTCGGCGATGAGCAGCTCCGGGTCGCACACCAGCGACATGGCGATCATGGCGCGCTGGCGCATGCCGCCGGAGAACTGGTGGGGGTAGTCCCTGACCCGGCGCTCGGGCTGCGGGATGCCGACCCGCTTCAGCATCTCCACCGCGCGGTCCCTGGCCTCCTTCTTGGAGACCTTGTGGTGCACCCGGTAGGCCTCGGCGATCTGCGAGCCGACGGTGAAGAAGGGGTGCAGCGCGGACAGCGGGTCCTGGAAGATCATGGAGACCGTGCGGCCTCGCAGGGCGCGCATCCCGGCCTCGGGCAGGGTGACGAGTTCCCTGCCCTCCAGCCAGATTTCGCCGCTGACCTGGGCGCGGGTGCCCTTGTGCAGTCCGAGCAGGGCCAGTGAGGTCACCGACTTGCCGGAGCCGGACTCGCCGACGATGCCGAGGGTCCTGCCCTTCTCCAGGGTGAAGGAGACGCCGTCGACGGACTTGACGAGTCCGTCCTCGGTCGGGAAGTGCACCCTCAGGTCGCGTACGTCGAGGAAGGGCGCGGACGCGGGTGTGACGTCCGCGGGCTGCGGTGAGGTCGATACGGACACGGGTGTTCCTAAGGACGAAGAAGGGCTCAGGCGAGGCGCACGCGCGGGTCGACGAGGCCGTACACCAGGTCGACGACGACATTGGCGAGGACGACGAACGTCGCGGCGAAGAGCGTGGTGCCGAGGATGACCGGCAGATCGGAGTTCTGGACGGAGTCGACCGCGAGCTTGCCGATGCCGTTGATGCCGAACACCGACTCGGTGATGACCGCGGAGCCGCCGATCAGGGAGCCGACGTCCATGCCGAAGATGGTGATGATGGGGGTGATGGCGGCCCGCAGCCCGTGTCTGAGGACGACGGTGGCGGCCGGCAGGCCCTTGGCGCGGGCGGTGCGCATGTAGTCCTCGGCGAAGACCTCCAGCATGGAGGAGCGGGTGAGCCGGGTGTACATGGCGAGGTAGACGATGACGAGGGTGGTCCACGGCAGGATCAGGCCCTTGAACCAGCCGGCCGGGTCCTCGGTGATCGGCGTGTAGCCGGAGGTCGGCAGGATCTGGAACTTGTCGACGAAGAGGTACAGCAGGAGCAGGCCGATGAAATAGATCTGCACCGACACGCCGAACAGGGCGAGTCCCACCGCCGCCTTGTCGGCGGCCCGGCCCCGGCGCACCGCGGCGACGGTGCCGAGGCCGACGCCCAGGACCAGGAAGGCCACCGCCGCGCCGAGACCGAGGGAGAGGTCCGCCGGGAAGTCCGACAGCAGGGTGGTCAGGACGGGGGTGTCGGTCTGGAAGGAGACGCCGAGACACGGCGCGCCGCAGTGGATGCGCACACTCTGGTCGCCGAAGTCACGGCCGACGAACAGCCCCTTGAGGAACTCCCAGTACTGGGTCAGGTAGCTCTGGTCCAGGCCCAGCGAGTGCTTGATCTCCGCGAGGCGCGAGGGCGAGCAGGTCTTTCCGCAGGCCAGGAGTGCGGGGTCGGACGGCAGCGCGAAGAAGATGAAGAAGGTGATCGTGGTGATCACCAGCATGATCAGGGCCGCTGCCAGCAGGCGTCTGATGAGGTAACGAAACATGGGGTGCCGGGACCTGACGTGAGTGGGATGCCCGCCGGCGGCCGGGGCCGCCGGCGGGGTCTAGAGGAGGTACGTCACTTCTTGATGTAGACGTGGACCAGGCTCGGCTCGGCCACGATCGAGTCGGGGATGACCCCGCCGACCTTGGAGCCGGACATCTCGCTGAAGTTCATGTACATCAGCGGCACCACGGCGGCGTCCTTCAGGACCTGCTGGTCGACCTGGCCGTAGGTGACGTTGCGCTGCTTGACGTCGGCCGTCTTGGCGGCCTTGTCGATCAGCGCGTTGACCTTCGGGTCGTTCAGGTAGGACAAGTCCTGGTTGGCCTGCGGGTTCTTCTTGATCAGCCGGCCGTCGAAGAGGGTGGGCAGCACCGTGGAGGCGTTCGGCCAGTCGGCGATCCAGTCGCCCCAGGTCAGGTCGTACTGGTTCTTCGTGTTGTTGATGGTGCTGAAGTAGCTCGACGCGTCGATCGGGGTGATGTTCACCGTGATGCCGATGCGCTCCAGCGCGGTCTTCACGGCGTCGGCGAAGTGCTCCTCGGTGGGGGTGTTCTCCACCGCGATCGACATGGTCGGCTTCGGGTTGCCCGCCTGCTTCATCAGCTCCTTGGCCTTGGCCAGGTTGCCCGCCGGGTTGGCGCTGTAGAGGTTGAACTTCTTGTAGCCGCCGATGCCGGGGCTCAGCATGGTGGTGGCGTAGTCGCCGTAGGCGGAGCCGCCGAAGGCGCCACGGGCCGTGGTCTTGTCGACGGCGTACTCGATCGCCTGACGGACCTTCAGGTTCTTGACGCGGGTGGTGTTGATGGCCAGGTAGTTGATGCCCGGGGCGGGGATCTTGTAGTAACGGCTCTTCAGCGAGGGGTCGTTGGCCAGCTGGGCCAGGTCCGAGCCCGCGATCGGCCACTGCTGGATCGACGTCTGGGCGGTGCCCGCGTCGGCCTTGATCTGCTGGTCGATGGCCGACTCGTCCTGGCCGAACCGGACGTCCATCCCGTCGACGTTCTGCTGCCGGATCGGGTCGGTCGACTGCGACCAGTGGGTGTTCCTGGTGAGGACCAGTTCCTTGTTCTTGGTGTACGACTTGATCATGTACGGGCCGTCGGCCCACACATGGGTGTCGTAGGTCGAGCCGGTGTCATGGGACTTGGGCACGGCCGACCAGCCGGTCATCGTGGTGGTCTCGTTGAAGTCGGCCACCGGCTGGTTCAGGTGGAAGACGATGGTGTACTTGTCCGGCGTCTGGATGGAGTCCAGTTCCTTGCCCTTGTAGGGGCCCTTGAAGTCGGCGCCGCCGACGAGCCACTGGGCCGCGTAGGGCGGGCCGCCGTTGATGTCGGAGGAGAAGAACCGCTCGACGCCGTACTTGACGTCGGGTGCGGTGACTTCGGTGCCGTCCTGGTACTTGACGCCGTGCCGGAGGTGGAAGGTCCAGACGGTGGCGCCCTTGGACGGCGTTCCGGTGTCGGTGGCGAGGTCGCCGACCAGCTTGGGGGTCGATCCCGTCTCGTCCCAGCCGGTGAGGGTGCGGACGATCTCCTGGTCCATGCTCTGACCCTCGGTCGTGTAGACGCGCTGGGGGTCGAGGTGGTCGAAGTCCGCCTTGTCGAGGATGGTCAGCGTGCCGCCCTTGCCGGGGGCGCCGCTGCCGCTGCTGCCGGAGGACCCTCCGCATGCGGTGGCCCCCAGGGCGATCATCACGGCGGAGGCCGTGAGAGCGACCGTGCGCGATCTGCGCCTGCTGCGCGTCATTGAGGAAACTCCGTTTCTTGCTACGGGCTCGGCGGCCGTTCGTGGGGCCGCCTGGCCGATACTCGGGGGGTGGCTTGGGTCAGCCGCGCCGGGCGCGGGGGTCCAGGGCGTCCCGGACGCCGTCCCCCAGGAGGTTGAGCGCCAGGACCAGGACGAGGAGCAGGACGCCGGGCACGAAGAGGTACATCGGGTCCTGGAGGAAGAACTGGGAGGCGTCCGACAGCAGGGCGCCCCAGTCGGGGTTCGGCGGGATGACCCCGACACCCAGGTACGACAGTGCCGCCTCGGTGGTGATGTTCTGCGGGACGGCGAGCGCGAAGGAGATCAGGATCGGCGCCCACAGGTTGGGCAGCAGCTGCCGGAAGAGGATGTGCCGCCGGCCGGCGCTCATCAGCCGTGCCGCGTCGACGAACTCCCGCTCGCGCAGGGACAGTACCTGTCCGCGCACCAGGCGGGCGGTGTACGCCCAGGCGAAGACGGCGATGTTGAGGACCAGGACGAGCAGCCGGAGGTTCTCGTCGGTGCCGCCGTGGCTGTTGGTCTGCAGCGCGTTCTGGATCACCGGCGTGAGCGCGATGATGAAGAGCAGCTGCGGGAAGGCCAGCATCACGTCCATGACCCGGGAGAGCAGGGAGTCCACCCAGCCGCCGAAGTAGCCGGCGGCGAGCCCGGCCACCACACCGACCGCGGTGGACAGCACGGCAGAGGCGAATCCCACGTACAGGGAGGTGCGCAGGCCGTAGACGATGCGGGCGAACAGGTCGTAACCGGTGCCCGGTTCGACGCCGAGCAGGTGCTGGGCACTGATGCCGCCCAGCGATCCGTAGGGGAAGTTGCCCGTGTCCGGATTGATCGCCTTGTTGTCGGGGGTGATCGGTCCCCAGCCGGTCACCGCGGTGAGGACCGGTGCGAGGAGCGCGATCGCGATGAACAGGAGGGTGGCCGCCAGGGCGACCGTGGTGACCTTGTCCCGCCTGATCCGCCGCCAGGCCATCCGGGCCGGTGAGCGGCCGGCGACAACCGTGCCGCCGGGTCTGGGGTCCTGCGTCGACGGTTCGGCCGGCAGCATGATGCCGCCGCCGGTGCCGACCGGCTGGTGTTGCGTGGTCATCGTACGGACATCCCGGATCTGCCCCTGGGGCAAGGAAATTGGGTGGCGGTCGTTCGTTCCGCCGTGAGACTCTGCGGACTTTCGCAATGGCGTGCGAGTCCGGTCAAGCCGCGCAGGGGCGAGAAAAGGGATTGTTTGCGGACATGGAAAAGTGTTGACGAGAACGGGGAGTGGCTTTACCCGGCGCGTGAATGTCTGAGGGAGATTCCTTGGGCAGCGATTGGCCGTGGCCCCGCCGCCGTTTCCTCTCGCTTTTCCCTCGGAATCCCCCCGGCCGGGTAAAGAGCACGCAGACAGGGGCCGCCGTCAGCCGACGGGTACCCCGGCCTCCAGGTAGAACGCCGCCCCGCGCTCACGGGCCCGCAGGGCCCAGCGCAGCCGCTCGTAGCGCACCGCGGGCAGCAGGTCGGCGGCCTCCTCCTCGGTGACGAACCGCCAGGCGCGCAGCTCCGGACCGGGCAGCAGCAGCCGGCCGGCCTCCTCGGAGCGGAGGAGGCCCCCGTCGAAGAGGAGCCGCAGACCGCCGAACCCGGGCGGCGCGGGGCGCTCCCAGTCGACGACGAGCAGGCTCGGCACCTCGTCGAGGCTGATGCCGGTCTCCTCGGCGACCTCGCGCATCCCGGCGCGCGCGGGTGCCTCACCTGGTTCGACGACGCCGCCGGGAAACTCCCAGCCGGCCTTGTAGGTGGGGTCGACGAGCAGCACCCGGTCCTGCTCGTCGAAGAGGAGCACTCCGGCGGCGAGTGTCTCGGCGGTGGGCTCGGGGGTCTGCACGATGTCGCAGACGGGCACGGAACCGCTGGTGACGGCCTCGGCGATGCGGACGGCCGTCTCGTAGGGCGTGAGGTCGCTGGTGTCGACCGGGTGGGCGTCGGCGGTGAGCCAGGAGGTCAGGGCGGACCGGTAGGGCTCGATGTGGTCGAAGGACCACTGGCGTATTCGTATCTCGCCGTCGGGCAGGTCCCGCGGAACCTCACGGCCCGCTATGCGCTCCCGCAGTATCGTTTCCGCCGGAGCGAGCAGAATGTGGCTGACCGGAATTCTGCGCGCGGCCAGGCCGCCGAAGATCTCGTCGCGGTACTCCTGGCGCAGCAGGGTCATGGGGACGACGAGGGTCCCGCCGAGCTCGGCGAGCATCGCGGCCGCCGTGTCGATCACGAGCCGCCGCCAGATCGGCAGGTCCTGGAAGTCGCCGACCTCGGCGAGGCGTTTGGGCGGCAGCAGATGGGCGAGCGCGCCGCCGACGACCTCCGGGTCGAAGAGTGTGCTGTTCGGGATCAGTTCGATCAGCTCCCGTGCGGTGGTGGTCTTCCCCGCACCGAACGCGCCGTTGATCCAGACGACGGTCACAGGTCCCCCTCTTCTGTTGGCCCCCTGAGGCTTGCCCGCTCCACCCTGCCACGGAAACCAGCCGCAGTTGAGGGCGCATGACGACGGCGCCGGCGCCCCCCTCACGTGGGGAGCGCCGACGCCGTGGCCCGTGAGTGGGCGGCTCGTCAGCCCTTCTTCTGGGCACCCTTCTTCTGAGCGCCCTTCTTCTGGACGCCCTTCTTCTTCTGAACGCCGTCCTTCCCGTCCACGGACAGGCCGTCCCCGGCGACGGTCCGGTCGAGCGTCTTGAGGGTCTCGTCCACGTTGATGGCGGGGAGCTTCTCTCCCATGGCGTGCGACGGGGTGATCGCCGCGACGGCGAAGCCGGTGGCCAGGGAGGCGATGGCGAGCATGCTGCGCTTCTTCATGCCCGACTCAACTGCCGGACGGGCTCCGGGGTCACGGCACTGGGCCGTTCGGGCGACGCGACGGCTTCATGCGGGGCCGGCGCCCCAGGTGCCGGATCCGCCGCCGCGCCATTCGATGAGCCCCGTGGCCGCCACGTACGCCTCGTCCGCGTCCTCGATGCCGGCCCGCCGCAGGAACTCGGCGACGTCGAGCAGCCCGTAGGCGATCCCGAGGAACTGGTCGTCCACTCGGACCCGACGGCCGCCGTCCGCGGCGGGCGGGTAGACCACGACGGGTTTCACGGACGCCATGCCACCAGGGTGCGCGGGGACGGTGCCGGCCGCGCGCCGGGATGGGCCGTTCAGCCCGCCTTCTGGGTCGGCCGGAACTCGTGGACGTCGGCGGTGAGGGTGCCGTCCTGCTGCTCGTAGTGGGACAGGGCGAGGCCGAGACCGAAGAAGGTGGGTGCCCATTCGCCGACGAAGATGCCCCAGCGGTCGGCACGGGCGAGGCCGGTGCCGGCTTCCATCTTCAGTGAGCCCACCCAGACGGCGACGCTGAGGCCGATGGAGGCCATGCCGGCTATGTAGGCGTGCTCGCTGCGGACGCCCATCTCGTGCATCTTCTTGATGATCATCAGCGGCTCCGTTCCGTGAGGGATTTCAGGAGACGGAGTGCCCGCAGCCGGTCACGATAATCACCGATTTGCACCTTATGTTCGATGTAAGGGTCGCGACCTCGGGGCCGCGAGGCGAGCCATGGAGTGCTCACCTCACGGCCCCGAAGACCTCCGTCAGGCACCCACGTAGGCCGCCAGGTGCTCCCCGGTCAGCGTGGAGCGGGACTCGACGAGGTCGGCCGGGGTGCCCTCGAAGACGATCCGGCCGCCGTCGTGGCCCGCGCCGGGGCCGAGGTCGATGATCCAGTCGGCGTGTGCCATGACCGCCTGGTGGTGCTCGATCACGATGACCGACTTGCCGGAGTCGACGAGCCGGTCGAGCAGGCCGAGCAGCTGCTCCACGTCCGCGAGGTGAAGACCGGTGGTCGGCTCGTCGAGGACGTACACGCCGCCCTTCTCGCCCATGTGCGTGGCCAGCTTGAGCCGCTGCCGCTCGCCGCCGGACAGCGTGGTGAGCGGCTGGCCGAGCGTGAGGTAGCCGAGCCCGACGTCGGCGAGCCGCTGAAGGACCTTGTGCGCGGCCGGCGTGCGGGCCTCACCGCTACCGAAGAACTCCTCGGCCTCGGTCACCGGCATCGCCAGCACCTCGCTGATGTCGCGGCCACCGAGGCGGTACTCCAGCACCGACGCCTCGAACCGCCTGCCCTCGCACTCCTCGCACGGGGTGGCGACGCTCTGCATGATCGCCAGGTCGGTGTAGATGACACCGGCACCGTTGCAGGTGGGGCAGGCACCCTCGGAGTTGGCACTGAACAGCGCCGGCTTCACACCGTTGGCCTTGGCGAAGGCCTTGCGGATCGGGTCGGCCAGCCCGGTGTACGTCGCCGGGTTGCTGCGCCTGGAGCCGCGGATCGGGGTCTGGTCGATCGCCACCACGCCCTCGTCGGCGGGGATCGAGCCGTGCACCAGTGAGCTCTTGCCCGAGCCGGCGACGCCGGTGACGACGGTGAGCACGCCGAGCGGGATGTCGACGTCGACGCTGTGCAGGTTGTTCGCCGAGGCGCCCCGGATCTCCAGCGCGCCGGTGGGCTTGCGGACCGTCGCCTTGATCTTGGCCCGGTCGTCGAGGTGGCGGCCGGTGACGGTGCCGCTGCCCCGCAGCCCCTCCAGGGTGCCCTCGAAGCAGACGGTGCCACCCGCCGTACCGGCGCCGGGGCCGAGGTCCACGACGTGGTCGGCGATGGCGATCGTCTCCGGCTTGTGCTCCACGACCAGCACCGTGTTGCCCTTGTCGCGCAGGCGCAGGAGCAGGTTGTTCATTCGCTGGATGTCATGGGGGTGCAGCCCGATGGACGGCTCGTCGAACACGTACGTGACGTCGGTGAGCGAGGATCCGAGGTGCCGGATCATCTTGGTGCGCTGCGCCTCGCCACCGGAGAGCGTGCCCGACGCCCGGTCGAGCGAGAGATAGCCGAGGCCGATCTCCACGAACGAGTCCAGGGTGTGCTGGAGCTTGGCGAGCAGCGGCGCCACCGACGGCTCCTCGAGCCCTCGCACCCACTCCGCCAGGTCGCGGATCTCCATCGCGCAGGCGTCGGCGATGTTGAGCTTGCCGATCTTCGAGGAGCGGGCGAGCTCGCTGAGCCGGGTGCCGTCGCACTCGGGGCACCGGCTGAAGGTGACCGCCCGGTCCACGAAGGCCCGGATGTGCGGCTGCATCGACTCGCGGTCCTTGGAGAGGAAACTCTTCTGGATCTTGGGGATCAGCCCCTCGTAGGTGAGGTTGACCCCGTTGATCTTCACCTTGGTCGGCTCGCGGTACAGGAAGTCGTGCCGCTCCTTCTTGCTGTACTCGCGGATCGGCTTCTCCTTGTCGAAGAAGCCCGACTCGGCGATGACCCGCACCACCCAGCCGCCCCCGGTGTAGGTGGGGATCGTGAACGGGTCTTCCGACAGCGACTTGGAGTCGTCGTAGAGCTGGGTGAGGTCGATGTCGGAGACCGTGCCCCGGCCCTCGCAGTGCGTGCACATGCCGCCGGTGCGGCTGAAGGTCACCTTCTCGGTCTTGGTCTTGTCGGCACCGCGGTCGATGGTCATGCCACCGCTCGCCGAGACCGAGGCGGTGTTGAAGGAGAACGCGCCGGGCGGCCCGATGTGCGGATCGCCGAGACGGCTGAAGAGGATCCGCAGCATCGCGTTGGCGTCGGTGGCGGTGCCGACGGTGGAGCGGGGGTCGGAACCCATGCGCTGCTGGTCGACGGCGATCGCGGTCGTCAGCCCGTCCAGCACGTCGACCTCGGGCCGGGCCAGGTTGGGCATGAACCCCTGGAGGAAGGCGCTGTACGTCTCGTTGATCAGGCGCTGCGACTCCGCCGCGATCGTGTCGAACACCAGCGAGCTCTTGCCCGAGCCGGAGACGCCTGTGAACACCGTGAGCCGGCGCTTGGGGATCTCGATGCTGACGTCCCTGAGGTTGTTCTCGCGCGCGCCGTGCACGCGGATCACGTCATGGCTGTCGGCAACGTGCGGCCCGGGCGACTGTCTGTCCGTCGTCGTGGCCTTGCTCATGGTGTCTCCATCTGTCGGGCGGCGCTGCCGCGCTCGGACGATCTCGTTCCCCCCGCGCCGGCCCGGGGCGCGGCGCGGGGATGCGGGATCCGGCGGCCCCGGAGTGGCCGTACGGGGACCCGCGGGTGACCTCGTTCCTTCGTCGTTCGTCGGCGGCCGCTACTGCGCCTTCAGCTGCTGGATGCGGACCATGTTGCCCGCGGGGTCGCGGAAGGCGCAGTCGCGCACGCCGTAGGGCTGGTCCACCGGCTCCTGGACCACCTCGGCGTCGCCCGCCTGCACCCGCTCGAAGGTGCCGTCCAGGTCGGTGGTGGCCAGGACGATGCTGGCGTAGGTGCCCTTGGCCATCATCTCGGCGATGGTGCGGCGCTCGTCCTCGGTGATGCCGGGGTCGGCGGCCGGCGGGTGCAGCACGATGTTCGTGCCGGGCTGGCCGACGGGGCCGACGGTGATCCAGCGCATGCCCTCGTACCCGACGTCGTTCCTGACTTCGAAGCCGAGGGTGTCGCGGTAGAACGCCAGGGCGGCGTCCGGGTCGTCGTGCGGAAGGAAACTGGCGTGAATCCGAAGGTCCATGGCCATCACGCTAGTTTCGGCTCGGGGCGGGCGCTTCTCTATTCCTGATCGGTCTGGTCACCTGCTTCGCGACGCACGACGGAATGCCCGCCGTCGCCCGGGCCGCCGCACGCCGGTAGGCACTGGGCGGCATGCCCACCAGCTCGGTGAAACGGGTGCTGAAGGTGCCCAGCGACGCGCAGCCCACCTCGAAGCACACCTCGGTGACACTGAGGTCGCCCCGGCGCAGCAGCGCCATGGCTCGCTCGATGCGCCGCGTCATGAGATAGCTGTAGGGCGACTCGCCGTACGCCTGCCGGAACTCCCGGCTGAGATGCCCCGCCGACATGTGCACGCCCCGGGCCAGCGCCTCGACGTCCAGAGGCTTCGCGTACTCCCGGTCGATCCGGTCCTTGACGCGGCGCAGTCGGGCGAGGTCACGCAGGTGCTGCGCCGAGGCGGGTCTGCTGCTCACAAGCGCGATCGTGCCACATCGCACGGACATGCGGTCGATTTCCGGCTGTCTCGGACCGAGCCGGCCGGGGGCCGCGGGGGCAGGAGGGCCGGGGGCAGGAGGGCCAGGGGGCGGGGAGGCTCGGGCCGGGGACCGAGAGCAGGGCCAGGGCCTCGGGGCCGGCCTCAGCAGCATCCAGGGACCAGGGGGCTGAAGCTCACGCATCCGACCATCCCCCTGGAAACCGGGGGCTGAACGCCGCGCAGGCCGCTACAACAGCCACCAGCACACCGCGGGCCGGTAACCCACGCGACCCACCTCAGCCAGCCAGGGCGGGGCCCGAACGCCACACCCACCGACCCCGACACCCGGGACCGGAACTCGAAACCCACCCGACCAAGAGCGCCCCACCGGCCCGCGTCACACGCCCCGGCCCCCCTTCAGGCTGAACGTTCCTGCCAGATCGGCCGGCTCAGGTCTCACACCCCGGCCGCCGCCGCGTCCGTCCGCTTCGCCAGGGCTGCCGCCGCCGCGCCCACCAGCCCGGCGTCCGTGCCCATCTGTGCCGGCGCCACGGTCAGGTGCCGGACGAAGGACAGGGTCGCGTAGGTGCTCAGGGCCTTGCGCAGGGGGGCGAAGAGGACATCGCCCGCCTTGCCCACTCCCCCGCCGATCACGGCGATGTCGATCTCCACGAGTGTCGCGGTGGCGGCGATCCCGGCGGCCAGGGCCTGGGCGGCCCGCTCGAAGGAGGCGAGGGCGACCGGGTCGCCGGACCGGGCGGCGGCGGCCACCGCGGCCGCGGACGTGTCCCCGTCGGGGCCGGGCCGCCAGCCGTTCTCCAGCGCGCGCCGGGCGATGTTGGGGCCGCTCGCGATGCGCTCCACGCAGCCGTGCGAGCCGCACGGGCACAGATCGCCGTCGAGGTCCACGCTGATGTGGCCGATGTGGCCCGCGTTGCCGGTGGGCCCGGGGTGCAGCCGGCCGCCGAGCACCAGGCCGCCGCCGACACCCGTGGAGACGACCATGCACAGCGCGTTGTCGTGGCCGCGGGCGGCACCCTGCCAGTGTTCGGCCGCCGTGATCGCCACACCGTCGCCGATCAGCTCGACGGGCAGGTCCCCTGTGGCGGCCCGGACCCGGGCGACGAGCGGGTAGTCGCGCCAGCCGGGCACGTTCACCGGGCTCACCGTGCCCGCGGAGGCGTCCACGGGCCCGGCGCTGCCGATGCCCACGGCCGTGGCCCTCCCCCACAGCGGCGACACGGTGAGCTCGCGGAGCACCTCCTCGACCGCCCGCATCACGGTGTCGCCGTCCTCCCGGGCGGGCGTCGGCCGCTGGGCGCGGACCAGGATCCGGCCGTGGCCGTCCACCAGAGCGCCGGCGATCTTGGTGCCGCCGATGTCGAGCGCGGCCACGAGGTCGGTGTGCATCAGAGTCGGATCTCCCCGTCGGGCATGAGAAAAACGCCGAGAAAGGCCATCAAGCAGGGCAAGCGGCAGACCGGTCCCGCGGCGGTGCGCGAGGCCGGAGATTGCGGTGGACAGTCTCCCCCGAGCCTGACAACGTTGTCCAGGCTCTATGCTCGACGCCACATCCTCATACAAACCCAGGATCGACGCACCCCCGTGGACGACAGGACAGGACACCGCACCGTGCCCCAGACCCCCCTCCGATCCGCAACGCGTTACGGCACCCGGCCGACCATGAAGGACGTCGCGGCGCGAGCCGGAGTCGGCCTCAAGACGGTCTCCCGTGTCGTGAACGGGGAGCCTGGGGTCACCCCCGAGACGGAGCGACGGGTCCAGGAGGCGATCGACGCCCTCGGCTTCCGCCGCAACGACAGCGCGCGGGTGCTGCGCAAGGGCCGCACGGCGAGCATCGGCCTGGTCCTGGAGGACCTCGCGGACCCGTTCTACGGACCGCTGAGCCGGTCGGTCGAGGAGGTGGCCCGCGCACACGGCGCCCTGCTGATCAACGGCTCCAGCGCGGAGGACCCCGAGCGCGAGCAGGAACTGGTGCTGGCCCTGTGCGCGCGGCGGGTGGACGGGCTGGTGGTGATCCCGGCCGGGGACGACCACCGGTATCTGGAGCCCGAGCTCAAGGCCGGTGTCGCCACGGTGTTCGTGGACCGGCCGGCCGGGCACATCGACGCCGACGTGGTCCTGTCGGACAACTTCGGCGGCGCCCGCGGCGGGGTCGCCCACCTCATCGCGCACGGGCACCGCCGGATCGGCTTCATCGGCGACATGCCCCGCATCCACACCGCCGCCGAGCGGCTGCGTGGCTACCGGGCCGCGATGGAGGACGCGGGCATACCGGTGGCGGGTTCCTGGATGTCCCTCGGCGTCACCGGCCCCGAGCGGGTGCGCAGGGCGGCCGAGGAGATGCTGACCGGCCCGGACCCGGTCACGGCGATCTTCGCGGGCAACAACCGGGTGACGGTCACCGTGATCCGGGTGCTCGCCGAGCAGACCCGCCGTGTCGCCCTGGTCGGCTTCGACGACATCGAACTCGCCGACCTGCTCCGGCCGGGCGTCACGGTCGTCGCGCAGGACGCGTCGGACATCGGCCGCACCGCCGCCGAACGCCTCTTCCGGCAGCTGGACGGCACCCTCGTCACCCCCGAGCGCATCGAGCTGCCGACCCGGCTGATCACCCGCGGCTCGGGCGAGATCCCCCCGGCGGACTGAGCGGCCGATGGACGACGGCACCGATCGCACGCTGCGAGCACTCGGACTGGCCGAGGCGCCGCGCGAGCGTCCCCTGCTGTATCCGGGCGCGTGGCCCGCGGATTCCGGCATCCTCGACGGGGACCGCTTCCTGCCGCCGGGGCGGCTGGTGTACGACGACCGCACACCGGTCATCGCCATCGGCTCCAACGGCTGCCCGGGGCAGCTGCGGCACAAGATGGCGGAGTTCGGGATCAGGTCGCCGTTGCCGATGGTGAAGGCACGGGTGACGGGTGTCGACGCCGGCGTCTCGGCGCATGTGAGCCGCATGGGGTATGTGTCGGCCTCCCCGGTCGGCGCCCCGGACACCGTGCGGGAGCTGTTCGTCCTGTGGCTCGACACCGAGCAGCTCGCGGTGATCGACATCAGCGAGGGCGTGCCGGTGCCGGGCGGCAACTTCGACCGGGCCTGGCTGCCGTCGCCCGACATCCTGGTCGACCTCGCGGACGGCACACGCCTGCCCGGGGCGTACGCCTACGTCAACCGGCACGGCGTCCTCCACGACGGCACGGGCATCCCGCGCACGCACCCGGGTGAGCGGGAGCTGCTGACCGAGCTGCTCGTCGGGCTGCCGGGCCTGCGGGAGCTGTTCGGCGTCGTACCCGAGGAGTTCTGCGCGCGGGCCCGCGGAGACCGGCGGCTGTGCGAGCGGGGCACGCGGCTGTTCATCGAGGAGAAGCTGGTGACGGCCTCCGGTCTGGAGCGGTACGTGGCCGCCTCGGCGCGGGCTCAGCAGAGCGGAAGCCCGGGAACCGGCGCGTCGTTGTCGCCGCCCTTGATGTAGACGTCACTGACCCAGACGTTCGTGTTGCCGCTGTCGTCGTCGGTCTTCGCCCACCAGACGTTGGTCCACTGTCCGGACGTCTCGCGGCGGCCGAGGTTCTGCTGGCAGTAGAAGTAGTTGGTGCCCGCGTTGAGGATGCCGGCCTTGGTGCCGGAGGCGGTGTAGGAGTCGGCGGTCTTCCAGACGTGGCAGTTGTACTTGCCGCCGCCGGTGGGGTGGCAGACCGGGGCCGGGCTGGTCGAGCCGCCGCCTGTCGTGGCCCCTCCGCCGGAGGTGCGGCCGTCCGACGTCCCTCCTCCGGTGCCGCCGGTGGTGTCGGTGGTGCCGCCGCCGGCGGACTTCGCGGGGACCGGGGTGGTCGCGCGGCCGGTGGGCTCGGGGCTCTTCTTGCCGCCGGGTTCCTCGGCCGGGGCCTTGCCCTTGTCGTCGCCCTGTCGCGTGGGCCTCAGGGCGTTCGAGCCGTCGTCCGCGCCCCCGGACGGGGCGGAGGCCCCGGCATCCGCACGGGCGGCGTCGGTCCGGCCTCCGGTCTCCTTGCCGCCGGAGTCGCTCATCAAGGCGACCGTGGTACCGGCGGCAGCGAGAACGGCGGTGACGGCCGCGGCGGCGAGCAGGACGCGGGGCCTGCGGCGGCGCGCGGCGGGGCCGGCGTTCATCGGGCCGGTGGGGGTGGTGCTGCCGGGGCCGGCCGGGCCCAAGCGCTGGGGGACGCCGCCCGGGCCCTGCGGACCGGACCCTGGTGTGTTCGTGCCCTCGTCAGGTACCGAGGGTCCCGGCTGAGGCGGTCCGAACCCCGGCGGCACCGAGGGGACGCTCCGCTCCGTCTCAGCGCGCGGGGACGTGGGCGTCAGTCCCCGCAGGGGTGACGTCGGCGTGTCCGTGCCGCCCCCGTCCGCGACCGCCTGTAGCAGTGCGCGGGCCTGCTCGGCCTCCGGGCGGGACTCGGGGCGCTTGTCCATCAGCCGCTGGAAGACGGGTGCGAGGGGGCCGGCGCGACGGGCTTCCGGCAGTGGCTCGGTGACGATCGCGGTGAGCGTGGAGAACGTGGACGTACGGCGGAAGGGCGAGGCACCCTCGACGGCCGCGTACAGCGTGGCGCCCAGGGCCCAGATGTCGGAGGCGGGGCCCGGGTCGGCGCCCTGCGCGCGCTCGGGGGCCAAGTAGTCGAGGGAGCCGACGAGTTCGCCGCTGCGCGTGAGGTGCGTGGCCGAACCGTCTCCGGGATCCTCCATCGTGGCGATGCCGAAGTCGGTGAGGACGACCCGGCCCGAGCGGTCGAGCAGGATGTTGCCCGGCTTCACGTCCCGGTGCAGGACGCCCGCGCGGTGGGCGGCGGCCAGCGCGTCCATGACCTTCGCGCCGATCCCGGCCGCCTCACCCGGGTCCAGCGTGCCGCGCTCGCGCAGGACGTCGTCCAGGGACGGCCCGTCGACCAGTTCCATGACGATGATCGGACGGCCGTCGACCTGGGCGATGTCGTGCACGGCGATGACGCCGGGGTGGCGCACCCGGGCCGCCGCACGCGCCTCGCGCCGCATCCGCAGGTGCAGATCGGCGAGTTCGGGACCGGCCGCGTCGGTGTAGGTGCGCAGTTCCTTGACCGCGACCTCACGGCCGAGGACCTCGTCGACGGCCTTCCAGACGACGCCCATGCCGCCGCGTCCCAGCGCCGCCGTGACGCGATAACGGCCTGCCAGCAGCCGGCCGGCCCCGTCCGTCTGACCGTGCTCCCCCGTCGACACCCCTGCCCCGTTCCCGTAAACCCCACCGGACGCACCGACACCGTCAGTACGTGGCGTACAGACTACGGGGCGGCGGTGACGGCGCCGGCAGCCGGCGACGGCTGTGACAGGGCCGGTACGTGCCGGCCGAGCCGTCGGACGGAGGCGGTCAGGCAGAGGCGGTCAGGCGGAGGCCGTCAGATCCCCGCGCCGGGGTGCCGCGAAGCTCTCCAGGTCCGCCCGGGTCAGGCCGGCCAGGCGGGCGACCTCCCCGATGTCCAGGGCGCCGCAGTCCAGGCCGCGCAGGAGGTAGCCGCTGAGGGCCTTGGCGGTGGCGGGCTCGTCCATGACGTCGCCGCCGGTGCGGTTGGCGTAGCGCGACAGGCGGGCGGCGGCCTGCTCGAAGCCCTCCCGGTAGAAGGCGAAGACGGCCGCGTAGCGGGTGGGGATGTGGCCGGGGTGCATGTCCCAGCCCTGGTAGTAGGCGCGGGCCAGGGCGCGGCGGGTGAGGCCGTAGTGCAGGCGCCAGGCGTCGTGGACCTTGGCGGTCGGGCCGACCGGCAGGACGTTCGTCGAGCCGTCCGAGACGCGGACGCCCGTACCGGCCGCCGCGACCTGCATGACGGCCTTGGCGTGGTCCGCGGCGGGGTGGTCACTGGCCTGGTGGGCGGCGGAGACGCCGAGGCAGGCGCTGTAGTCGAAGGTGCCGTAGTGCAGGCCGGTGGCGCGGCCCTCGGCGGCCTGGATCATGCGGGCTACGGTGGCGGTGCCGTCGGCGGCGAGGATGGACTGGCTGGTCTCGATCTGGATCTCGAAACCGATCCGGCCGGGTTCGAGGCCGTGCGCCTTCTCGAAGGCGTCGAGCAGCCGCGCCATGGCGGTGACCTGCTCGGCGTACGTGACCTTGGGCAGGGTGAGGACCAGCCCGTCGGGCAGGCCGCCGGACTCCATCAGGCCGGTGAGGAAGATGTCGAGGGTGCGGATGCCCCGGGCGCGTACGGGCGCCTCCATGCACTTCATGCGGATGCCCATGTAGGGGGCGGCGGTGCCGTCCTCGTAGGCCTCGGCGACGATCCGGGCGGCGCGGGCGGCGGCCTCGTCCTCCTCGGCGTCGGGGCGGTTGCCGTAGCCGTCCTCGAAGTCGACGCGCAGGTCCTCGATGGGCTCGCGCTCCAGCTTGGCGCGCACGCGCGCGTGGACCGGCTCGGCGAGGTCGTCGGAGAGTCCGAGGACGGCGGCGAAGGACGCGGCGTCCGGGGCGTGTTCGTCGAGGGCGGCGAGGGCGCGGTCGCCCCAGGAGCGGACGGTGTCGGCGGCGAAGACGTCGCCGGGCACGTAGACGGTGTGGACGGGCTGGCGGGTGCCGGGGTCCCCGGGGTAGCGGCGCTCCAGCTCCGCGTCGACCGGCGCGAGGGAGGCGCTGATCTCCTCGCTGACGGCGCCCGCGAGGCTCGTCGCCACCTTCTCCTGCTGGCCCTGACCCATTCCGAGACCCTCCTCTTTTCCGCTGTACGGAATCCACAATCCGTAGAGCGAAGTTATCGGCCGACCTTCGCCCAGGTCAACACCGTCGTGCCGTGGGATCCCCCATCCTTCACCCATGGTCACAGCCGACCCGCCCTCATCTTCCGTATTCAGAAGGCAAGCTTCATCCTGACGTGCAAGGGGAGGGAGATCACGTGCCGAACGAGGTCGGAGTGACGCGCCGCCACGGGCTCAAGGCGGCTGCGGCCGCCGCCATCGCTGGACCGCTGCTCACCACCGCGGGCCCCACACCGCGCGCTTCCGCCGGCGAGCACCCAGGCGCCCTGAACGTCATGACGTTCAACGTGCGCTTCGGGACCGTCGTCGACAAGACACCACGCTGGGAGGTGCGCCGACCGGTGATGCGAGAACTGCTGCGCCGCGAGCTACCGCACCTCATCGGCACCCAGGAGGGGCTCTACCGGCAAGTGCGCGCGATCGAGAAGGATCTGGGCGGGCACTACGACTGGATCGGCATCGGACGCGGGGGCGGCAGCAAGGACGAGTTCATGGCGGTCTTCTACGACACACACAGACTCGAACCGATCGAGTTCGATCACTTCTGGCTGTCCGACACCCCGTACGCGATCGCCTCGAACACCTGGGACGCGGACTGGCTGCGCATGGTGACCTGGGTCCGTTTCGCGGATCTCGCCGACGGAGGTCGGGAGTTCTACGTCCTCAACACCCACTTGGACAGCGTCAGCCAGTACGCGCGGGAACGCTCGGCGGGGCTCATCGGCGAGACGATCGCCGGGTGGGACCGGTCGTTACCGGTCATCGTCACCGGCGACTTCAACGCGGCCGCCCACGACAACCGGGTGTACGACCTCATGCTGGACATCGGGCTGGTGGACGCCTGGGACGCGGCGGCCTCGCGGAGTCCGGCGTACGGGACGCACCACGGCTACCGGAGGCTCAGGCCCGGCGGGCGGCGCATCGACTGGATCCTCACCACGCCCGGGGTGACCACGCACTGGGCCGGGATGAACACCTTCAGCATGGACGGGATGTTTCCGAGCGACCATCTGCCGGTGCAGGCCTCGATGACCCTGGGATGAGAAGAGGCCCCGTGACCGTTCGTGCGGTCGCGGGGCCTCTCACAGGCCGGGGCGATCAGCCCTTGCGGGTCTTGATCTCCTCGGTCAGGGCCGGGACGACGTCGAAGAGGTCGCCGACGACGCCGTAGTCGACGAGGTCGAAGATCGGGGCCTCGGCGTCCTTGTTGATCGCCACGATCGTCTTCGAGGTCTGCATACCGGCGCGGTGCTGGATCGCGCCGGAGATGCCGTTGGCGATGTACAGCTGCGGCGAGACGGACTTGCCGGTCTGGCCGACCTGGTTGGTGTGCGGGTACCAGCCGGCGTCCACCGCGGCACGCGAGGCACCGACGGCCGCGCCGAGGGAGTCGGCGAGCGCCTCGATGATCGCGAAGTTCTCCGCGCCGTTGACGCCACGGCCACCGGAGACCACGATCGCGGCCTCGGTCAGCTCCGGACGGCCCGTCGACTCACGCGGCGTACGGCCGGTGACCTTGGTGCCGGTGGCCTGCGCGGAGAAGGAGACGGAGAGGGCCTCGACCGCACCGGCGGCCGGGGCGGCCTCGACGGCGGCGCTGTTGGGCTTGACCGTGATGACCGGGGTGCCCTTGGAGACACGGGACTTGGTGGTGAAGGAGGCGGCGAACACCGACTGCGTGGCCACCGGGCCCTCGTCGCCGGCCTCCAGGTCGACGGCGTCGGTGATGATGCCGGAGCCCAGACGCAGCGCCAGACGGGCGGCGATCTCCTTGCCCTCGGCGGAGGACGGCACCAGCACGGCGGCCGGGGACACGGCCTCGTGGGCGGCCTGGAGGGCGTCGACCTTCGGCACGACCAGGTAGTCGGCGTACTCGGCGGCCTCGTGCGTGAGGACCTTGACCGCGCCGTGCTCGGCGAGCGTGGCGGCGGTGTCACCGGCGCCGTTGCCCAGCGCGACGGCGACCGGCTCGCCGATGCGGCGGGCGAGGGTCAGCAGCTCCAGGGTGGGCTTGCGGACGGCGCCGTCCACGTGGTCGACGTAGACGAGAACTTCAGCCATGGGACTTCTTCTCTCCTGCTTGCGAAAGATGAGGGACGGATCGCGACTGCGTCGGGCCTAGATGAACTTCTGGCCCGCGAGGAACTCAGCGAGCTGCTTGCCGCCCTCGCCCTCGTCCTTGACGATCGTGCCCGCGGTGCGGGCCGGGCGCTCGGCCGCGCCGTCGACCGTGGTGTAGGCGCCCTCCAGACCGACCTCCTCGGCGTCGATGTCGAGGTCGGACAGGTCCCAGGACTCCACCGGCTTCTTCTTGGCCGCCATGATGCCCTTGAACGACGGGTAACGGGCCTCGCCCGACTGGTCGGTCACGGACACGACCGCCGGGAGGGAGGCCTCCAGGTTCTCGGAGGCGGCGTCGCCGTCGCGGCGGCCCTTGACCGTGCCGTCCTCGACGGAGACCTCGGAGAGCAGGGTGACCTGCGGGACGCCCAGGCGCTCGGCGAGCAGCGCGGGCACGACGCCCATGGTGCCGTCGGTGGAGGCCATGCCGGAGATGACGAGGTCGTAGCCGGCCTTCTCGATCGCCTTGGCCAGGACCAGGGAGGTGCCGATGGCGTCGGTGCCGTGGATGTCGTCGTCCTCGACGTGGATCGCCTTGTCGGCGCCCATGGACAGCGCCTTGCGCAGGGCGTCCTTGGCGTCCTCGGGGCCCACCGTCAGGACGGTGATCTCCACGTCGTCGTCGGAGTTCTCGGAGATCTGCAGCGCCTGCTCGACCGCGTACTCGTCGAGCTCGGAGAGCAGACCGTCCACGTCGTCCCGGTCGACGGTCAGGTCATCGGCGAAGTGCCGGTCGCCAGTGGCGTCGGGCACGTACTTCACAGTGACAACGATCCTCAAGCTCACGCCGGCTCTCCTACTGCATCGTCATTTCCATGCTGCCTACTTGCAGGCAGCATAGGCGCCTCTAGCGTCCGATCCCGGTCGGGGCGACCCACGCCCCGAGCGAAATATTACTCGTCAGTACACCCAGTTCGTTCCCGCTAAGCAAGCGCTTTGAACTGTGACCTTCGCAACGCAGCGTAACCGGAACTCGACGGTCACGCAGCCCGGGGGACACCCGGTTCAGTCACGCAGACGCTGGAAGCGTCCCTGGTGGTAGAGGAGCGGACGGCCGGCGCCCGAGGGGTCGCCGTGCACGAGCTCGGCGAGCACGATCCGGTGATCGCCGGCGGGCACCCGCGCGACGACCCGGCACACGAGCCAGGCGAGCACGCCGTCGAGGACGGGAACACCCTCGGGCCCCTCCCGCCAGGCGGTGGGCGGGCCGAAGCGGTCGGCGCCGCTGCGGGCGAAGGTGGCGGCCAGCTCCTGCTGGTGCTCGCCGAGGACATGGACACCGACATGGTCGGCCGCCGCGATCGCGGGCCAGCTGGAGGCGCCGGTGCCGACGCCGAAGGACAGCAGGGGCGGCTCGGCGGAGACGGACGTCAGGGAGGTGGCGGTGAAGCCCACCGGGCCCGCCTCGCCACGGGCGGTGATGACGGCGACTCCCGCCGCGTGCCGCCGGAAGACCGAGCGCAGGAGGTCGGGCGTGGCGAGAAGGTCCGCAGACATGGGGTCAGGCTGACGATAAATGGTGGGCGCAGTCAAGTTCGTTCCGCGTTGTGGGAGATGACTCACTGGCGGCACCACACCCGTCACACCGCCTCCCCCAGGGCGGCGATCACGTCGGCCTTGCGCGGCTGCCCCGTGGCCCGTCGCACCACGCGACCGTCGGCGTCGAGGACCAGCACGGTCGGGGTCTTGAGGATGTCCAGCCGCCGTACGAGGTCCAGGTGGGCCTCGGCGTCGATCTCGACGTGGGTCACGCCCGGCACCAGTGCGGCGACCTCACCGAGGACCCGCCGGGTCGCCCGGCAGGGGGCGCAGAACGCGCTGGAGAACTGCACGAGCGTGGCCCGCTCGCCGAGTTCCACGCCCAGCTCCGCCGCATCGAGCCGCTTGCCCTCGTCCCGCCCGCGCACCCGCACCCTCCCGCTCCGCCGCCGTTGCAGCACTCCGTAGGCGCTCGCCGCCGCGAGCACCACCACGCACACCACCAGTCCGGTCATCACCTGCTGCAAGCGTTCACGAGACCGCAAAGATTCCCGCCCGCGCAACGCGGCCGTGCTGCGGAATGCTGGGTTCCCATGGACATCGATGCGAGAGGGCCGCGTTTCGGCGCGGCCGTCACGGCCGCCGTCCTGGCGGTCGTTCTGGTCACAGGGAGCGCCTGGCTGCTGGCCTGGCAGACGCTGGCCTTCCTGCTCGGCGCGGCGGGCGGGGTCAGCCGCTCCCCGTACGGCCTGCTGTTCGCGAGGGCCGTACGGCCGCGGCTCGGGCCGCCGACGGAGTTCGAGGCGCCCGAACCGCCACGTTTCGCCCAGGTGGTGGGGCTGCTTTTCGCCGGGCTCGGACTCGTCGGCCACACCCTGGGACCCGGCTGGCTGGGACTCGCGGCGACCGGCGCCGCGCTCGCCGCCGCCTTCCTGAATGCGGCGTTCGGGTATTGCCTGGGCTGCGAGTTGTACCTGCTCGTGCGGCGGGTGACGGTCCGCGCGGAGTAATGGGGGCGCAAAAGCACGAGGTGGGGACCGGCGAGTGACGTGACGAGAATCTCGCCGCCGACGGGCACGAGGACTGGCTACCCGGCCGTTCTTGGGGCACGATCTGCGACAAGCCGTAAACCTACGGCTGCGTAACTTCTCCACTGGGAATCCCTTCCCAGGCAGAGCAGGAAGGGTCCGAACCGCCCATGGCAGAGCTCGTCTACCGTCCCGTCGTCGGTTTCGCCCGCACGCTGTTCAAGGTGTGGGACCTCAAGATCGACTGTCAGGGTTCGGAAAACATCCCGCGCTCGGGCGGCGCCGTGTTGGTGAGCAATCACATCAGCTACCTGGACTTCGTCTTCGACGGCCTGGCCGCGCTGCCGCAGAAGCGCCTCGTGCGTTTCATGGCGAAGGAGTCCGTCTTCCGGCACAAGATCTCCGGCCCGCTGATGCGCGGGATGAAGCACATCCCCGTGGACCGCAAGCAGGGCGAGGCGGCCTACGCGCACGCCCTGGACTCGCTGCGCTCGGGTGAGATCGTCGGGGTGTTCCCCGAGGCGACCATCTCCCAGTCGTTCACGCTGAAGAGCTTCAAGTCGGGCGCCGCGCGCCTGGCCCAGGAGGCCGGCGTGCCGCTGATCCCGATGGCGGTGTGGGGCACGCAGCGACTGTGGACCAAGGGTCACCCGCGCAACTTCAAGCGCAGCCACATCCCCATCACGATCCGCGTGGGCGAGGCGATCGAGGCCTCCCGCGACAAGTACGCGGGCGCCATCACGCGCCAGCTGCGCGAGCGCGTCCAGGAGCTCCTCGAAGCCGCCCAGCGTGCCTACCCCGTGCGCCCCAAGGGCCCGGAGGACACCTGGTGGATGCCGGCCCACCTCGGGGGCACGGCTCCCACACCGGAGCAGGTGCGCGAGGCCGAGGCGCACTGACGCCCGGCCGGGCGCGGCTCAGGCGGAAGGCTCCACAGCGCGTACGGCGATGTCCGCCCCCGGGCTGAACTTCTCCAGCAGCTCGGCGAGTTCCGCCCCGGCCGCGGTCACCTCCGCCACCGGCATCGGGGGCAGGCTCTCCAGCAGGAAGATGCCCGACGTCGTCTCCTCGGTGAGCCGGGTGCGCGGGCCCTGACGCCAGTTCCAGCGGCGACAGGTCACGCCCGCGTCGTCGCGCCACACCACTTCGCCCGCGTCGGGGTGCTCGACGGTCTCCTCACCGCCGGCGACGGTCACGAAGTCCTCCTCCCCCGTGGCGCGGATCAGGCGCATGCCGCCCTCGATGCGGTCGATGTCCTCGCCGCCGACGGGGATCAGATGGGCGACGGAGACGGCGTTGTAGAGGTCGACCAGCAGGTTGATGCGGGGCAGCCCGGCGTCCGAGAGAGCCCGCCTGGCCAGCGCCTCCGCGGAGTTGCGGGTGCGGGACGGCTTCGAGCCGAACGCCGTGTAGGTCTCGCGCCATGCGGCCATGTGCGGGTCCTCGTGCGGGGCGCGTCCGTCCAGCCGTAGGGCGAGCCGGCGTGCCGCGGCGTCCAGCAGAGCCGAACCGGCGTCACTGCTCGGCCCGTTGACCAGGCCGTGTGCCTCGATCGCGAGGTGCCTGAAACCGGGCGCGAGAGCGCGTACGTCGTCGGACACGGTCAGCGTGAGCGTCATGGTCGCCTTGCCTCAGAGTGCGGTGGGGAGCGTCTGCCAGAGGTGCGGCCGGTCGCGAGCTGCCGTGAGGGCGTCCAGTACGACCGGATGCGGTGCAGCATACAAGACTGGATAGTCCAGTTCATTGGACGCCTGGTCGGGCGTGAAGGCGAGCCGCTCACCGTCGAGGGAGAACCGGGCGTCGACTCCGGGCTTGTTGCCCCGGGGGTCCTGCCGGTGCCACGCGCCGTTGAACCGCACAGCGACCAGCCCGTGCACCTCCTCGAACTTCTGGTAGCACAGCGCGGTCGGGATGTCCTCGGCCCGCAGCAGCGCGGCCAGCGCGTGGGCCTTGGCGTAGCAGATGCCGGTGCGCTGCTCCAGGACGTCGGAGGCCCGCCAGGTGACGCGGAGATCACCGGAGTCCTGCGAGTGCGGGATGGTGTCGCGAACGAACTCGAAGGCCGCTCGCGCATACTCATACGAATTGGCCACCCCGTCGGCGAGCCTCGCCGCTGTGTCACGCACGAGCGGGTGGTGATGGTCGATCGCCTCGTCAGCGGCCAAGTAGGCAGAGAGGTCGGGCGTTTGCTGAATCAGCTGCATGCGGGCAGAGCGTAGGGAGAGGCCCGACCTCTCGTCAATTCATTTACGCTCTGCCGCATACTTATGCACCTAGCGGGCCATCTCCTCCTTCAGCGCTGCCAGGAACGTGTCGACGTCCTCCTCGGTCGTGTCGAAGGCGCACATCCAGCGGACGTCGCCCGCGGCCTCGTCCCAGAAGTAGAAGCGGAACCGCTTCTGGAGTCGCTCGCTCACGTCATGGGGCAGGCGGGCGAAGACCGCGTTGGCCTGCACCGGGTAGAGGATCTCCACGCCGTGCACGGCCCGCACGCCCTCGGCGAGGCGCTGGGCCATCTCGTTGGCGTGGCCGGCGTTGCGCAGCCACAGGTCCCGGGCGAGCAGGGCCTCCAGCTGCACCGACACGAAGCGCATCTTGGAGGCGAGCTGCATGGACAGCTTGCGCAGGTGCTTCATGTGGCTGACGGCGTCCTGGTTGAGGACCACGACGGCCTCGCCGAACAGAGCGCCGTTCTTCGTGCCGCCGAGGGAGAGGATGTCGACGCCGGCGGCGTTGGTGAGCGTGCGCATCGGGACGTTCAGGGTGGCGGCGGCGTTGGCCAGCCGCGAGCCGTCCAGGTGCACCTTCATGCCGTGCGCGTGGGCGTGCTCACAGAGGGCGCGTATCTCCTCCGGCGTGTAGACCGTGCCCAGTTCGGTGGCCTGGGCGATGGAGACCACCTGCGGCATCGCGCGGTGCTCGTCGTCCCAGCCGTACGCCTGCCGGTCGATCAGCTCGGGCGTGAGCTTGCCGTCGGGCGCCGGAACGGTCAGCAGCTTCAGCCCGCCGACCCGCTCCGGGGCCCCGCACTCGTCGACGTTGATGTGCGCGCTCTCGGCGCAGATCACCGCGCCCCAGCGGTCGGTGACCGCCTGGAGCGCGACGACGTTGGCGCCGGTGCCGTTGAAGACCGGGAACGCCTCGGCCGTGGGCCCGAAGTGGCTGCGGACCACCTGCTGGAGGTTCTCTGTGTACGCGTCCTCGCCGTACGCGACCTGGTGCCCGCCGTTGGCCAGGGCCAGGGCGGCGAGGACCTCCGGGTGGGCCCCGGCGTAGTTGTCGCTGGCGAAACCGCGGACCCCGGGGTCGTGATGACGGCGGGCGTCGGTCTTCGGCGGGTTCACGGCTTCTCGGTGAGCCACAGACGGTTTCCGTTCACTTCGGCGGCGGGCTTCTCCCAGACCTGGGTGATGGCCTCGGCCAAGTCCTTGACGTCGGTGAAGCCCGCGAACTTCGCGTTGGGGCGGTCGGCGCGCATCGCGTCGTGCACCAGTGCCTTCACCACCAGGATCGCAGCCGCCGACGTCGGCCCCTCGGGGCCCCCGGCCTTGCGGAAGTAGTCCGCCATGGCCAGTGTCCACGCCTCGGCCGCGGCCTTGCCGGCCGCGTACGCGGCGTTGCCCGCGGTGGGCTTGGTGGCGCCGGCGGCACTGATCAGCACGTACCGGCCGCGGTCGCTGCGTTGCAGCGCCTCGTGGAACGCGAGGGAGGTGTGCTGCACGGTGCGCACCAGCAGCATCTCCAGGAAGTCCCAGTCGTCGAGGCTGGTCCGGGTGAAGGTCTCGCTGCCGCGCCAGCCGCCGACGAGGTGGACCAGGCCGTCGACGCGGCCGAAGTCCTTCTCGATGCGGGTGGCCCAGTCGCGGGTGGCTCCCAGGTCCAGCAGATCGACCGTGTCACCGGTGACGGTGGCGCCGCCGGTCGCGTAGCTCGCCGCGTCGACCGCCTCCGCCAGCCGCTCCGGATCGTTGTCCGAGCCGATGACGGTCGCACCCGCCTCGGCCAGCCTGAGCAGCGCGGCCCGGCCGGCGGGTCCGCCCGCTCCGGCCACCGCGATCACCGCACCGCTGAGCGCCCCGTTCCCCGCCATGGTCCTCGCCTCCTGAGCCGTGTCCTCGGTACGCCGATCGCTCATGCGGCGATCCGCTCGGCGCTGTCCGCCGTGATGCCCTTGGTGGAGGCGATCACGTTCTTCAGCTTCTTGGACAGTGCCTCATAGAACATGCTCAGCGGAAACTCGTCGGGAAGCACGTCATCGACGAGTTTGCGCGGCGGCTGCGTCGTGTCCAGGGCGTCGGGGCCCTTGGCCCACTTCGAGCCCGGGTGCGGGGAGAGGTAGGTGGAGACCAGCTCGTACCCGGCGAACCAGTGGACGAGCTTGGGGCGGTCGATGCCGTCGCGGTACAGGTCCTCGATCTCGCCGCACAGCTGGTTGGTGACCTGCGGGGCGCGCTCCCAGTCGATGGTGAGCTTGTTGTCGGTCCAGCGGACGACGTCGTGCTTGTGCAGGTAGGCGAAGAGGAGCTGGCCGCCGAGGCCGTCGTAGTTGCGCACGCGCTCGCCGGTGACCGGGAAGCGGAACATGCGGTCGAAGAGGACCGCGACCTGCACGTCACGGGCCTGCGGCACGCCGTCGGCCGACAGCTTCACGGCCTCCTTGAAGGCGGTGAGGTCGCAGCGCAGCTCCTCCAGGCCGTACATCCAGAACGGCTGGCGCTGCTTGATCATGAAGGGGTCGAAGGGCAGGTCGCCATGGCTGTGGGTGCGGTCGTGGACCATGTCCCACAGCACGAACGCCTCCTCGCAGCGCTTTTGGTCGTGGACCATCGCGGCGACGTCCTCGGGCAGCTCCAGGCCCAGGATGTCGACGGCGGCGTCGGTCACACGGCGGAAGCGGGCGGCCTCGCGGTCGCAGAAGATGCCGCCCCAGGTGAACCGCTCCGGCGCCTCGCGCACGGCGATGGTCTCCGGGAACAGCACGGCCGAGTTGGTGTCGTAGCCGGACGTGAAGCCCTCGAACTTGATGCCGCAGAACAGCGGGTTGTCGTAGCGGGTGCGCTCCAGTTCGGCCAGCCAGTCCGGCCAGACCATGCGCAGCACGACCGCTTCGAGGTTGCGGTCCGGGTTGCCGTTCTGCGTGTACATGGGGAAGACGACGAGGTGCTGGAGGCCGTCCGCGCGGTTCGCGGCGGGCTGGAACGCCAGCAGCGAGTCGAGGAAGTCGGGCACCTGGAAGCCGCTGTCGGCCCACCGGGTCAGGTCCTTGACCAGGGCCTCGTGATACGCGCCGTCGTGCGGAAGCAGCGGGGAGAGTTCCAGGACGGCGTCGGCGACCTGGCGGACGGCGAGCTCGGCTTCGGCCGGGTCGGGCGCGCCCTCGGCGTCGAAGTCGATCGACCCATCCTTGGACTGCCATGGCCGGATCCGCTCCACGGCATCCTTGAGCACGGGCCATGCCGGGTGCTCCACCACCCTGGCCACGGGAGGAAGACCTTCCTCCGAACCCACCTGCACAAGAATTTCCGTCATGTCCCACCTTCCACGGGAGAATCTCACGTATGCAGACCGTATACACACGAGGTTCCTCCCAGCAAGGGTGAACCCGGGAAATTATCCTGCCTGACCCGCTCCT
The DNA here is from genome assembly GCF_044764825.1 of Streptomyces sp. NPDC093598. Taxonomy (NCBI): domain Bacteria; kingdom Bacillati; phylum Actinomycetota; class Actinomycetes; order Kitasatosporales; family Streptomycetaceae; genus Streptomyces; species Streptomyces sp. NPDC093598. The sequence goes on along the minus strand of NZ_JBIWIV010000015.1, from coordinate 921 downwards.
TCACCGCACTTTTTCCTGTCGGCCACGCTTCTGCCCGGATGCGCGCCGACCATGCCCTCACTCTCTGCACAGGGCGGGTCCAGGCGATACGGTCAGGGGGGCCGTCAGGCCCCCCACTGCCGCCTGTCGACGGAAGAGAGTCGCGTCTTGAACTTCCTCACCATCGGTCACCGCGGAGTCATGGGTGTGGAGCCCGAGAACACCCTCCGGTCCTTCGTCGCCGCCCAGGAGGCGGGACTCGACGCCATCGAACTCGATCTGCATCTGAGCAAGGACGGCGCGCTCGTCGTCATGCACGACACGGATGTGGACCGCACGACCGACGGCACCGGGCCGATCGCCGAGAAGACCCTCGCCGAGCTACGGGCCCTGGACGCGGGCCGGGGCGAGCGGGTCCCGGTCTTCGAGGAGGTCCTGGAGGCCGTCCATACGCCGCTCCAGGCGGAGATCAAGGACGCGCAGGCGGCGCGGGCCCTGGCCGAGGTCATGAACGAGCGCGGGCTGGCGGGCCGGGTGGAGGTGTCCTCGTTCCACGACGAGGCGATCGCCGAGATCAAGCCCCTGGTGCCGGGTGTGCGCACCGCGCTGATCGCCAGCCGCTACGGCACCGACATCGTGGACCGCGCCGTCGAGGCCGGTGCCGAGACCGTCTGTCTGAACATCCGCCGGCTCACCCTGGAGATCGTGGAGCGGGCCCGCAAGGCCGACCTGAAGATCATCGGCTGGGTGGTGAACACGCAGGACCAGCTGCGTCTGGTCCGGGCGTTCGGCCTGGACGGCGCGACCACGGACCACCCGGACATCAAGCGCACGGGCCGTTTCACGGCCTAAAGGGTGTTGCAGAAGGCTTTGCGGCGGGCATTTTGCCTGTATGGGTGGGGTGTTGAGGGCTGAGCCGGTGTGGGTGGAGACGTTCACGGG
>NZ_JBIWIV010000014.1:0-203451 GCF_044764825.1 Streptomyces sp. NPDC093598 | reverse complement strand
AGGTTCGTGCGGTAGTACACCGCCACCAGCAGAACCCGGTCCGCCAACGGCAGGCACCACGGCCGGCCACCACCGGGCCCGTTCCCGCCCCGCTCCCGCACCACCTTCACCAGCCTCGCGAACCGGTCCATACGCAAGCCCGTGAACGTCTCCACCCACACCGGATCAGCCCGCAACACCCCACCCATACAGGCAAAATGCCCGCCATCAAGCCTTATGCAACACCCTTTAGGGGGTGTCCGCAAAGTCCCGCCTGCCCCCCCTCCGGGCGAACGACGCGACTTTGCGGACACCCCCTAGCGGCGCCCCAGGGCCTTCGCGCGCGAGTGGGCCCAGCCTGCCAGGCAGGCGCCGACCGCGGTGAGGACCGCGTAAGTCAGCAGCAGCGGGACGAACCCGCCCGGAAGCCCTCCGAGCAGGCCCCGCTCGTCGTCGATGACGAGCCGGGCGAGCCCCTGAATGCATACCGCCAGCAGCAGCATGCCGAGAACCTGCAGGACGTCGTGTTTCACGGCCTTCCTTTCCGCGAGGAGTGACGTTACGAACGTATCAACCGGAGGGTGCATATGGGCTTTTCATCAAGCACAATCCCCTTCTTACGTCACACTTTCTCCGCGCGTTAAAGTGAGACAGTGCGTGACGAAAAGATGCGGACGTGCCCGGTGTGCGGCACGGCCCTGGCCCGTCCGAACCGCGGCCGTCCGCCCGTCTACTGTTCGCGGAGCTGCCAGGCCCGGGCCTACCGCCGACGCAGGCAACCGCTGCCCGAACCGGGCACGCCGCCCGCGTCCCGGCCGACGGACGTCCGGGCGCGGCAGCGGCGACGGATCGCCGAGGCGGTGTGGCGGATCGCGGCCGGGCAGGGCCTGGACGCGGCGAGCATGCGCAGGATCGCGCTGGAGGCGGGGGTGTCGCTGCGGGTCGTGCAGTACCACTTCGACTCCAAGCACGCCCTCCTGGTCGACGCGCTGCGCCTGCTGCACGAGGAGAACGAGCGGCTGGCCCGGGGGCGCATCCGGTACGGGATGACAGACCCGTGCCGGCTGCTGCGGGCGGTGCTGGACGAGTTCCTGCCGCTGGACGAGCAACGCACCTTCGCGCTGCGCGTGTTCACGGCGTACTACGCGCGCAGCCTGACCGATCCCGCGCTCGCGGCGGTCTTCCTGGCGGCCGAGCAGCCGCTCGAAGGGCTCGTCGCGGACATCATCGGGGCAGGCGAGGCGGCGGGGAGCACAGCCCCGGGCATCGACCGGGCGCACGAGGCCGACCTCCTGGTGTCGGGAGCCGTCGGGCTGGGCCTGGACGTCGTGCACGAACGCCGGTCCCTCGCGGGAGTACGGACCGTGCTGGACTACCACCTGGCCAGGATCTTCCCCGCTGCGGCCACCGAGACCGCCAGGGCCGCCGGGACCACGGCGCCCGGACCTCGACCGTTGCCGTCCGAACACCCGCCGGACGCCGGCTGAGCAGGCCCACCGCCTGCGTCCCCGCCTCAGCCGCTCCCCGCCCGGACACCGGTCCGGGCACGAGCTGAGCCGCCCTCACAACCCCGCATCCCCGTCTCACCCACCCCCACGCCCGAACACCGGCCCCAGCACCAGTTGGGCCGCACCTGCTGCCACCACCCGGCCGCCCCCCGGCGCGACGCGTACCGGCACCGTGTCCTGGCCCGTCCGCCGGGCCCGGGCCTCCAGGACCGTGCCGACCCCGTTCGCGAAAGCATCCGGCGCCGCCGTCACCGTCCGGCCGCCCAGCAGGACGACGTCGATGTCGAGCAGCCCCACCAGGTTCGCCGCCCCGGCCCCCAGGACCCGCGCCGCCTGCTCCAGATCACCGCGCGCCACCGCACCGAGGCACAGGGCCTCGACACAGCCCCGGTTCCCGCAGGTGCACTGCGGCCCGTCAAGCTGGATCACCTGGTGGCCGAACTCCCCGGCCCCGGTCCTGGCACCCCGGTGCACACTGCCGCCGATCACCAGCCCGGCTCCCAGCCCCGTGCCCAGGTGCAGATAGGCGAAGGAGCCGCCCTCACCCCCGGCGGCCAGGCCGAGCGCCGCCGCGTTGGTGTCCTTGTCGACCACGACCGGCACCCCGAGCCGTTGCGCCAGCGCCTCCCGCAGCGGGAAGCCGTCCCACTCGGGGAACCCGGTCACCCGGTGCAGCACACCCCGGGCATGGTCGAGCGGCCCGGGCAGCGCGACGCCCGCCCCCAGCAGGGCGCTGCCGAGCCCGGCCACCGACTCCCGCACCGCTCCCGTCACCGCCGCCAGCACCGCCTCCGCCCCCGCCCCCAGATCCAGCGCGGCCCGCCGCTCCCCCACCACGGTCCCCCGCAGGTCCACGAGCACGGCCCGCACCTCGTCCCGGTCCAGATGGACCCCGACCGCGTGCCCGGCCTCCGGCACCAGCCGCAGCACCGTGCGCGGCTTGCCGCCGGTCGAGGCGCGGCGTCCCGCCTCCGCCGCCAGGCCCTCCTCCCGCAGCCGTGCCGTGATCTTGCTGACCGCCTGCGGGGTGAGCCCGGTCCGCTCGGCGAGTTCGAGACGGCTGATGCCCTCGTCCCCGGCCGTCCGCAGCAGGTCGAGCACCAGCGCGGTGTTGTGGCTGCGCAGGGCGAGCAGGTTCACCCCGCCTCCGGTGCCGTGCATGCCGCCCACTCCGCCCGTACGGTCGTCCGCCCTGTTCACGCCCCCATTGTCCCCGGCGCTTGCACTTTGGCAACAGCGTTGCGAAAGTGGGTGGCATGACTGGCACATCCCTCGGCACAGCCCCCGGCTCACCCCTCCGCGTCGGCCTCGTCGGCTACGGCCTCGCCGGCTCCGTCTTCCACGCCCCGCTGATCGCCGCCACCGACGGCCTCGCCCTCGACACGGTGGTCACCTCGAACCCGGAACGGCAGCAGCAGGCCCGTGCCGAGTTCCCGGACGTGCGCCTCGCCGCCACGCCGGACGAGCTGTTCGACCGGGCCGCCGAGCTGGACCTGATCGTCGTGGCATCCCCGAACAAGACGCACGTCCCGCTCGCGACGACCGCGCTGGAGGCCGGTCTGCCGGTCGTGGTCGACAAGCCCGTCGCGGGCACCGCGGCCGAGGCCCGCGCGCTGGCCGCCCTGGCCGAGGAGCGCGGACTGCTGCTCTCCGTCTTCCAGAACCGCCGCTGGGACAACGACTTCCGCACCCTGCGCAAGCTGCTGGACGAGGGCGAGTTGGGTGACGTCTGGCGGTTCGAGTCCCGCTTCGAGCGCTGGCGTCCGAAGCCGAAGGGCGGCTGGCGGGAGTCCGGCGACCCCGCAGAGATCGGAGGTCTGCTCTACGACCTCGGCAGCCATGTCGTCGACCAGGCCCTGGTCCTCTTCGGCCCGGCGGCCGCCGTCTACGCGGAGTCGGACATCCGCCGCCCGGGCGCCGAGACGGACGACGACACGTTCATCGCGATCACGCACGCCGGCGGCGTCCGCTCCCACCTCCACGTCTCCGCGACGACCGCCCAACTCGGCCCCCGCTTCCGGGTCCTGGGATCCACCGCGGGCTACGTCAAGTACGGCCTCGACCCCCAGGAGGCGGCGCTCCGGGACGGACTGCGGCCCGGCCCGGACTGGGGGGTGGAGCCCGAGTCGCTGTGGGGCCGCGTCGGCTCCGGCCAGTCCCCGGTCACCGGCGGCGGCCGCCCCGAACCGACCCTCCCGGGCGACTACCCCGCTTACTATGCGGCCGTGGCGAAGGCCCTGCTGGAGGGCGCCCCGAACCCGGTGACCGCGCGGGAGGCGGCCGCCGCCCTGGACGTACTGGAGGCCGCCCGTCGTTCGGCCCGCGAGAAGGTGACGGTGACGCTGTGACCCACAAGAGCACCCCCTCCCACAGCCAGGGGCTCACCCCGAAGTTCCACCCGGAGCTCACCCCGAGCCTGGAGGAGCTGGAGAAGCAGGAACGCCATCTGGTGTTCCGCCAGTTCACCTACGACGACGCCTGGGCGCTCGGCTCGCTCCTCGTCGAGCTGGCCCGGGAGCGGCAGGCCCCGGTCGCCATCGACATCCACCGCGCCGGCCAGCAGCTCTTCCACGCGGCGCTGCCCGGCTCCACCCCGGACAACGACGCCTGGATCGCCCGCAAGCGCCGGGTGGTCGAGCGCTACGGCTCCGCCTCGTACCTGGTCGGCGCCCGCTTCCGGGCCAAGGGCAGCACGTTCGAGGAGTCCTCGCGCCTCGACCCCGACACCTACGCGGCCCACGGCGGATCCTTCCCGATCACCGTCGAGGGCGTGGGTGTGATCGGTGCGGTGACGGTCTCCGGACTGCCGCAACTCCAGGACCACCGGCTCGTGGTGGAGGCGCTGGAGCGGTTCCTGAACCGGTAGGCCACGCCGGAATCATCACCGGCTCCCTCCGGTTGGCACCTGCGTACGCATGATCGAGCACGGCGCCCCAACCGGAGGGATCCCCACTGATGACCACCCCCTTGAAGGAGACCGTCGGCCGGTACGGCATCTGGAGCGTAGGACTGCGCTCGGAGGACCCGGACCGGCGCGGCGAACTCGCCGAGGCCGCCGCCGAACTGGAGGAACTCGGCTACGGCGCCGTCTGGCTGGGCGGCAACAGCTCCGCCGCCAACGCCGCCCCGCTGATCGAGGCGACCTCGAAGCTCACGGTCGGCACCAGCATCCAGAGCATCTGGCAGCACGAACCGGACGCCGCCGCCACGGCCTTCGCGGACCTGGAGTCGGCCCACCCCGGACGCTTCCTGCTGGGCCTCGGGGTGAGCCACGCCAAGCGGGTGGAGCAGTACGCCCGTCCGTACTCGGCCCTGGTCGGCCACCTCGACGGCCTGGACGCCGCCGGAGTGCCGGCGGACCGCCGTCTCCTGGCCGCCCTGGGCCCGAAGTCGCTCCGGCTGGCCCGCGACCGGGCGGCGGGCTCGATCCCGTACCTGGTCACCCCGGAGCACACGGCGCACGCCCGCGAGATCCTGGGCGAGGCCCCGCTGCTGGCCCCGGAGCTGGGCGTCATCCCGGAGACGGACCCCGCCCGCGCCCGCGCGCTGGCCCGTGAGTTCCTGGAGATCTACCTCCCCCTGCCGAACTACACCAACAACTTCCTCCGGCACGGCTTCACCGAGGACGACCTCCAGGACGGCGGCAGCGACCGCCTGGTCGACGCCCTGTTCGCCTGGGGCGACGACACGGCGATCCGCACCAAGATCGACGCCTTCTTCGAGGCGGGCGCGGACCACGTGGCGCTCCAGGTCCTGACCGGCGAGCCGCGCGACGCCCTCCCGAGGAAGGCGTGGCGCGACGTGGCGGCTCTGCTGGCCTGACGTTCCTTTCAGGGGCGCGGGGAACTGTGCGACCGGCCACGGACGGTCCGCAGCCCGACCGACGACCGCGGTTCCTCGGCCCCCAGCGGAGCGCCTACGCCTCCTTGAACTCCTGCCGTTGCCGCCCTAGCCCCTCGATCTCCAGCTCCACCACATCCCCGGCCCGCAGGAACGGCTTCGGCTCGGGCGCCCCCAGCGCCACCCCCGCCGGCGTCCCGGTGTTGATGACGTCGCCCGGGTACAGCGTCATGAACTGACTGAGATACCGCACGACCTCCCCCACCGGGAAGATCTGCTCGGCCGTCGTCCCGTCCTGCTTCAACTCCCCGTTGACCCACAGCTTCAGCGACAGGTCCTGCGGATCGCGCACCTCGTCGGCCGTCACCAGCCACGGCCCCAGCGGATTGAACGTCTCGCAGTTCTTCCCCTTGTCCCAGGTGCCGCCCCGTTCGATCTGGAACTCCCGCTCGGACACGTCATGCGCCACGGCGTATCCGGCGACGTGCGCGAGCCCTTCCGCCGGGGACCCGAGATACCTGGCCGTACGCCCGATGACGACGGCCAGCTCGACCTCCCAGTCGGTCTTGAGGGACCGCCGCGGCACGAGGACCGTGTCGTTCGGCCCGACCACCGTGTCCGGCGCCTTCATGAAGACGACCGGTTCGGCGGGCGGCTCGGCGCCGGTCTCACGCGCATGGTCGTGGTAGTTCAGCCCGATGCAGACGATCTTGCCGATCCGCCCGAGGGGCGGCCCGACGCGCAGGCCGGTGGCGTCCAGTACGGGCAGCTCACCGGCGTCGGCGGCGGCCCGGACCCGGCCGAGCGCCTCCGCGTCGGCGAGCAGCGCGCCGTCGATGTCCGGGACGATGCCCGACAGGTCCCGCAGGGTCCCCTCGGCGTCGAGCAGCGCGGGCCGCTCCGCCCCCGCCGTACCGACTCGCAGCAGCTTCATGATCAATCTCCCTCGATCGCGGGCGCCCGCCCGATGCGCGCGACCCGGATGCGGCGGGGCAGCCATCGGAGGACTGGTCGATCCTCCAAGCTGGGAGTGCACTCCGCAATACCCCGTTCACGTACTGGACCCCGGCCGCCTGGTCACCGGTACAGCACGGCCCGCTCGACGGCACTCCACGTCGTACTGGTCACCACGTACAGCGCGGCGGCCAGCGGCACGACGGCCACGGTGACGAGCGTGAAGAACGACATGAACGGCATCACCTTCGTCACCGCCCCCAGCCCGGGCATCTGCTCCCCGCCACCGGCCTGGGCGGCCGGATTCGCGGCCATCATGCGCTTGCTGAGCCGGTAGCTGAACGCGGCGACGCACCCGACGACCAGGAACAGCCCGGCGTACACGAGCCCCGCTCCACTGAGAACACCGCCTTGGAGCGCGTCCGCCCACCGCTCCCCCAGCGGCGCCGCGAACAACTGGTGGCCGAGCAGCCCGTTGGCCTCGCCGCCGATCGTGTCGCTGGAGAACAGGTGGTAGAGCAGGAAGAACGCGGGAACCTGGAGCATCCCGGGCAGGCATCCGGCCAGCGGCGACACCTTCTCCTCGGCGTGCAGCTCCAGCACGGCCTTCTGGAGCTTCTCGGGGTTCTTCCCGTGCTTCTTGCGCAGCTCGGCGATCTTCGGCTGGAGCGCGGTCCGGGCCTTCTGGCCACGCGCGGCGGCCCGGGACAGGGGGTGGACGAGGAGTCGTACGAGCGCGGTGAACATGACGATCGCCGCAGCCGTGGCGCCGAACAACGGCTGGAGCAGGTCGGCAAGGTGCTCGACCAAGTGGGCGAAGACGGACATGGGTGAGCCCTCCGGGGGTCTCGTCGTGCCGGAAGTGGGTCATGGCGGCATGACGACCCGCGCGGGGTCAGCTCAGGTCTGGAGATGCCCCTACGCGACGGTCGCCCGGAGGGCGTGACCGGGTGCCCGGGGCCGGGTCCGCCCCCGGGCGTCGGGATCGCGCTGGGGCAGGAAGGCCGTTCGCCGGTCCCGGTCACGGATGGCCGTACGCACCCGCGTACGCGGCACGGCGGGCGCGCAGCGCGAGGCGACGACGGCGCAGAGCGCGAGGGCGGCCGAGGCGGCGGCGGTCGCGGCGAGCGCGACGGTGGCGGAGAGGCTGCCGGTGTCGAGCAGCGCCACCTCGACGAGCAGGAAGAGCAGCGCGAGGGCGGGGCGCAGAGCGGCCCAGCTCCGGTTCATCGACTGCCCCTCCTCTCGTACGTGTGCATGCCCTGTTGTTCGTTATACAGGATCACCCTCCCGCCCCGGCCCACGACTTCGTACACGGGTTTGAGAAAGGTTCGTCAGAACTCTCGACAACCCACCCGCCACACCCGATGCTTCTCGTCACCAACCACGGGGGCACCCCTGTGACGCCGGGCCGGGGACCGGCGTCTGCCCCCATCTCCCTTACGGAGGAGCCGTGATCCGACGCAGAAGTCTGCTGGCAGCAGCAGGCGGTACGTTCCTCGGCAGCGCCCTGGCGACGGGCACCGCGCACGCGGACGCCACGATCGCCGTCAATCCGTCGACGACGTACGGCACCTGGGAGGGCTGGGGCACCTCCCTCGCCTGGTGGGCCAATGTCTTCGGCGCCCGGGACGACTTCGCCGACCTGTTCTTCACCACCAAGTCCGTGACGTACAACGGCCGCTCCCTGCCCGGCCTGGGCCTCAACATCGCCCGCTACAACCTCGGCGCGTGCAGCTGGAACAGCGTGGGCGGCGAGACGATGGTGAAGTCGCCCAACATCCCCGCCTTCAAGCAGATCGAGGGCTTCTGGCAGGACTGGAACAACGAGGACCCCACCTCCTCGGCGTGGAAGTGGACGGCGGACGCCAACCAGCGCGCGATGCTGGTGAAGGCGACGCAGCGGGGCGCGATCACCGAGCTGTTCGCCAACTCCCCGATGTGGTGGATGTGCAGCAACCACAACCCCTCGGGCGCCTCCGGCGGCGGCAACAACCTCCAGACCTGGAACTACCGCCAGCACGCCTCCCACCTGGCGGCGACGGCCCTGTACGCGAAGAACAACTGGGGCGTGAACTTCGCGACGGTCGACCCCTTCAACGAGCCGGCCTCCACCTGGTGGACCGCGACCGGCACCCAGGAGGGCTGCCACATGGACCCGGCGGTCCAGGCGGCCGTCCTGCCGTACATGCGCAGCGAGCTGGACAAGCGGGGCCTGTCCGGTCTGCGCATCGCGGCCTCGGACGAGACCAACTACGACACGGCCCGCTCCACGTGGTCGTCCTTCAACTCGACGACCAAGGGCCTGGTCTCCCAGGTCAACGTGCACGGCTACCAGGGCTCGGGCGGCCGCCGCGACCTCCTCTACACGGACGTGGTGACCACCTCCCGCAAGAAGCTGTGGAACTCCGAGACGGGCGACAGCGACGGCACCGGCCTGACCATGGCCTCGAACCTCTGCCTGGACTTCCGCTGGCTGCACCCCACCGCCTGGTGCTACTGGCAGGTCATGGACCCGTCGACGGGCTGGGCGATGATCGCCTACGACGCGAACACCCTCCAGCCGACCACCGTCCAGACCAAGCACTACGTGATGGCCCAGTTCAGCCGCCACATCCGCCCCGGCATGACGATCCTGGACACGGGCGTGGGCTACGCGGTGGCGGCGTACGACGCGACGGCCCGCCGCCTGGTGATCGTCGCGGTGAACACCTCCACCTCCGCCCAGACCCTCACCTTCGACCTCTCCCGCTTCTCGACGGTAACGGGCGGCTCCGGGGGCCTGGTCCCGCGCTGGAACACGGTGACGACGGGCGGCAGCGACCTCTACACGGCCCGCTCGGACATCCGCCTCTCCGGCAAATCCGTAAGCGTCCCATTCGCGGCAAAGGCGGTACAGACCCTGCAGATCGACGGCGTGACGCTGTAAGTCTGCGGCGGTCGGCGGTTCGGGGCGAACCGTGAAACCTGGGTGGCGAGCGTGGGAAGTCGGGAGGCCGGGTGGTCTGGCCTGCGCATCTCTCACGCTCGTCACCTCCCGGCAGTACGGTGTCCCCCATGCGCCCCGACACGCCTGCCGAAAACGTCGACCACACCGCCGAGGCGGCACGCCTGGAGCGGACCGCCGGCCTGTATCCCGAGGACGCCGAGGCCCTGCTGCTGCGGGCGGCGGCCCACCTGGAGCTCTCCGGCGACCGCCCCACCGCGACCACGCTCTACGACCGCCTGCTCTCCAGCCCCGACGGCCTGGAGAACCCCCACCTGGTACGGGCGCTCAAGGCCTCCAACCTCTGGGAGTACGGCCACGAGGCCGAGGCCCGCGCGATCATCGAGGGCGTCCGGATGGCGTCCCCCAAGGACCCGGCACCCTGGGTGATCGTGGCGGAGTCCCTCGAATCCCACGACGAACTGGAAGCAGCCCACGACACCTTCACCGAGGCCGTACTCCGCCTCCTGACGGACGTCGCGGAGCCGCCCTACGCCACCCACCCCCTCCTCTTCGGCCGCCACCGCGTACGGCGCATGCTGGGCAGGTCCCACGACGAATGGGACGCCCTGGCGGACACAGTCCACTCCCTCCCGATCACCCTGGACGAACTCCACGACCCCAAGCGGGTCTGGTCCCTGGGCTCGGAGAACCCCGCGGAACTGGAGGCGGAGATCCTCCGCCTCCGAGCAGAACTGGGCGCGTACCGGGAGGCCCTCTCCCGCCCCTTCCCGGTGGCGATCCTGCACTGGCCGGCCCCGGAACTGACGGAACTCCTGGAGGCGTACCCGACCCTCACGTCGGAGTACCCCTCCCACACCGACCACCTCTCCTCGATAGAGCAGTCCCTCCGAGAACTCGCCACGTCCGGCACCCCGAACCTGGGCATCGTCACGGGCACGGTCCCGTCCTACGAGGCCTTCGCAGCCTCGGAGGGCTCGTCCCCCGGCGACGCGACACTCCTCCCCCAGTACGCGACGACACTGGCGGCGCGGGGGCGGGCGGTGGCTTGGCCGCCGCAGCGGGGGGCGGCTTGCTGGTGCGGGTCGGGCACGGCGTACGGCGAGTGCCACGGCAGCACTGCTTGAGGTCCGGCTGACGCGCCCGCCCCCTCCGAGGGTGGCCCGAGGGCCATCGGCGCAGCCGACGCCGAACCCAGCGCGGCCAGGTGAAGCGCCCTCGATGCGGGGCGCAAAGGCGCGACAATGGCCAGGAAGCGGGCGGCCCGGCAGTCCGAGAACCATCAGGCGGCGGCAAAAACCCCTTGTATGTCGGTGGCTACTGCTAGAACTGAGCACATCGCCATGAGTGATCGAGTGCGGATCAGCTCAAGCCCGGAAGCAGCGATCATCGACCGTGACGACATGCATGCGTGAGGCTCGACAGTGAACAGCATGACGCCTTCGTCTCCGGGCGTCTCGGCCCGAATGAGCAGGCAGGCGAGCAAGGACACGGCCGTCGAGCTGGCCGTGCGGCGACTGCTGCACGCGGCCGGGCTGCGCTACCGCGTGGAGTTTCCCGTGCCGGGCCTGCCCAGACGGCGTATCGACGTGGCGTTCCCCAGGGCCAAGGTCGCGGTCCTCATCGACGGGTGCTTCTGGCACGGCTGCCCCCAGCACGCCACACACCCAAAGGCCAACGCCGACTGGTGGCGCACCAAGTTGGACCGGAACATGGCCCGTGACCGGGAAACGACGGAGCATCTGCTCGCAGCGGGGTGGACCGTGCTGCGGTTCTGGGAGCACGAAGCTCCCGAAGAAGTAGCCGTACGGGTGGCGGCAGCCGTGCAGCGATGTCGGTCGGAACGAACAAGGGGGAAAGAAGAGTGAGCGGACTCACCTTTGTGGATGTGTGCTCCGGGGCGGGTGGACTTGCTCTCGGTCTGGAGCGGGCGGGGTTCATGCCGCGCCTGCTACTGGACGACGACGCTCCCGCCGTGACGACCCTGCGGAGCAATCGGCCGCGCTGGAACGTGTTGCACACCGACCTGCTGGACTTCGACCCGGCCGAGCACCCGGTGAGCTACGACGTGGATCTCCTCGCGGCGGGCCTGCCGCGGGTGAAGTCGAGTGCGACCGTCGGACGGGCGGATTCAGGTGTGGAAGAGCGGCTGTTGGAGGCCGCTGTGTACCTCGTACATGCGATCAGGCCTCGGGCTGTGCTCATAGAGAACGTTCCCGGGCTCGCTGACGCGGATGAGTATCAGCCGTTCCGTGACTTCGCCCGGGCCGAACTGGCCCACTTGGGGTACGAATTCAGCTGGTTCGTCTTGAACGCCGTCGATTTCGGCGTTCCGCAGAGCCGCAAACAGGGCGTCCTCGTGGCCGTCGAACGGAATCGGGCCCAAGCGTTCCGACCGCCCTCGCCGACCGTGCTGGAGCCGACGACGGTCGGCGCCGCTCTGGGGCCGTCCATGGCCTCGCGCGGTTGGCGGGATGCCGCCCGCTGGGCCGCCCAAGCCGATCAACCGGCTCCCACACTGGTCGGAGGGTCGAAGAACCGGGGCGGCGCCGACCTGGGACCGACCGGAGCCAAGCGCAAGTGGGCGACGATGGGCGTCAATGCTCACACGCTCGGCGACACGGTTCCCGGCCCTGAGTTCGCATGGGATCCCGAACTCGGCAGGGAAAACATGGTGAAAATCACGGTTGAACAGGCAGCGCTGCTGCAGGGGTTTCCCGACTCCTGGGAGATCGCCGGGCTCAAGACCGCCCGCTACCGCCAGATCGGCCATGCGACGCCGCCACCCGTCGCAGAGGCGCTGGGACGGGCCTTCGCCGAAGCTCTGGACGGCGAGCCGGCAGTGTCCGCGGCCGGCTAGACTTCCGCCACATGACCAGCGCGGCGCCACACCAGTCCATCCTCGACAAGCCCTTTGTCCTGGATCTCTTCGCGGGGCCCGGAGGGCTGGACGTCGCCGGGCACGCACTCGACATCCCCAGTCTCGGTATCGAGTGGGACAGAAGCGCGTGCCTGACGCGGTACGCGGCCGGACTGGACACCCTCCACGCCGATGTGAGCGCGGTACGCCGGGAAGCGTTCGAATCGTTGCCGCCGGAGATCAACGTGCTCGCCGGTGGCCCCCCGTGTCAGACGTACTCGGTGGCCGGGAGCGGCGCCGGCCGCAAGGCCCTGGAGGAAGTCAAGGGATACATCGAGCGACTCATGGCGGGCGACTCCGACGAGGAGATCGACAAGGAGCTGAAGAACCTCAGCGACCCGCGCACCGCGTTGGTCCTCGAACCCCTCCGGTACGCGATCCAGGCGACCAGGAGCCCGAACCGCGGCAACCGACCGTACGACGTCATCGTTCTGGAGCAGGTCCCCGCGGTCGAGGCGCTCTGGCATCACTACGCCCTGGTGCTGGAGAACACCGGCCTCCCCGACGGCACCAAGTACAAGGTCGTCGTCGACGTCCTCGACACCGAGACCTACGGAGTGCCGCAGACGCGGTCCCGAGCCGTACTGATCGCTCGTCGTGACGGGCTCGGTGAGCCTTCGCTGCCCGCGCCGACCCACCGCGCCTACGAGGCGAAGGAGTGGAATCGCAGGAACGAGGGGATCTCGGCTCAGATCCATCAGCCGACCCTTGACGAGGAGAGCGCCCCGGAACCTCGGGTACGCCGGGAGGAGGACGACGAGCTGGAGCAGTGGACGTCGATGGGCAAGGCATTGGCCGACCCGGTGGGCACGCACCTGGGGCGCAGAACCCCCTTCCTCGTGCGCTCGAACTACGGCAGCTCCGGAAATCCGGGGCGCCGTGGCGTACGGACCGACCGGCAGCCCGCCGCCACCGTCACCGGCCGCATCTCCCGCTTCGTGGTCTTCGAACACCTCGACGACGACATCGTCTACGAGGGCCCCCGCTTCAGCATGAACGAGGCGGGAATACTGCAGAGTTTCCCGCCCGACTACCCCTGGTCCGGTACGGCACAGGCCCAGCAAGTGGGTAATGCCGTACCGCCCCTGTTCGGTGCGCACCTGCTGAGCGCCGCGCTCGGTCTTCCCGCGCCGACCCCTGACGCACTGAGGACACCGTGGCAGCCGGCTACGGAGGAACAGCGCGCCAAGCTACGGAGCCAGGGGTGCGGGGCAGCGGACGACTGCACCGCCCGCTGCCCGCACCCTGAGGACCAGGCGCCGCCCAGCTCGGCCTCGCGCCCGCGCAAGAAGAAGGCGTCCCCGCGATAGCTCAAGGACGCCGTTCAGTCCTCGCTCTTCCTGCCCCTGACCGGTGCTGACTCGAACAACTCTGTGAAGTAGTCGGTGAGCGCAGCAACGGACCCCGCCGGGGCCGGGTCCTCGTCGGGCCCTTCCGGGAGTACGTGTCGTGCCACCGGCGGCGCCGTGTCCGCCTCTGCGATCCACTCTCGCAAACGGCTGGGGTCCCTGGGCTCGTCCGGCGCGAGGGCGTCGTAGGTCAGGGTCGCTCCCGCCGTATTGATCGCCACGCTGAGACCGTTGACCTCTCGACCGGTGGTGACCTGCCCGCTTTTCAGGAGACGGACGAGCGCCTGAGCAGTGGGACGGTGATCGATCAGCTCCATCCGGAGAACAGTGTGGATGAGGTCCTGATTTCCGCAAGCGACCTCGACGGGCTCGTAGTCCGGACCGTTCCGGAAGAGTTCAGCCGCCCACCACAGGCGCGAGAAACACTGACGGTCCGCGGGACCCCGAAAGCGATCCGCTGCGACGCGCCTCACCGGCCTGCTCGCGGTCGCCTCCGACAGATGACGCCAAACGACGTAGTCGGGGGCCACCGCCAGGGCGATGTGATTCCACAGTCGCTTGTCCGCCGCCTCCCGCCGCGTCAGGCGCAGCGTGGCATGCAGTCGCGGCGCCAGCCACGCGTCGGCGCGGGTACGGTCCTCCTGGAACTCGTACATGGCGTCGTCCAACAGGCTTCGGATCGGCTCGGTCGACCATCTGGCGTCGTCCTCAGGAAGCGGCTCGACGACCTTGGCGAGATCGATGCCACCATGCACCTGCTCCGCTTTGAGCAGCTCCTCGGTGAGAAACGGATCGACGGCCGAGCCGGTGAGCAGCGCCAAACGCTCCGGTACGTGGTTCGGTGGGGTGATCACGTCTCACTTCTCTCGGTTCATCTGTTCCAGACCGCGGATGGCGTAGGCAAGCGCCTTGTTGGCGTCGGCACGTCGTGCCGCCGCGTAGTGGATGCGGGTCTGCAGCTCCACCCAGCCCGAGTCGCCTGTGCGCCGGCGATGGACCTGCCTGAGAGCCTCCTCGACATGCACGCCTGGAACCACGTCGGGGAGCATCTCCCGCAGCACCTCGCCCTGCCAGTCGGTCGGGAAGACCGGGCCGCCGCCGGGTTCCACCTCCAGGTCGCCGATGGCGCCGTGGAAGACCGCGGTCCAGACGTCAGTGGCCATCTGAGCGACCAAGAGGTCACGCACCTTGCTGTCCAGACCGGTGCCGCTGCTGTCCAGCAACCCGAGGATCCCCTCCACGTCGGTGTTCACGAACACGGTGGGGACGCGGGCCGAAGTGTCCACGATCCAGGGCACGTCGGCGTAGGCGCGCAGCCACTGTCTGGAGCTCTTGCTGAACGATGCTTTCTGGACGTCCAGTTGGAGCCCACGAACCGGCTCCTCGGAAACGGTGTCGATGATCCAACTTCGGTCCGTCTCCGCGATGGAGCGTCCTCGCACGCCGTCCACCGTCCCGACCGCATGCACGGCGAGGGAGGCCCGACTCAAATGGTTGTCGCGGAGTACCTCGATCGAGCCCGCCCAGTCTCGGCCGTCCTCCGCTTCACGTGTGAGGTCCGCGGAGGTGCGGACGTTGGTCTCGCCGTCCGTCAGTACGGCGAGGACGCGAAGCTCGGACCAAGCCGCGTCCGGCGCGTTGGCCCCGGGCGGCAGCGTCGCCGAAAGGCCGATCGTGGCGCTCACCCAGTCGGTGTGACCTGCGATGCCGAGCGCCACGGCTTGCTGTTGGGTCGAGTAGGCGGTGGTCTCCAGTTGATCCCTGGTCCCGTCGGGAAGCTTGAGGGAGACCGAGGTCACCCTGAGGGCAACCGGCCGGCTGAGCCGCTTGTACGGGTAGAACTTCACCGTCACTCTCCCTTGCCGGCACGCAGTTCGACCACGAGACGGGTGAGCGTGGTCCTCACCGGGTGGCTGGTGACGTCGGTCGAACCTCGGAACTTCGCGCGACGCACGCCCGGCGCGAAGCGCAGGGTCCCGTTCTCCACCTCACAGCCCTCTACGGCCTCGAGTTCCGCCCAGTCCAACTTCGGGCGGCCTCCGGAACGCACGTCCATCTGGGCGACCGGCACCATCGGGACGACCTCGTCGCCGCGCGGGATGCTCACCTCCGCGGTGATCTGCCACTCCCCACGGTCGCCGATCGACGCGTCGAGTCCGTCCAGGACCGGAACCACCGGCCCGGAGGGCACCTTGGCCTTGGGCCTCGTCTTCACGGTCAATGCCTTGCGCAGGGCCTCACCGCCCTCACGGTTCCCGCGCTTGGGCCGTGCGACGAGTTCCCTCACCGCAGTGTTGACCTCGGTGGTCAACGTGTTGATCCGCCGGTACGCGGAAGGCGACCAGCGCAGGGTCAGCTCCTCCGTCTGTCCCCAGCGGTCGTGCTCAGGCGGTTCTGCCGCACGCAGGAACTCCTCTGCCTCCTTCGCGAAGGGGGCCGATTCCCCGGCAGCCTCCCCCACCAACAGCACGGCCTGGAAAGGATTGGTCCCGAGCGGCAGGTTCGGAACCCCGACCCTCTTCACGGTCATGCGGTTGCCACGCAGCGAGTGCACCTGGTTCTTCGGTGTGTCCTTGTCATTGTCGGCTTCGGTGACCAGCAGGACCGCTTGGTGCGTACCGAGTGTCCCTCGGGCGCCCCCGGACAGTGGCAGCTTCAGCGGAACGCTCCTCGCCGCCACCTGCCCGGCTTCGGTGAGCCGATCCACGGTGGTGCCCTCATAGTGCGCCCGCAGCGCACGGGTCCGGGAGGGTTGCTCGGCAGACGGGTCCACCTGCTCCTCCGCCACGACCACGTCGCCGTTGCGCATGGAACGGACCGAGACCTCCAACAGGGGAAGCCTGTTGCCCCCGCCGGTCATCGCCGCCCAGAAGTCACGCCCCAGCGCCTCGACCAGGCGGCGGTGCATTCTCCGGATGTCGCGCGTGTCGTCGACGCCCTCCTCGTCCAAGGTCTCGTCGTCGGCGTCGGAGGAGTTGTCCTCGAGGCTGGCCACGTCGTGCGCGCCGACGATGAGGAAGGAAGTACCGGGTTCGTCGTTCTCCCGGGTCAGGTGCAGGCGAGCCACTGTCTCCTCATCCGCCCACCAGGACCGGGCAACCATGGCGCCGGGTGAATCAGGATCGGGGCGTCCGAACCAGGCGGGACCCGCGTACGGCTCGCCGCCGACTTCACGCCACGGCAGTTCGAGACGGCCGATGACACGTCGCTCGGTACGCCCCTCGTGGGGCTCGGACAGAGTGGAGTTGATGAGCACGAGACCAAGAGCACTGGTGGCCCACAACGTGGCCTTGCCCAGGCCGTACGAACCACCCGCGCCGTGACCGGACTTGAGGCTCTCCAGTTGGCGCCTGACGACCGCGGCGAACTTGCCGTCCGCGTAGTCGTCGCCGATGAGGCCGGAGGCGTTGTAGTCGTCAATCCGCAACAGGACCAGGCGGCCCTTCTCGTACATGTCACGAACTCCGGCGTCCACGACCCGGCCGACCTTCTGGTTACCGGCGATCTCCGAGACGGCGGCGTAGTGCGGGAAGAGATCGTTCCAGAGAATCGCCTCACGGAAGGCATCCAGGGCCTCGCCGGTCAGCTCGTGCAGCGTGTAACGCACACGGACCGGGCGGCCGTTCTCCGTCAGGCGCTCGTCGAGGCTGTTCTGACAGGTCTCGCGCGCGAGCACCTGAACGTCGGCGTCGAACGCGAAGGCTGCGGCATTGCCCAGGTCCCGGCCACCGTCGGGGTAGCCGGGGCGGTGATACCAGGTGACCGGCAGGCCGGCCTGGGTGTCGGTGGTACGAGTGTGCACCGTACCCAGGTCCGTGCCGAGCGCCTTGGCGATGTCCTGCATGACGGTCGGCCGGGGAGTCGACCTCCCGGTGATCCACGCGGAGACGGCTGCTCGCGTCAGCCCGAGCTCCTCGGCCAGTTCAGCCTGCGTCCTCCCCGCAAGCTTGAGCTGACGGGCCAGCCAGGGCCCGAACTCTTCACCTGTCTCCACGCGCCACCTGCTCTTCCCTCGGAGTCGTGCGAGCAGGCTAATTTGACAACAGCGACAACGTCAACTGGCAGTTGACCAGCCTCGATGGGTCCCAACTCTTCAAGCAAGCGTCCACCTTGCCCCGATTGTCCAAATTGCGTCCACTCCGCGCCTGTAGGCGAGCGGGAAGCAACTCCCCACAGCGCAACGGAAGTTCAGGGTTGCACGATCGAGTGACTGCCGATAGCTTCAGTGACGATGGCAAAAGTCATCTCGCTCAGGAACCCAAATCCGGGGGAAACGGGCGACCGGGGGAGAAGTGTGCCCGAATTCAAATCCGGGCGAGGCGGTCCAGAGTTTCACGCGCAGTCGGCTGCCTGAGAGGCAAAAACACTTCGCCGAAAGCGCTGGCGGCGCGAGACACCCACCCGCTAGCGTGATCAGCGGTAAGGAATCTCATCCGACAACTCCCGACCGTTTCACGGGGGACGTGTATCCGAATACACCCCTGTGCGACCACAGGACACGACGCAACAGGGGCGGAGCACTCGATGGATGAACACGACTGTGGTGACTTTCTGGACTCACTCCGGGAATTAGGCGCCTTTGAACTGCGGATTCAGACAGCACAGAGCAAGGTCGAGGTAGCGGAGATCCTTCACCGACACGACCTGTCCGAAGACACTTTCATCCACAGGTTCCCCGACCTGGCCAAGACGGTTCGAGAACTGCCGGACGAGACCTCCCCTACGGTCTGACCCACAGCACGGGGCGGGCCCCTGAGTCTCCCCAAGATTGCCGCGCCTTCATACGGGCCGGCCGGCCGTCGCCTGCGGCCGGCCCGTCATCAACGCCTTCGCCCGGACCTTGACACCCCAGGAGTGCAGAGCAGTGCCGTCTTCATACTCTCCGGTAATTCAAACCGTTCTCGAGCAGTCCTCCCGTGTTCTGCAGACCTACGCCGTGGACCCCGGTCTCGTAGCCGAGCACGCCAATGGTGAACGCCGCATCACTCAGGGTGGTTATGGTGATCGCCAGCTGTTCGAACTCGTCCAGAACGCGGCCGACGAAATCGCCGACGAGCCGGGAGGGCGAGTTCAGGTGGTTCTCACGGAAAACCATCTGTACTGCGCGAACGAGGGAAACCCGGTAACCCCGGAAGGTGCGGAGACAATTCTTCGAATGAGTATGTCGAGGAAGCGCGGAGGGCAGATCGGGCGATTCGGGGTCGGCGTGAAATCAGTCCTGGTGGTGACCGACACGCCAGAATTCTTCAGTCGCGACGGAAGTTTCGGATTCGACCGCGCCTGGTCCTACGAGCAGATCAAGGCAGTGCCGGGTGTGACGGCACGCTACGGACCGGAGTTCGATGCGCCGGTCCTGCGCATGGCCCGCCCGCTCGACATGCAGGCTGAGCGCACTTCCGACGGCGTCCTGCACGAGTTGCTGACCTGGGCGACCACGGTCGTTCGTCTACCTCTGCTCGAGAACGCCGACGACCGGCTGGGCCGGGACATGCACGGAGGTCGCGCCAAGGACCACGGCGAGCCCCGCGAGGAGTTCCCGGTCGGCTTCCAGCTCTTCTCTCCGCACGTGGCGAAGGTCGTGCTGGAGGACCGCCGGCCCCGGCCTGTGGCCCGCCGCGTCCTGACGACCCAGCAGGCCGGGAACCTGCACACCGTGGCCGAGGAGCGGACCGGAAAGGCCGTTGCCACCGAGCGGTGGAGGGTGTTCACCACCACCCACGAGCCCGGACCGGCGGCCCGTGACGACGCCGGAGAACTGCACGACCGGCTCTCGCTCGAACTCGCCTGGGCTGTCCCCGCCTTGGAGAAGGATCCGGACAGTGGCCTGCACATCAGCCCGCGGTCTCGTGGCCGTGGCACGTTCTGGTCCTTCTTCCCGACCAAGTACGAGACGTCGCTGAGCGGCATCCTCAACGGGGCGTGGAAGACCAACGAGGACCGGCAGAACCTGCTCGACTCCTCTCCCTTCAACCAGGAGATGATCAGAGTGTCGGCGCAGCTGGTCGTCGGCTCTCTCCCCGCCCTGGCTCCCGCCGAGGACCCGGCCGCGTACCTCCCGCTGCTGCCCGGCCGTGTCAAGGAGGCGATCAGCTGGGCCGACGAGTTTCTGACAAGGGAGATCTGGGACCGCGCTGCGGACAGTCCGTCGCTCCCCGACCAGGACGGCGTTCTGCGCGTCCCGACCGAGCTGCGGGTCCACCCTCGGCTCGACAGGGACCTGAAGAAGCTGTCCAGCTGGCTCCGGATGTGGCACGAGTGCCCCGGTCGTCCGTCGAACTGGCTGCATCCGAGCGTCGAGGCGGACTCCCTGCGCTCCGGAAAGGTCGAGCACATTCTCGCCGCGGCCGGGCACGGGCGGACGGATGTCCGCGAATGGCTGGAGGCCCTGGTCGAGAGCGGCACCGCCGAGGCGTCGGCCGTAGCCATCCGCATTCTCGCGGACATGATCGAAGTCCGCTCTCCCTACGCCGATGAAGCTCGCAGGGCCCGCATCGTGTTGACCGAGGAGCACGGTCTCGTCGCGCCCGTACACGGCAAAGTGTTCCGCCGAGCGGATCAAGGTGGACTGCGCGAGTCCTTGGTGTACGTGGTCGACCAACTCGCGCAGGACCTGTCGTTGATGCACGCCCTCAACGTGCTGGGCATCCGGGAGGCCGATGTCGAGGGTCGGTTCTTCAGTGTTCTCGACCAGGGTTTCGACCACTACAGCGAGTCGGACTGGGAGCGGTTCTGGGAGCTGTTCCGCCAGGCCGGGGCCCGTCGAGTGGCTCACAAGGTTCTGGAGCGGGTGCCCGCACCACGCTCGACACTCCGTGTGCGGACGGCCGACGGGCGGTTCCGGCCGGTCGAGAACTGCATGCTGCCGGGTGTGGTGATCGACGCGAAGCGTGACCCGAGCGTCGCCGTCGACATGGGATTCCACTCCGACGACACTCCCTTCTTCTCTCAGGTCGGCCTGCAGGAACGACCGGCCGGTGGGGTGCAACCCAAGGCGGACGAGGCCTGGTTCGAGGAGTACCGCGCGGCCGTCCACGCCGCCTATCTGCGCGGCCTCGACAGCCGCGCCCCCCGTCCGGCGCTGAACCGGATGAAGGTCGAGGGCGCCGCGATCGGTGGCCCACTGCACCTCTTCCGTGCCCTTTCCGAGGAGTCCCGCGCGGCATTCCTGAAGGTGCTGCCCGATGACGCAGTGGTGGACAACTGGACGCGCCAGATCGGCGCACAGACCAGTACCCGGCAGGCGGTGATCTCGCCGATCCGGTGGATGCTGAGGAAGTACGGCACGGTCGCCACCTCGCAGGGGATCAAGCCGCTGCGGGAGGCCGTCGGCCCCCAACTCGCCGCCTACCGCGACGTGCTGCCGGTCGCCGACATCTCACCCGAGAAGGCCCGCAAGCTGCGGCTCCCGATCACCGTCGACGAGGTTCCCGCCGACCGCTGGGACGCCCTCCTCGACGAGGTGTCCCGTAGCGAGGACGACTCCTTCGTCGGCACCACCTATGTGATGCTCACCCGCTTCGGTGCCGATTTCCCCGAGGACTCCCTGACCCGTTGCCGGGTCGGTGACTCGTGGGACACCCGCCCCGACGAGGAGATCACCCTCGCCGTCACCGCCGCCGAGTACAGGGCGCTCCGTGCCGAGCAGCTGCCCGCACTCCTCGTGCCGACCGCCGAGGACGCCGAGCTGATGATCGAGAAATGGGGCATGCTCCGCTACGCCGACGTGATCAGCAGGGAGACCCGCGAGGTGGTCGAGGGTGACCCGGTGCCGCTCGTGGAGCTGTACCCGGCCCTGCGTCAGCGTCTGAACAGCGGGAACCGCAACAGCCTGGTGCAGCGCTGCGCCGAGTTGGAGGAGATCACGCGTACGCCCAACGGCACACACGCCGCTCCGCTCAAGGCGGTCAGTCAGAACGGCATCGTCAAGGTCCGCGTCCCGCTGGATCCCGAGCCGATGTTGATCCTGATCGACCGCGAACTCGGGCTCGGGCTCGGAGCGGCCGGGTGCCGGGCTGTCCTGGAGCACCAGGAACGCATGGCTCGGGACAGCGCCGCACAGGCCGCGCGGAAGGCCGTACGCGAGGCCGAGGACGTGGTCGCCAAGATCGAACTTCTGGTCGGGGCGGAGGCACTGCGCGCCGGTCTCCCTGAAGGGTTGATGGATGCCGAGCTGCAGGCGACCGACGGCGTGGAGCCGTCCGGGCGGCGGATCGCGCAGATGGCGTTCAACGCGCACGGTGACGGGGTGCTTCAACAGCATGCCCGGGACATCCAAGCGCGTTTCCCCGACGCGCCGGTCGGCTACACGGGCTCGTCGGCCGCCGTCGCCTTCGTATCGGAGTTGAAGCTGCCCGTCGCGTTCGCCGGTTCGAGGACCCCGTCCCCGCCCGCGTTCGAGACGGTCGAGGGCCCTCGGGACTTCCCCAGCCTCCACCGCTATCAGGAGGACCTGGTCCGGAACATCTCCACCATGCTCGACCGCCTGGCTCCGCAGCGCGGCATGCTGTCCCTGCCCACCGGCGCCGGCAAGACCCGGGTGACCGCCGAGGCCGTGATTCGCTGGGTCAAGCGATTCGGCGACCTGAAGGGGCCGCTGCTGTGGATCGCGCAGACCGAGGAATTGTGCGAACAGGCAGTTCAGAGCTGGAAGTTCGTCTGGAGCAAGGTCGGCGCGGAGCGTCCGCTCACCATCAGCCGATTGTGGAGCAGCCACGAGGTCGGAAATGTCGTCGACCACCCCCACCTGGTGGTCGCCACCGACGCCAAGCTGGAGCGGTGCCTGGGCACCGACCAGTACGCCTGGCTGCGACAGGCCGTACTGGTGATCGTGGACGAGGCCCACACCGCCATCTCCAAGCGATATACCGAGATCCTGGGGCACCTGGGACTCACCCAGTACGAGACCGGGCGCCATCTGCTCGGCCTGACGGCGACCCCGTTCCGCAACACCAACGAGGAGGAGACCCGCCGGCTGGTCAACCGCTTCGGCAACCGTCGCCTCGACGAGGGTGTGTTCCCGTCCGGGGACCCGTACCGGGACCTGCAGGGCTGGGGGATGCTCGCCCAGGTCGAACACCGCACCCTGCGGGGCGGCAGCATCGAGCTGACCCGGGACGAGAAGACTCATGCCGACCGCATGGCGATGCTCTCTCGCTCCGCCGAACAGCGGCTCGCCGACGACCACGAGCGAAGCCGTCGCATCGTGGACGAGGTGGCCGCTCTGCCGGCGGGCTGGCCGACGCTGCTCTTCGCCACCTCCGTGGATCACGCCAAGTACCTGGCGGCCATGCTCAACGACCGGGGCATCCGATCCGCGGCCGTCGACTCGACCACCAGCCCACAGGACCGTCGCACCCGTATCGAGAATTTCCGAAACGGCCGCATTCGTGTGCTCACCAACTACGGTGTTCTCACCCAGGGCTTCGACGCGCCGGCCACCCGCGCCGTCGTCGTGGCCAGGCCGGTCTACAGCACGAACGTCTACCAGCAGATGATCGGTCGCGGCCTTCGCGGACCCGGGAACGGCGGCAAGGACAGCTGCCTGATCCTCAACGTCAGCGACAACATCGAGAACTTCGACACCCAGCTCGCCTTCACCCAGTTCGAGCACCTCTGGAGCCGTTCGTGACCGACGCCTACCTCGACAGTCCTCCGCTCACCGAGGAGCAGCGGGCGGTTGTGGAGCAGCCTTGGGACGCCCGCGTCCTGGTGACCGCCGGCGCGGGGGCCGGCAAGACCCACACGCTGGTGCGCCGGCTCGACGCGCTGTGCGGGCATGAGGACCCCGAGGAGGCGCTGGAAGCCTCCGACGTTCTGGTGCTCACCTTCTCCCGGGCGGCAGCCCGAGAGCTGCGGGAGCGGATCACCCGGCACGGTGAGCGCGCGCGTCGGGTGCGGGCGCAGACCTTCGACGCCTGGGCATACGGCGTGCTGCGGCAGGCGTACCCGGACAACGACTGGGGTGCGACCTCCTTCCTGGAGCGGATCGAGGCCGCTGCCCGTGCAGTGGAGAAGGGAGCGTTGGAGGCCGGCGACGCCAGGCCCCCCGAGCACGTGGTCATCGACGAGGTGCAGGACCTCCTGGGCGCCCGTCGGGACCTCGTGGAAGCGCTGCTCGATCGCTATCAGGAGAGTTGCGGCTTCACCGTGGTCGGTGACGCCGCGCAGTCCGTCTACGGCTTCCAGATCACGGACCTCTCCGAACGTGCCGACGAGACCGGCCGGTTCTTCGACTGGCTGCGCGCCTCCTACCCGGACGACCTGGTCGAACTGCGCCTCACCAAGAACTTTCGAGCGTCCACCCCGGAGGCCCGGATCGCGCTCGCCCACGGACAGCGGCTCCAGAACGTCACGGATGCCGACGAGGCCGCATCCCTCTACGAGGAGATGCGCGAGCTGCTCCTCGACCCGGCGAACGGGACGGGAGCCCTCACTGACCCGTACACCCTGGACGGACTGCGCGATTTCCCCGACACCTGCGCGATTCTCACTCGCGACAATCGGCAAGCCCTCGTCGTCTCGGAACTGCTCCACGAGCATGGCGTGGAACACCGGTTGCGGCGTCCGCTGGAGGATCGCCCGGTCCCCTACTGGGTCGCTGAATTGTTGCGCCGCACCGAGTCCGCGACACTCTCCGAGGATCGGTTCCGGGCACTGCTCACCGAGATATCCCTGCCGTACGAGCCGGACCCGGAAGTGATGTGGGCCGCGCTGCGCCGAGCCGCGCGAGGCCCGGGACGAGGCGTTCTCGACCTGGACCGGCTGCGCCGCCTGGTTGCCGACGGCCGTTTCCCGGACGAGCTGGCCGATCCCGAGAGGGCACGCATCGTGGTGTCCACGGTGCACCGGGCCAAGGGCTTGGAGTTCGACCGAGTGATCGTGCTCGCCCCGCCGACCGTCGCGGAGTTGCAGCAGCAGTTCAAGGAGGGACTGGACCTCCCGGCTGAGGCTCGCGCCCTGTACGTGGCCCTGACGCGAGCCCGTCAGGACCTGTATCACGCGGACCGGCCCGAGCTGCCGATCTTCAAACGGGCCGGCGGCAGGGCCAACGGCCGCAGGTTCCTCGGCGGCTGGAGACCGTACGACCGCTTCGGGATCGTCGGCGAGTCCGGTGACGTGTGCGCGGACAGCCCTCCCGGCCACGAAACCGACGGCGTGGCGACCCAGGCCTACCTTCTGGAACACGTCGCCCCCGGCCACGAGGTCGTGCTGCGCAGGCGCCACGACCTGCCGCTCGGCGAGTGGCAGAGCCCGCCGTACGACCTGTTGCACAACGGGCGGGAGATCGGCGAGGTCTCGGAGCGGTTCCGACAGGAACTGTTCCAGGTGCAGAAGGTGAACCGCACGTGGGACCCCTGGTGGCCGGACGAGATCCACGGGCTTCGGGTCGACACCCTGGAGTCCGTCGCGGGCAGCACTGCCGCCGGTGCCAACGCCGGCCTCGGCGACCGGGGCATCTGGATCGCGCCTCGGATCACCGGCATCGGAAGGTACCGAAGGGCCGACTACGAGGAGCAGCGCGCATGAGCAACACGGAGAACCGGCACGTGGAGCACTACCGGGTCCGTGACGAGGAGCTGCTGGCCGGCCTCCGCCGCGAGCTTCTCGGTCCTGCCCCGGACGCGGCTCCGGAGGACCGCGGGGAAGTCCTTGCCCGGGACGCCCCAGTCGACCGCTACCTGACCGGTGTCCTCTACCCGAGGTCGGCGGACGACGCGGCCGAGCAGAGGATGCGCGAGGACGAGGCGGAGCACGAGGGACTGGACGTGACCCCTGTGCGTACCCGCGACAACATGGAAGAGTCCGGGACGGCGCAGGAGGTCGGCGCCGCCGGTGCCCGCCGGCCCTCCTCCATGGGGCTCACGTTCGCGATCGACCCGGCCATAAGCGACTCCGTCGTTGTCCGTGCGCGGGCCGCCGCTTACCGGCCCACGGATGCGGACGGCAACCCTGTCCCCGCCCGTCGCGCCGAGGCCCGCACCACCTCCGACCAGCAGGAGCACTGGCGGAGGGAGGAACTGGCGCTGCCCGACACCACGGTGGATGTGACCACACCTGCCCCCGACCTGCGGTTCAGGTTGGCCGACGGCGTCGCGCTGCGCGTCAACGTCCGGCGGCCCGACCCTGTGGCACGCACGGTGACCGTCACGGTGACCCTGGTCAACACGCACAGGGTCGGCGAGCGGGAGCTGCAAGACGCCTTCTCCCTGTTCCAGTGCGGGCTCGTAGTCCGCGCGGCCGACGGATCCAGCGCCTTCGTCGAGCGTCCAGCCCCCGACCTTGCACACGATGCCGAAGTCGCCACCAGCCGCCTGCTGCACCGCCATGCCCCGACCTTCGCCGTCGGGCACGGCTGCGCTGCCGAATGGGACTGGACGCCGGCGCCGATCGGCATGACGGACTCGAGGCGAGCCGGTGTGCCCGAGGTGCGGAGCGAGTTCGTCCCGACCGTGGAAGTCCTGCTCACTGACTCGAATCCGGAGATCGACAGCTCCTCCCTGTCCATGCTCGGTCTGGCCGAGCGCCCGGACACGGAGGTTCTCACCGCGCTCGAAGCACTCGCCGTGGGCTACGAGCAGTGGATCGACCGCAAACAGGCCGAGGCCGATGCGCTGATCGGCAGGGCGTACGAGAAAGCCGCCCGTGACCAGGTAGAGGCCTGCCGCGAGGCTCTGGGCCGGATCCGCGAAGGCATCGACCTCCTGCGCGGCAAGCCCGATCTGATGACGGCATTCCGACTGGCCAACCAGGCCATGGCCGACCAGCGTGCGCGCAGCGCCTGGGTGAAGAGGGGCCGCCAGGGCTCTCCCGAGCCCGCGAAGGGCCGCTGGCGGCCGTTCCAGATCGCCTTCGTCCTGCTCTGCTTGGCCGGCATCGACGACCCCGAGCACCGCGACCGCGAAGTCTCCGACCTCCTGTGGTTCCCCACCGGTGGTGGCAAGACCGAGGCGTACCTGGGCCTGATCGCACTCACCTCTTTCCTGCGCCGGATCCGGCTCGGTGCGAACGGCGGTGGCGTGACCGTGCTGATGCGCTACACCCTGCGCCTGCTCACCCTTCAGCAGTTCGAGCGCGCCACGATCCTGCTCTGCGCCATGGAACGGATGCGTCGCGACAAGGGGGCTGAGCTGGGCTCCGAACCGTTCTCGCTCGGCATGTGGGTCGGTGAATCGGCCACTCCCAACAAGCTCAAGGACGCGCACGACCAACTGGCGGTACTGCACAAGGATCTCGACAGGCGCCTGGCGACCAAGAACCCCGTCCAGCTTCACGCCTGCCCCTGGTGCGGCACTCGCCTGGATGCACGCGCCTACGAGGTCGACGAGGACGCCAAGCGCATGCACGTCCGCTGCCCCGGAGCGGACTGCGACTTCGCGGACGGTCTGCCCGTCCACCTGATCGACGAGGCCGTGTACGACGCCCGACCGACACTGGTCATCGCCACAGTCGACAAGTTCGCGTCCATGCCATGGCGTCCGGCCACCGCCGCCCTCTTCAACCGGGACGACCCGAGCGACCGCACCCCACCGCCCGAGCTGATCGTGCAGGACGAACTCCACCTCATCTCCGGCCCGCTGGGCACGCTCACCGGCCTCTACGAGACCGCTGTCGACGAGCTTGCCGGACGGCCCAAGGTGATCGCCTCGACGGCGACCATCCGACGCGCCGCCGACCAGGGCCGCAGTCTCTTCGACCGCGAGGTTCGCCAGTTCCCGCCCGCGGGCCTGGACTCTCGGGATTCCTGGTTCGCCGTGGAGACCCCGCGCGAGGACAAGGCGAGTCGACGTTACGTGGGCCTCCTGGCCCCCGGCACCAGCCAGTCCACCCTGCTCATCCGCACTTACGCGACTCTGTTGCACCGGGCGGAGCAGGCACAGACCTCGAACGAGGTGCGTGACGCCTACTGGAGCCTGGTCGGCTACTTCAACAGCCTCCGACTGCTCTCCGCCGCCGAACTCCAAGTACACGACGACGTGGTGGCGTACCTGGAACTGCTCGCGGCACGCGAGGGGACCAGCGCGCGGTCCCTCGACAATTACTCGGAGCTGACGAGCCGCATCGACGCGAGCGAGATTCCGGCCCGTCTCAAGGGCATCGAGCGGGAGTATCCCGATGGCGACACCGTGGACGTCCTCCTGGCCACCAACATGATCGCGGTCGGCGTCGACGTGGACCGGCTCGGCCTCATGGCCGTCATGGGCCAGCCGCAGACCACCGCCGAGTACATTCAGGCCACCAGCCGCGTCGGCCGCGCCCATCCGGGTCTGGTCGCCGTGATGCTCAACGCGACTCGCTCACGCGACCGCTCCCACTATGAGAACTTCCTCCACTTCCACTCCGCGCTCTACCGCGAGGTCGAATCGACCTCCGTCACTCCCTTCTCCGCCCGCGCCCGCGAACGCGGACTGCACGCGGTGATCGTGGCTCTGACCCGGATCATGATCCCGGAGGCTCGTCCCAACGAGGCCGCAGGCAATGTGGAGTCGTACGAGCACCGCATCCTTGACGAGATCAAGCCTGTTCTCCTCGACCGAGTCCGTGCCGTCACCCCCGAGGAGGCCGACGCCGTCTCCCGTGCCTTCGACGAGTTCCTCGACTGGTGGTGCAAGGAGGCCGACATCCACAACGGTCTGCTCTTCGAACCGAAGAGGGGAAGGCGCACTCATTCGCTTCTGCAGCCGTACGACGACGAGGCCGAGAACGCCGAGGCCTGGCCCACCCTGTGGAGCCTGCGCGACGTCGATGCCGAGTCCGCCCTGTTCATGGAGGCCACCCGATGACTCCGCCCCCTGCCCGCCGGCGCCGCTCCGGCGTGAACGGCTCCGCGCCGGCCCACAACCTGCCGCGTCGCGGCGCGGTCCGTCGCGCCCAGGCGATCACCACGTACGGTGTCGGCTCGTTGATCGCGGTCGATCATGAGTCCTTCGTCGTGTCCGGCCTGGACGGGGCCGATGAGCACTGGAGCACGGACGAGGCACCGCGCATCTACGAACGTCGGCTCGCTCGCATCCTGGCGGTCGAGCACTTCCGGCTGCCACCCGCGTCCGACGAGTACAGCAAGGACGGCATCCGGGTCCGCCGCTTCCCTCTCATGCACTCCTGCCCCGAGTGCAACGAGTTGCGCCGCCATCGCGACTTCAATCCGCCGCCCGGCAAGAGCCTTTGCGGCGCCTGCGAGGCGGATCTGGTTCCCTCCCGCTTCGTGGTCGCCTGCGAGGCCGGCCACCTCGACGAGTTCCCGTACTGGCACTGGGTTCACCGCGCCGCAGGTCGCGGCACGACGACCGCCGGCCAGTGCGGCGGCACGCTCGGGCTGCGCACCTCCGGCCGCAGTTCCTCGCTCCGCTCGATCCTCGTGTCGTGCAGCTGCGGGGTGCCCGAGGTGTCGATGGAGGGCTCCTTCCGCAAGAGCGCGCTCAAGGATCTCGGTCTGCGTTGCCGTGGCACCCGACCGTGGCTCGGCACTTCTGTTCCTGCAGAGAACTGCAGCCGCACCGCCCGCACCCTCCAGCGT
This sequence comes from Streptomyces sp. NPDC093598, assembly GCF_044764825.1. Lineage (NCBI taxonomy): Bacteria > Bacillati > Actinomycetota > Actinomycetes > Kitasatosporales > Streptomycetaceae > Streptomyces > Streptomyces sp. NPDC093598. Next base: position 174,440 of record NZ_JBIWIV010000014.1, on the reverse strand, counting down.
GGTTCGTCCGCCGTATGGCAGCCGGTGCTGAAGTCCGCGCTGTCCATCCCGCCGTGGAGTGACGGACGGGCGGATGCGCTTGCCGAGTACTGGGACCGGCTTCGTGAACTGGACAGTCGAGCAGAGGTGGAGGATCGCCTCAAATTCGTCTTCGGAGACGACATCCCGGTGCCCGTCGACGAGGTGATGGCGCTCCTCGCCGCGGAACGGGAGGAAGATCCCGCAGCCGACGAGGTGCGCTCTTTCGACCACCGCTACCGTGCCCTGCGCAACAAGGAGTACGAGCGCCTCCGCAGTGGCAACGACGAGCGTGAGCGCTCCCGCAACGAGCAGTTCATCTGCGAGACTCCGCTCACCTCCCCAGCCGCTCTCGACGGCACAGGCGTCACCGGCCCCATGCTGGTCAAGAAACTGCGCGAGGTCCGCGCACTCAAGGCGTTCACCCGACTCGCCGACCCCAACTCTGCCACCGAGGCCTACGAGGCCGCGCTCTCCGCCACTCGCCTGAACTGGTTGCCCGCCATGGAGGTACGCGGCGAAGGCGTCTTCCTGCGTCTGGCTGAGGATCGGCTCACCGCTTGGGAGAAGCTCACCGCTGTGATCGACCGCGCCGAACGCGTTCGTAGTGCCCACCAGCGCCTTATGGAGCAGTGGGCCTCCGACCGCACCCAGGTTCAGCCCTCCCCCGCTTCTCCCCGCATGGTGCTGCTGCACACCTTGGCCCACGTGCTGATCAACGAGTGGAGCCTGGACGCCGGCTACCCGGCCGCGGCCCTCCGCGAACGCCTCTACGCCGACGAGGAAATGGCGGGCTTGCTCGTCTACACCGCCACGAGCGACTCCGCGGGCAGTCTCGGTGGCCTGGTGGCCCAGGGCGAGCCCGAGAGGCTGGCAGGCGCGATCCGGTCGGCGATCCGTCGAGCGTCCTGGTGCTCCGCCGACCCCTTGTGCATCGAGACCGAGGCCTCGGGCACCGGCGGGACGAACCTCGCCGCCTGCCATGCCTGCGTGATGCTCCCGGAGACGAGCTGCGAGCACAACAACATCCTGCTCGACCGCGCATTGCTGGTCGGAACCCCGGAGGATCCCGAGGTGGGCTATTTCGCGGACATACTGCACCAATGACAACCGGCTGGAGGAAAACTCACTGCCCTTGACGCCGAGCGGCGCACTCGGCCTCGAAGCGCATCTGGGCTCGGTCCAGCATGTCGTCCGCGTCTCGGCCGTGGGCTCGCAGCCAGTGGAGGAAGTCGGTGATCGCCACGATCACCGTCTCCTCCGCCACGGCCGAGGTCAATCTGCTCGCACCCGCGTCACGCGCCGGCTGCGTAGCGGCGGCGTAGTGGCGCAGAAGGACCTCGGCTCGCATCACACTGGACGCTTCCACGTGGCCGTCGGCCGTGGCGAGCTGTGTCGTCAGCTCGCACCACGTGACCTTGCCGTCCGGGCGGAGCAACACGCCCCAGCGGTCAGCGATGGCGTCCACGAGAGCCATGCCTCGCCCCTCCTCGGAATCTGCGCTCGCCTCGCGAAGGGTGGGCAGGGCACGCGTGTCGGGGTCGTGCACCTCGATGCGCAGGTGGGCGCCCTCCATGGAGACAGCCAGTGTTGCGGGAGTGCCGGGTCCCACGTGAGTGATCACGTTGGACACCAGCTCGCTGACGCACAGTTGGGCTTCGTCGACCAGGTGCTGCAATCCCCAGAGGCCCAAGTGCAGCCGCATGATCCGGCGCAGCGCTGCCACCTCCGCGGGTTCGGCCGTGAAGGCGATGTCCCACGGTTTGCGTGGCATGCAGGTTTCCTGACTCACGCGGACCCCTTTCGTCGCGGTTGGCACCGCATCGACAGCGCAACGTCACGGGCGCTCACGGTGAGTTGCGTAGGTGACCAGAGTGCTGGCTGCGCATCCCGTTCTGCAATGTGCAGCAAGGGATTCCCACTTCCGAGTGATTGGCAGGCACACCTCTTGGCGCGAGACTGAACCCTCGCTATCGGGAAGAGGGTTGAGATGGCCGGATCACCCACGGCACGCAGACGGCGCCTCTCGATCGAGCTGAAGAAGCTCCGCGAGAAGAGCGCCCTCACCTGCGCCCAGGTCGGTGAGGCCATGGACTGGAGCGGCTCCAAGGTCAACCGCATGGAGACGGGCAGCGGACGCGTCCAGCCCTCGGACATCGACGCCCTGTGTCGCTTCTACGACACGAGCGACGAACTGCGCGAGTTCCTCAAGGCACTGGCCCGGCAGGCGAAGGTGCGCGGTTGGTGGCAGGTCCACGGCGCAGGCGTTCCCGAGTGGTTCAACATCTACATCGGCCTGGAGCAGGAGGCCTCCACTTTCCGCCAGTACCAGTGCGAGGTCGTACCCGGGCTCATGCAGACCGATGTGTACGCGGCCGAGCTGCACAAGGCCGGGGCACACATGTCCGTGGAGGACATCGCAAAGGCGGTACATGTGCGCATGGAACGCCAAACCATGCTGCGACAGGCTGATGCTCCGGACGCCTGGTTCATCGTGAACGAGGGTGCGCTGCGCCGCGTCATCGGCGATCGGGCCTTGATGCGGGAGCAGTTGGAACGCGTCCTGGAGACGGCCGAGCTGCCGACCGTGACCTTGCAGGTTCTCCCCTTCGACGCAGGGACCTGTCCGACCACCGGCTCATTCACCATGCTGGGTTTTCCGGCCCCGGAGGATCCGGACGTCGTGTATCGGGACGGCATCACGGATGCTGTGTACCTGGAGGGCGAGCATCATGTACGTGAGTACACGAGGGCGTTCGACGACTTGCGAGCGGCAGCCCTGAGTCCTCAACGCTCGACCCTGTTGATCGAGTCGATCTTGAAGGATTACGCGTAGTGATATTGCCCGAGTCCAGCGGAAGCAGCCGTCTGGTGTGGTTCACGTCGTCCTACAGCAACGGCGCCGGAGGCGAGTGCGTCGAGTGTGCGCTCACCGGTGATGGCGCTCTCGTTCGCGACTCGAAGACGAAGGAGACGCAGATGATCGCTGTGGGCGGCGATGCGTGGCGTTCCTTCGTCGAGACCGTGAAGCGCGTCAGCGCGAGGACCTGACCAGGTCGGGCCCTAGCGCAGCCCCTTCTCCACCCGGTACTGCTCCACCAGTTCCTCCCACTCTTCGGCATCGCCCTCGCTCACGGCAACGGGCCGCGTCTCGCCCGCGAGGGTGCGCACTCGGTCTGCCACCTGTGTGGCCTTTCCCTTGGACGTTTGCACGCCCAGGACCAGGACCGTTGAGTCGTCGTCGGCCCCGTCGCCGGCGAGGGTGAAGCTCCAGGGAACGTCACATGGGGGCGCATGGTCGGGGTCCGGGCAGAGGAGGCGTTCGATCGGGTCCTGGAGGGCGAGTGCCTCCTCCGTGTTCGAGCATCCGTGGATCCGAATCTCGTACACCCGTGGCTCGTCTTCCCCTGGTGGCACGCACCCCTCCTGATTCAGCGCAGCGGGTACCGACCGTAAGGGCCGCCGCTTGCTCGCGCATCGGGTTATTGCTTGGGCCGGCTGCAGGGCGCCGGCCCGCTGGTCGGCCAAGGCGTACTCACCGTTGCCCCCGGCGCGTCAAGAGCGCCGGGTGCGTGAGGCCTGTCGTGGACCGTAGAGCGTGCCGGGGTCAGTCTTCCACCCGCTCCAGCTCCCCCCGTTCGACGCAGAACTCGTTGCCCTCCGGGTCCGCCATCACGACCCAGCCTCGGCCGTTCGGGAGGGTGCGGTCCGTCAGGATGCGGGCGCCGAGGGAAACCGCGCGTTCGACCTCCTCGGAGCGGGTGCGGCCGGTCGGGCCCAGGTCGAAGTGAATGCGGTTCTTCGCCGTCTTGGCCTCCTCGACCCTGACGAAGAGGAGGCCGGGCACTCCGTCCGGGAGTTCGACCAGGACCTCGTCGTCGCCGGGCTTGTCCACGTCAGAGATCGGGTGGCCGAGGAAGGCGGACCAGAAGCGAGCCAGTTCGTAGGGCTCGCCCGTGCAGTCGAAGGTGATGTGGCGGATGGTCGGGTTCAACGGCCGTCTCCCTCAGGGATGTTCTCTGCGTCAGGTGCGTTTCGCAGGATGCGTGGGGAGGACGGGGCCTGTCGAACTATTTGGCGTCCTCGGGCAGGTTTCCGTTGCCGCCCAGGTTGGCGACCATGCGGCGCAGGACGTTGATCGTGGTGATGAAGTCGGCCTGGGAGATGCCCTCGTGGGTCTGGTGGTGGACGCCGAGGTTGCGTTCACGGGCTCGGAGGCGGCCGGCCTCGCCCTCCTCCGTGAGGGTCATACCGCCCGTCGCGTCCTCCGTGAGCCAGCCTCGGGCGATCAGGTCGTCGTAGACCGCGTCGAAGTCGGTGTCCTGGTCGTCGTAGGGGGTCAGGCGAGCGGTCAGGGTGGCGCGGGTCCAGTGGCCGGGGGCGCCGGAGGCGTGGTTGAGGGTCCACCAGTGGGGCTGGGTGAGGTTCTCGGCGGCCAGTTGGGCTCGGATGGCTCCTACCACCCTGCGGTAGGCCTCGCCGGTCCAGGCGCCGATGGGCTGGGCGGCCAGTTCCTCCTGGGAGTACTCCTTGAGGTTCTCGATCTGTGCGCTCATGCCGGTCAACGTAGGACCTCAAGCGAACTTGAGGTCAAGGAGGAAGGCGTTGATCTCCGTGTGGAGGCGGGCGGGCTGGTCCAGGTGCACGTCGTGGGACGCGCCGGCGATGCGGACCACCTCGGTGTCCGGACGGCGGGTGAGCATCGCCGCCGGCTCGTCGGGGCGCATCGTGCCGTGTTCGCCCTGGACGAGGAGCGTGGGGCAGGTGATGCGGGACCACTCCGCCCAGTAGGCGGTGGTGGCCAGTTCGGCGATCGTGTCGATGATCGTGGTGCGGTCCCATGTCGGGTACCAGCCGTCGTCCCGCCGGGTCAGGGTCCTCGTCCATGCCTCGTGGCCCAGGAAGGCCTCCGCCTCCTTGAGGGACTTGAAGGGGGTGGGCCAGCTGTCCAGCCAGGTCGCGATCTGTGCGGGGAGATCGGGGGCCGGGCCCGCCGGACCCGCTTCGATCAGGATCAGGGACTTCACCAGGTGGGGGTGGGACGCGGCCAGCAGCATCGCCGTGTGGCCGCCCAAGGACTGGCCGAGCAGGGTCACGGGAGCGAGGTTCAGGTCCTCGATGAGGGTTACGGCGTCCAGGACGTGGGCCGCGCGGGTCGTGGTCGCCGGGGTGCGGGTGCTGGCACCGTGGCCTCGCGCGTCGTACGTCACCACGCGGTGGCCCTCGGCCGACAGCTGCGCGGCGAGGGTGTCCCACTCGCCCTGGTGGCCCGCCAGGCCGTGCAGGAGGAGGAACGGGGTCGTGGTCGTGGGCTTGCCTGGAGGGTGGTGATCCCTGAAGGCGACGTGGGTGCCGTCGGGGGTGGTGAGGGTTCCGGCCGTCGTGCGGGTCAACGAGCCCCCCCCGTTTCGTCGATTTGACCGGTCTGCGCCGACGGCCACCCCATGTGCCACTGAGGGGGCCGTCGTACGCGCTTTCGGAGCCTACGACGCCGGGGTCAAGTCCGCTCGGCCGAACAGGAGGGCGTAGCCCGCGGGGAGTTGGGCCAGGATGCGGGTGACCAGGTCGTCGCCGATCAGGGGCGGCAGCGTGCTGAGGACCGAGCTGACGTCCCAGCGGGCCGTGGCGGACGTCGCTCCGGGGGTGCGTGACGCGACCTCGTCGACGAACCGTGCGGCCGTGAGCCGGTGCGTGGCCGGGATCTGGGCGGCGATCAGCCGGGCTGCCTCGCCGGGCAGGGCGCGGGCGAGGTCGACCCGTTCGTCGCCGGTGACGTGGGTGCCGAGGGCGGCCAGGACGGTTCGGGTGACCTGTTCCGCCTTCGACCAGGTGGGGTACAGGCCCGACTCGCGGACCGATTCGATCAGCTGGGGCCAGCCGTTGTCGTCGTCGGCGTGGGGGGCGCGTCTTGTCGTCACACGGGGCACCGTCGTCGTGCTCATGTGTGGGGTTTTCCTCCGAGTGCGTGCGTGGGTGCGAGGGTGGGTGTCGCGCCGCCGGGGTTCGGGCCGGCGGCGCGACCTGCGTACGGGCGGTTGTCGCGGTGCCGCGAGGGTCAGCCGCTGATCTGCTTGCGCGTGTCGCCGCCCGCGATGTGGATGCGGCGGGGCTTGGCCTGCTCGGCCACCGGGATGCGCAGGGTCAGGACGCCGGCCTCGTAGGAGGCGTCGATGCGCTCCGTGTCGAGCGTGTCTCCGAGGAAGAGCTGGCGGGTGAAGGTGCCAGTGGGACGCTCGGCGACGAGCGGTTCCGCGCCCTCGGGGGCGGGGGACCTGCGCTCGGCTCGCACATTGAGGACGTTGCGCTCGACGTCCAGCTCGATCGTCTCGGGGTCGATGCCGGGGAGGTCGAAGTGGACGAAGAAGTCGTCCCCGGAGCGGTAGGCGTCCATCGCCATCGCGGACGGGCGGGTGGCGGAGCCCAGGACCTGCTGGGTGAGTCGGTCGAGTTCACGGAAGGGGTCCGTGCGCATGAGCATCACTGGTCACTCCTCTCTTCAGGCGCAGTGGGTGCGATGCCCTTACGGTCTGCGTCTTCTTATATAGCTCGGAGGAGGAAAGTTGACAACCCCCGGCTCAGGTTGAGTTGAGTGGCGCCTCTGCTGTGCCCTGGGCCGTGTGCCTCGCGGGGCGGGGGTTAGCCTTCAAGATCCCGAGCAGCGCGCAGAAACGCAGGAGGCAGGTATGGCGAAGGTCCCCAGTGCGGTGGTCGCCGCGAGCGGGCTCGTGGGCGGGTACGGCGTGGCCCGCTGGACCAGGCAGCGGCCGCTCGGCGGGGTCGTACTGGCCGCGGCCGGGGTGGCGGCCGCGCGGCAGTGGCGGCAGCAGGCCGGAGGGGTGGCGGCGGGGGCGTTGTCGGCCGCGTATGTCGCCGCCTTCGCCGGGTCTCATCCGCTGGCCAAGAAGGTGGGCGCCTGGCCTGCCGTGTTCGGTGTGGCGGGGGCCGTGGGGCTGGCGTCGTGGGTGGTCGCTGACCGCCGCGGCTGATCTTGGTGAGCCGGTTCAGCCGACCGGCTCACCTCGGCGGACACAGCAAAGAACCCGGCCCTGAAACCAGGGCCGGGTTCTCGTCGGAGCGCCGGGCAGGCCTTGCACCTGCATTTCCCCACAGGAAGTGGGGCGTCTTTCCTTGGACCACCAACGCATCGTCCGCCTGCCGGAGTTCCGGCGACTGGACGCAGATCAACTATAGCGCAGTTTTTGTTATCGCCTCCGCCGCCCGGCCGTCTCCTCACCGTCCCCCGCAGGTACGCGACTTACGACGCTGAGGTACGACGACGTGACACGACAGATCAGCCGCCGGAGCATGTTGACGGCAGCGGGCATCGGTATCGCTACGGGTACGGGTATCGGTGCGACCGCGCTCGCCACCCCGGCCGGCGCTGCCGACGCCCCTCTCCTTCACCCCGGGCTGCTGCACACCCGTGCCGATCTGGACCGTATGGCGGGCAAGGTGAAGGCGGGTGCCAGACCCTACGCCGCCGGGTTCGCCGAACTCACGGCCAACCGGCATGCGCAGAGCGGCTGGCAGGCGAATCCGCAGGCGGTCGTGTACCGGGGGTCGGGTTCGCCCGAGAACTACCGGATCCTCTACAACGACATCCACGCCGCCTACCAGAACGCCCTGCGCTATCACGTCAGCGGCGAGGAGGCGCACGCCGACACCGCCGTGGCGATCCTCAACGCCTGGTCGGGGAAGCTGACCCGGCTGGAGGGCAGTGCCGACCGGTTCCTCGCGGCGGGGTTGTACGGGTACCAGTTCGCGAACGCCGCCGAACTCGTGCGGGACCACGGCGACTTCGATCTCGGGCGGGCACGGGAGCTGCTGCTGAACGTGTTCCATCCCCTCAGCGACGACTTCTTGACCCGTCACAACAACGCCGTCGTCACCAACTACTGGCCCAACTGGGACCTGACGGCCATCGCCTGTGTCCTCGCGACCGGGATCTTCTGCGATCAACGGGCCGTCGTGGAGCGGGCCGTGGAGTACTTCAAGCACGGGGACGGGATGGGGTCGGTGCGGCACGCCATTCCCGTCGTGCACGAGGACGGGCTCGGGGAGTGGGTCGAGGCCGGGCGGGATCAGGGGCATGCGCTGCTCGGGGTCGGGCTGATGGGCACGGTGTGCGAGATGGCGTGGAACCAGGGGATCGATCTGTACGGCTACGACGACAGCCGGTTCCTCAAGGGGGCGCAGTACGTGGCCAAGTGGAGTCTGGGCGGGGACGTGCCGTACACGGCGAACACGCGGAAGAAGGGGGCGATCGGAGGGTGGTCGGGGAGCGAGACCGCTTCTGATGTCGCGGGCGTCGATCCGGGGATGACCCGGCCCGTGTGGGCGATGATCGCCAATCACTACACCAAGCGGCGGGGGCTGTCGGCGTCGTACGTCACGCGGGCGGCTGCCAAGGCCGCGCCTGAGGGTGGGGGTGGGGATTACGGGCCCAACAGCGGGGGGTTCGACCAGCTGGGGTTCGGGACGCTGGCGTTCACCCGGGACCGGGTGGAGGGGGCGGTCGGTGGCGCCACACCGAATCCGACTCCGAGTTCGGGTCCCGGTCCGTCCGGTGGGTCACGGGGTGCCGGGGGTGTCCGGCCGCAGGCGTCGGCGTCCCCGGTTGCAGGGGACGACCTGGCCGCGACCGGTTCCGGGGATGCGGCGGGCTGGGCCGCCGCGGCTGGTGTGAGCGCTGTCGCGGGCGGATTGCTGTTGTTGCGGCGGCGGGATCGGGTGCGGGGTGGCGGCGCGGCCGAGTAGCACGGGATACGGGGCGGGGGCGCTGCTTTGCGGCGGGGCCGGGGTGAGGCCCCGGCCTCGGGGCGGGGTCCCTTGTGGTGGGGTCGGGGACAGGTCCCGGCCTCACGACAGGACCCCGCCCCACCACGAACCCGGCGACAGGAGACCCCCGCCCCACCAGCATCATCAGGTCCCGGACCAGGATCTGCCCCTTGCCGTCCGGCGCCCGCCCCTTGGGGCGCCTCCGGGCCGCAAGGGGCTGCTCCAGGACCTGCTTGGCCGGGTCGGCCAGCAGGGTGGCCTTGAGCACCTCCTTGTCGCGGAGCCTCCCCCGCGGCCGGCGGCGCTGCCGGTACGCCGTGCTCTACGTCGTCACCGGTCGGGACGCCGTGGAATCGGAGCCTCCTGTGTCGCCCTCACCCGCACCGCTGTCCGCCGCCGTCAGCGGCTTGGCGATGTCCTCCAGGGAGCGGCGTTCCGCCTTGACCGCCAGGAGCGCCGCGACCAGGCCCCCCAGGCACATCAGTGTCGCGCCGATCGAGAACGCGAGGACCGTGTCGCCGACGACACCGGATTCCGTGAGCTTGGCGAAGAGGAGCGGGCCGCTGATGCCGCCCGCTGCCGTGCCGATGGCGTAGAAGAAGGCGATCGACATCGCCCGGGTCTCCATCGGGAAGACCTCGGAGACCGTCAGGTAGGCGCTGGAGGCGCCGGCCGAGGCGAAGAACAGGACCGCGCACCAGCAGGCCGTCATCGTGCCCGCACTCAGGGAGCCCTGGTCGAAGAGCCAGGCCGTGCCGAAGAGGAGCAGACCCGAGAGCAGGTAGGTGCCGGAGATCATGATGCGGCGGCCGACCGTGTCGAAGAGTTTACCGAGGAGCAGCGGGCCGAAGAAGTTGCCGAGTGCGATGACCGCGAAGTAGTAGCCGGTGCTGCCGCTCGGGACGTCGAAGAACGTCGTCAGGATCGCGCCGAAGCCGAAGGTGATGGCGTTGTAGAGGAACGCCTGGCCGATGAAGAGGGAGAAGCCGAGGATGGCGCGCTTGCGGTAGTCGGAGAAGACCGTGCGGCCGATCTCCAGGAAGGAGACGCTGCGGCGCTGGTGGATGGTGATCTCACCCTCGGGACGCGGCAGCGGCTCACCCCTCTCCTCCTCGATCTTGCGTTCGATGGAGGAGACGATGCGTTCCGCCTCGTCGTCGCGGCCGTGGATCAGCAGCCAGCGGGGGCTTTCGGGGACGTGCCGGCGGACGAGGAGGATCACGAGGGCGAGGACCGCGCCGAGCGCGAAGGTCAGGCGCCAGCCGACGTTCGCCGCGAAGATGTCCGTGTCCAGCGCGACGATCGACAGCAGTGAGCCGAAGACCGCGCCCAGCCAGAAACTGCCGTTGATCATCAGGTCGGTGCGGCCGCGGTACTCCTTGGGGATCAGCTCGTCGATCGCGGAGTTGATCGCCGCGTACTCGCCGCCGATGCCGAAGCCGGTGAGGAAGCGGAAGAGGAAGAACCACCAGGTGTCGAAGGCGATCGCGGTGAGGGCTGTGGCCGCCAGGTACACCGCGAGGGTGATCATGAAGAGTTTTTTACGCCCCCACTTGTCGGTCAGGCGGCCCCAGAACAGGGCGCCAAGGCAGGCGCCCGCCACGTACAGGGCGGCCGCCATGCCGGTGACCTCGCCGGAGGTGATGGGCAGGCCGCTGCCGGGTTCCGACAGGCGGCTCGCGATGTTGCCTACGACGGTGACTTCCAGACCGTCGAGAATCCACACGGTGCCGAGACCGATGACGATCGTCCAGTGCCAGCGCGACCACGGGAGGCGGTCGAGGCGGGCGGGGATGTCGGTCGTCAGGGTTCGGCCGGTCTCGGCTTGCGTGGTGCCCATGGGCTCCCTCCTCATCGAGCGAACCCGGTTCTAGTGCCCTGAGCGGTTTCTCTTACGCCCTGAGCGACCTCTCTCACGCCCCGAGCGCGTGCGACACCGTGTAGATGAGCAGGCCGGCCAGCGAGCCGACGACCGTGCCGTTGATGCGGATGAACTGCAGGTCGCGGCCGATGTTGGCCTCGATCTTCTTCGTGGTGTGCTCGGCGTCCCAGCTCGCCACCGTGTCCGTGATCAGGGAGGTGATCTCCTTGCGGTAGGTGGTGACGACGTAGACGGCCGCGTCCTCCACCCACTTGTCGACCTTGTCCTGCACCTTGCGCTCGGCCGCCATCCGCGAGCCCAGCGACAGCAGGGACGCGCGCACCCGCAGCCGCAGCTCGCTGCGTTCGTCCTCCGCCGCCGCGACGATCATGGATCGTACGGCCGTCCAGGCGCTGGCGATGAGGTCCTGGACCTCGCCGCGGCCCAGCACCTCGCCCTTGAGCCGCTCGATGCGGGCGCGGGTGTCGGTGTCGGACTGGAGGTCGCCCGCGAAGTCGGTGAGGAAGCGGTCCATGGCGCCGCGCGCGGGGTGGGCGGGCATGTCGCGCATCTCGGTGGCGAAGCGCAGCAGCTCCCGGTAGACCCGCTCGCCGACCTTCCGGTCGACGAACTTCGGCGTCCAGCCCGGGGCGCCGCCCTCCACGGCGTCCATCACCTCGTCGCGGTGCAGCACCAGCCAGTCGTGGGCGCGGGTGACGACGAGGTCGACGACGCGTTTGTGGCCGCCGTCGGCGACGACCTTCTCCAGCATCTTGCCGATGCCGGGCCCGATCTCCTGGGCGTTGGCGCGGCGCGTGATGGCCTCGCCGACGACGGCCTGGACGTCGGAGTCGCGCAGGACCGTCAGGGCGCCGCGCAGGGCGGTGGACAGCTCGGCGGTGACCCGGTCGGCGTGTTCGGGGACCGCGAGCCAGGCGCCGAGGCGGCTGCCGATGCCGACGGCGCGCAGCCGCTGCCGTACGACGTCCTCGGAGAGGAAGTTCTCGCCGACGAACTCGCCCAGGGAGACGCCGAGCTGGTCCTTCTTGGTGGGGATGATCGCGGTGTGCGGGATGGGGATGCCGAGGGGGTGCCGGAAGAGGGCGGTGACGGCGAACCAGTCGGCGAGCGCGCCGACCATGCCCGCCTCGGCGGCCGCGGCGACATAGCCCGCCCAGGGGCCGGCGCCGGAGTTCTGCGCCCACTTGGCGAGGACGTAGACCACGGCCACGAACAACAGGAGTCCGGTGGCGGTGAGCTTCATCTGCCGTACGCCGCGCTGTTTCTCCTCGTCCGCGGGGCTGAAGGTCGTCATCGCACGGTTCACGGCGGCACCGGGCCGGGCATGCTGCCCTCCGACACCGGCACCCTTTTCTTCCACCTTTGTCCGTTCCATCCGCTCCACCCGCTTGGTGATCCCGCACACATTGTCCCTTCCTGACCGACTCCTGGAACGGAACAGGAGTTCCCGGCGTCTGTCGGGAGGGGGTATTGCCACGGGGTCCTGTGAGCTTCCCCCGGTCCATGACGCATCATGGGCACATCAGATCGGAGCCTTGGGCTCCCATCGCCCGAGGAGAACAACACAGCATGACCCGAGGACGTGGTTACGCCCTCTTGGGCGTGGTCGTCGCAGCGATCATGGCCCTTTCCACCGCCCTATACGTCGGAGTGGCGTCCGACGACGGCACACGCGACCGGAACGCCCTCGGCGACGGCCGCGTCCCGCACAACTCGGCCGCCCCGGCCTCCACCGGCACCTGGGTCGGCACGTGGTCCACGTCCCCGGCCGCCGCCGAGCCCGGCACCGAGACGACGGGCATGGCGAACCGGTCGGTGCGCAACGTCGTCCACACCAGCGTCGGCGGTACGAGTGCCCGCGTGACGCTGTCCAATCTCTACGGCCAGTCGCCGCTGAACATCACCCGGGCGACGATCGCCGTCTCCGCGGGCAGCGGTACGGCGGCGGCACTCACGGACACCATGCGGCAGCTGACCTTCGGCGGCGGGCCCACGGTCGTCATCCCGCCCGGCCGGCAGGTGATGAGCGACGCGGTGCGGGTCGTCATCCCCCACGACTCCGACGTCCTGATCACCACGTACACGCCGACCAGCTCCGGCCCGGTGACGTACCACCCGCACGCCCGGCAGACCTCCTACGTCGCCCAGGGCGACCACGCGCAGGACGCGACGGGCACGCCGTACACCGAGCAGAGCGTCTACTGGCGCTACCTGACCGCGCTGGACGTGCTGAGCAACGAGTCCGACGGCACGATCGTGGCCCTCGGCGACTCGCTGACGGACGGCATCACCTCCACGTCGGGCGCCAACAACCGGTGGACCGACGTGCTCTCCGACCGGCTGCGCGCGGAGATCGCGGCCGGGCGGGACCTGCCCCGCTACAGCGTCGTCAACCAGGGCATCAGCGGCAACCGGGTCCTCACCGACGGACTGGGCCGCCCCGCGGACAACCCCAGCGGGCTCAACCGCTTCCAGCGGGACGTGCTGGAGCGGACGAACGTCAAGGTCGTCGTCATCGACCTCGGCGTCAACGACATCCTGCGCAACCCGCGCCTCGCCGACCCGAACGCGATCCTCGACGGGCTGCGCACGCTGGTGGGGCAGGCGCACGCGCGAGGAGTGAAGGTGGTCGGGGCGACGCTGATGCCGTTCTACGGGCACCGGGGGTACACCGACGCGCGTGAGGCGGTACGCCAGACGATCAACGCGGAGATCCGCGCCGGGCGGGTGTACGACGCCGTGGCCGACTTCGACCAGGCGCTGCGCGACCCGTACGACCCGCGGCGGCTGCGGGCCGACTACGACTCGGGGGACCATCTGCACCCCAGCGACAAGGGGTACGCCCGGATGGCGGAGTCCTTCGACCTGGAGACGCTGAAGGGGTCGGCGCCGGCGGAGCTGTAGTCCCGTCCCGTCCCGTCCCGTCCCGTCCAGTACCTTCCCGTGCCCGTCGCCTGTCCGCAGGCGGCGGGCACACGGCTGCCGGGGCTCAGTGGTCAGTGCTCAGTGGTCAGTGGTCAGTGCTCAGTGCTCAGTGCTCAGTGCTCCCAGTGCGAGTCCCGACGCGGCTCGTCCAGTTCCCTCCGCCCCGCCCTGCGCTCCAGCTTCTCCTGGCGGCGCTCCTCCCGGATCCGCAGCTTCTCCGCCCGGGTCAGCTTCCGCTGGACCCCGACGCCACCCCAGAACGCGAAACCCGTGACGACGACCCGCGGCGCGCCCGGCTCCCCCGGCACGCCCTCCTCGCGGTGGTCGAAGCCGCCCATGATGCCGATGCCGCGGACCACGACCTCGACCCCGGGCGGCACGATCACATCCACCCCGCCCATGATCGCGATCGCGTTGATCTCGACCTCGCGGTCCGCGAAGTTCGCCTCGCGCAGATCGATCTCCCCGCCGCCCCAGAAGGCCAGGCAGGTGAACCGCCGGGGCATCGTCCAGCACCCCTTGCGCTGGAAGCCGGACATCACGGCGACGCCCCACGTGGAGGTCCCCTCGCCGCCGACGATCCGCCCGGACCAGTCCGGGCCGGCGGCGGGACCCTTCGTCAGGGACACCGACGGCGCGGTGACGCCCTCGGCCGGCAGGTCCCGGGTGACGGGCGCCAGTTCCCCGTACGTCCGCGCCCTGTACGTCGCGTCCAGCCGCTCCTCGAACTCCTCCATGTCGAGACGTCCCTCCGCGAGGGCGTCCCGCAGGATGCCGGCGACCCGTTCACGGTCGGCGTCGGAGGCGCGGAGGTCCGGGACTGCGTCGTCGGTCATACACAGCAGATTACGAGTTACCCGTCCCTGGCACTATGCGGTCGCACGCTCCGCGTACATCTTGGCGATCACCGCCTCGATGTCCGGCTCCCGCACCGACAGGTCCACCAGCGGGTATTCGGCCGCGATCCGCGCCACGAGCGGAGCCGCCGACTCCCCCGCCGGGAACGCCAGCCACTGCCGCGGCCCGTCCACACGGACGACCCGCGCGGGCGCCGGCGCCTCGATCGGCGGCAGTTCCCGCTCCAGGTCCACCACCAGGGTCCGCTCGCTCTCCCCCGCCTCGTGCAGCCCGGCGAGCGGACCGTCGTACATCAGACGCCCGTGGTCGATGACCATCACCCGCTTGCACAACTGCTCGATGTCCTGGAGGTCGTGCGTGGTCAGCAGCACCGTGGTGCCACGCTCGGTGTTCAACTCCCGCAGGAACTCCCGCACCTTGGACTTGGACACGACGTCCAGCCCGATGGTCGGCTCGTCGAGGTACAGCACCTCCGGGTCGTGCAGCAGCGCCGCCGCCACGTCGCCGCGCATCCGCTGGCCGAGGGAGAGTTGCCGCACCGGCACGTCCAGCAGGTCGCCGAGGTCGAGGAGTTCGACCAGGCGGTCGAGGTTCTCCCGGTAACGGGCGTCCGGGATCCGGTACATGCGGTGCATCAGCCGGTAGGAGTCGAGCAGCGGCAGGTCCCACCACAGCGTCGTCCGCTGCCCGAAGACCACGCCGATGCGGTGCGCGAGGCGCGTCCGCTCCTCGGAGGGGTTGATCCCGGCCACCCGGAGCCGGCCCGCGCTGGGCGTGAGGATGCCGGTCAGCATCTTGATCGTGGTGGACTTGCCGGCGCCGTTCGGCCCGATGTAGCCGACCATCTCGCCACGCTCCACCCGGAAGGCGATCGAGTCGACGGCCCGCACCTGCCGCCGCTCCCGCTTCAGGAAGCCGGTCTTCTTGCGCACCTCGAAGACCTTCTCCACACCGTCGAGTTCGATGAACCCGCTGTCCGAGAACCCGCGCTCCGAGAACCCGCTTTCCGACCCGGTCAACTCAGCTCCCTGTACTCCGGTACGAACGAAGGCCCGTCCGCCACGCCATCCCCGCCAGCACACAGCAGACCACCGCCACCAGCGGCGAGGCGAACGCCGTCCACCCCGGCAGCCCGATCGGGTACGGCCGCCCCAGCACATGGGCGGCGGGCACCCAGTTGACGAAGGCCAGCGGCACCATGAAGGTCACGCCCCGCACCAGGTCCTTGCCGAACACCGTCGGCGGATACTGCAACAGCGTCGTCCCGCCGTAGGTGAAGGCGTTCTGCACCTCCGCGGCGTCCTGCGCGTAGATCTGGAAGGCCGCGCCCGCCACGAACACCGCCGAGAAGATCGCCGCGCCGCTGATCACCATCACCGGCACCAGCAGCACCTTGGCCGCGCTCCAGTCGACGTCCACCGACACCAGCGCCCAGCCCAGCACCACCGCGCCCTGGGTGATCCGGCCCAGCCGGCGCAACGCGAACCGGTCGGCCCCGACCTGGGCGAGCACCGGCGCCGGACGCACCAGCAGCGTGTCGAACGAGCCGTCGCGCATCCGGGCGCCCAGGACGTCCATCGAGCCGAGCGCCAGATCGGCGATCCCGAACGACGTCACCGACAGCCCGTACAGGAGGGCGACCTCCGGCAGCGACCAGCCGCCCAGCGAGTCGACCTGCGAGAACATCAGCAGGATCCCGACGAAGTCCAGGCCGGTCACCGTCAGGTTCCCCAGCACCGTGACGACGAAGGAGGTGCGGTACGTCATGCTGGACCGCACCCACATCCCGGCGATCAGCCGGTAGGCCCGCAGCCCCTCCGCCAGGGCACCGCGCTCACCCACCCTGCACCACCACCCGCCGCGTCGCGGCCGACTGCACCAGCCTGCCCGCCGCCAGCAGCGCCACCGCCCACGCCGCCTGGAAGGCGAACGCCCTGAGCGGGCTCGTCTCCCCCATCAGCACGTCCGCCGGCATCTGGATCTGCGCCGCCCACGGCAGCACCCGCACGATCTCCCCGAGCGCGCCCGGGAAGGCGTTCAGCGGCAGCACCATGCCCGAGAAGAAGACCCCCGTGACCATCAGGACCTGACTGACACCCATGCCGTCCATCAGCCAGAACACGCTCAGGGCCGCCAGGTAGCGGATCGCGAAGCTCACGACCGTCGCCAGCAGCAGCGTGACCACGAAAGCCGCCCACGGGGTGACCGCCGTCGGCAGCGCCATCGGGAAGAAGACCGCGCCGAACACGAACGGGACCACCCCCCGCCCCAGCATCTGGAACAGCGCCCGCCCCACGTCCCCCGCCAGCCACCACAACTGCAGATCCGCCGGCCGGTACAGGTCGACGGCGATCTCACCGGTGCGGATGCGCTCCATCAGATCCTTCTCGGCGCCCCCGCCCTGGATCGCCAGCGTCGCGTACAGGCACTGCCCCAGCCAGACATAGGTCACGGCCTGCGCCTGGTCGTACCCCCCGAGATGCGGCTTCTCGTCCCACAGGGCCAGATACGTGTAGACGAGGATGACGCCGAAGACCGTGTTGGTGAACACCCCGGCCACCGTGGCCGCCCGATACGTCGCGTACCGCCGGAAACCGCCCGCCGCGACGGCCGCGTACAACCGTCCCGAGCCCACATCCACCGCCCTCCTCGCCGCCCGGCACCGAAGCGCAGGAGCCTAGTGGCCCGGCGAACGGGCATGCCACGCAATTTCGGTGAGCGGCTCAGGTGGCGCGGGGCGAGTGCGCACCGGCCCAGACGGTACGATCCGTTGCGTCCGCGTGGGCCGAGGCGCCCGTGGCCAGGGCGAGCAACGTGGCGGCGGTGCCGGCCGGGCGGAACGTACGAGCTGTCGCGATCCACGGTCGTGTCACCCTCCGGGCGCATGTCGCAAGGCGAGATCGCGATTCGGGCAGGCGTGCGGAAGAGCGCGGTTCACCCTGTGTCCACCCGCGCGCTCACCGTGCGCGGCCCGCCTCACCACACGGCTCACAGCCCGGCCCTCGATCAGGGAACTGATCAACGGATGGGACAGTCTTCATCACCGGGGCGCAAGAGCGAGCAGAGACGTACGGGAACGACGTACGACGCGAAACAGGAGTCCGTGCACGACATGAGTGACGAGCCTCAGCCGCAGCAGCCGAATCCGGGCTGGGCATCGAGTCAGCCGCAGCCGGACGGCGGCCCCGGCACGCCCAAGGCGGCCGGGAAACCGAAGCGGACCGGCTGGCGCCGGATGATCCCGACCTGGCGCATGACGCTCGGCGGCTTCGTCATCGTCGTCCTGCTGCTGGTCGGCGGCTTCTTCCTGGGCTACTCCCTCGTGAAGATCCCCCCGGCCAACGCGCTCGCCACCAAGCAGGCCAACGTCTACCTCTACGCGGACGGCTCCGTGATCGCCCGCGACGGCGAGGTCAACCGGGAGAACGTCACCCTCCCGCAGATCTCCAAGGACGCCCAGCACGCGATCCTGGCCGCAGAGGACCGCGACTTCTACACCGAGTCCGCCGTCGACCCCAAGGCCATGGTCCGCGCCGCCTGGAACACCGCCCTCGGCAAGGGCAAGCAGTCCGGCTCCACGATCACCCAGCAGTACGTGAAGAACTACTACCTGCGCCAGGACCAGACCGTCACGCGCAAGGCCAAGGAGTTCTTCATCGCCATCAAGCTGGACCGCGAGGTCAGCAAGGACCACATCCTCGAGGGCTACCTCAACACCAGCTACTTCGGCCGCAACGCCTACGGCATCCAGGCCGCCGCCCAGGCCTACTACGGCATGGACGCCAAGGACCTCGACCCGGCCCGCGCCGCCTACCTCGCCGCGCTCGTCAACGCCCCCAGCCAGTACGACGTCGTCGCCCACCCCGAGAACCGCAGGGCCGCCGAGTCGCGCTGGAACTACGTCCTGGACGGCATGGTCAAGAAGGGCTGGCTCAACGAGTCGCAGCGCGCCGGCATGAAGTTCCCCATGCCGAAGGAGTCCACCCTCTCCACCGGCATGTCCGGGCAGCGCGGCTACATCGTCCGGATCGTCAAGGACTACCTGGTCCAGAACAAGATCGTCGAAGAGAGCAAGCTCGACGCCGGCGGCTACCGCATCACGACCACCCTGCAGAAGGGCAAGCAGGACGCGTTCGTGAAGGCCGTCAACGACAAGCTGATGTCCAAGCTCGACAAGAAGAACAACAAGGTCGACACCTACGTCCGCGCGGGCGGCGCCTCCGTCGACCCCAAGACCGGCAAGGTCGTGGCCATGTACAACGGCGTCGACTACGTCAAGCAGTACACCCCGAACGCCACCCGCAGGGACTTCCAGGTCGGCTCCACCTTCAAGCCGTTCGTGTTCACCTCGGCCGTCGAGAACCACTCCGAGACCCAGGACGGCCGCGTCATCACCCCGAACACCATCTACGACGGCACCAACAAGCGCCCCGTCCAGGGCTGGACCGGCGACCCCTACGCCCCCGAGAACGAGGACCAGCACTCCTACGGCGACATCACCGTCACCGAGGCCACCGACAGCTCCGTGAACTCGGTGTACGCGCAGATGGCCGCCGACGTCGGACCCGCGAAGGTCAAGCAGACCGCCATCGACCTGGGCATCCCCGAGACCACCCCCGACCTCGCCGACGGCCCCGCCATCGCGCTCGGCACCGCCACCGCCAGCGTCCTCGACATGGCGGAGGCCTACGCCACGCTCGCCAACCACGGCCGGCACGGCACCTACACGATGGTCGAGAAGGTCACCAAGGAGGGCACGCCCATCGAGCTGCCCGAGCGGCGCACCCGGCAGGCCGTGAGCCGCGAGGCCGCCGACACCACCACCTCCATGCTGCAGAGCGTCGTCCAGAACGGCACGGCCTCCGCCGCCCAGGCCGCGGGCCGCCCCGTCGCCGGCAAGACCGGCACCGCCGAGGAGGACACGGCGGCCTGGTTCGCGGGCTACACCCCCGACCTCGCCACCGTCGTCTCCGTCATGGGCCAGGACCCCGTCACCGCCGCCCACAAGTCGCTGTACGGCGCCATGGGCCTGCAGCGCATCAACGGCGGCGGCGCGCCCGCCGAGATCTGGACGCAGTTCACCCAGGACGCCCTCGAGGGCAAGCCCGCCAAGGAGTTCGACCTCAGGCTCCAGCCCGGCGCGAACGTCTCGCAGGCCCCCAGCAGCGACGCCCCGGCCGACCCCACCCCCGGGGCCACCACCGACGGCGGCACGACCACCGGAGGCGAGGACACCGGCACCCAGACGCCCGGCCAGACCCCCAGCGCCCCCGAGGGGCAGACCGAGGGCCAGACCGACGGCGGCACCACCGACGGCGGCACCGGCGGCCAGTCCCCCACCGGCGGCGGCACCGCGGACGGCGGCACGACCGACGGCGGCACCGCCACCGACGGCGGAACGACCGACGGCGGTACGACGACGGGCGGTGGCGGCGACGCGAGCGGCGGCGGCGCGACGGGCGGCCCGACCGGCCCCGGCTGGGGCGTGGTCCCGCAGGGCGCCCGCCGCGAGTAGCACGACGACGGCTCAGTGACCGCTGGTCGCCTTCAGCCCCACCACGGCGACCAGCAGCAGGCACACGAAGAAGATCCGGGCGGCGGTCGCAGGCTCCCCCAGCACCGCCATGCCGAACACCGCCGCCCCGGCCGCACCGATCCCCACCCACACGCCGTAGGCGGTACCGATGGGCAGGGTCTTGGCGGCCTGCGACAGCAGCAGCATGCTCGCGACGATGCCCGCGCCCGTGAGCACACTGGGCAGCGGGCGCGTGAAGCCGTCGGTGTACTTCATGCCGACGGACCACCCCACCTCGAGCAGACCGGCGACGACGAGCAGAACCCAGGCCATGACGGGCACCTCCGGGAAACGGGCTGACGGTGTCGGTGCGTCGTCTTTGCCTTGATCCCGGTACGGCGCGTCTCGTCGGGGGTCTCTCCAACGTAGCAGCGCCGGACGACATGCCGAAGGGGCCGGTGACAGGGGTCACCGGCCCCTTTCCGCTCTGCTGCCGCCGGTCCTACAGGTACAGGCCCGTCGAGTCCTCGGCCCCCTCGAACCGGTCCGCGGCCACGGCGTGCAGATCACGCTCGCGCATCAGCACGTACGCGATCCCCCGCACCTCCACCTCGGCCCGGTCCTCGGGGTCGAACAGAACCCGGTCGCCCGCCTCCACGGTCCGCACGTTCTGCCCCACCGCGACGACCTCGGCCCAGGCCAGCCGCCGGCCGACCGCCGCCGTGGCGGGGATCAGAATGCCGCCGCCGGAACGCCGCTCGCCCTCGCTGGTGTCCTGCCGCACGAGTACGCGGTCGTGCAGCATCCGGATGGGCAGCTTGTCCGGATGGGTACTGTGCTCGTTCCTCTTGGCGCTCACGCCCTGAAACCTACCTGTCTTCCCCGCAAACGTACGCAGTCGGGTCAGCCCTTGCGCCGCCGCGCGCCGACCGCGAGCAGCCCGACCACGCCCACCACGACGAGCGCGACGGGCACGACCCGCTCCAGCCGGGGCGCGCCGTCCTCGTCCACGAACCGGGCCCGCACATCGGTGACGGCCCGGTTGACCCCCACGTAAGCCCGCCCGAGCGTGTGATCGATATTGGACGCGACCTTGGCCTTGGCATCCCCGACGATCGTCTTAGGGTGCACCCGCACCCCGATCTCGTCGAGGGTCTCGGCCAGGGTCGCGCGGCGGCGCCTGATGTCCGCCTCGATCTGCGCCGGGGTCCTGGTGTCCGCCGTGTCCGCCACCGTGTCGCCTCCGAAGTCGGTGTGAAGCCTGTGCCGGACAGTCTGTCAGCTCCACGGCTCATAGCACTGTCCCGACCCCCGGTTAGGCTGGTGCGATGAGCGAGCGACTCCAGCCGGGGGACGTGGCCCCCGCCTTCACCCTGCCCGACGCCGACGGCACCG
The DNA here is from genome assembly GCF_044764825.1 of Streptomyces sp. NPDC093598. Classification (NCBI taxonomy): domain Bacteria; kingdom Bacillati; phylum Actinomycetota; class Actinomycetes; order Kitasatosporales; family Streptomycetaceae; genus Streptomyces; species Streptomyces sp. NPDC093598. Next base: position 153,069 of record NZ_JBIWIV010000014.1, on the reverse strand, counting down.
AGGTGTCCCTGTCGGACCACAAGGGCCGCAAGGTCATCGTGTACTTCTACCCGGCCGCCCTCACCCCCGGCTGCACCAAGCAGGCCTGCGACTTCACGGACAACCTGGAGCTGCTGGCGGGCGCGGGCTACGACGTCATCGGCATCTCCCCCGACAAGCCGGAGAAGCTGGCCAAGTTCCGCGACAAGGAGTCCCTCGAGGTCACCCTGCTGGCCGACCCGGACAAGCAGGTCCTGGAGTCCTACGGCGCCTTCGGCGAGAAGAAGCTCTACGGCAAGACGGTCGTCGGCGTCATCCGCTCCACGATCATCGTGGACGAGGAGGGCAAGGTCGAACGCGCCCTGTACAACGTCAAGGCGACGGGCCATGTCGCCAAGATCATCAAGGACCTGGGGGTCTGAGACCCCGCTGATCGTCTCGAGAGCGGCTCGTACCGGAGAGGTCCGGTACGAGCCGCTCCGCATTTCGCCCGCATTTCGAGCGTGACTGTCCGATAAACGGTTCGTTACTCCGTGCGAGATCACGAACGGGTGGTCGGGGACGGAGGTAACGATGGGGGCCAGGTATACCCGCGAGTTGCTCGAAGAAGCGGCGCGGATGACAACGGACTGGGATGACGCCGTCCGTTGGTGCGGAGGTACACCCACACCCGGCAGCAGACGCTATCTGCGTCAGAAGATGGCCGATGCCGACCTGGATGTCTCACGCTTCCCAGCGCGGTGGGCACGCCACACGGAAGCGGCACTTCGAGAGGTCGTGGCGGTGTCGTCCAGCGTCAAGGAGGTGCTTCGCCGTCTGGGGGTCAATCCGGTGGGCGGCAACCACGCGCATATCAGCCGTCGCATCGGGACGCTGGGCATCGACACATCCCACTTCCTGACAGCACCGCCAAGGTCAAAACGCTCCCGCGGCGATCTACTGAGCCTCGGGACACCGCAGGCCGGCAGGATCCCGGGTAGTCGACTGCTTCCGCATCTGCTCCGCATCGGAGTTCCGGAGAGGTGCGCCATGTGCGGCACCGGACCGAGATGGAACGACAAGCCCCTCCGGCTGGAGGTCGACCACATCAATGGCGACTGGTGGGACAACCGTCCGGCAAACCTCCAGTTGCTCTGCCCCAACTGCCACGCGGTCACGGACACATACCGAGGGCGCAGGCGGAGGACGGCCGCGTGAGCACGCCCAGGTACACACGAGAGCTGCTGACCCGTACTGCAGCAGAAGCCACCAGCTTGGTCGACCTGATGCGCAGACTGCAGGCTCCGATGGGAAGTGGCCCCAGCTGCTATCTCGAGAAGCGGCTGCGGCACTACGGCATCGATGTCTCGCACTTCCGCCAGGAGCCACTGCCCAAGCGCGAACGACGCAGCTATCCGGAGCACCTCCTGCGAGAAGCCGCCGCTCAGTCGAACAGCATCAGAGAGATGGTGCAGTACATGGGGCTTACTCCACGCGACAGCCCGTACGGCTACATCAGAAAGAAGCTGGATGCGTTCGGCATCGACACCTCGCACTTCACCGGAGGGCGCAGCAACCGCTCAGGGGCCCTCTTTCCTCGTGAAGACATCACACGAGCCGTCGCCGCGTCGCACAGCTTGTCCGGCGTGCTGCGCCTGTTAGGTCTCTCCACTCTTGGTGGCTCCGGGCGGGCGAAGGTCAAACGCAGTATCGAGTTCTACGGCCTGTCGACCGGTCACTTCACCGGGCAAGGCCATCTCCGGGGCACGTCCTCACCGCGTCGCAGGTCCGCGGCCCAGATCCTGGTGAGACGCCCTCCTGGTTCTCCACGCGCGCAGACGGCTCTCCTCAGGCGGGCACTCGACGACCTCGGTGTGCCCCGCGTGTGCCGCGAGTGCGGCACCGGGGAGAACTGGCAGGGCAGGAGACTCGTGCTGGAGATCGACCACATCGACGGCGATCGGCTGGACGACCGGATCGAGAACCTGCGGTACCTCTGCCCCTCGTGCCACAGTCAAACGCAGACCCACTCCCGACCTCTCCGCGCCGACACCGCTCCCGGCCCAGTACAGTAACCGCGACGGGTCCGTACCCCAGCTGGCAAGAGGGCGCCGGTTTAGGTCCGGTGTGTCGTGGGTTCGAGTCCCACCGGGCCCATCCTGGAAGGGCGCACCACTTCAGTGGGCGCCCTTCTGCATGTGTCAGCCCAACAGCTCCCGAACCACCGGCACCAATGCCCGGAACGCCTCCCCCCGGTGGCTGATCGCGTTCTTCTCCTGGGGGCTCAGTTCCGCGCAGGTCCGCTTCTCGCCCTCAGGCTGGAGGATCGGGTCGTAGCCGAAGCCGCCCGTGCCGGCGGGCTCGTGGCGCAGCACCCCCCGCAACCGTCCCTCGACCACCCGCTCCGTGCCGTCGGGCAGGGCGAGCGCCGCCGCGCAGGCGAAGTGGGCTCCGCGGTGTTCGGCGGCGATGTCGGAGAGCTGGGCGAGGAGGAGGTCCAGGTTCGCCTTGTCGTCGCCGTGGCGGCCGGACCAGCGGGCGGAGAAGATGCCGGGGGCTCCGTTGAGGACGTCGACGCAGAGGCCGGAGTCGTCGGCGACCGCGGGGAGGCCTGTCGCCCGGGCCAGGGCATGGGCCTTGAGGAGGGCGTTCTCGGCGAAGGTGACGCCCGTTTCCTTGACGTCGGGGATGTCCGGGTAGGCGTCGGCGCCGACGAGTTCGTGGGGCAGCCCGGCTTCGGCGAGGATCGCTCGGAGTTCGGTGATCTTTCCGGCGTTGCGGGTGGCGAGGATCAGGCGGGTCATGGCCACAACAGTATTGCCCCAGCGCCCCGTCAGGGGCGCGGGGAACTGCGCGAGCGACCACGACGCACCCGCGCACGGGCCACCGGCAACGGCGTTACGGCGTACACACCTTCGTCAGTTCGCCCGCCGCGTCCGTGACCGGGCTGATGTCGGGTGTCTCGTCGCCGTTCTTGATCGAGGTACGGACGTTGTCGACGGCCTTGTTGAGGTCGTCGACGGCCTTGCCGACGTCCGCGTTGTCGGTCTTGTCGCCGATGTCGCCGAGGTTCTTGTCGATGGAGTCGAGGGACTCGTCGATTTGCGTCGGGTCGTTCGCCGCGCTGTCGACCGCCTGCTGGAGTTCTGTGACGCTGTCGGCGATGGCGTCGGCGGTCTGGACGCAGTCGAGCGCCTTGTCGACGGCGGCGCAGCCGGTGGTGAGTCCGGCGGTCAGCGCGACGGCCGCCAGGGTGGCGGCGACGGCTGCGGTGCGGCGTCGGCGGCTCGCGGCCATGGAGCGGTCCCTCTCGTTCGGTGGGGCCGGTCGGGCCCGCGTGGCTGGCCGGGCGCACAGGGATGAGCCGTGCGCCCGTACTCCTTCAGACGCGAGTGTGCTCGGCGCGGTTGCCCGCACCGAGCGCCCTTCTTGGTGTGCCCTTTACTTTCCGAGGACCGTATCAAGCGCGGCGCGCTGGTGGGCGGCGAGTTCGTCGCAGCCGGCGACGGCGAGGTCGAGGAGGGCGTTCAGTTCGTCGCGGGCGAAGGGTTCGGCTTCGGCGGTGCCCTGGACCTCGACGAAGCGGCCGTCGCCGGTGCAGACGACGTTCATGTCGGTGTCGGCCTTGACGTCTTCCTCGTAGCAGAGGTCGAGGAGGGGGACGCCTCCGACGATGCCGACGGAGACGGCGGAGACGGTGCCGGTGAGGGGCTTGCGGCCGGCCTTGATGAGCTTCCTGCCCTGGGCCCAGGCGACGGCGTCGGCCAGTGCCACGTAGGCGCCGGTGATGGCGGCGGTGCGGGTGCCGCCGTCGGCCTGGAGGACGTCGCAGTCGAGGACGATGGTGTTCTCGCCGAGGGCCTTGTAGTCGATGACGGCGCGCAGGGAGCGGCCGATGAGGCGGCTGATCTCGTGGGTGCGGCCGCCGATGCGGCCCTTGACGGACTCGCGGTCGCCGCGGGTGTTGGTGGAGCGGGGCAGCATGGAGTATTCGGCGGTGACCCAGCCTTCGCCGCTGCCCTTGCGCCAGCGCGGGACGCCTTCGGTGACGGAGGCGGTGCAGAAGACCTTGGTGTCGCCGAAGGAGACGAGGACGGAGCCTTCGGCGTGCTTGCTCCAGCCGCGCTCGATGGTGATGGGGCGGAGCTGCTGGGGGGTGCGGCCGTCGATTCGAGACATGCGGCTGAGCCTATCCGTACGTGCGGGAGGGGCCCCTCCCGCGGTGGGAGGGGCCCCGGTGGTGAGCTGGGGTGTCAGGGAGTGAAGCCCGGGACGATCCCCGCCCTTCACATCATGTCTTCGATCTCCGCTGCGATGGGGTCGGCGTCGGTGCCGATGACGACCTGGATCGCGGTGCCCATCTTGACGACGCCGTGGGCGCCGGCGGCCTTCAGGGCGGTCTCGTCGACCTTGGCGGGGTCCACGACCTCGGTGCGGAGGCGGGTGATGCAGCCTTCGACCTCTTCGATGTTGTCGATGCCGCCGAGCCCGGCAACGATCTTCTCAGCCTTGGTGGCCATGTTCGTTCTCCCTGATCCGAACCGCTTTGTCGCAGTAACCCACAGTTGGCCCATCTTCGCGAGCGGCCATGTCGGGTGTGCCGAATGATGGCGTCACGTTCGTGCGACCGTCGAACGACTGGTCTACACCACGAGCCCGCTTCTCGACAAAAGTCTCTCGCCGAAAGTGTCTCGACGAAGGGGACCGGGATGAGTGCCGACAGCCCCGCCGGCGCCGCGCCGGCCGTCAGTCCGGCCCGCGCTCGCTGGAACCGGCTGTTCCAGGGATTGCAGAAGATGGGCCGCAGTCTCCAGTTGCCGATCGCGGTGCTGCCGGCGGCGGGGATCCTCAACCGGCTGGGGCAGCCGGATGTGTTCGGGGACGACGGGCTGGGCTGGACGAACGTCTCGAAGGTGATGGTGGGGGCGGGCGGGGCGCTGCTGGACGGTTCGCTGGGGTTGCCGCTGCTGTTCTGCGTTGGCGTTGCGATCGGGATGGCGAAGAAGGCGGACGGTTCGACGGCGCTGGCGGCGGTGGCCGGGTTCCTCGTCTACTTCACGGTGCTGCGGCAGTTTCCGGAGGGGTGCCCGGAGGGGTCGGTGGCGGTGCCGAACGTCGGGTGCCAGGTGACCGACGGGGACCGGACGGTGACGGCGTTCACGTTCCAGAATCCGGGGGTGTTCGGCGGGATCGTGATGGGGTTGCTGACGGCGTTCTTCTGGGCGCGTTTTCATCGCACGCGGCTGGTGGACTGGCTGGGGTTCTTCAACGGACGGCGGCTGGTGCCGATCATCATGGCGTTCGTGGCGATCGTGTTCGCGGCGTTGTGTCTGTGGGTGTGGCCGCCGATCGGTGACGCGCTGGAGAGTTTCAGCGACTGGATGGACGGTCTGGACGCGTGGGGCGCTGGTGTGTTCGGGGTGGCGAACCGGGCGTTGCTGGTGGTGGGGCTGCATCAGTTCCTGAACGTGCCCATCTGGTTCCAGTTCGGTTCGTACACGAAGCCGGACGGGACGGTGGTGCACGGTGACATCAACATGTTCCTGGCGGGGGATCCGGATGCCGGCCAGTTCACCTCGGGGTTCTTCCCGATCATGATGTTCGCGCTGCCGGCGGCGGCCCTGGCGATCACGCATTGCGCGCGGCCGGACCGGCGCAAGGAGGTCGGGGGCCTGATGCTGTCGGTGGCTCTGACGTCGTTCGTCACGGGCATCACCGAGCCGATCGAGTACTCGTTCCTGTTCGTGGCGCCGGCTCTGTACGTGGTGCACGCGCTGCTGACGGGGGTGTCGATGGCGGTGACGTGGGGGCTGGGGGTGCACGACGGGTTCAGCTTCTCGGCGGGGCTGATCGACTACGTCATCAACTGGAATCTGGCGACCAGGCCATGGCTGATCGTTCCGATCGGGCTGGGTTTCGCGCTCGTCTATTACGTGATCTTCCGGTTCGCGATCACGAAGTTCGGGCTGGCGACTCCGGGGCGGGAGCCCGAGGAGGACGTCGAGGACAGTGCCAAGGCGTGATCCCCGCAGCGGGCGGAATTGGCGGGTTCCACTCGTTCGGCCTACCGTGCTACAACTGGTCTACACCACTCACTGGTGGAGGTCGCGCGGCGATGACCGCGTTCCCCTTTCTTTGAGACGCCGCCGTCCCCCTTCGCATGCTTCCTGGGCGGCGCCGTGCCCCCTGGAGGAAGTTCATGTCCACAGACACAGCCGCGCCCGCGAGCCCGAGCAAGGGCTCGGCCGTGATGGCCGTCATGCAGCGCATCGGCCGCAGCCTGATGTTGCCCGTCGCCGTCCTGCCCGCCGCCGCCCTGCTGGTCCGGCTCGGCAACGACGACATGCTGGGCCGCCCGGAGTTCCCCGCCTTCCTGACGAAGATCGCCAGTTTCATGGCCGCGGGCGGCAACGCGATCCTCGACAACATGGCGCTGCTGTTCGCCGTGGGCATCGCGATCGGCTTCGCCAAGAAGTCGGACGGCTCCACGGCGCTCGCCGCCGTCACCGGCTACCTGGTCTTCCAGCGGGTGCTCGCCACCTTCACCGACCCGAACCAGCCGAAGGTGCCGACCGCCGTCGACGGCAAGGTCGTCATGGTGGAGAAGGCGGTCAACGCCGGTGTCCTCGGCGGCGTGGTCATGGGCATCGTCGTCGCCCTGCTCTACCAGCGCTTCTACCGCACCAAGCTGCCGGACTGGGCCGGCTTCTTCGGCGGCCGCCGGCTGGTCCCGATCCTGTCGGCCTTCGCGGGTCTGATCATCGGCATCGTCTTCGGATACATCTGGCCGGTCCTCGGCGCGGGCCTGCACAACCTCGGTGAGTGGCTGGTCGGTTCCGGTGCGGTGGGCGCGGGCATCTTCGGTCTCGCCAACCGCGCGCTGATCCCGGTCGGCATGCACCACCTGCTGAACTCCTTCCCGTGGCTCCAGGCCGGCGAGTACGAGGGCAAGAACGGTGACATCGCCCGCTTCCTCGCCGGCGACCCGACCGCCGGGCAGTTCATGACCGGCTTCTTCCCGATCATGATGTTCGCGCTGCCGGCCGCCTGCCTCGCGATCGTGCACTGCGCCCGGCCCGAGCGCCGCAAGGTCGTCGGCGGCATGATGCTGTCGCTCGCGCTGACCTCGTTCGTCACGGGCGTCACCGAGCCGATCGAGTTCACCTTCATGTTCATCGCGCCGGTCCTGTACGCGATCCACGCCGTGCTCACCGGTGTCTCGATGGCGCTGACCTGGGCTCTGGGGATGAAGGACGGCTTCGGCTTCTCGGCCGGTGCGATCGACTTCGCTCTGAACCTCGGTATCGCGACCAACCCGTGGGGTCTGGCGCTGGTCGGATTGTGCTTCGCGGCGGTCTACTACGTGGTGTTCCGCTTCGCGATCACCAAGTTCAACCTGCCGACGCCGGGCCGGGAGTCCGACGAGGAACTCGCCGAGCTCCAGAAGGCCGAGGCCAAGTAGCCCCGCGCCACGCGGTAGGCCCCGGAACCCGAGCGGGTTCCGGGGCCTACCGTGTGCCGGGCCCTCAGATCTCGTACGTCTGCCGGGGCGCGGCGAGGTCCACCGGACCGTCGTACACCTCGCGGGCGTCGGCGAGGTTGACCTGCGGGTCCGTCCACGGCGGGATGTGGGTGAGGACCAGGCGGCGGGCACCGGCCCGGGCCGCCGTCTCACCCGCCTCGCGGCCGTTGAGGTGCAGGTCGGGGATGTTCTCCTTGCCGTGCGTGAACGCCGCCTCGCACAGGAACAGGTCGGCGTCCCGGGCGAGTTCGTCCAGTGCGGGGCTCACGCCGGTGTCGCCGGAGTACGTCAGCGTCCGGCCGCCGTGCTCGATGCGGATGCCGTACGCCTCCACGGGGTGGGCCACCCGCTCGGTGTGCACCGTGAAGGGGCCGAGCTCGAACGTGGACGGCTTGACCGTGTGGAAGTCGAAGACCTCGCTCATGGAGGAGGCGGAGGGGGTGTCCGCGTAGGCGGTGGTCAGCCGGTGTTCCGTGCCTTCGGGGCCGAAGACGGGGAGTGGATCGCAGCGGCCGCCGTCGTGGCGGTAGTAGCGCGCGACGAAGTACGCGCACATGTCGATGCAGTGGTCGGCGTGCAGATGGCTGAGGAAGATCGCGTCGAGGTCGTAGAGACCGCAGTGGCGCTGCAGCTCGCCCAGGGCACCGTTGCCCAGGTCGAGAAGCAGCCGGAAGCCGTCGGCCTCGACGAGGTAGCTCGAGCAGGCCGATTCCGCGGACGGGAACGACCCCGAGCAGCCGACGACGGTGAGCTTCATGAAGCAGAAACCTCCGCTGGCGGGATAAGTCTGAGAGGGGCGTCGGGGGTCGTGCGGTCCGTCGAGCGTAAGGCGCAAAACCTCCGGTAGCTCCTCCGCCAAGGCCTGTTGTGGGCGAACTCACCTGTGGTGTCACCGGTTCGGCTGGCAGGGCCGGGGGGTGATCCCTGTGAGGGGGGCGCGTGGCAGGGGCGGCGCCGGTAACGTCTCAGTATGGACACGTCCTGGTGGCTGGCGCTCGCCGCGGTGGTGCTGCTCGCGCTCATCGCCACGCTCGTCGACGGCTGGGGCCGGGGGCGGCGGCCGTCGGCCCGGGGCCGGACGGTGGCACCGGTCCTCGCGCCGGAGGGCCGGCCGCAGCCGGCGGAGATCTGGTGGGCGGACGTGCCCTATGAGGAAGAGGCCCGTACGAAGGACCGGCCCTGCCTGGTGCTGGCGGTGCGCGGGGAGCGGGCGATGGTCGCGAAGATCACCACCCGGTTCCGCGACGAACGCGCCGGGGTGATCCCGCTGCCGCCGGGCTCGGTCGGCGACGCCCAGGGCCGCGCGAGCTTCCTGGAGACGGACGAGCTGCGGGAGGTCCCGGTGTGGGGCTTCCGGCAGCGGGTCGGCGTGGTGGATCCGGCGTTGTGGGACCAGGTGCGATACCTGGCGGGCTGAGCAGCGGAAAAGGGCTGGAGTCGTGGACTCCAGCCCCTTGGTGCCTGTGAGTCAGCCGTCGGCTACGCCCAGAGCTGGCCCTGGAGCGTGTCGATGGCCTCCTCCGTCGTGGCCGCCGTGTAGACGCCCGTCGAGAGGTACTTCCAGCCGCCGTCGGCGACGACGAAGACGATGTCGGCCGCCTTTCCGGCCTTGACGGCCTTCCTGCCGACGCCGATCGCGGCGTGCAGCGCGGCGCCCGTGGAGACACCGGCGAAGATGCCCTCCTGCTGGAGCAGCTCACGGGTGCGGGTGACCGCGTCCGCCGAGCCGACCGAGAAGCGCGTGGTCAGGACGGACGCGTCGTACAGCTCGGGGACGAAGCCCTCGTCGAGGTTGCGCAGGCCGTAGACGAGGTCGTCGTAGCGCGGTTCGGCCGCGACGATCTGGACGTCCGGCTTGTGCTCGCGCAGGAAGCGGCCCACGCCCATGAGGGTGCCGGTGGTGCCGAGGCCGGCCACGAAGTGCGTGATCGACGGCAGGTCCGCGAGGATCTCGGGGCCGGTCGTGGCGTAGTGGGCGCCCGCGTTGTCCGGGTTGCCGTACTGGTAGAGCATCACCCAGTCCGGGTGCTCGGCCGAGAGCTCCTTGGCGACGCGCACGGCGGTGTTGGAGCCGCCCGCCGCCGGGGAGGAGATGATCTCCGCGCCCCACATGCCCAGCAGGTCCCGGCGTTCCTGCGAGGTGTTCTCCGGCATCACGCACACGATGCGGTAGCCCTTGAGCTTCGCCGCCATGGCCAGCGAGATGCCGGTGTTGCCCGACGTCGGCTCGAGGATGGTGCAGCCCGGGGTCAGGCGGCCGTCCTTCTCCGCCTGCTCGATCATGTGCAGGGCCGGACGGTCCTTGACCGACCCCGTCGGGTTGCGGTCCTCCAGCTTCGCCCAGATGCGGACGTCGGCGGACGGCGACAGCCGCGGCAGGCGCACCAGGGGGGTGTTGCCGACCGCGGCCAGGGGGGAGTCGTAGCGCATCGGTGATCAGACCATTCCCGCCCGCCGCCCGACCGCCACCCCAGCCGGACGCGGCTTCGCCGCGGCAGAACCTCCTGCCACGGCCGGCAGGATCGTGACGTTGTCGCCGTCCGACAGCTTGGTGTCGATGCCGTCGAGGAAGCGGACGTCCTCGTCGTTCAGGTACACGTTGACGAAGCGTCGCAGCTGGCCGTCGTCCACGATGCGGGCCTGGATGCCGGGGTGCCGGGTCTCGAGGTCGGTGAAGAGTTCGGCGAGGGTGTCTCCCTTGCCCTCCACTGCCTTCTGACCGTCGGTGTAGGTGCGGAGGATGGTCGGGATGCGGACCTCGATGGCCATGGCTTCAGGGCTCCTGTCGGGAGTAGTCAGTCGGGGCGCGCGGCAGCGCAGGAACAGCGGGGTGGTGCGTGTGTGCAGCGCCGCGGCTCACGGCCGTACGGCGGCAGGGACCGGCGTCAACAGATGGCGCTGGCGAGCCTGCACAGGTCGACGTGCAGCCGCGCCACGAGCAGCATGCCCGGCGTCTTGTCGCTCACGTCGTGGAGAACCATGGGTTCATCGTATCGATTCCCGGTCCGGGTTCTGGAATGTGGTCCCACATCGCGGACGTTTTCGGGCCGGGGAGTGAGACCGCGCTGTTCAGGCGTCCTCAGTAGGCCTCGACGACCTGGACCTCCTCCTCCGTGACCTGGCCCTCGACGATGCGGAAGGAGCGGAACTGGAACTCACCGGCCCCGTCGGTGTCGGCGGTGGAGACCAGGACGTAGTGCGCGCCGGGCTCGTTGGCGTAGGAGATGTCGGTGCGCGAGGGGTAGGCCTCGGTGGCGGTGTGGGAGTGGTAGATGACCACCGGCTCCTCGTCGCGGTCGTCCATCTCGCGGTAGAGCTTGAGCAGGTCGCCGGAGTCGAACTCGTAGAACGTGGGCGACATGGCCGCGTTCAGCATGGGGATGAAGCGCTCGGGGCGGTCCGAGCCCGCCGGGCCGGCGACGACGCCGCACGCCTCGTCGGGGTGGTCCTTGCGCGCGTGGGCGACGATCTGGTCGACGAGGGCCTGGGTGATGGTCAGCATGCTCGTCAGGATAAGCAGAAGGGCCGTTCCGTACCGAGGGTTGGTACGGAACGGCCCATATGCCGGACGCCCTGAGCGGCAGCCGCTGGGAGTGCCACGAGTACTCCCTGCGGCTGGGCGTCCCGCGGGGGTGGTCAGCCGACCTTCTCGAACTCCGCGTCGCCGCGGCGCTCGGTGAGCTGCGGGTTGCGGCGCTTGAGCACCGCCCAGCCGACGCCGAGGGCGACGGCCCAGCCCGCCGCGACGTACAGGCAGACCCGCGCGTCCTTGTCGTAGGCGATCATGCAGGTCACGCCGATGAGGAAGATCAGCGCGACCCAGCTGAAGAGCGCACCGCCGGGAGCGGGGAAGGACGAGGCGCGCAGCCGGCCCGCGTCGACCGCGGAGCGGTAGCGGATGTGGCTGACGAGGATCATCATCCAGGTCCAGATGCCGGCCGCGGTGGCGACGGAGGTGACGTAGAGGAACGCCTTCTCCGGGACGACGTAGTTCAGGACGACGCCGATGCCCATGAGGGCGACGGAGACCGTGATGCCGACGGCGGGCGTCTTGCGGGCGTTGAGCTTGCCGAACGCCTGCGGCGCCTCGCTGTTGGAGGCCAGGTCGCGCAGCATCCGGCCGGTGGAGTACATGCCCGAGTTGCAGGAGGACAGGGCCGCGGTGAGCACCACGAAGTTCACGATGCCCGCGGCGAGCGGGATGCCGATCTTGCCGAAGGCGTGGACGAAGGGGCTCTCGCCGGCGGAGAACTCGGTCCACTTGACGACGGAGAGGATCACCAGCAGCGCGCCGACGTAGAAGACGATGATGCGCCAGGGCAGGGTGTTGATGGCCTTGGGCAGGGTCTTCTCGGGGTTCTCGGACTCGCCCGCGGTGACGCCGACGAGCTCGACGGCGAGGTAGGCGAACATGACGCCCTGGAGGGTCATCAGGCTGGAGCCGATGCCGTTCGGGAAGAAGCCGTCGTGCGCCCAGAGGTTGGAGACGGTGGCGGTGTCACCGGCGTCGGAGAAGCCGAGGGTGAGCACGCCGAGGCCGATGACGATCATGCCGATGATGGCCGTGACCTTGATCATCGAGAACCAGAACTCGACCTCGCCGAAGATCTTGACGGAGATCAGGTTGACGCCGAAGAGCACCACCAGGAACACCAGGGCGCTGACCCACTGCGGGATCTCGGGGAACCAGAAGTGGATGTAGATCGCGGCGGCCGTGAGTTCGGCCATGCCGGTGACCACCCACATGAGCCAGTACGTCCAGCCCGTGACGAACCCGAAGAACGGGCCGAGGAATTCGCGGGCGTACTCGGCGAAGGAGCCGGAGACGGGCCGGTAGAGGAGCAGTTCGCCCAGCGCCCGCATGATGAAGAAGATGACGACGCCCGCGAGGGCGTACATGAGGATGATGCTGGGTCCGGCCTTGGCGATGTTCGCTCCGGCACCCATGAACAGGCCGACGCCGATGGCGCCGCCGATCGCGATCATCTGGACCTGACGGCTGCCGAGTCCGCGCTCGTAGCCCTCTTCAGGTGCTTTCTCCGTGTCGACCTGCGCTGAGGTCATGTGTGGTGCGCCTTTCTCCATGCCGACCCGGGCCTCTCGTCGGCCTCGGATCGGGTTTCGATCCCCCCGGAATGATGGAGCTGAGCAGGCCCGCAGCCCGCTCGTGCCTGGCCGGCGGTTGCCGGCTCGGTGGCGCACCCGGCCGAACATTCGGGTGGTGTTCTGCCGGGCGGTCGTGAAGATTTATCACGGCCGCAATACTGATCACAGAGGTTGAATGTGGCACACCGCACAGGGAAAAGCGGACAAAGCGCACCCGAAGAGGCCATAGAAGGCGGGTGCGGTGACGCGATCGTTATCCGGATTTGAGTGTCCTCTGAGCGAACACCGATCGGTCACCCGCCGGCCACAAAACCTGCACTGATCAGGGCATAAGCGTTCCGACCAGCGTCTCCTGGAGTCCACCCAGCCAGAGGTAGGCCATCACCATCGGCTTGCGCGGGTCGTCGTCCGGCAGGCGGTAGAGGAGGTCGGTGTCCTCGTCGTCGGTGATCTCCAGCCGCGAGCCGATCGCGAGCCGAAGGTCGTTCAGGGCGCCCAGCCACTGCTGCGACTCCGCCGGCGACAGCTTCAGCACCGCACTGCCCTCGCCGGCCGAGGCCGAGGCGAGCGCGTCGAGGGAGCGGATGATCGCGAGCGCGTTGTCCCGCTTGCCGGCCCGCAGGTCGTTCTCGGTGTAACGGCGGAACTCCGCGGAGTACGCCCGCTGCTCCTCGGCGTCCCGGGGCGAGGCGGGCTGCTCGGGGTCGCTGTAGGCGTCCGGGAAGAGCCGCCTCAGCACCGGGTCGCTGGGCGGCTCGCTCGGGCCGTCGGCGAACAGCTCGGCGAGCGGGTCGTCGGGGGCGTCCTCGGCGGGGCCGGGCCCGATGAGTTCCAGGAGCTGGACGGCCAGCGACCGGATGATGGAGATCTCGACGTCGTCGAGGGCGACGGCCGCACCGCCGCCGGGAAGCGGTTCGAAGGTTCCGGGCATGAACGCCTTTTCGCTGCTGGGCGGAGAGCTGGCTACTTACGGTCCTGCTGGAGGGTGGCCCACAGGCCGTAGCCGTGCATGGCCTGCACGTCGCGTTCCATCTCCTCGCGGCTGCCGCTGGAGACGACCGCCCGGCCCTTGTGGTGGACGTCGAGCATGAGCTTGGTGGCCTTGTCCTTGGAGTAGCCGAAGTACGACTGGAAGACGTACGTCACATAGCTCATGAGGTTGACCGGGTCGTTGTGGACGATGGTGACCCACGGGACGTCCGGCTCGGGTACGGCGAAGACCTCCTCCGCCGACTCGGTGCGTTCGATCTCCAGGGGCGCGGGTGACGTCACACTGCCCATGCTGCCACCCGAGGGGGGTAGTCGCACAAACGGGCCTGGCCGTAAGGCGATCGCGTGTCCGCAGCCCGCAATCGTCAGATTGACGAAATGGGGGTACGATCCTCGCCATGAACACAGCGGACCTTGGGCTGCCGGTGGACGTGCCGTCCACGGCGCTCTTCACGGACCAGTACGAGCTGACCATGTTGCGGGCCGCCCTCACGTCGGGCACGGCCGAGCGGCGGAGCGTGTTCGAGGTCTTCACCCGGCGGCTGCCGGACGGGCGGCGCTACGGCGTCGTGGGGGGCACCGGGCGGGTTTTGGACGCGGTGGAGAACTTCCGGTTCGACGCGGGTGTCCTCACCTTCCTGCGCGAGCGGGGGATCGTCGACGAGGAGACGCTGGAGTGGCTGTCCGGCTACCGCTTCAGTGGGGACATCTGGGGCTACCCCGAGGGCGAGGTGTACTTCCCGGGCTCCCCGATCATGCGCGTCGAGGGCACCTTCGCGGAGTGCGTGCTGCTGGAGACCGTGATCCTGTCGATCCTCAACCACGACTCGGCGATCGCCGCGGCCGCCTCGCGCATGTCGGCGGCCGCGGGTGACCGGCCGCTGATCGAGATGGGCGCCCGGCGCACGCACGAGCTCGCGGCGGTGGCGGCCTCCCGGGCCGCGTACGTCGGCGGCTTCGCGACCACCTCCGACCTGGCGGCCGGCTTCCGCTACGGCATTCCCACCGTCGGTACCTCCGCGCACGCCTTCACCCTGCTGCACGACAGCGAGCGGGACGCCTTCCAGGCCCAGGTGAACACGCTGGGCCGGGGCACCACGCTGCTCGTGGACACCTACGACGTCGCCGAGGCGGTCCGCACGGCCGTCGAGGTCGCCGGGATCGAGCTGGGCGCGGTGCGGATCGACTCCGGCGACCTGCTGCTGGTCGCGCACCGGGTGCGGCAGCAGCTCGACGAGCTGGGCGCCACCGACACGAAGATCGTGGTGACCTCGGACCTGGACGAGTACGCGATCGCCTCGCTGGCCGCCGCGCCGGTGGACGCCTACGGCGTCGGTACGCAGCTGGTGACCGGCTCGGGCCACCCCACCTCCTCGATGGTCTACAAGCTGGTCGCGCGGGCCGAGTCCACCGACCCGAAGGCACCGCTGGTGCCGGTGGCGAAGAAGTCCAGCGGCGGCAAGACGTCGCTCGGCGGACGCAAGTGGGCCGCGCGGCGGCTGGACGCCTACGGGGTCGCCGAGGCCGAGGTGATCGGCACCGGCCCGGTACCGGGCGAGCTCGCGGACCGGCAACTGCTGGTGGAGCTGGTCAAGGGCGGCCAGGTGGTGGCGCGCGAGCCGCTGGACGCGGCGCGCGAGCGGCACACGAGGGCGCGCGCGGGTCTCCCGATGTCGGCCACGCAGCTCTCGCGCGGGGAGCCCGTCCTGCCCACGGAGTACCTGCACGAGACCCCGGGTAGCTAATTGCGGTGTGCCGTGACGCGCCGACCCGTGCCCCCTCCCGTCCGCTCCCCTCTGTCAATAGGCTCGGTGGTTCACCGGCCGGGCTTGCCGACCTCATAGCCGAAGGACACCGACCATGCGCCGCGCCTTGATCGTCGTCGATGTGCAGAACGACTTCTGCGAGGGGGGCAGCCTCGCGGTGGCCGGCGGTGCCGATGTGGCCGCCGCCGTCACGGAGCTGATCGGGCAGGCGGCCGGGTCCGGCTACCAGCACGTCGTGGCCACCCGCGATCACCACATCGCTCCCGGCGGCCACTTCTCCGCCAACCCGGACTACGCCCGCTCCTGGCCCGCGCACTGCGTCGCCGGCACGGAGGGCGTCGGCTTCCACCCCAACTTCGCCCCGGCCGTCGCCTCCGGCTCGATCGACGCCGTGTTCGACAAAGGGGCGTACTCGGCGGCGTACAGCGGTTTCGAGGGCACCGACGAGAACGGCACGCCGCTGGCCGACTGGCTGCGCTCCCGCGAGGTCACCGAGGTCGACGTGGTCGGCATCGCCACGGACCACTGCGTACGCGCCACGGCCCTGGACGCCGCCCGGGAGGGCTTCCGTACCCAGGTCCTGCTGGATCTGACGGCCGGGGTGGCACCGGAGAGCACCGAGCGGGCCCTGGAGGAGCTGCGCGAGGCGGGCGTGGAGCTGTCGGGCAAGCCGGTCCTGCAGTAGGCCCGCGGCCCGGCGGGCCCCCGCGGGTCAGGTCTGGGCCGCCGGGCGACGCAGGAGGGCTCGGATCGGGCGCCACAGCTCCTGGACCAGGTCCGGGCTGGACGCGACACCGTTGTCGGGGGCCGTGCGCCATATGAGGCCGTCGGGGTGGTGGAGGACCGCGGTGACCTCGTCGGGCGTCGGCGGGGCGGCGTTGCCGCGCAGGTAGACCGACCGCAGACCGAGGTTGCGGAGCCTGGTCAGGGCCCGGGCGCGGTTCACGGAGTGCACGAGGACGCGGACGGCGCCGGGGCCGTCGGCGGCGGGACTGGGCAGGTTCAGTGCCACCACCACCGTGCCGTTCGGCAGCTTGCAGAAGCCTCCTGCGGCCATGCGGTCATCCCCCCGTGTCGGTCGGTGTCAATAAGAGAGCCACAGGACGCACCTAAACACGGATCGGCGGTGACCCGCCAGTGGGTCACCGCCGATCATGTTCTGACCTGCAAGGATGCGGATTACCTACCCGCGGCTCCGACCTCCAGCTCGATCGTCGAGCCGTCCTTGGCCTCCTTGAGGATCTTGATCTTCGTGTTGGTGTCAGTGATCTTGACACCCGCGGTCGGGTTCGACTCGTCGTAGTAGTCGTTCTTCCGGTCGTTGAAGACCGAGACGCCCTTCGAGCCCGGGATGTACTTCGCCACGTCCGCCTTGTGCAGCGTCATGCCGTCGGTGCGGTAGAGGCTGAACGGCGAGTCGTAGGACTGGATGCGGTTGCGCATCAGCGTGCCGTCGGCCCACTTCAGCTGGTCCGGGTGCGAGTCGATCGGCAGGACCAGACCGGTGCCCTGGTGCTGGCTGGTGTTGTTGTCCGCCTGGGAGGTGTCCCACTTCCAGATCAGCAGGCCGTTCTGGTACGCGTAGTGCTCCACCCAGTCCGGGCGCGCCGTGAAGCCGAAGTTGTACGGGCCGGTCTTCAGCGTCTTGTCGTACGACACGTACTGCCGGTTCTCGGCGATGTAGTACTGCGCGTAGTCCTTGGTGAAGGACGCGCCGATGCGGGAGAAGCCGGTGGCCTTCCACGCCTCGTCCGCGGTCTCGGCGTTGTCGGAGAAGACGGGCGCGCCGTCGGCCGTCACCGTGATCACGTCGGCCGCGAAGCCCTTCTGGGCCACGCCGCCGTCGGTCTGGTAGCGGAAGCGCAGGTCGATCTTCTTGCCGGCGTAGGCGTCGAGCGAGTACGCGAGCTTCTTGTAACCGTCGACCGTGCCGGTCAGGACCGGCTTGTCGCTGCCGTCGCGCGGGAGGGGCTGGCCGTCCACCGTGCCGTCGAGAGCGGTCCAGTTGGCGCCGCCGTCGGTCGAGACCTCGGTGTAGAGGAAGTCGTAGTTGGCCTCGATGTCGTACCAGCCGTCGAGGGTCAGCTGCGCCTTCGACTTGCCGGTCAGGTCGACCGAACGCGACAGGGTGTTCTTGAGGTTGTCACCGCTGCCGCTCCACCACTGGGTCTTGCCCTCGGCGGGGGTGACGACCTCGGTGGTGACCGCCTTCTTGGGGAGGTCGACGACCAGGGCCTGCTTGTGCTTGGTGTTGTACTCCGCCACGCCCAGCTTGTGCCAGGAGTTGACGCCCGCCTTGGCCTTGTCGAAGTTCAGCCAGCCCAGCTGCATCTTGTCCCAGGCTGTCATGTCGCCGGGCAGGTCGCCGATCTCGTTCTTGCCGGTGCCCAGCCACGAGCCGGACGACATCAGCGTCCAGAAGCCGGTGGAGTTCTCGCCGCCCGCGGTGTCGTAGTGGTCGGGCAGACCGAGGTCGTGGCCGTACTCGTGCGCGTAGACGCCGAGTCCGCCGTTCTCCGGCTGGACGGTGTAGTCGCCGACCCAGATGCCGGTGTCGCCGATCTTCGCGCCACCGAGCTTGTTGTTCTCGGGGCCGGTTGCACCGGCGTCGGTGCCGAAGGCGTACCAGCGGTGTGCCCAGATGGCGTCGGTGCCCTGGGCGCCGCCGCCCGCGGACTCGTCCTCGCCCGCGTGCACGATCTGGAAGTGGTCGATGTAGCCGTCGGACTCGTTGAAGTCGCCGTCGCCGTCGAAGTCGTAGCGGTCCCACTCGTCGAAGCGCGCGACGTCCGCCTTGATCTGCGCGTCGGTCCTCCCCGCTGCCTTCTGCTGGGAGACCCAGGCGTTCAGACCGTCGCTGACGACGTTCCACACGCTGGAGCAGTTGGTGTCACCGCAGGCGTTGTTGCCGTAACGGGCCTCGTTGTAGGGGACCTTGACCCAGTCGGAGACCTCGCCGTCGACCGAGTAGCGGCCCGAGGACTGCTTCTCGTAATAGGTCTTGACCGAGTCGACGCCCTTGCCGGAACCGAAGTACAGGTCCTGGAAGTAGTCCCGGTCGTAGTCCGCCCGCCAGGCCGTGGAGTTGTCCTTCTTGCGGTCGGGCTTGGGTATCGTGTTGTGCAGCGGGCCCGGGGTGCCGCCGTAGCGGCTGTCGATCTGGTCCCCGAACTCGACCAGGATCGTGAAGATCTTGTCGGTCTTCTCGCGGCCGAGCTCGACGTACTTGCTGTCGCCCTTCTTGCTCTTGAGCTGGACGACCTTCGAGCCGTCGCGGTTCTTGACCTTGCTCTTGCCCGATATGACCTGCTTCAGGGCCTCCTGGCGCTGAGCGTCCTGCGTCTTGCTCAGCGGGCCTTCGAGGTCGTGCTCGTCGTGGTGACGATCCGCCGGGTCATGCCGGTCCACGGTGGTGGACCGGGGAGCCGAGGCGTCGTCGGCCACCGCGTACGTCGAGGCGGTGGCGGTGGCCGCCGCGAGCGCCACGCTGATGGCGGCCGCTCTGAACGTCCAGGGTCTACTGGTCACTTGAGATCCTCCCCCGCGTTCGGGCGCGCGGCAGGCAGGGTCCCGGTCGTGGAAGTCCGCGCGCGCGTGATCAACGCGTGTAGTCAAGTGACGACATTTGACTAGAGGTTTAGAAGAAAAGACAGACCTTGACTTGCACAAGTCAAGTGCACTATGCGGAGGCAACGTTCGTTTTACGGACAACCAAACAGTTGTCCCCCGGCTCTCCCCACCGGCCGTGCGGGCGCGCGCACATGTCCACTACGTGGACGTCATGACTCCGTGCGCCCCCTGTGCACCGCCCTTGTTGATTAGGTCACGCTTACCGCTGGTTCCGGTCGGGCACCCTGCCCGAGAGAATGTCGTTCGGCGGAACGCCCGAAGCCGGCGGAATGCCAGGCCGACACCCCCGTGGACCCCCACTTTCGAGGACATGATGGCCATGCCCCGTCCGACTGCCGCACAGCTCGCCTACGGTTCCTGCACCGTGATCTTCTCGACCCTCGCCATGCTGCTGCTGTCGCAGACGAGTTCGGGTGCGGGGATCGCGATCATCGCCGTCGCGGCGCTCGCCCTCGGGCTGCTGGTCGCCATGACGGTGCCGCTGCCCGGCAAACGCCCAGTCGCGGTGGAACAGCCCGCGCCCCAGGAACCGGTACGGGCCTCCATCCCGGCGCCGGCCCCGCAGCCGGTGCGCGAACGGGCGGCCTCCTGACCGCTCGTTGATCCTTCTGTACCGCCCGCTGTTCCCTGCCTGCCTCAATCGGTGCTGACCACGACCGTTTTCGCTGCCTTGTCGTGCAGGCCCTGCTTGTAGGGCCGGTCGAAGAAGCTCCAGCCGCCCGCGATCGCGGTCCAGACGCAGGCGCAGCAGAAGGCGAACGGGATCCACAGCACCGCGGCCCGCGCCAGTGCGTTCTGCACGGAGGGCGTCGCGCCGTTGTCCAGGTTGGCCACGCGCATGTGCAGCAGCTTCTTGCCGAGGGTCTGGCCGGTCCTGGCGGTCATGACGGTGTCGTAGGCGATGTACAGGACGGCGGCGACCGCCGACTGCCAGAACGACTTGCTCATCTCGATGCGGTCGCTGTCCACGTCGTACTCGTTGACGTTGAAGCCCCAGGTGAGCAGCCAGACGACGACACCCACCAGGATCATGTCGATGATGCGGGCGAGCGTGCGCTTGCCGCTGTCGGCGAGCGGGGGCATGCCGGCGAGGGGGTCGGTCGGGTAGGAGCCGCCGCCGTACGGATCACCGCCGTAGGGGCCACCGCCGGGAGGGCCACCACCGGGCGGGCCGCCTCCGAAGCCGCCGCCCGGGCCGTCGCCGGGACCGCCCGGGCCGCCGCCTCCGTGCGGCGGGGGCTCGCTGCCGTAGGGCGAGCCCGTGCCCTCCCCCGGCGGCTCGTTCGGGGGGCGCTTCCTGAACGGGTCGTCTTCCGGGGGCTGCTGACCGGAGCCGGGGGGCGGTTCACTGCTCATGGCCCGAGTCGACCGCGAACGCACGGCCTCCGCATCCGGCAGACGGCCGTCCGAGGGAGCTCAGCCCGCCACGAACGTGTGTGCGGCCTTGTCGTGCCAGCACTGGCGCCAGGGCCGGTCGAACAGGCACCAGGCGACGCCGACGAGCCCTACGACGAGGAGCCCGGGCACGCTGTAGACCAGCCAGCGGCGCAGGGCCGCGCCGAACTCGGGGGCGTCATGACCCTCGATGTCCCGGACCTCGAGACCCATCAGCTTCTTGCCGAGGGTGCGGCCCCACTTGGCGGTGGGCAGCACCTCGCAGAGGACACCGGCGAGCAGCAGCACGGCCAGGATGATGCCGAGGCAGACCGACGTGGTGCCGTCGAGCAGCCAGACCGTGACGGTCTCACCGGAGAGCTTGGCCGCGTCGATCTTCTCGTTGACGTGGTCGATCGCCTTGGTGCCGAGCGGTACGGCGGCCACGGCGGTGAGGGCGGCGAGGACGACGGTGTCCAGCAGCCGGGCGGCCAGCCGCTTGCCGAGCCCGGCGGGGCGGGCCTCCGCCTGGCGCCGGGCGGCCGCCTGGAACACGTCCTCGACCGGCGGCTTCCAGGGCGCGACGGGCTGCTCGTCACCACCGCTGCCGCCGGCGAGCCGGTGCACCTGCTGCGCCCAGGACGACTGACCGCCGCCGGGGCCCGCGCTGAGGGGCGCGGAGGCGGAAGCGCCGGGCTGGGCGCTGCCGGGCCCGCCGGACTGCGGAGGGACGGTGGGGGCGGCCTGGGGCCCGGACAACGCCGCCGGGGCGGCGGAGGCCGGTGCGCCCGCGCCCCCTCCCTGTGCGGCGGCCCGGGCGGCGGCCGCCTTGCCGGCACCGAAGCCGGGTCCCGCTGAGCCGCTCCCGGAACCGGTCGGCCCGGCCTGCCCGCCGAAGGCGGGCCCGGACGGGCTCCCGCCGGGGCCTGCCGCTCCGGGCTGACCACCGAAGGCGGCCGCCGCCGCACCACCGCCCGAGCCCGCCGGGCCGAAGCCGGAGCCCCCGGAGTTGCCGCCGGGGCCGGCCGCCCCACGGTCCGAACCACCCGGTCGCCCGGCCGGATTCGAGCCGCCGGTGGCCGGGCCCGTGCGCGGGGACACCGCGCGGAACGTCATCGTGCCGTCGTCGGGGGCATCGGCCGAGGCCCCTCCCCCGGCGCTGCCCGTCGGGCGGCGGAACACGAACGTGCCGCCCCCCGCCGCGGCGTTCGCCTCCCGGTCGGCCGGAGGGGGCGTCGCCGTGCCGTCGGTGCGGCCGGACTCCCCGTCCGGCTGCCGGTCGGCGTGCGGGACCCTCGGGTCGGCGCCCTGCCGGGCCGCGCCCTGGGCACCCTGCGGCGCGCCCCATGAGACACGGCGGTCCTGGTCGCCGCCGAAGCCGGACTGTCGGGAGCGGTCGGCGCCCCAGGCGGAGGCGGGTTCGGGACGGCTGCCGTGCTGGGCGTCGGCGGCGGACGGCTCCTCGACCGGGTCCTCGTCGAAGAAGTGCGGGCCGGTCTCCTCGACCGCGGCGGGCTGCGCCGCCCCCGCCCCGGGCGGCGGAGCGAGCGACTCGCCGTTCTCGGGCGCCGGACGGCTGGTGCCGGGCACCCAGGAGGCACCGTTCCAGTACCGGACATATCCAGGAATGGACGGGTCCGGGTAATACCCTTCGCGGGGCCTGTCGTCACCGGGGGCCGGGGTTGGGGCGCTCATGTCCGTCGTCCCGTATCTGCTCGGGGGCCAAATGGGGGCCTCCACATCTATCAGACGGGCGCAAGCCCCACCGCCGCTCCCACGGGACCCACCCCTTTCGAGCACTGATGTGCTACGCGCCGTGCCGCGCGCGGCGGATCCCCCTGCGGAGAACTTCCGGCAAGGCGCGTAATGCCGTGGCCCCTGCCCGCTCTCTTCTCCTGACCGGCCCTCGCGGGCAGCCGTCAGGAGAAGGGAACACCGCCATGCACACCGTGGTGGAGCGGGAACTGGAGCTGAAACTCGTCCTGTCGCCGGAGCGCAGGGTCCCGGTGCCGGCCCGGCTCGGGTATCTGACCGACGACCCCTACGCCGTCCACGTCACCTTCCACATCGACTCCGAGCACCCCGTGTACTGGACGTTCGCCCGGGAGCTGCTGGTGGAGGGCGTGTTCCGGCCGTGCGGGCAGGGGGACGTGCGGGTGTGGCCGACGAAGAGCGAGGGGCGCGGTGTCGTGCTGATGGCGCTGAGTTCACCCGACGGGGACGCCCTGCTGGAGGCCCCGGCGGCGGCGGTGTCGGCCTGGCTGGAGCGGACGCTGCGGGTGGTCCCGCCGGGGACGGAGGGTGAGCAGCTCGGTCTCGACGACCAGCTGGCCCAGCTGTTCGCCCCGTGAAGGCCCGGGCCTCAGAAGAGCTTGCCCGGGTTCAGGATGTTCAGCGGGTCGAAGGCCTGCTTGACGGCCCGCTGCATCTCCATGCCCACGGGGCCGATCTCGCGCGCGAGCCACTCCTTCTTCAGGACGCCGACGCCGTGCTCGCCGGTGATGGTGCCGCCGAGTTCCAGGCCGAGGGCCATGATCTCGTCGAAGGACTCGCGGGCGCGCCGGGACTCGTCGGGGTCCGCCGGGTCGAAGCAGACCGTCGGATGGGTGTTGCCGTCGCCCGCGTGGGCGACGACGCCGATGGTGAGCTGGTACTTCTCGGCGATCCGGTCGACGCCTTCGAGCATCTCGGCCAGCCGGGAGCGCGGCACACACACGTCGTCGATCATCGTCACGCCCTTGACCGCCTCCAGCGCGGTGAGCGACAACCGCCGCGCCTGGAGGAGCAGTTCGGACTCGGTCGCGTCGTCGGCGGGGACGACCTGGGTGGCGCCGGCCGCCTCGCACAGGACGCCGACGGCGGCCAGGTCGGCGGCCGGGGCGGTGGTGTCGAACGCGGCCAGGAGCAGGGCCTCGGTGCTCTCGGGGAGGCCCATCTGCGCCATGGCGTTGACGGCCTTGACCGTCGTACGGTCCATGAGTTCGAGGAGTGACGGGACATGGCCGCCCTCCATGATGCGGCACACGGCGTCGCAGGCGGCGGCCGCGGAGGCGAACTCGGCGGCCAGCACCAGCTGCTCCGGCGGCTTGGGGCGCAGTCCGAGGACGGCCCGTACGACGATGCCGAGGGAGCCCTCGGAGCCGACGAAGAGGCGGGTCAGGTCGTAGCCGGCGACGCCCTTGGCGGTGCGGCGGCCGGTGGACATCAGGCGGCCGTCGGCGAGGACGACGTCGAGGCCGAGGACGTACTCGGCGGTCACCCCGTACTTCACGCAGCACAGGCCGCCGGAGGCCGTGCCGATGTTGCCGCCGATGGTGCACATCTCCCAGCTGGAGGGGTCCGGCGGGTAGTACAGGCCGTGTTCGCCGACGGCCCGGGACAGGGCGGCGTTGACCACGCCCGGTTCGCAGACGGCGATGCGGTCGACCGGGTTGATCTCCAGGATCCGGTCCATCTTCGTCAGGGAGAGCACGATGCAGCCGTCGGAGGCGTTGGCGGCGCCGGACAGTCCGGTGCGGGCGCCCTGCGGAACGACCGGGACGCGCAGGGCGGTGGCGGTGCGCATCACGTGCTGGACCTGCTCGGTCGTGCGCGGCAGCACGACGACGGCCGGGGTGCCGGCCGGGCAGAAGCTCGCCATGTCGTTGGCGTAGGAGGCCGTGACGTCGGGGTCGGTGAGGACCGCTTCGGCGGGGAGGCCGCCGAGCAGCAGGTCCACGAGGTCGCCGGTCGCTGCGGTGTCCTCGGAGCGGGGCGCTTCGGTACGGCTCATGATCACAGGTTCGCACCCGGGGCCATCGGTGTGAACCCCGTCGGCTCCACCCTTCACCTGCCCGGGTGTGGTCGTCGTACTGACGCACAGTGAGCGCCATGGAGAACCAGCGGGAGGGTCCGGTGCGGCAGGAGAGCAGCTCGAAGCGCCGCGCGCGCACCCGGCCGGTGCTGATCGCCTCCGTCGCGGGGTGTGCCGTGCTGGGCGGGGTGCTGGTGCTGCTGCCGCGGGAGCGGCCCGCCGAGCCCGCTGCGCCGTCGCCGGGGGCGCTGGCCATGGCGGCGGTCGGCAACGGGGTGCCGGCCACGCTGCCCGGTCTGGCGGAGCTGATCGACGAGCGGGAGAAGGCCGTGCGGACGCGCCCGCGGGAGGCGACGTCCTGGGCGGTGCTCGGGGCGGCGTATGTGGAGCAGGGGAGGCGCCTCGCGGACCCGGCCTACTACCCGCGCGCGGAGAGGGCGCTCCGGAGGTCGCTGACGGTGCGGCCGCAGCGCAACACGCGCGCCCTGGCGGGGCTGGCCGCGCTGGCGAACGCCCGCCGGGACTTCCCCGCCGCGCGCCGGTGGGGCGAGGCCGCGCTGAAAGTGGAGCCACGGCGGTGGACGACGTATCCGCTGCTCATCGACGCCTACACCGGGCTCGGCGAGCACGAGGCGGCCAAGCGGACGCTGGACCGGCTCACGACGTTGCGCTCCGGCCCCGCCGTGCTCGCGCGGGCGGCGACCGTGTACCGGGACCGGGGATGGCAGGAGGACGCGGCGGCCGCGCTCGCGGACGCGGCGGCGGGCGCACGGGCCCCCGCCGAGCGGGCGGCCTACCGGGAACGGGCCGGGCAACTGGCCTGGGAACGCGGAGACCCCGAGGGCGCCCTGCGGCACTTCCGGGAGGCCGTTCGCCTCGACCCCGACCAGCGGGCCGCGCAGGCCGGGCAGGGCCGGGCGCTGGCGGCCCTGGGCCGGACGACCGAGGCCCTGAACGCCTACCGGGTGGCCCTCGCCGGGCAGCCGCGCCCGCAGTACGCCCTGGAGCTGGGCGAGTTGTACGAGTCGCTGGGCATGCCGGAAGCGGCCCGGGTGCAGTACGACCTGCTGCGGGAGCGGGTGCGGGGCGCTGCCGCGGGCGGGGCCGACGAGGAGCTGGTGCTGGGGCGGTTCGAGGCCGACCACGGCGATCCGGAGGCCGCGGTACGGCGGTTGCGGGCGGAGTGGAGGCGCCAGCCCGCCGCGGAGGTCGCCGACGCCCTGGGGTGGGCGCTGTACCGGGCCGGGGAGCCCGGAAAGGCCCTGCGGTTCGCGCTGTCGGCGACGGCCGCCGAACCCGGGGGCGGGGCGCGCGACGCGGTGTACATGTACCACCGGGGCATGATCGAGCGGAAGCTGGAGCGCTACGGCGCGGCGCGGCGGCATCTCGCGGAGGCGCTGCGGATCAACCCGCACTTCTCTCCGCTGCACGGGCGTGCGGCCCGGGAGGCGTCGGAGGCACTGGGGGAACCGCCGGACGAGGAGGTTCCGCAGATGGCCGGAGACTGAGCTCGTGCGGGTGCCCCGTGACACCCGCACGAGCCCGGCGGGGCGATCGGGTCACAGGTTGCCGCGGCGGGCCTGCTCCCGCTCGATCGCCTCGAACAGGGCCTTGAAGTTGCCCTTGCCGAAGCCCATCGAACCGTGGCGCTCGATGATCTCGAAGAAGACCGTCGGGCGGTCCTGGACCGGCTTGGTGAAGATCTGCAGCAGGTAGCCGTCCTCGTCGCGGTCGGCGAGGATCTTCAGTTCCCGCAGGGTGTCGATCGGGACGCGGGTCTCGCCGACCCACTCCCCCAGGGTGTCGTAGTACGAGTCGGGCGTGTTGAGGAACTCCACGCCGGCCGCCCGCATCGTACGGACCGTCTGCACGATGTCGTTGGTGTTGAGGGCGATGTGCTGCACGCCCGCGCCGCCGTAGAACTCCAGGTACTCGTCGATCTGGGACTTCTTCTTGGCGATGGCCGGCTCGTTGATCGGGAACTTGACCTTGAGCGTGCCGTCGGCGACGACCTTCGACATCAGCGCGCTGTACTCGGTGGCGATGTCGTCGCCCACGAACTCCTTCATGTTCGTGAAGCCCATGACCTTGTTGTAGAAGCCGACCCACTCGTTCATCCGGCCGAGCTCGACGTTGCCGACGCAGTGGTCGATCGCCTGGAAGGTGCGCTGGGCGGGCGGTTCGACCATCGGCTTGGCCGCGACGTAGCCGGGCAGGTACGGGCCGTCGTAGCCGGAGCGCTCGACGAGGGTGTGCCGGGTCTCGCCGTAGGTGGCGATGGCGGCCAGCACGACCGTGCCGTGCTCGTCCTTCACCTCGTACGGCTCGGCGACCGAGCGGGCGCCGTGCTCCAGGGCGTAGGCGTACGCGGCGCGTGCGTCCGGGACCTCGATGGCGAGGTCGACGACGCCGTCGCCGTGCTCGGCCACGTGCCGGGCGAGGAAGTGGCCCCACTCGGTGGAGGGCTTGATGACCGAGGTGAGGACGAAGCGGGCGGAGCCGTTCTCGAGGACGTAGGCAGCGGTCTCGCGGCTGCCGTTCTCCGGTCCGGAGTAGGCGACCAGCTTCATGCCGAAGGCGGTGGAGTAGTAGTGCGCCGCCTGCTTGGCGTTGCCCACGGCGAAGACGACCGCGTCCATTCCCTTGACCGGGAAGGGGTCGGCCTGCCGGGCGGTGTCGGGAGTGTGGTGTGTGGTCTGCGTCATGGTCGCAGGGTCTCCCCGCCCGGCAAGGTGCGCAATAGTTTGCGTTTCGGCTGGGCAATCTGTTCAGCCAGACGGCCGTATCGGCGGCCCTTCTGTACAGGATGACCATGCCGGGAGGCTGCTGTGGCGATCGATCATCTGGACGGCCGGATCATCCTGCTGCTCGCCCGCGAGCCGCGGATCGGGGTGCTGGAGATGTCGCGGCGGCTGGGGGTGGCCCGCGGCACCGCGCAGGCGCGACTGGACCGGCTTCAGTCGAACGGAGTCATCCGGGGATTCGGTCCGCAGGTGGATCCGGCCGCGCTCGGCTACCCGGTCACGGCCTTCGCGACGCTCCAGATCCGGCAGGGGCAAGGAGCCGACGTACGCGCCCACTTGGCGACCGTGCCGGAGGTGCTGGAGCTGCACACCACCACCGGCACCGGGGACATGCTCTGCCGGCTCGTGGCCCGCTCGAACGCCGATCTCCAGCGTGTGATCGACCGGGTCGTCGGTTTTGATGGCATCGTCCGGGCCTCCACGGCGATCGTCATGGAGAACCCCGTTCCGCTGCGGATCATCCCGCTCGTGGAGCAGGCCGCGGAGGAGACCTGACGTCTAGGGGTGAGCGCGTGTGAACTTCTGGGAGTACCTGGTCAACCGGCACGAGCAGCTGCTCACGGACGCCTACCAGCACGCCGGCGCCGTCTTCCAGTGCATGGTCGTGGCGACCGCGCTCGGGGTGCTGATCGGTGTCGCCGCCTACCGCAGCGAATGGGCCGGGACCCTCGCGACCACGACCACCGCCACCATCCTCACCGTGCCGGCGCTCGCCCTGATCGGTCTGCTCATCCCCCTCGTGGGCCTCGGCGTGCCGCCCACGGTCGTCGCACTGACGCTGTACGGACTGCTGCCCGTCGTGCGCAACGCGATCGTCGGGCTGCGGGGGGTCGACCCGACGCTGGTGGACGCGGCCACGGGCATCGGCATGTCCCGGCCGGCCCGGCTGCTGCGGATCGAACTGCCGCTGGCCTGGCCGCCGATCCTGACCGGGATCCGGGTCTCCACCCAGATGCTGATGGGCATCGCGGCCATCGCGGCGTACGCCTCCGGCCCCGGGCTCGGCAACGTCATCTTCCGCGGTCTCGCCTCGCTGGGCAGCGCCAACGCACTCAACCAGGTCCTCGCGGGCACGCTCGGCATCATCGTCCTGGCGTTGCTGTTCGACGCCGCGTACGTCCTGATCGGACGGCTGACCATTCCCAGGGGGATCCGTGCCTGAGACCGGCGACCACGGTGCCTCCATCGAGCTGGAGAGCCTGACCAAGCGTTATCACGGCAGTGCGCAGCCGGCCGTGGACAACGTGAGCATGGAGATCAAGGCGGGCGAGGTCGTCGTCTTCGTCGGCCCCTCGGGCTGCGGGAAGTCGACCACGCTCAAGATGATCAACCGGCTGATCGAGCCGACCGGGGGCCGCATCCGCATGGGCGGCGAGGACGTCACCGACATGGACCCGGTCAGGCTGCGCCGCAAGGTGGGCTACGCCATCCAGTCCGCCGGGCTCTTCCCGCACATGACGGTCGCGCAGAACATCGGGATCGTCCCGAAGATGATCGGCTGGCCGAAGGCGCGGATCCGGGAACGCACCGAGGAGCTCCTCGACCTCGTCGGCCTCGACCCCGCGGAGTTCCACGGCCGCTACCCGCGCCAGCTCTCCGGCGGCCAGCAGCAGCGCGTGGGCGTGGCCCGGGCCCTGGCCGCCGATCCCCCGGTGCTGCTGATGGACGAGCCGTTCGGGGCGGTCGACCCGATCACCCGGGACCACCTCCAGGACGAGCTGATCCGCCTCCAGCACGAGCTGCACAAGACGATCGTCTTCGTCACCCACGACTTCGACGAGGCGATCAAGATCGGCGACCGGATCGCCGTGCTGCGCGAGCGGTCGCACATCGCGCAGTTCGACACCCCCGAGGCGATCCTGACCAACCCGGCGGACGACTTCGTGTCCGGGTTCGTGGGCGCCGGCGCGGCGCTGAAGCGGCTGAACCTGACCCGCGTACGGGACGTCGAGATCACCGACTATCCGACGGTCACGGTCGACGACCCGTTGCAGCAGATCTTCAACCGGCTGCGGGCCGGCGGCACCAACGAGATCCTGCTGCTCGACCGGCGCGGCCGCCCCTACAAGTGGCTGCGGCGCGGCGACCTGATGCGGGCCCGGGGCTCGCTGGCCCGCGCCGGGACCCTGGTGCACGACACGGTCACCCGGGACGCCACCCTGCGGGACGCGCTGGAGGCGGTGCTCACCGACAACGCGGGACGGGTGGCGGTGACCGGGCGGCGCGGCGAGTACACGGGCGTCGTCGACATGGAGACCCTCATGAACTCCGTGCACGAGATGCTGGAGGCCGACCGGCTCGACGCGATGGAGCACCAGCACGAGCTGGAGTCGCTGCGGGCCGCGCAGACCCATGCGGAGCAGGAGGGGGCCAAGGGCCCGGCGGGCGTCGTGAGCGGCCCGGGAGGGGAACGGTGACGGCCACGGAGGTCGAGGAGACCTCCGAGCCTCTGAAGGAGGCTGAGGCGCCCCCGTCCGAGCGCCGGCCGTCCCGCATCACCTGGCAGAAGCTGACGTTCCTGCCGGTCGCCCTGATCGCCGTGCTGCTCGCCACCTGGCTCTGGTTCCAGCAGGCCGACCTGGACGCGCTCACGCGCAACGCCCTGTCGGGCGGCCAGGTCACCAAGGCGCTGTGGCAGCACATCCAACTGACCGTGATCTCCACGTTCTTCGTACTGATCATCGCGATCCCGCTGGGCATCCTGCTGACCCGCGGGGCGGTGAGCAGGGCCACCCCGGTGGCGATGGCGTTCGCCAACATGGGCCAGGCGACCCCGGCGATCGGCCTGCTGGCCCTCCTGGTGATCTGGCTGGGCATCGGCCGCAGGGCCGCCCTGATCGGCATCATCGCCTACGCCATCCTGCCCGTGCTCTCCAACACGATCACCGGCCTGAAGGCGAACGACCCGACCCTGCTGGAGGCGGCCCGCGGCATCGGCATGTCCCCCTCGGGGGTGCTGGCCCGGGTGGAACTGCCCCTGGCCGTCCCGCTGATCCTCGCGGGCGTGCGCACGGCCCTCGTCCTGAACGTGGGTACGGCGACCCTGGCGGTCTTCGGCGGGGGCGGCGGCCTCGGCGTGCTGATCACGACCGGCATCACCAACCAGCGGATGCCGGTGCTGGTGCTGGGGTCGGTCCTCACGGTGGTGCTGGCGCTGCTGGTGGACTGGCTGGCGTCGATCGCCGAACTGCTGCTGCGGCCACGGGGTCTGCAGCCATGAGACGGCGTACGTGCCTGCTCGCGGGGGTCCTGCTGGCGGCGGCCGGCTGCGGCCTGACCAGCGGCTCTCCCCTGACCGACGACGTGGAGCCGGGCTCGATCGGCCGGGGCGAGCCACTGAAGGGCGCCCAACTGACGGTGACGTCGAAGTCGTTCACGGAGCAGCTGATCCTCGGCGCGATCATGGGCATCGCGTTCGAGGCGGCCGGCGCCGATGTCATCGACCGCACCGGCATCCAGGGTTCCATCGGCAGCCGCGAGGCGGTGCGCAAGGGCGACGCGGACGCCGGGTACGAGTACACGGGCACGGCCTGGATCACCTACCTCGGGCACGGCAAGCCCATCACCGATCCGCGCCAGCAGTGGGAGGCGGTGCGCAAGGAGGACGCGGGCAACGGGCTGGTCTGGCTGCCGCCGTCGGCCCTCGACAACACGTATGCCCTGGCGATGAACCAGGGGAACGCGCAGAAGTACGGCACGAAGACCATGTCGGACGTGGCGAAACTGGCGAAGTCCGACCCGGGGGCCGTGAAGCTGTGCGTGGAGGTCGAGTTCGCGAACCGGGCGGACGGGTTGCCGGGCATGCAGAGGACCTACGGCATGAACGTCCCGGCCCGGAACATCACCCAGATGGACACCGGCATCATCTACACCCAGACCGACAAGGGCAGTTGCACGTTCGGCGAGGTGTTCACCACCGACGGGCGCATCAAGTCCATGAACCTCGTGGTCATGGAGGACGACAGGAAGTTCTTCCCCAACTACAACGCCGCGCCCGTGATCAACGCGAAGACGCTGAAGGAGTGGCCGGCGATCGCGGAGGTCCTGAACCCGGTGACGACGAAGCTGAACAACTCCGTGGCGCAGACGCTGAACGCGAAGGTGGATGTGGACGGGGAGGATCCCCATCAGGTGGCGTTGGACTGGATGGTGGAGGAGGGGTTCGTCAAGGAGGGGTGAGTTACAAAGAAGCGGTTGCAAAGAGAGCTTTGCAACGCTACCTTTGCATGCATGTCAGATCCCCAGGACCGACCCGCGCATCAGCTCGACGCCCGATCCCTGCGCGGACTCGCCCATCCCCTGCGCATGCGGTTGCTGACGGCGCTGCGCCGCGGCGGACCTGCCACCGCCTCCCAACTCGCTGAGAAACTGGGCGAGTCGAGCGGCGCGACCAGCTATCACCTGCGGCAGCTCGCCGAGTACGGGTTCGTCGAGGACGCCCCTGGGCACGGCAAGGGACGGGAGCGCTGGTGGCGGTCGGTCCACGGAGGCGTGCAGTTCGACGAGGCCCTGCTCCGAGACGCCGACCCGGCGGTACGCGGTGCTGCCTCGGTGTGGCTTCACGAAGTAGCGACCACGCACGCGCAGGAACTCTCGACGTTCCTGGGGACCGCGCACGAATGGCCCCGGGAGTGGAGCCGTGCCTCAGACGCCAGCGACTTCACCCTGCACCTGCCACCGGCGCTCGCCCTCGAACTCATTGAACGCATGCACGAGCTGGTCAAGAGCTACCGGACCCGGGCTTCCGCCGAAGCGGTCCCGGACGTCGAGCAAGTGCGCGTCCACACGCACGTCTTCCCCGTCCGCACCGACTGAAAGGTCCAGCCCGATGCACCCGGACATCCACCTCGCCCTGCACCACGCCCGCGCCGCGGAACTCCGCGACGAGACCGAACCCCGCTCGACGCCCCGCCCTGACATCCGTAGGCGTCTGGGCTGGACCCTCATAGAAGTCGGGCTGAAGCTCGCCACCCGGCCCGGGCCGATGCCCGCCCACTAACAACTCGGCACGGACCCCTTGCCCGTCTCCAGGGCCACCAGTGAACTCACCGTGCCCTTCAGCGTCGTCACCGGAATCAGCCGCAGACCCTTCGGCAGCTCGGCGCGAGCGTCCCCGCACTCCGCCTTCGGCACCAGGAACACCGTCGCACCGTCCCGCTTCGCGGCCTGGGTCTTGAGGGCGACGCCCCCCACCGCACCGACCCGGCCGGCCGCGTCGATCGTGCCCGTACCGGCGATGACCCGGCCGCCCGTGAGATCCCCACCGGTGCCGTCACCGTCGAGCTTGTCGATGATCCCGAGGGAGAAGAGCAGCCCCGCACTGGGCCCGCCCACATCCGCGAGCTTCAAGCTGACCTCGACGTCCTTGTCGTCGAGGCCGAGGTACCCCAGCGCGGCCTGCGTCGCCGCGTCCTGGGACTCCTTCATCTGCTTCTCGTTGTGCCGCTCGATCTCCTTGACGCTGTCCCCGCTCGGGTAGACGGAGTCGCGCGGCATGACCGCCTGGTCGGTACGGAACCAGCTGTCGATGACGTCGGGGAGCGAGACGCGGGTGTCCGGGGAGGTCGCCTCGATCGTGGTCATCCGCAGCTGGCCCCGGGTGTCCCGGACCGGCGCACCGGAGATGGTGATCACCTGCGCGCCCTTGTTCTCGCCCAGCACGTTCGCCGTCAGTCCCGGCTGCGCCACCGAGAACGGCAACGGCGCGAGCACCGCCGTGGCGAGCAGGGCCACGACGGGCAGGGCGCAGACGGCGATGGCCTGGGGGCGCGTGAGGCGAGAGAACACGGGATCAATCTAACGCGGGGGTGCGGTACGGCCGGGATCAGGGCGTCCGGGGGCCCTCTCCTGCGACTCGGCGGCCGTCAGCGCAGCGCCTCCGCGACCTCCCGGGCCGCGTCGACGACCCGCGGCCCCACTCGTTCCGGCACCGCCTCCGCCAGCATCACCACGCCCACGCTGCCCTCGACGCCGGTCACGCCCAGCAGCGGTGCCGCCGCCCCGCACGCGCCCGCCTCCAGTTCCCCGTGGGTCAGGGTGTAACCGGGGTCGGCCATCGGGTGCTGCCGGGCCGCGAGGATCGCCTTGCCGGCGGCGCCCCGGTCCAGGGAGTGCCGGAATCCGGCCCGGTAGGCGACGTGATAGTCCGTCCAGGTCGGCTCCACGACGGCCACGGCGAGCGCGTCCGCGCCGTCGACCAGGGTCAGATGCGCCGTCGCGCCGATGTCCTCGGCCAGCGACCGCAGCGCCGGCATCGCGGCCTCCCGGACCAGCGGATGGACCTGCCGCCCCAGCCGCAGCACCCCGAGCCCGACCCGGGCACGTCCGCCGAGGTCACGGCGTATGAGGGCGTGCTGTTCCAGCGTGGCGAGCAACCGGTACACGACGGTCCGGTTCACGCCCAGCCGGAGGGAGAGCTCGGTCACGGTCAGCCCGTGGTCCGTGTCGGCGAGCAGTTTGAGGACACGCAGTCCCCGGTCGAGCGTCTGGGAGGTCTCCGCGGTCACGACGCCCACTCCTTAGTGGTGAGGTCGGCGGCCCCCCGGTCGGCGGATGCGTCACCGAGTCCCGTCGGTAACGCGCTTCAGAGGCCGCCGATCGGCCGGCGGCCCGGCCTGTCCGGACCGCGTCGCTTCACGGCTGCGCTCCGCGGCGGCGCTGCCACGGGGCGTGTGCGTAGCCGGACAGTAGCGAAGCAGGTTCGCTGAGCGGAAGGCTCCGTCCAGAATCCGGGCACGGGACGGGGCGTACTGCTTGATTTGCGGCGGTATGCGTGCCCGACAGTGGCGTGGGGCTCTGCCGATGTGCGGCTCCGCCGCGTGGGCGCGATCAACCACCTGCAACCCGCCGACGACACCGCGGGCGTCACTTCATCCGCGTAGCCCACTCCTGCACCTTGGTGATCCGCTGCCGCAACTGCCCCGCAGTCGCCTCCGCCGCCGGAGGCCCCCCGCACACGCGCCGCAGCTCCGTGTGGATCACTCCGTGCGGCTTGCCGCTCTGGTGGACGTACGCACCGACCATCGTGTTGAGCTGCCGCCGCAGCTCCATCATCTCCTTGTGGGAGACCACCGGCCGCCGCTCGGCGGGCACTTCGAGCAGGTCGGCTTCCTCGTCCGGCTTCTTGCGGCTGTGCGCGATCTGCCGGGCCTGCCGCTTCTGCAGCAGCAGCTGCACCTGGTCGGGTTCGAGCAGCCCCGGGATGCCGAGGTAGTCCTGCTCCTCCTCGCTGCCCGGGTGGGCCTGCATGCCGAACTCGGCGCCGTTGTACATGACCCGGTCGAAGACGGCCTCGGACTCCAGCGCCTCGAAGGAGAACTGCTCCTGCTCACCGGTGTCCTCGTCCTGCTCCCGGTTCGCCTCGTCCATCTCCTTCTCGGACTCGGCGTAGGGGTCCTCCTCGCCCTCCTTCTTGGGCTTGTCGAGGGCGTGGTCGCGCTCGCGCTCCATCTCGTTGGCGAAGGAGAGCAGATCGGGCACGGTCGGCAGGAACACCGAGGCGGTCTCCCCGCGACGCCGGGACCGTACGAAACGCCCGACGGCCTGCGCGAAGAAGAGGGGCGTGGAGATGGTGGTGGCGTACACACCCACGGCCAGGCGCGGTACGTCGACGCCCTCGGACACCATCCGCACCGCGACCATCCACCGGTCGTTGTTCGCGCTGAACTCGTCGATCCGCTCGGAGGCGCCGGAGTCGTCGGACAGCACGAGGGTCGCCTTGCTGCCCGTGATGTCCCGGATGAGCTTGGCGTACGCGCGCGCCGAGTCCTGGTCGGACGCGATGACGAGAGCCCCGGCGTCCGGGATGGCCTTCCTGACCTCGGTCAGCCGCTGGTCGGCCGCCCGCAGCACGGAGGGCATCCACTCGCCGCGCGGGTCGAGGGCGGTCCGCCAGGCCTGGCTGATGGCGTCCTTGGTCATGGGCTCGCCGAGCCGGGCCGCGATCTCGTCACCGGCCTTGGTGCGCCAGCGCATGTTGCCGCTGTAGGACAGGAAGATGACGGGCCGGACGACGTTGTCGGCGAGCGCGTTGCCGTAGCCGTAGGTGTAGTCGGCCGCCGAGCGGCGGATGCCGTCGTTCCCCTCCTCGTACGTGACGAAGGGGATGGGGTTGGTGTCGGACCGGAAGGGCGTACCGGTCAGGGCGAGCCGGCGGGTCGCGGGCTCGAACGCCTCCAGACAGGCCTCGCCCCACGACTTGCTGTCACCGGCGTGGTGGATCTCGTCCAGGATGACGAGCGTCTTGCGCTGCTCCACACGGTTGCGGTGCAGCATGGGCCGGACGCCGACACCGGCGTACGTCACGGCGACCCCGTGGTACTCCCGGCCGAGTGGTCCCGCGCTGTACTCCGGGTCGAGCTTGATCCCTATCCGGGCCGCGGCCTCGGCCCACTGCTTCTTCAGGTGCTCGGTCGGGGCCACCACGGTCACCTGCTGCACGACGTGGTGGTGCAGCAGCCAGGAGGCCAGCGTCAGCGCGAAGGTCGTCTTGCCGGCGCCGGGGGTGGCGACCGCCAGGAAGTCCCGCGGCTGCTCCTGGATGTACTTCTCCATCGCGCCCTGCTGCCAGGCGCGCAGCTTGCTTGCGGTACCCCAGGGGGCGCGGCCGGGGAACGCCGGGGACAGGTGGTGCGAGGCAGTGCTGGTGCCGGCGGTGGTAGTCACGGTCTCCGTTGGGGGTCGGGCGGCTCGTTCGAGGGAGCCTGACGGCTCGGCTACGTATGACAACCGGGCCACCCTACCGGCGCCCCGAGCCCGCCCACACGCTGATCGGGCCGGGTCACCTGTGGGTGGGACCGACGTCACAACCTGCGCAACCGCCCCGCGATCCTCCCGACCTCCCCCTCGGCCCCGGAGGCGACGTCGACGACCAGCGCGTAGGCCGCGTCCTGGTCCGTCCCGGCCAGATCGACGCCGTTGAGGGCGAGGAAGGTGGCGGTGGCCAGCCAGGCGGTGCGCTTGTTCCCGTCGACGAGGGGGTGGTTGGCGGCCAAGGCGTGGAGCAGGGCGGCCGCCTGCTCGTACAGGTCGTCGTAGGCGGCCGTGCCGAACATCCGGGCGCGGGGGCGGTGCACGGCGGAGGCGAGCAGCCCGGGAGCGCGCGCCTCGGGCGGCCGCCCGCCGAAGGCGACCTCGGCGATGGCGGTCACCTCGTCGACGGTCAGGTACCGGGTGTCCCCTGTCATTCGCCGAGCCTCCTCAGCAGGTCGGCGTGGTGGCGCGCGAGCCCCTCCGCGACGACGCGCACGCGTGCGCCCTCCTGGCTCAGGTATGCGTGTACGGCGTGCAGCGCCACCTGTTCCGGCGTGCGGCCCTGCGCGTCGGCGAGGTCGTCGAGGGCGGCCCGCAGCGCGGGGTCGAGGGGCAGATCGAGGTGGGACATGCGCAGAGGCTACGGCCGGGTCGTGGAGGAGACGACCGCTTTACGGCCGTCGTTCCCGCAGCCGGGTCGACACCCAGGCCCCGGCCAGCGCCACCACCGCCATCGGCAGGAACACCGCGGTGAAGGCGGCCGGGTGGGAGCCGGAGGTGTGGGTGGCCGTGTGGGTCACCGTGCCGCCGCCCAGCGCGGCGAAGGCGGCGCCGCCGGCGGACAGCAGGACGACGTTGGAGAGGCCGTCGGAGATCTGGAGGGCGGCGGAGTTGGTGCCGGCCTCCTCGGGGGCGGAGAGCTTGAGCAGGAGAACGCTCGTGGAGGAGATCACGAGCCCCATCCCGAAGCAGCCGAAGGCCCAGGCGGCGGCCACGGTCCAGACGGGCACGGAGTCGATCAGCACACTCGGTGCCGTGGCGATGGCCGCGGCCACCAGCAGCATCCCGACCGTGGCCAGCCGCTCCCGGTACGGCTGCACCCGCGACCGCGACTGCACCCACGAGCCCAGCGCCCACGTCCCGCCGCCCGCGGCGAGCGAGAACCCGGCCAGCGTCGGACTGAGCCCGCGCTGCGTGACGAGCATCAGGGGCACGAACGACTCGGCAGCGATGAAGGACCCGGCGGCGACGCCGCGCAGCAGCACGACGGACGGCAGCCCGCGGGCGGCCCGGTACGTGCCGCGCGGGAGCAGCCCGAGCACGGCCGGCACGAGCAGGGCCACTCCCACGGCCCCGGGCAGGAGCGAGAGCGGGCGCAGGTCCTGGGCGGCGTACTGGAGCAGTCCGGCCCCCAGGGAGATGGCCAGGGCGAGCCGGATGCGTCGGCGGTCGAAGGAGGCGGGTGGGTCGTCCGGCGGGGCGGACTGGTCGTCTGCCGGGGCGGGCTGGTCCGTCGTCAGAGCCGCGTCCGCCGTGACAGGCCGGTCGGCGAGGGCGGTCCGTTCCGCGGGAACGGGCAGGCCCGCCGGGGCGGGGTCCGTTTGGGC
Organism: Streptomyces sp. NPDC093598; assembly: GCF_044764825.1. Classification (NCBI taxonomy): domain Bacteria; kingdom Bacillati; phylum Actinomycetota; class Actinomycetes; order Kitasatosporales; family Streptomycetaceae; genus Streptomyces; species Streptomyces sp. NPDC093598. The sequence goes on along the minus strand of NZ_JBIWIV010000014.1, from coordinate 115,768 downwards.
GGTCGGGTCCGCTTGGGCGGGACTCTGCACCGTGGCGGACTTGGCGGTGGCGGTCCGCCCCGCCGGCCCGGACGCCCGACGCCGTATCTGCGGCAGCGCGAGCGCGAGCGGGAAGACCACGAGCACGGGTATCCCCACGAACACCCACCGCCACCCCAACTGCTCGGTCACCGTGCCGGCGGCGAGAGGGCCGACGATCGACGGCAGCACCCAGCTCGCGGCGAACGCGGCCATGATGGCGGGCCGCAGCCGCTCCGGGTAGGCCCGTCCGACGACGACGTACAACGCGACGATCACCAGCCCGCCGCCGAACCCCTGCACGGCCCGCCCCAGGATGAACACCCACATCGTCCCGGCGGTCCCCGACAGCAGCAGCCCGGCCCCGAAGGAGGCGATGCCCGTCGTCAACGGCCCGAGGGGGCCACGCCGGTCCGACCACTGCCCGGAGAGCACCATCCCGAACAGACTGGTCGTGAAGTACCCGGAGAACGCGAACGCGTACAGGGACACCCCGTCCAGCTCCCGGGCCGCGACAGGCATCGCCGTCCCGACGGCGGTCGCCTCGAAGGCGATGAGCAGCACGACGGAGACGATCCCGACGCTCAACGCCCGGTAGGCCGCTCCCAGCACGCCCTCTTCCCGCTCGGTCACGGAGGGCGGATCGACGGCTTCCTCGACATCGGCATCACGCGGCTTCGGGACGGTCATGCCCGCCAGCGTAAGGTCCACACCTCACGTTGACCCCTGTCCCGAGACGGTCCCGCCCTGAGACCTTGGTCGTAGACCTCTCTTCTCGGCCATCCCTTCCATGAACCGCGTATGGCAGTCACATTGCAGCCCACCCGACACCCTTGAGCCCCACTCCCCCGCCGACCTACGGTCACTACACCGAGTTCACACACGGCCGTGTGCCCGAGCGGTTCAGGGGCTCGCCTGCAAAGCGAGTTACGCGGGTTCGAATCCCGCCACGGCCTCCAGTGTCAGCCCGCCGAGCAGAGGCCGTCGTACGGGCAGAACATGACCCAGGTGTAGTTGTAACCGGTGCGGATGGTCACGGGGTTCGGTGAAAGGCCGTCGTTGACGTAGGACCCTGTGTCGGGTGTGGCGGTGAAGGTGACCGTCGTCCCGACCTCGAAGCTCGCGGTGCACGTCCCGGTCGGGTTCGGCTGCGGGTCATTGGAGGCGTACGGGTCCACGCCTCCTGGTGGCAGTTGATCCCGGCCGGCTGGCTGGTGATGGTGCCGCCGCCCCAGCCGTCGCTGACGTACGCGGACAGTTGAGCGGTGGTCTGGGCCTGGGCCGGGGCTACGGAGGCGATCGCGGCGGCCGTGGCGAGCGCGGTGAGAACTCCTGTCACGCGCCGGACGCCGGTTCTGTTCTTCCTCATGGGAGGCTCCTCGGATCGATCCTCACGTCGGCTGGGCCCTCGCGCGTGTTCGGAAACTCGTGCACAACCCCACGCGCCCCTCAGGTGTCCAGAACATGACCGGTAGCCGATGCTCCGGTCGTCGTGCCTCCGGGCCGACGAGGAATTCCGACGAGGAGAACCACCGTGCACCTCCGCCCCCCGGCAGCCGTCCTGGCTGCTGCCGTGATCGCCGTCGCCGGTCCCGTTGTCGCCGCACCCCTGGCGCACGCGGAGGAGGGTGGGCCCGAGCTGGTCGTGTCGGCCCTGCCGTCCGCGGCTCCCAAGCCGGGTGAGGTGTACGACAAGTCGGTCACCCTCACCAACAAGGGCACGGCCGCCGTGGACGGGATCACCTTCCGGGTCCGTCTGACGCGCGGGCTGGACTTCCCCGAGCAGGTGAAGGGCTGCACCTACTCGACCGTCAGGGACCAGGTCAGGCAGGCGGTTTGTGAACTCGACACGGTCGTCGAGCCCGGTGCCTCCGTCACCACGCCCGTCCGGTTCAAGGCGCTGGGCAAGGCCCTGATGGAGGCCGTCGAGTACGGCACGAGCGCGAGCGGTGACGCTCCGGGCGAGGGTTTCGACGACAGTTACCGTCGGCTCACTCTGACCGCGGACAACACCGCCGATCTCGTCGCCGTCGGTGCGGAGATGGAGGCGCTGGCCGGCGGGGAGCAGTCGGTCACGGCGACCCTGCGCAACGACGGCCCCGGCTGGGTGCAGAACCAGGAGAGCGACGATCTTCCGGGCCTGCTGGTGCAGATCCCGCCGGGCACCGTGGCCGTCGGTGTGCCGAAGGACTGCGCGCCGTTCGGGATCGACGGGCCCAGCGGACCGCAGGGGACCACGGGCAAGCCGAAGTACGTGTGCTGGCCGCAGGACGGGACCCTCGACGTCGGCCAGTCCCTGGCGTACACCTTTACGCTGAAGATCAAGAAGTCCGCGCAGGACACCGAGGGCCAGATCAAGGCGTCGTCCGTCTATGACATCGCCCCGGTGTACGACAAGAACCGCGCCAACAACACCGCCGTGATCAGCATCGACCTGCCGAGCGACTACGAGCCCGGGCCGAGCCCCTCGGACGGTGCCGCCACCGGCGGTTCGGGCAACGGCGGGAAGGGCAACGAGCCGGAGGGCCAGGCGGCCGGCGGTACGGGTGCCTCGGCCTCCCCTTCGGCCACGGCCTCGACCGGCACCACGACCGGTGGCTCCACCGGCACCACGACCGGCAGCACCACCGGCGGCAACCTCGCCACCACCGGCTCCGACGGCACCCCGCTTCTCGCCGGGGCGGCGGCCGCCGCCGCGGTGATCGGTGGCGGGCTGGTGTTCGTCGTACGCCGCCGCAATGCCGCCGAATCCGCTTGACGGCAGAGCCGTCAGAGCACCCCGCCCGCCTCGTCCTGGAAGGCGTCCGTCCAGTAGTGGCGGGCCGATCTGCCCGCGCTCACGCCCGTCGGGTCGACCGTCGACAGGACCTGGAGCATCGTCATGGCCAGTTGGTCGTAGGTGTCGGTCGTCAGCTCGTGGGACGACTGGGCGTCTATCGCGCGCTCGCGGTGCAGGAGCCAGAGGGTGAAGGCGAGGGTCGACACGTCCGTGTTGAGCGGGTACAGCGTCGCCTCGGGTTCGCTCCAGTTGAGGACCGCGCCCGTCGCGCCGTCGATGACCAGGCTGTTGTCCTCGACCAGGTGACCGAGGCGGATCAGGCGGTGGGCCCCGGCGGGAATTTCCGCCGGGGCGTCGCTGTCGGCGTGGTACTCGGCGAGCGTCGCCAGGGGGACGTCCGTGTCCAGGGAGAAGACGTGGGCGTCCTCCGGCAGACCCACCTCGCGCAGGAAGCGGCGGGTCGGCTCGTGCGTGAGGGTCGCGGGGAAGTCGACGTCCTCGAAGCGGGCCACCTTGCCGGGGCCGAACTCCTGGTCCAGGAGGCGGTGCGGGAGGTCCAGGGAGAGGCCGGACGTGCCGCCCCGGCCCGCCACCAGGGACAGGGGGCGGATCAGTGCCGCCATCTTCCAGAACGGGGCCGGTTCGCCGTCCGTGCCGTCGCGGAACACCGCCAGCAGGTGCTGGGACGCCTCCGCCACCGCCTTGGGGCCGTAGCGGCCCGCGTAGGAGGCGAACTGGCCGCGCAGGCCCGCCAGTTCGTCCGTGGCCTCCGCGAAGCGGACCAGTGTCCGCAGGGAGGGGGCCAGGGGGCGGCGGTCCATCAGACCGGGGCGGTCGTGCAGGACGTACGCCGTCGAGATCTCGCCCGTCGCGCCGTCGAGCAGGACCGACTCCGTCTCCAGGCCGCCGGGGCCCAGCAGTCCGCCTATCACCAGCTGCTCGCGCAGCTCCGCCGAGAGGCGGTCGTCCGGGTCGCCCGTCGAGTCGGCGACCGTGCGCAGGCCCTCCCGGCTCAGCTCCGCGAAGCTCAGCACGCCGCTGTCGTTGGGCAGTCCGGGGCCGGTCAGCCAGTGCCGCGTGGACGCGTGCGTCACCCACGGGTCCAGCTCGGACTCGGTCAGGGTGATCACCGCGGAACCGGCGTCGGTCGTACTCATGGGCTCCCCCGCATGTGCTTGCTCACCGTCCCCTGGCGGAGCACGGCAGACCGCCCGGCCCAGCCCGGCAGCCGTTCCCCACTGCTCAGAACAGTACGCCCCACCACTGACAACGCCCCGGAACAGCGACGCGCACCCCGGCCACCACACGCGTCCACCTCACATGACGCTCAGAGCACCCTCGCGCGTTCCCTTTCCGCCAGAATCCCCTCGACCGTCTGCCGCGCCGTCAGTTCCGAGGTGTCGAGCCGGAGTCCGTTGCCAGAGTCCGATGCGTGGGGTCCGGGTGCGCAGGGCACCGTCCAGCGCCTCGACCGTCCAGGCACCGCCGTAACCCCGTCCTCTCGGCCGAGGCCGTGGCCGCCCGGAAGGCTGAGCGGAGGCACCGCGAACTCGGCCGCGGCATACGCGTCCGCCGTGGCCGCGGACGGCCGGTGATTCAGACGCCGTCGGACCCGCACCTCACCGCAGCGCCGGGCACAGACTCGCGTCCGGACACGATCATGCGCCGGAACAGGTCACCCCTGACGTGCGCCGCTTTCGGCGGCGTTCAGCCAGCGCCTGCGCGACCGTCGACCTGCCGGCCGCCATGACACCGGTGACCAGCACGACGCCGTCCATACGAGCGGTCAGGCCCGTTCGGTGACCACCGCGGCCTGTGGACGGATCGGGAGCCGGTTCACCGGGCGGCCCGTCGCGGCGCGGACGGCGGACGCGACGGCCGCCGGGGATGCCACCACCGGCACCGCGCTGACCGCCTTGGCCCCGAAGGGGGCGACCACGTCCCGTTCCTCGACCAGCCGGACGATGCGGATGTCGGGCGCGTCGAGGGCGGTCGGGAGGGCGTAGCCGGTCAGGTCGGGGTGGCGGATCAGGCCGCGTGGCGTGCGGAGGTTCTCCGTGAGCGCGATGCCCACGCCCTGGGTCACACCCGCCTCGATCCGGGCGGTGAGCTGGGCCGGGTTCAGCACCCGCCCCACGTCCTGGGCGACGGCCAGTTCCACGACCCGTACGGAACCGATCTCGATGTCCACGTCCACCACCGCGCGGATCGCGCAGAAGGCCATGCCCACGAACGCGTCACCCTGACCGGTCTCGTCGAGCGGCTCGGTCGGGTGCGGGCGGCACTGGGCGGTGGCCCACAGTTCCTTGCCGTCCAGCGCCTCGGTGACGGTCGTGGAGAGGACCCCGTCGTACGACGTGATCTTGCCGTCGGTGATCTGGAGCAGCTCCGTCGACATGCCGAACTTGTGGGCGAGCGGCTGGAGGAGCTGGGTGCGGACCATCTTGGCCGCGCGCTCCACCGCGCCGCCCGAGACCCAGGTGTGCCGGCCGCGGCAGCCCGCGCCCGCGGGGGGCTGGTCGGTGTCGACCGGTGCCACGTGCACCTCGTCGATGCCGAGCGTCTCCTGGACGATCTGCCGGGCCAGCGTCGTGAAGCCCTGCCCGGTCTCGACGGCCGCGCACAGCACCGTCGCGACACCGTCGTGGACCTTCACGGTCGCCGTGGAGACCTCGTCCGCGCCCTCGGCACCGAGCATGTGCACCATGCCGACGCCGTAGCCCACGCCCCGGCGCACCGCGCCCGGTTCACCCGCGCCCTCGGGTCCGCCGGGCAGCAGCCACTCGTCCTCGGGCGTGTCCTTGGGCAGCGGCGGCAGCGGGAAGTCCTGTACGGCCTGGAGCAGTTCGGCGACGGGGGCCGGGCAGGTCACGGTCTGGCCGGTCGGAAGCACGTCGCCCGTCGCCAGGGCGTTGCGCAGCCGCACCTCGGCCGGGTCGATGCCGAGCTTCTTGGCGATCTTGTCCATCTGCGCCTCGTAGGCGGCGCAGACCTGCATGGCGCCTTCACCGCGTACGTGGCCGGACGGGGGGTTGTTGGTGCGTACGGCCCAGCCCTCGATGAAGGCGTTCGGGACGACGTAGGGGCCGCAGGCGAACGCGACGGCGGCGGCCAGGGCCTCGGAGGAGGTGTCGGCGTAGGCGCCCGCGTCGAGCAGGATCTGCGCCTCGACCTTGACGAGTCTGCCCTCGGCGTCGGCGTGGTGGCGGTAGCGCAGCAGGGTGGGGTGCCGGTGGACGTGGCCGAGGAAGGACTCCTCGCGCGTGGCGGTGAGTTTCACCGGGCAGCCGGTGCGCAGCGCCAGCAGGCCGAGCGGGAGCTGGAAGCTCTGGTCCTCGCGGTCGGCGGTGGCGCCGGGGACGCCGGTGACGACGACCTTGACGCGCTCGGGTTCCAGGCCGAACGCGGCGGCGGCCGCGTCCCGGTCGGCGTGCGGGTCGGTCGAGGCGAGGTACAGCTCCACCCCGCCGTCCGGGCGCGGCACGGCCAGGCCCGCCTCGGCGCCGATGGGCGCGGGGTCCTGGCGGCCGATGCGGTACAGGCCCTCGACGACGATCTCACCGGCCGCCTCCGGGTCGCCGTGGCGCAGCGGGATGTGCCGGATCAGGTTGCCGTCGGGGTGCAGCGGCTCGGCTTCGAAGGCCTGCTCCGGGTCGGTCACCGGGTCGAGCACCTCGTACTCGACGATGACGGCGGCGGCCGCCATGCGCGCGGTGTCCGGGTGGTCGGCGGCGACGGCGGCGATGGGCTCGCCGTGGTGGCGCACGACGTCGGAGGCGAAGACCGGCCGGTCGGCCTTGCCGCGGCCGTGCAACGGGCTGCCGGGGATGTCCTCGTGGGTGACCACGGCGCGGACGCCGGGCATCTCGCGCGCGTGGGTGGTGTCGATGGACAGGATGCGCGCGTGCGGGTGCGGTGAGCGCAGCACGGCCGCCCACAGCAGGCCCTCGGCCCACAGGTCGGCGGCGTACGGGAAGGTGCCCTCCGTCTTGGCGCGGGCGTCGGTGGGCGGGAGCGAGGCACCGATGCCGTGCGGAAGCGGTTCCGGGGCGGGGGCGGCCTCCGCGGCCTGTGCGGCCTGGGCGGTGGCTGCTTCGTTGCTCACGCGGGGCCTCCGTCCTGGCCGTAGGGCTGGTCATGCGGTTCCGGGGGGTGCGGGGTGTGCGGTTCCGGGGGCGCTCCGAAGGCCGACGCGTTCACGCCACCGGCGCCCGGGCCCGCCTGGTGCGGGATGCGGGCCTCGTGGGTGTCGCCGTCGGCGGGCGCGGAGTGGGCCTCGCGTTCGGCGACGACTTCCTTGACGGCGTCCACCACGCCCCGGTAGCCGGAGCAGCGGCACAGGTTGCCGCACAGCGCCTGGCGGGTCTCCAGCTCGGTGGGCGCCGGGTTGCCCTCCAGGAGGTCGTGCACGGTCATCGCCATGCCGGGGACGCAGAAGCCGCACTGCACGGCGCCGCAGCGGGCGAGTGCCCGCTGCACGTCCGACGGCTGCCCGTCCTCGGCGAGACCCTCGACGGTACGGACCTCGCTGCCGGCGGCGGTCACGGCCGGAACCAGGCAGGACGCCACGAGCCGTCCGTCGACCTGGACGTTGCACGCGCCGCACTCGCCCTGCGAGCAGCCGTCCTTGGCGCCCGCGAGTCCGAGCCGCTCACGCAGCACGTACAGCAGGGACTCGCCGATCCACGCGTCGGAGACGGGGCGGTCGGTGCCGTTGACGCGCAGGACGTAGGAGGCGAGGGGGTGTTCCTCCTGGGGGGCGGCACCGGACGGGGCGTCCGGGGTGCCGGCCGGGTCGGTCGCCGGGTCCTCGTCCGGCGCCGGGCCGTCCTGCGCCGCACCGTCGGCGGTCTCCGCGCCGGTGTCTGCGTCCGCCTCAGCCGGGGCCGACGGAGGACCGGCAGCGGGCTCGGAAGGGCCGTCAGCGCCCTCTGGGGCCCCTGGGGCGTCCTCGGCGGGCTCACCGGCTTCGGGAGCCCCCTGTGAGGCTCCCTGGGCGTCCTGCAAGGGCGCGACGGCTTCCGGGTGCGCCTCGGGCGTGGGTTCCCCGGAGAACTCGCCGGGGGCCTCGGCGTACGGCTGCTCGGGCGCGTGAGCGGCGGGCATCGGGTGACCGGCGGGGCCGGACGCCTCCGGCCCGTGCCCGGGGAAGTCGGCGGGCTGCGGCCCGTGGTCGGCGAACTCGGCGACCTCCGGCCCGTGGTCGGCGAACTCGGCGGGCTCCGTCCCGTGCGTGGGGAAGTCAGCCGCCTCCGGCCCGTGGTCGCCGAAACGGGACGGCTCCGCCGTGGGACCGGCCGCCCCGGGCTCCTCCGGCGCGTAGTCCGACGGCTGGGGTGCGTGACCGGCGCCGGGCGTCTCCGGCCCGTGACCGGCGGTCCCGGACGGCTCCGGCGCATGGCCGGACTCCCCGGGCAGGTGGTCAGGGCCGCTGTCCTCGTGAACCCCCGGCGCGTGGGCGTCCTGCGGGTGTGCGGGTCCCGCCTCCTGCGGGAGCGGCCCGGTGGTCTGCTGCTCCGGTGCGTATCCGGAGGCCGGTCCGGCGTCGCCCTGCTGCCCGTGCCCGTGCCCGTGCTCGTGGCCCTGTGCGTGCCCGTGCTCGTGGGGGTAGCCCGGCTGCTCCTGCCCCGCCGTGTCCTGAAGGGCCTGCTGCCCCCACGGCCGGCCCGCGGCCTGCGTCGCCCAGGGCGCGGGCGCGCCGCCCGGCAGGGTGGCCGGCGGGGTGCCGCCCCACTGCTCGACCAGCGAGGACGTGGTGAACTCGCCCGACTCGTCCGGAAGGTCGCCCCCGGCGACGGGGATGGACCATTGCCCGGTCACGTCATGGCCGGGCGCGGCGTCGGCCGCCGCGGCCTCCTCGAAGTTCCACTGCCCGGTCGCTCCCGGGTGGTACGTGAACCGGTCGTCCCCGCTGTGCTGCCCCGCCCCCGCGTCGGAGCCGTAGGGCGTCCCGGGGTCGTACGGGGAGTCCGAGCCGTACGGCTGCTCGGGCACGTCGTGACCGTGCTGCTGGTGCGCGCCGTGCTCGTGACCGTGCTGCTGGTGCCCGGCGTTCGGATCGTGCCACTGCGCCCCGTCGACCGGCGCGCCCGGCACCGGCCACGCGCCCGTGGCCGCCGGGTCGGTGCCGGCCGTCATCGCGGGGCTGACCGTTATCTGCGGCGGCACGTAGCCGTGGCCGGGCGCGGCGAGGGGGCTGTCGGCGGCCAGCAGGGCGTCGACGCCCCCCTCGGGGAGTTCGACGAAGGCCGTGGCGCCGTCGTCGTACTCGCCCTGGGGCAGCGGGTCCCAGCGGCTGCCGCCCCGGGGCGTGCCCTCTCCGTGCTGGTCGTCGGTCACGACAGCGCCCTCCCCAGTGCTCGTCGGGCCAGCGCGGCGACGGTGCGCCGCAGGTGCAGTACGGCGGGCGGAAGCTGCGCGACCGAGCCGTCCTCGGCCGGCGCCGCGTCGGGGATGCAGGCCGCGGCGACGTACTCCCCGAAGGCGCTCAGCGCCTCGGGCACCAGCGCGCGGTTGTTGTCCCAGTCGATGAGGCCGGCGACCCACTGTTCGGCCTCCAGGGGCCGCAGCGGCATCGGCGCAATGGCGCCCACCGCGCAGCGCACGCCCCGGCGCGCGGGGTCCAGGACCAGGGCCACGGACGCCATCGCACGCCCTGGACCGGTCCGGCCGGTCGCCTTCAGGAAGACCTGCGGGGCGTGCAGCAGCGGCACGCGCACGTAGCCGATGAGTTCGCCGGCGCGCAGCATGTCCATCCCGGCCAGCAGGTGCGACACGGGGATCTCCCGGCGGGCTCCGCCCGGGCCCGCGATGATCAGTGTCGCCTCCAGGGCGGCCAGCACCGGCAGCGCGTCCCCGGTGGGGGCGGCCGAGGCGATGTTGCCGCCCAGGGTGCCCGCGTTGCGGATGTGCGGCGGGCCCGCGGCGCGCGCGGCGGCGGCGAGCGCCGGGATCAGGGCCGCGAAGTCGGGGCGGCCCATGCGCGCGTGCGTGAGGCCCGCGCCGAGCAGCGCGTGACCGTCCAGGTACTGCCAGCCGCGGATCTCGCTGATCCGGCCGAGTCCTACCAGTGCGGCGGGCCTGAGCTGCCCGGAGTTGACGGCGGCCATCAGGTCGGTGCCACCCGCGACGGGCACGGCGGCGGGCACGGCGGCGAGTGCCGCCACGGCCTCGTCCAGCGTCGTGGGCAGCGTGACGGCCTGCGCCGCCTGCGGTGCGTGCGTGGTCAAACCGGCTGCCCCTTCCCGCTGCCCCACCTGGTCCCACCTGTGCTGCCGTACGGTACGTGCTGACAGGGCGGACGTGGCAACTCTGGCACATCTTGGCGAGAGCCGAAGACACGGGTCCGCTAGGAGGCATTCGCCCACCTCACCGGCGAGATGGTCCGTTTTCGCACAGCTTCACCGGTGCATACCGATTGGCACTTTCGGTGACCCTTGTGCGCTTTTTCCGTGGCCTGTTCGAGCTGTTCGGTAGCGGCAGGCGGTGCTACCGGCTGGGCGGCGGGCCGTCGATCGGGCGGCCCAGGACCCCGGGGCGCTGCTGCCAGGGCAGCGGGCCCGTGGGGGGCCGGTAGGCGACGCCCAGGGCGTCGAGCCGCCGGTAGTGGGCGGCCATACGGCGCTCGAAGCCGGCGAAGTCCCGTTCCGCCGGGGCCGGCAGCGCGCTCCAGGCGACCTCGGCGAAGGCCGCGAGGCGGGGGAACGCCTGGTAGTCCACGCGCGCCTGGTCCTCCATCACCTCGGTCCACAGGTTGGCCTGAGTGCCCAGTACGTGCCGGGCCTCCTCGGGCGTCAGCTCCGGCGGCACCGGCTCGAACCGGTAGACGTCCTCCAGGGTGCGCACCCACCCGATCGGTACCGGCTCCTCGGGGCCCGGGTCCTGACGGTGGTCCAGGTACACCTGCTGCTCGGGGCACATGACGACGTCGTGGCCGGCCCGGGCGGCGGCGATGCCCCCGGCGTAGCCCCGCCAGGAGGACACGGCGGCGCCCTCCGCCAGGCCGCCCTCCAGGATCTCGTCCCAGCCGATCAGCCGGCGCCCGCGCGCGGAGAGCCACGCGTCGAAGTGCCCGATGAACCAGGACTGGAGCTCGTTCTCGTCCGCGAGCCCGAGTTCCCTGATGCGCGCCTGGGCGGTCGCGGAGCGGCGCCACTGGTCCTTGGGGCATTCGTCGCCGCCGACGTGGACGAACTCCGAGGGGAACAGCTCCAGTACTTCCTCGAAGACGCCCTCGTAGAAGCGCAGGGTGGTGTCAGTGGGGGCGAGTACGTTCGGGTTGATTCCCCAGGTGTCCCAGACGGTGAGGGTGGTCGTGTCGATGACATCGGTGTTGCCGAGTTCCGGGTACGCGGCGATGGCGGCCTGCGAGTGGCCGGGCACGTCGATTTCGGGGACGACGGTGATATGCCGCTCGGCGGCGTAGGCGACGATCTCCCGGATGTCGTCCCGGGTGTAGTAGCCGCCGTGCGGCTTGTCCTCCCACAACGGCGAGGCCCGGTGGCCGGTTTTCGTACGGGCGCGCCAGGAGCCGATCACGGTCAGCCGCGGATGCCGCTCGATCTCGACGCGCCAGCCCTGGTCGTCCGTCAGATGGAAGTGGAAGACGTTGAGTTTGTGCGCCGCCATCAGATCGAGGTAACGCAGCACGCCTTCCTTGGGCATGAAGTGCCGGGCGACGTCGAGCATCATGCCCCGCCAGCGGAATCGGGGGGCGTCCTCGATCGTCAGGTACGGCACGGCCCGGGCGCGGTCGCCGCCGAGCGGGGCTTTGCGGAACGCGTCGGGGCCGAGAAGCTGCCGCAGGGTCTGGGCACCCCAGAAGACACCGGCCGCGCTTCCGCCCTCGATGAGGACGCCGTTACGGTCGCTGACGAGGCGGTACTCCTCGGGGCTGAGTCCGGGGTCGAGTTGGAGCCCGATGCCGTCGCCGCCCGCGTCGTCGAGTTCCCGCCCCTCGCGGAGCGGCAGACCGGTGGCCTGCCGGAGGACGGTGCGCAGCCAGTGGCCGACGCCCTCCGTCCCGGTGTCGGCGTAGAGCCGGGAGTGCGCCGTCAGCCGCACCTCGCCGGTGGCGTCGGCGACGACGCTGCGGGGCTCCGGAACCAGTTCGGTCACGTCAGTCCTTCACCGCTCCGCCCAGTCCGGAGACCAGGCGCCGCTGTACGAGTACGAAGAAGACCAGGACCGGAATGGTCATCACCGTGGAGGCGGCCATGACTCCGCCCCAGTCCGGGTCGTCGGGCTTGTAGAAGACGAGCAGGGCCATCGGCAGCGTCGACTGCGACGTGTCACTGATGATGAACGACTTGGCGAACAGGAAGTCGTTCCAGGCGGAGATGAACGAAAACACGCTGGTGGCCACGAGACCCGGCAGGACGAGCGGGAAAAGAATCTGCCAGAGGAATCGCGCCCGGGTCGCCCCGTCGATGTACGCGGCCTCCTCCAGCGCCTCGGGAACGGCTTTCACGAACCCCCGCAGCATCCAGATCGCGAAGGGCAGCGAGAAGGCGATGTGAGGCAGGATCAGCGAGCCCAGCGTGTTCAGCTGACCGGCGTCCCGCATGAGGAAGAACAGGGGGATCGTGAGGGCTTCCACGGGCACCATCTGGGCCACCAGAAACATGATCAGAAGCGTGGTCCGGAGGCGGAACCGGAATCGGGTCACGGCGGTCGCGGCGAGAAACGCGATGAGCGCGGAGGCGATCACGACAGAGCCCGCGACGACGAGGCTGTTGAGGAAGTACCGGCCGAATTCCTGCTGCCCGAAGACGCGCCGGAAGGAATCCAGGGAAGGCGCGAGCGTCCACGGCCTGGGTTCGGCGGACTCGATCTCCCCGGCCGGTTTGAAGGCGCTGAGCACCATCCAATACAGAGGGAAGGCCACGACGACCGCGATCAGCAGGGCGGAAGCCTCGGCGGCCAGCCGCCCCGGGCGGCGCACACGGACGCGTAGCGGATTCACAGTTCCTCCCCCTGCCGGTGCAGCAGCCGCAGGTACACCAGCGTGACGGCGAGCAGGATCAGCAGCATCACGACGCCGATCGCGGAGCCGAGGCCGTACTGCGACGACGCGAACGCCTGCTGGTAGGCGTAGACGTTCAGGACCAGGTTCTGGCCGGCGATGCCGCCGCCGTTCGTCATGACGTAGATCTGCGTGAAGACCTTGAAGTCCCAGATGACCGACTGGATGGTGACGACGACGAGGATCGGCCGGAGCATCGGGGCGAGCACGGACCGCCAGATCCGCCACTGCGAGGCACCGTCCAGGGAGGCGGCCTCCAGCACTTCGCCGGGTACGGCACGGATCCCCGCGTAGACGGTCACCATCACGAACGGGAAGGAGCACCAGACCACTTCGAGCAGCACCAGGAAGAAGGCGCTGAGCCGGCCATAGGTCCACGAGTGGTCGCCGAGGCCCAGCACCCGGTTCACCGGGCCGAAGTCCGGGTCGAAGAGGAACAGCCACACCGTGGAGCCGGTCACGGCCGGGGTCGCCCACGCGCCCAGGGCGGCCAGCATCAGCGCGAGCCGCGGTACGGCCCGGACGCGGGTGAGGAGTACGGCGAGTGCGCAGCCGACCGCGAGTGTGGAGACGACACAGGCCGCCGCGAACAGCACGGTGGCGAGCAGCACCTGCCAGAACTGCGGGTCCCCGATCAGCTCGGCGTAGTTCCCGAAGCCCTCGAAGGTGGTCGGCTCCCCGCCGCTGACCTGCGCCTGGGTGTACTGGAAGAAGGAGATCAGCCCGAGCTGGTAGATCGGGTAGACGAGCAGCCCCCCGAGCACGACGAGCGCGGGCCCGAGATACAGCCAGGGCGTCCAGCCGCCTACCGCGAGCGGAGACCTGTAGGGCAGGTCTCGACGCGAACCGGACCGACCGCTCCGCTTCCCGCGCACGTCTTCGGTCGAGGGCCGGCTCTCCGCACACCCGCCGTGCCGACTGCGGTCCTCGGCGGAACCGTCCCGGGCCGTCCCAGCCGGGGCCCCCTCGGGCGCGGTGACACTCGCGAACGCGGACGCCGGAGCAGACCCCGGACCGCTGCCGTGCGGCCGGAGTGCGGCCCGTGCTGGGGCCGTCCCCGCGGCGGCGGCTCCCCCTGCACCGGTTTCACTCGCGTCCACCCCGGTGTCGGCCGCGTCGCTCCCGGCCGGTCCGGCCCCTGCCGCAGCGCCTCCGGTCCCCACCGGGTCGGCCCCCGCCGCTCCGGTTCCCACCGGGTCGGCTCCCGCCGCCTCCGTGCGGTCGTTCACCCGGCTCACCCCGCGGAGCCGAACGCCGTGTTCATCTTCTTCGCGGCGTCCTCGGAGGCCTTCGCGACGTCCTTCCTGCCGCTGATGATCTCCTGGAACATCGTCGGCAGGACCAGCGAGGAGTCGATCTGGGCCCAAGCGGGAGACGCGGGGACGAACTTGGTGCCGGCGGAGAGGGTCCGCACGAAGGGCTTCACGAACGGCTCCTGCTGCGCGACCTGCTGCCGGACGTCCCTGAAGGTCGGCAGGAAGCCCATCGCGTCGAAGAGTTCGCTCTGCGTCCTCTTCGAGGCGAGCCGCTCCATCAGCTGGACGGCGAGCGTGCGGTGGGACGTGCTCTTCAGGACACCGATGTTGTTGCCGCCCGCGAAGGCGGGAGCGATCGAGCCGGGCTTCACACCGGGCAGCGGGACGACGGCGTACTTGCCCTTGACCTTTCCGGCCTCGACGGCGGTGTGGCTGAAGTCGCCGCCGATCGCCATGCCCGCCTTCCCTGCGGCGAACGCGGAGATCGTGTCGTTGCCGCCCATGCCCGCGCACTTGGCGGCCGGGCAGTTGTCGTCGCCGAAGAGGGACGTGTAGGCCTTGATGCCCTTGCGGGCCTCCGGGCTGTCGATGCCGGACGCGTACGACCCGCCCTTGCCGCTCGCGAGTTCACCGCCGTTGGCCCACACGAACGGCATCGCGCCGTAGGTGTAGGCGCCGCCGACCACCAGCCCGTACAGCTCGGGCTTCGCGGCGCGTATCGCTCGGGCCGTGGAGGCGAGTTCGCCCATCGTTCTCGGGACGGAGAGGCCGAGTTCCTTGAACACGTCCGTGCGGTAGTACAGGGCGCGGACACCGACGTAGAACGGGGCGCCGTAGAGCTTGCCGTCCACCGTCACCGACTGCTTCGCCGTGGGGTCGGTGTCCTTCGCCTCGCTCCAGTCGCCGAACTCCTTCGTGACGTCGAGGAGTCCGCCGTCCTTCACATAGCCGGCCGTGTCGGTGTTGCCGTACTCCATCACGTCGGGAGCGGAGGCGGGGTCGTTGAAGGCGGCTTTGACGCGCTGGGCGCGGGTGTCGATGGGGATGTACTCGACGCTGACCTCGGTGCCCTGGTGGGCCTTCTCGAAGTCGGCGACGACCGAGTCGACGACCTTCTCCTTGGGGGCGTTGCCGACCTCCTGGAAGAGCCACACGCGCAGCGTGCCGGTCTTCTCGTCCTTGTCGGAGGAGGAGTTCGAGGAGGTCTGGGGCGCGCAGGCGGTGGCCAGGAGGGCGGCGAGCGCGGTGAGCCCTGCGCATCGGACGGACAGCTTCATGGAGTGCTCCTCCGAGGGAGTGTTGCAACATGCGCAATGAAGGTTTCGCTGTGCACAACACCCCGGAGGTTAGGGACTGCATGAACACGCCCACAAGAGGTCTCAACCACTCTGTGACCGGCAGACGCACCCCGTGCAACGCCCGGACAGCACAAAGGCCCCCAGGGCGCGCAAAACGCGCCCTGGGGGCCTTACGCCGAGGAGGCCGGGGCTACTTGTCGCCCTTGCCCTTGTCGTCGCCGCCGCCGGAGCCCATGGACTCGTAGATCTCCTTGCACATGGGACACACCGGGTACTTCTTCGGATCGCGGCCCGGCACCCAGACCTTGCCGCACAGCGCCACGACGGGGGTGCCGTCGAGCGCGCTCGCCATGATCTTGTCCTTCTGGACGTAATGGGCGAAGCGCTCGTGGTCACCGTCACCGGAGGAGGTCTGCGGCGTCGGCTCTACGAGGGTCCCCGTACCAGTCCCGCGCTCGGGCTCGAGAGTGCTCATAGGCCCAAGGGTACTGAAGCTCACCCGCATCAGTTGAGCGAAGGGTCGTCCGGGTACGTCGCCACCATCGCCAGCTCGTTGCGCTGGCGGCGCAGCACCTCGCGCCAGAGCCGCTCGGGAGACGGGGAGGAGACATCGCCGGGCTCCGACTCGACGACGTACCACGCGCCGTCCACCAGCTCGTCCTCCAGCTGGCCCGGGCCCCAGCCGGCGTATCCGGCGAAGATGCGCAGGGAGCCGAGGGCGGAGGCCAGCAGCTCCGGCGGGGCCTCCAGATCGACCAGACCGATCGCGCCGTGCACCCGGCGCCAGCCCAGCGGGGCGGCCTCGCCCGACGCACCGCCGGGGACGACCGCGACTCCGAGAGCGGAGTCCAGGGACACCGGACCGCCCTGGAACACGACACCGGGTTCCACGGCGAGATCCCCCCAGCCCTCCAGGATGTCGCCCACGTCCACCGGGGTCGGGCGGTTGAGGACGACACCGAGGGAGCCCTCCTCGTCGTGGTCGAGGAGCAGCACCACCGCACGGTCGAAGTTCGGGTCCGCCAGGGCGGGGGTGGCCACGAGCAACCGCCCTGTGAGCGAGGACACCTCGGTCATGGCAGACATGATCCCGCATCTTGCCTTCGCGTGGGGAGGCAATGCGGGGACGGGAGTGCGTGCAGCTCAGGGCGCACGGGCGCGTCCCGTGCGCACGAACGTGACGGTGACCCCATGTGCCCGGCACGGAACGGTTCGTGTTGTGACAGAGCTATGACGTGGCTGGGTCCGACTCGGGCTTACAGATGGGGGGTGGTGGGCGATTACCCTTTCCCTCCTGGCCCCTGCCCGACTCCATGGAACGCGAGATTCATGACCGTCAACGACGATGTCCTGCTTGTCCACGGCGGAACCCCGCTGGAGGGCGAGATCCGTGTCCGCGGTGCGAAGAACCTCGTACCGAAGGCCATGGTCGCTGCGCTGCTGGGCAGCGCTCCGAGCCGGCTCCGCAATGTTCCGGACATCCGCGACGTCCGAGTCGTACGGGGTCTGCTGCAGCTGCACGGTGTGACGGTCCGTCCGGGTGACGAGCCCGGCGAACTGGTGATGGATCCGACGCGCGTGGAGAGCGCGAACGTCGCTGACATCGATGCCCACGCGGGTTCGAGCCGTATCCCGATCCTGTTCTGCGGACCGCTGCTGCACCGCCTCGGCCACGCGTTCATCCCCGGCCTCGGCGGCTGCGACATCGGCGGCCGGCCCATCGACTTCCACTTCGAGGTGCTGCGGCAGTTCGGCGCGAAGATCGAGAAGCGGGCGGACGGCCAGTACCTGGAGGCGCCCCGGCGGCTGCGCGGCACGAAGATCCAGCTGCCGTACCCGTCCGTCGGCGCGACCGAGCAGGTGCTGCTGACGGCCGTCCTCGCGGAGGGCGTCACGGAGCTGTCCAACGCGGCCGTCGAGCCGGAGATCGAGGACCTCATCTGCGTGCTGCAGAAGATGGGCGCGATCATCGCGATGGACACCGACCGGACGATCCGCATCACGGGTGTGGACCAGCTCGGCGGCTACAACCACCGCGCCCTCCCGGACCGCCTGGAGGCCGCGTCCTGGGCGTCCGCGGCGCTGGCGACCGAGGGCAACATCTACGTCCGCGGCGCCCAGCAGCGCTCGATGATGACCTTCCTGAACACCTACCGGAAGGTGGGCGGTGCCTTCGAGATCGACGACGAGGGCATCCGCTTCTGGCACCCCGGTGGCCAGCTGAAGTCCATCGCGCTGGAGACGGACGTCCACCCGGGCTTCCAGACCGACTGGCAGCAGCCGCTGGTGGTCGCCCTGACCCAGGCCACGGGCCTGTCCATCATCCACGAGACGGTCTACGAGTCCCGCCTCGGCTTCACGTCCGCGCTGAACCAGATGGGCGCGCACATCCAGCTCTACCGCGAGTGCCTGGGCGGCTCGAACTGCCGCTTCGGCCAGCGCAACTTCCTGCACTCGGCCGTCGTCTCGGGCCCGACCAAGCTCCAGGGCGCGGACCTGGTCATCCCCGACCTCCGCGGCGGCTTCTCGTACCTGATCGCGGCGCTGGCGGCCCAGGGCACGTCCCGCGTCCACGGCATCGGCCTCATCAACCGGGGCTACGAGAACTTCATGGAGAAGCTCATGGAGCTGGGCGCGAAGGTGGAGCTGCCGGGCAAGGCGCTCGGGTAGCGGCGCGTGCAGTGACATCAAAGGGGCGGCCACCCGGTTCGGGTGGCCGCCCCTTTGATGTCACTCACTGTGGTTCGTACACCGTCGGCGTACGAACGGCAGGCTTACTTGCCCTTGGCGGCTTCCTTGAGCTTCGAGCCCGCGGAGACCTTCACGCTGTAGCCGGCCGGGATCTGGATCGGCTCGCCGGTCTGCGGGTTGCGGGCGGTGCGAGCGGCACGGTGGGTGCGCTCGAAGGTCAGGAAGCCGGGGATGGTGACCTTCTCGTCGCCCTTGGAGACGATGTCGCCGACGACGTCGGCGAACGCGGCCAGCACGGCGTCGGCGTCCTTGCGAGTCACCTCGGCGCGGTCGGCCAGCGCGGCCACCAGCTCACTGCGGTTCATGTTGTTACTCCCGTGTTCATCTTGCCGTTGAGGCGTCAGATCGAAGCCGATGCTGCCAGGGTCCTCCGTGAGTCCCCGGACCCGGGTCCGTCGTCAGACCCTCGCGCCCAGGGACGCATCCTGCCTCTACCTGCGGCGGGAAAGCCAATCCGGCACCCGCAGGAGTCGTGAGAACACCCTTGGGGAGTCACACGAAAAGAGGGCCTGAGCCTGGCGCCACGATAGCTGCGCTGCTGACAGGGTTCTTGCGACGCGCCGGGTTCCCAGCGGCCGTGGGGTTACTCACAGTCCGGGGGCGGCGCCCCCGGACCCCCCGCGGCGGCCGGACGGCCACGGCTCTCAGACGCCGGACGCGCTGCCCGCCCCCGCACCGACCGCCTTGGCGGCCTCCCGCACGGCACCGGCGACCGCGCCCGCGACCTTGTCGTTGAAGACGCTCGGGATGATGTAGTTCGGGTTCAGCTCGTCCTCGGTCACCACGTCCGCCAGCGCCTTCGCGGCCGCGAGCATCATCTCGGTGTTGACCGTGCGGGACTGCGCGTCCAGCAGACCGCGGAAGACGCCCGGGAAGACCAGCACGTTGTTGATCTGGTTCGGGAAGTCCGAGCGGCCGGTGGCGACAACGGCCGCGGTCTGGCGGGCGATCGCCGGGTCGACCTCGGGGTCCGGGTTCGCAAGCGCGAACACGATCGCGTCGTCGGCCATGGCGGCCACGTCGTCGCCGTCGAGGACGTTCGGGGCCGAGACGCCGATGAAGACGTCGGCGCCGCGCACGGCCTCCTTGAGGGTGCCCGTGAGGCCCTCGGGGTTGGTGTTGTCGGCGATCCAGCGCAGCGCCGAGTCCGGGGCGGCGTCCACCAGGTCCTCGCGGCCCGCGTGCACGACGCCGTGGATGTCGGCGACGACGGCGTTCTTGACGCCCGCGGCGAGCAGCAGCTTCAGGATGGCCGTACCGGCCGCGCCGGCGCCGGACATGACGACCCGGATGTTCTCCATGGCCTTGCCGGTGACGCGCAGGGCGTTCGTGAGGGCGGCGAGGACGACGATCGCGGTGCCGTGCTGGTCGTCGTGGAAGACGGGGATGTCCAGGGCCTCGCGCAGCCGGGCCTCGATCTCGAAGCAGCGCGGGGCGGAGATGTCCTCGAGGTTGATGCCCGCGAAGCCGGGGGCGATCGCCTTGACGATCTCGACGATCGCGTCGGTGTCCTGGGTGTCCAGGCAGATCGGCCAGGCGTCGATGCCGGCGAACCGCTTGAAGAGGGCGGCCTTGCCCTCCATGACGGGCAGCGCGGCCTTGGGGCCGATGTTGCCCAGGCCCAGCACGGCGGAGCCGTCCGTCACGACCGCAACGGAGTTGCGCTTGATGGTGAGGCGGCGGGCGTCCTCGGGGTTCTCGGCGATCGCCATGCACACACGGGCCACGCCCGGCGTGTAGACCATGGACAGGTCGTCACGGTTGCGGATGGGGTGCTTCGACGCCATCTCGATCTTGCCGCCGAGGTGCATGAGGAAGGTCCGGTCCGAGACCTTGCCCAGCGTGACGCCCTCGATGCCGCGGAGTTCCTCGACGATCTCGTCCGCGTGCGCGGTCGACGTCGCCGCGATGGTGACGTCGATACGGAGCTTCTCATGACCGGACGCGGTGACGTCGAGGCCGGTCACCGAGCCTCCGGAGGACTCCACGGCGGTGGTGAGCTGCGAGACGGCGGTTCCGCTCGCGGGCACCTCCAGCCGGACCGTCATCGAGTAGGAGACGCTGGGCGCCGTTGCCATGGCCGACTTCCTCTGCTTTCACCTGACGCTGAGTTGTGCCGTCCGATCGTCGCACCTACCGCTGAGTAGCAGGTAGCCGCCCTCGATTGCGAACGTTTTGTTCGCGGAATGGGCCAGCAAAAAGAGACCCACGTCACGTGGACGTGGGTCTCTTCGAAGTAAGTGGCACCGACCCGCCATGCTCGCCTCGCGGCAAGTGGTCGCTCGTAGCGACGAAGGTTGGGCCCGGGGGCTTGGATCGAGCCGGTGCCACATCCAGGCTAACAAACAGATCCCGTAAGGCCATTCCCGTACCGCTAGTTCATTTCGCCGACAAGTGGGTATCGGGCCTCAGTCCCTGAGCAGGTCCGCAACTCCCGCCGCGTCGGGCTCGTCCCGGTCGGCCGAGACGACCGTGAGCTGCTGGGTGGCCCGGGTCAGCGCGACGTAGAGGACGCGCAGGCCGGCCGGGGACTCGTCGGCGATCTCCGCCGGGGAGACCACCACCGTCGCGTCGTACTCCAGGCCCTTCGCCTCCAGGCTGCCGAGGGCCACGACCCGGTCGCCGAGACCGGCGAGCCAGCGGCGGGCCTCCTCGCGGCGCTGCATGGCGACGACCACGCCGACCGTGCCGTCGACCCGCTCCAGTAGCCGGGCCGCCTCGTCGCGGACGGTCGCGCCCAGCGTGTCCTCCACGACGGTGAAGCGGGGCTCGACACCGGTGGAGCGGACCGCTTTCGGCGACACCGAGCCGGGCATCGCGAGGGCGAGGACCTTCGAGGCGAGCTCGGCGATCTCGGCCGGGTTGCGGTAGTTCACCGTGAGTTCGAAGCGGCGGCGCGGGCGGGTGCCGAGGGCCTCGTCACGGGCCTGGGCGGCCTCGTCCGGGTCGGACCAGGAGGACTGGGCCGGGTCGCCGACGACCGTCCAGGTGGCGTGCCGGCCACGGCGGCCGACCATGCGCCACTGCATCGGGGTGAGGTCCTGGGCCTCGTCGACGATGACGTGGGCGTACTCGACGCGCTCCTGCGCGAGGCGTTCGGCGCGCTCGCGCTGCGACTCCTCGCGCACCGGCATCAGCTCCTCCAGGCCGGTGAGCTGGTCGAGCGGGTCGAGTTCGCGCTTCCTGCGGGGTCGGGCCGGGGCGCCGAGGACGGCCTGGAGCTCGTCGAGCAGGGCGATGTCGTGCACCGTCCGGCCCTCGCGCCGCAGCGAGCGGGCGACCTTGCGGACCTCGCCGGGGTTGAGGATCCGCCGGGCCCAGCGGCCGAGGCGGCGTTCGTCGGCCATGGCGTCCAGGACCGCCGCCGGGGTCAGCTCCGGCCACCAGGCGTCGAGGAAGGCGATGAAGGTGTCCTCGGAGGTGATGTCCTCGTCGAAGGACGAGCGCAGCTCGGCCGCGAGTTCGGGGTCGGAGTGCCGGCCGGCCGCGCCGGACTGCTCCCACAGGGCGTCCAGGAGGAGCTTGCGGGCGCGGGGGCGCAGCAGGTTCACGGGGGCGGTGCCGCCGAGGGCGGAGCGGCGGATGCCGTCCAGTTCCCGGGCCTCCAGTTCCAGGCGGCGGCCGAAGGCGACCACGCGCAGCCGGGCCGGTTGCTCGTTCATCTCCAGGGCGCCGCGTGCGGCCTTGCGCAGCACCTTGAGCATGCGGGAGGAGCCCTTGGCGCGGGCCACGGCCGGGGAGTCGTAGAGCGTGGCGTCGGCCCCCTCGACCAGGGAGCCGATGGCGCGGATGGCGACCTGGCCCTCCTCGCCGAGGGAGGGCAGCACGCCCTCGGTGTAGGCGACGAGCAGCGGGGTCGGCGAGACGATCAGGATGCCGCCGGCGTAGCGGCGCCGGTCCTGGTAGAGGAGGTAGGCGGCGCGGTGCAGGGCCACGGCGGTCTTGCCGGTGCCCGGGCCGCCCTCGACGTACGTCACGGAGGCGGCGGGGGCGCGGATGACCAGGTCCTGCTCGGCCTGGATGGAGGCGACGATGTCGCGCATGGTGTGGCTGCGGGCCTGGCCGAGCGCGGCCATCAGGGCGCCGTCGCCGATGACGGGCAGCTCGTCGCCGTCGAGGTACGCCGTCAGCTCGGGGCGCATCAGGTCGTCCTCGACGCCCAGCACCCGGCGGCCCTTGGAGCGGATGACGCGGCGGCGGACGACACGGCCGGGGTCGACCGGGGTGGAGCGGTAGAAGGGTGCGGCGGCCGGGGCCCGCCAGTCGATGACCAGCGGCGCGTAGTCCTGGTCGAGGACGCCGATGCGGCCGATGTGCAGGGTCTCGGCGATCTCGGCGGTGTTGTCGGGACGTACGGCCCCCTCCGCCGGCTCGATCGCCGTGTACGCCCCGTCGGGGCCCTTCTTGCCGTCCTTGCCGGTCAGCAGGTCGATACGGCCGAAGAGGAAGTCCTCGAACTCGTTGTTCAGCCGGCTGAGGTGGATTCCCGCGCGGAACACCTGCGCGTCCCGCTCGGCGAGTGCGCCGGGGGTGCCGACCTGGCCGCGCCGGGCCGCGTCCTGCATCAGGAACTCGGCCTCGTGGATCTTCTCCTCGAGGCGCCGGTACACCCGGTCCAGGTGTTCCTGTTCGACGCGGATCTCCCGTTCACGAACCGAGTCGTGCACCGAACCGACCGCGTCTTGTCTCTGAGCCTGAGCGGCCACCGGGCCCCCTTCTGACGTGCTGGGCAGCCGTCAACCGTACGCGAAGGGGGCCCCTGGAAGCTACGGGCCGGCGGGCAGGCGCGGAAGCTGTTGCCCCAATGGCGCCTGCCGGGCGACCGGACAGGCCTACGCGTCGACCTCGACCAGCCGCTTGCCGTCGAAGGTCACGACCTCGAAGTGGTCGATCTCGTTCGGTTCGAAGGCGGCGCCGCCCTGGACGTACAGGGGCTCCTTGGCCTTGTCGGACTTGGCGTCCGGCAGGCCGTAGCCCCACTCCGGGACGGACCAGGAGGACAGGGTCTCGCGCTCGCCGTTCTTGCCGACCGCGACGAGGGCGCACTTGAGCGGGCCCTTGACGTTCTTCAGCTCCAGGACCATGCCGGTGCCCCAGTCCTTCTTCTGGACGGCGACGGTGGCGGAGACCTTGGTGTTCGGGTCGGTGGCGCTGATCTTGTCGGAGATGCCGTCGAAGGCCGCCTTGGCGGGGCTCGCCGCGAGCGGGCGGTTCTCCGCGCCGCCGCCGCCGTCACCGCCGTTCGTCGCGACCGCGACGAAGGGCCCGCCGATGATCAGCGCACCGGCCGCCGCCACCATGTAGAAGCTGCGGCGGCGCTTCTGCGCGCGGCGGTCGGCGACCTCGTCGACCAGCTTCTCCACCAGGCGCGGGCGGGGCTTCGCGGACAGGGACTCGCCGATCGCGGGTGTGCTGCCGGAGCCGGGCAGATCGGCGAGGGCGGCGAGCATCGGTTCCATGCCGGCCAGCTCGTCGAGCTGCTGGGCGCACCATTCGCAGGTCGCGAGGTGGGCCTCGAAAGCGGTTGCCTCGGCGTCGTCGAGGATGCCGAGGGCGTAGGCGCCGACGGTCTCGTGCTCGTTCGGCACCGGAGATTCCTGCATGGGGCCAGACATACCCATGCCTCCCGTACCGAACCCCTGGTTACCCCCGTAAACACTCACGCCGTCACCCCCCGCTCCTCCAGTGCCAGCTTCATCGAACGCAGGGCGTAGAACACCCTGGAGCGGACGGTGCCGCTGGGTATGCCCAGGGTCTCGGCCGCCTCATTGACGGTACGCCCCTTGAAGTACGTCTCGACGAGCACCTCCCGGTGGGCGGGGGTCAGGTCGTCGAGTGCGTCCGAGAGAGTCATCAGCCACAGCGCCTTGTCGATCTCGTCCTCCGCGGGGATGACCTCCAGCGGCGACGGGTCGACCTCCTGCGGCCGGGCCTGCCGGCTGCGGTGGCCGTCGATGACGATGCGCCGGGCGACCGTCACCAGCCAGGGGCGTACCGATCCGGTCGCCCGATTGAGCTGACCGGCGTTCTTCCAGGCACGGATGAGCGTCTCCTGGACGACGTCCTCGGCGCGCTGCCGGTCTCCGGCGACCAGGCGCAGGACATATGCCAGAAGCGGTCCGGCGTGTTCGCGATAGAGCGCACGCATCAGCTCCTCGTCGGGTTCCGAGGGCTGGGACATGCGATGTCGGGCCCTCGGTGCACGTTCATTGGCCACGACGGAATCCTTGCGCACGCCCACCTCCGGTGTCCGGGGGTTCCCCCAGTCGGTCGCTCCACAAGCCGTACGGACGCGAGCGGTTGGGCGTTCAAAGAGACCCGACAGATTTCTTCGAGATGACGTGACGAGCGGGACATGGGGTCACATTCCCACCCCGCGTTCTTTACATTTCCGCCACATCGGCAAGATCAAGCCAGGCCTTCCCTACGGTGGCGTAGGTAAACGGCATGTAATCGAAATCACTTCGACAGTGCGGTCGCAGAAGTCGCATTTAGGACAGGGAAATTGAGTGCACGGACCACTCAATTCCGTTTTACGCGCGGGCGAGTGCCGCGCGGCGACGATGCCGGGCGACGCGTTCGCGGTTCCCGCAGACCTCACTGGAGCACCAGCGCCTCCTGCGTCCCCGGGAGGTGTCGAGGTACACGATGGGGCAGTTGTCGCCCTCGCACTGGCGCAGGGCCGCGCGGGCGACGGGGTCGGTCAGCAGGTCCACGGCGTCCCGGGCGACGGCCGCGAGCAGGGCGGCGCAGCCGGGCGGGCCGTCCAACCGCCGCAGCAGCTGACCGTCTTCGCCGCGGACCGCGCGCGGGGCCGGGGGCGCGGTGCGGGCCAGGTCGTTGACGCGGGCGAGGGCGAGGTCGTACGCCGCGACTCCGGGTCTCGGCCGGCAGCGCACCAACCGGTCGATCTGGGCCCGCAGTTCGCGGAAGGCGAGGAGCCAGCCGGTGTCGGCGTGGGCCAGGGCGGTGTCCGCCGGGACGAGTCCGGAGCCGGTGATCCAGGCGCGCAGCACGTCCACGGTGTCGAGCCGCTCCCCCGGGTGCGTGGTGGAGAGCAGATCCAGGCAGATCCGCCCGGCGTCGAAGCGCAGCTCGTAGGGGGCCGTGGCCGTACCCAGTGCCATGTGCCTGTCACCGCCTAGGGGTTGACCCCGTCGCGAGGGCTTCGGTGAGACGCCAGTGAGAGGGCCGGGAAACCGTTCCCTCTTACAGTGCCTGCCCACGACGACGCCGGAAACCCCTCCCACACACCTCACCACGACGACCGCCGCTGCGCGCCGCGCGTTCAAGCCACGACCGGGCCGGGCGTCACACCCCGGCGGGCTGCCGCAGGGCGCGTTCCGCCGGGGGCGCCCCGAACACCACACGCCGGCCGGACTCCCCCGAGCTGCCCCGTACGCACCACCGGCGTCCCGCCCGCGCCGCGAGCATCACGCTCCGGCGGGCCGAACCACGCCGGGCACCACCTCCACCGAGCACCACCCCCAGCCGCCGGACTCCCCCAGGTCGACCCGCCCGCGGGCATCACCTGGAGACCGGATTCCCGCCGGGCGTTCCGCCCACCCGGCAGAACCGGATCTGACGTGTTCCAGCTCAACCCCCGGGCGGGCTCACGCGTCTGCGTACTTCGTCTCCGCGCTCGGGTCCAGGGCCAGGCGGTAGCCCCGCTTGACCACCGTCTGGATCAGCTTCGGGGTGCCGAGGGCCGTGCGGAGGCGGGCCATGGCCGTTTCCACCGCGTGTTCGTCGCGGCCGGAGCCGGGGAGGGCGCGCAGCAGGTCGGCGCGGGCTACGACCCAGCCGGGGCGGCGGGAGAGGGCGCGCAGGAGGGACATGCCGGCGGGCGGGACCGGTTTGAGGTCGCCGTCGACCAGGACGGCGTGCCCGCGGATCTCCATGCGGTGCCCGGCGACGGGCAGGGAGCGGGCCCTCGCCGGGAGCTCCTGGCACAGCAGCTGCACCAGCGGGCCGAGCCGGAAGCGTTCGGGCTGGATCGTGTCGATGCCTTGGGACTGCAGGGGCAGAGCGGTGACCGGGCCGACGCAGGCCGGCAGGACGTCGTGGCTCAGCGCCGCCAGGACCTCGTCGAGCAGTCCGCGGTCCTTCGCCCGGGAGAGGAGGGAGGCCGCCGCCGGGGCACTGGTGAAGGTCACCGCGTCCAGGGCCCGGGCGACCGTCGCGTCCAGCAGGCGGTCGACCGGGGTGATGTCCTCCGGCGGCATCCAGCGGTAGACGGGTACCCCGACCACCTCGGCCCCGCCTTCCCGCAGCGCCTCCACGAAACCGGGCAGCGGCTCACCGTGCAGCTGGATCGCGATCCGCCGGCCGTCGACGCCCTCCTCCAGCAGCCGGTCCAGCACCTCCGCCATGGACTCCGACGACGGCGACCACTCCTCCGTCAGCCCGGCGGCCCGGACCGCGCCCTTGACCTTCGGCCCGCGCGCCATGATCCGCACGCCGCCCAGCCGTGACAGCAGCTGCTCCCCCAGCCCCCAGCCGTCGGCCGCCTCGACCCAGCCCCGGAAGCCGATCGCGGTCGTGGCCACGACGATGTCCGGCACCTGCTCGATGATCTCTTTCGTCGCGGCCAGCAGTTCGCTGTCGTCGGCGAGCGGCACGATGCGCAGGGCGGGGGCGTGCAGGACGGCGGCACCGCGTCGCTGCAGCAGCACGCCGAGCTCATCGGCCCGGCGCGCGGCCGTCACCCCCACGGTGAAACCCGCCAGGGGTCCGTGGTCCGGTCGCTGTTCTTCCTCGTACATGGCTCTCGTCCCGCACTCGAGTCGTCGTACTTCGTCGGTACGGCGTACCTACATGCCGATCGAGCCTGTCAACGGCTCGTGACAGGCCCGGATCGGCTTGATGTCGCTGGTGTTACGTCACACCTCGGCGTAGCTGAGCTGCGGCTTCGCCTCCGAGGACGCCGTGGTGACGGGTACCCGGGGAGCCGTACGGCGAAGGTATACGGCCCATGTGACCACGAAGCAGACCGCGTAGAAGGCGAGGAAGGCCACGAACGCCCCGGTGCCGGAGCCGTAGGAGAGGAAGGACTGGCGGAAGGCGAGGTTGATGCCGACGCCGCCGAGCGCGCCCACCGCGCCGATCAGGCCCATGGAGGCCCCGGAGAGCCGCCGCCCGTACGCCGCCGCCTCCTCGCCCTCCAGCCCCTTGGCCAGGGCCTTGTTCTGGAAGATGCCCGGGATCATCTTGAACGTCGAGCCGTTGCCGAGCCCGCTGAGCACGAACAGCACCACGAACGCCCCGGTGAACAGTGCCAGCGACTTCTCCATGGAGGCGCCGATCAGGACCGCCGTCGCCGCTGCCATGGCGACGTAGTTCCACAGACTGATCCGCGCGCCGCCGTACCGGTCGGCGAGCCGGCCGCCGACGGGCCGGATCAGGGAGCCGAGCAGCGGACCGAGGAAGGTGACGTACGCGGCCTGCAGCGGCGTACGGCCGAACTGGTTCGTCAGCACCTGGCCGAAGGCGAAGCTGTAGCCGATGAAGGAGCCGAAGGTGCCGATGTAGAGGAGGGCCATGATCCAGGTGTGGCCGTCCCGCGCGGCGTCCTTGGCGGCACCGGTGTCGTTCTTCACGTTCTCCAGGTTGTCCATGAACAGCGCGGCCATCACCGCGGCCACGACGATCAGCGGGATGTAGATCCCGAGCAGCACGCGCGGTCCGCCACCCGCCCCGATGATCGCCAGCGCGGCGAGCTGCGCCACCGGCACGCCGATGTTGCCGCCGCCCGCGTTCAGGCCGAGGGCCCAGCCCTTCTTCCGCAGCGGGAAGAAGGCGTTGATGTTGGTCATGGAGGAGGCGAAGTTGCCGCCGCCGACACCGGCGAGCAGGCCGACGAGCAGGAACGTGGAGAAGGAGGTCCCCGGCTCCATCACGGCGAACGCTGCGCAGGTCGGGATCAGCAGGAGGGCCGCGGAGATGATCGTCCAGTTCCGTCCGCCGAAGATCGCCACGGCGAAGGTGTAGGGGACGCGGACGACGGCGCCGACCAGCGTGACCATCGAGGTCAGCATGAACTTGTCGGCGGGGGTCAGCCCGTACTCCGGGCCCATGAACAGCACCAGCACGGACCACAGGGTCCAGATCGAGAAGCCGATGTGCTCGGACAGCACGGAGAAGAAGAGGTTCCGGCGGGCGACCTTCTCCCCGGTCTCCTTCCAGAACGTCTCGTTCTCGGGATCCCAGTGCCGGATCCAGCGTCCGCCCTTGCTCGGGGGTGCGGGTGCCGTGCCAGGGCCTGTCATGACGCCTCCACTGTGCTCCGGGGCTCGGTCGTACTTCGAGTGACTGATCCGAAGGTAGGGAGGGCGCGTTTCCTGCCTGTGGCACCGAGTGACCGCGAGGGAACTTTGCTCTCACCCCGGGCTCGGGCGGGATGAGAGGTTCCGGGCGGTTTCCGCGTCAGTGCTGCGGTGGCTGCCAGTGGGGGTTCTGCTGGGGGTGGGGCTGGTGGTACGGCCGGCTGTACGGGCCGGGGGGCTGCGCGCCATAGGGGCCAGGCGCGGGCTGACCTTGGTACGGGGCCTGCACGGGCGGCGGGCCACCATAGGGCCCGGGCGCGGGCTGACCTTGGTACGGGCCAGGCGCGGGCTGCCCCGGGTACATACCGGGCTGGGAGGCATACGGCCCAGGCGCCTGCTGCGCATACGCCCCACCCGCGAACGGATTGCCCTGCCCGGGCGGCTGCGCCCCCGGCGGCAGATACCGCAGCCGCCCGTGCTCGTCGTTCACCGGCATGAAGCCCGCCGCCTGCAACCGGGCCGCGAACTTTGCGTTGCGCTTGCGCGTCACCACGAGGCCGGTGCCGAAGACCGCCATGAACAGCAGCCACACCACACCGGCCACGACGAAGTCGACGGACTCGCCCCCGAAACGGAAACCGAGGATCACACAGCCGACGGAGACGCCCAGGGCCCCGTACCCCATGCGCTTCTCGGCGTGCTTGCCGGTGAGGTCGAAGTTGATACGGGCCTTGAGGAGTTCGAAGGCGTCCGGCACCAGGGGCGGCAGGGAGACCCCGTCGGCCGCGTTGGGGTACTGCGCCCAGTTCTGCCCGGCCCGGGCCCTGGCCTGCGGGCTGGGGTCGGGCAGGAGCAGCATGGTGAGCGAGCCGTTGTTGCGGCCACCGCTGTGCCGGACGTCCGCGTACTCGTAACCGAACTGCTGGGCGACGAAGGCCAGTCGGGCGAGCTTCTTCACGGACGCCATCGGGCTGGTGAGCTCCACGGGTTCCCCGCTCGCCATCAGCCGCAGCATCTTCCGTGTCTGCCGCTTACTCATCCCCACCGCTCCCGCCGCCCACTTCGTTCACAAGCGCAACCCGGGCAGTTTTCCACACCGGGAAAGGCCGGGGCGCGGGACCCCGTTATCCTCTAGCGGACCCCACATGGGAAGGGGAGAGTCCATGACCGCTGAGCCGGGAGCCGGGCAGCCCGGGGCGCGGCGCTCCGCCGCCGGAAACGTCGCCTTCGGAGCGGGCGTGCTCCTCGTCCTGGCGACGGCGGTACTCGGCGCGTTCGCGGCCGTGGCCCTGCTCGGCAGGGCCGTGGACCCTGGCCCCCTGTCGAGCGTGGTGCCCGACGACGGGATCAACGCCCTGGTGGTGGGAGGGATCGCGGTCGGCGGGCTGACCGGACTGATGCTGCCGGTGATCCTCTTCGGCATGGTGCGCGGGAACGAGAACACGCCTCGGGTCGGTCCCGCGGCCGCCGCCCGCAAGGTACTGGCGGTGCTGGTCTTCGACGTCTGGCTGCTGGTCGTGGCACTGCTCGTGGCCCAGCTGGGGTGGTTCCTCTCGGCTCAGCTCACCACCGTCGTGGCCGTCTTCGCCGTCGGATTCAGCTGGATGCCGCTGGCGATGGTGCCCTGGGAGCGGCTCGGGCTGGGCGAGGGGTTCGGGAAGCTCCGCGGGCCGTCCGCGTCACGCCAGGCGCAGTGAGCCCGCCAGCTCGTCGGCGACCTCGACGAGCTCCGCGCCGAGCCCGAGGGACGTCCACAGCAGCCTGCACTCCAGTGCCGTGGGATGCCTGCGCGGCAGGACGTAGTGGGCGACGCCCTCCACGACCGTGCCGCTGTCCGCCGCCGGGTCCGTCGGCTCCTGGCGGTGCACCCGCAGGGCCGGCCCCAAGGGCAGCTCGACCTCGGTGAGGAGGGGGCCGTCCCCGAAGTACGGGCCTTCAGCGCGCGCCAGTTCGGCCCGGAAGGCCGCCACCGTGCGGCTCTGCGGCGGGATGCTGAGCTCCCGGACCGTGCAACTCGCCACGACGGGTCCGTCCCGGGGTGCCAGGACCGCCGCGCACAGGGCGGCCTGCCGCGCCGCCGCGCCCCAGTACCAGAGCAGGTCTGTCGCGAACGCCTCGCGCCACGGCTCGGGCACGTCATCGCCGAGGTGCTGCCCCGCGAGGGTGCGCGCCCACGCCTCGGGGTCCTCACTCCGCAGATCCAGCACCAGCCAGTTGTGGTGGGCGGGCAGCTCCACCCGGCACTCCCTCCACTCCCCCGGGTTCGTCATGGCCGCTCTCACACTCCGGCCAGCGACGCGTCGGGCCCGGTGACGTCGACCTCCGGGTCGCCGCCGAACAGGCCGACGAAGCTCTTGGTGTCAGAGGCCGCCCCCGTCCCGGTGCCGCCGAGGCCGACCGCGTTGTACGCCATGGCCTGCTTGAACGCGTCCGGTGTGCCGATGAAGCTCAGGTCCGCCGGGTCGATGTTCTTGATGCGGGCGAGTTCGTCGACCATGCCCGGCCCGGCATACATGCTGGCCAGGCCGCGCGGGCCGGCGGCGGTGTAGGCGTCGCGGGCCGCCGAGAGGTTGTCACCGACCTTGAACAGGTCCCGCCAGTTGCCGCGGATCGTGGCCAGGTCGTCCGCGAAGGAGCTCGGAAGGCCCCGGAAGGCCGCCCTCAGACCCACGTCGGGCAGGGCCGCCCCGGGGCGTGCTCCGGCCCGTGCCCCGACCATGGACTCGACGAGTGCGCGGCGCGCGGCCGAGTTCATGCCCGGGTTCCAGCCGCGCACGTACTGCGTGGCCGCCGTCCAGACGCGGCTGCGGCCGACGGTGGCGGCGGCCTTGGCGCCCGCGGAGAAGACGCGTCCGATGCCGAACGTGGCGAGACCGAGCACGTCGATCGCCACGTCGCCCCAGGAGCCGTCGCCGTTGATGGCGAGCAGCACATGGCAGACCAGTGAGATCGCGGTCATGACCAGGGCGATGGTGCCGAGCACACCGGCCAGGGCCTGTCCGATGACGGGGATCCAGCCGACGAGCAGGGACAGCACCCCGCAGACGGCGGCGATGGCTCCCGTGATGTCGCTGACGAGCTTCAAGGTGTCGCGCAGGTCGTCCAGCCAGCCGTCGTTGAGACCGTCGCCCTCGGTGGTGTCGTGGATGCGCTTGGCGGCCTTGTCGCCGGCCTCCTTGTGACGGTTCTTCAGCTTGTCGAGCTGGCCGCGCAGCCCGTCGAGCCCCTCCTGGAGGTCGGTGACGGCCTTGTCGAGCTTGTCCTGCCCGGCGTCGTCGGTGCCCTTGGGAGGGTTGTCGGCCTTGGACCTTGCCGTGGACAGGGTGGAGTGCTTCGTCTCGGCCTGGGTGAGAAGTTTGTCCGCCTCGCCCTGGATGGTCTCCAGGTCGGTGGAGTAGTCCTTGAGGGCGACTCCGGCATCGGCGTAGCGGTCGTGGGCCTTGCTGACGGTCTTGGCCGTCTCGGTCGCCTTCTCGGCGAAGGCGCGTCCGGCCTCGGAGTCCCAGCTCTCCAGATTGCCGATCCGGCGCAGCGCGTCGGCGGTCTTGGTGATGGTGTCGGCGGTGGCCGTGAAGCGGCGGGCCAGGGCCTTCATGTCGGTGACGTCGCCGGGCACGGGGTCACCGCTCTCGCCCAGCACCTCCCACCGGTGGTCGGCGGGGCGGGTCACTTCTTCCTCCCCTTCTTGCCCACGAGCGCGTCGTACAGCGCTGTGTCGAGCTCGGTGTAGGCCTTCCCCGCCTCCTTGGCGACCGTGCCGAGCCCTTTGATCTCCTCGATCATCTTCTTGCGGTTGTCGTCCCAGCCGTCGGAGAACTCCTGGAGCCGGTCGTGCAGCGTCTGGTGGCCAACGGTGCGGCGGTCGTAGGCGTCCATGAGCTTGTCGAGCCCTTCCAGCTCGGTCGCCACCGTCCGCAGGCCGGTTCCTGCCGTGTCGAGATCCTGCGTCGAGACCCTGAGCCTCTTGCTCACGCGTCTTCCTCCCCCGTCGGCTCCTCATCGCGGTGCTGCCAACGCAAGGTCCCGGCCACCGCGTCGAACAACTCCACCATGGCGTCCGCGATGGGCTCCAGCGGTGTGCTGAACGTCAGCATCAGCACCTCGTCCCGCTCCGGGACCGGCACGAAGTACTCGACGACGGTGTCCTCGAACTCGGAGCCCAGCTTCCGTGACTGCTTCGTACGTTCCTGCCGCCGCAGCCGGGCCACGCGACCCACGGCGGGCAACGACTCAAGGGTGACCTCGCCGGTGCCGGCCAAGGCGGCCACGGCGTCGAGGCCGTCGAACCTTTCGTAGAGGCGGGAGATCAGCAGCGAGGCCGACAGCGGGATGCCGCCGGCCTCGAGGAACGACAGGTACAGCACCACGCCGCCCTGCCCGACCGCGGCGTCGGCCGTGCCGAGCAGCTGCTCCTCAGCCTTGCGGCGCAGCACGGGCTGGTGGTCGACGCCCGCGAACTGTCGCCTGATCAGGGCGTTCACGGACGCCTCGCGGCGGTCGGCGGGCAGCAGCGGGATGCGGTACCAGTCCTCGGGCGTGATCAGCCCGAAGACCGGCGCGCGCGGCCCGGCCGGCTCTGTCGTCGGAGCTTGTGTCACCGTCGTTCTCTCACGTGCAACCGAAAAGGGACCTCGCCGGGGGCCACTCATCGTCCGCCCCCGCCGATGCCGGGCCAGCTTAGCCGCCGGTTGCCGCGCGCCTCCGGCTCGCGTGAATCCTCACCCTGCGCTCGCTTTTCGGCCACAACCGTGGCCTCTGCTTCGCCGCCAGGTCCTCCACCCAGCCGAACGCCAGCACGCAGCAGCCGATCAGCAGCCAGACCAGGGCCAGCACCGGCCAGACGCTCTCCAGCAGCCCGGGCACGTTCTCTTCAAGCACGGGGAAGCCCCACAGCTGGTCCCACAGGGTCGCGGCGATCAGGATGCAGGTGTTGTGCCACAGGTAGATCGTCACGGCCCGGGAGTTGAGCAGCGTGACGGTGCCCGCGAAGGGGCGCAGCCGGCGCGGCCACTCCGACCAGGAGGGGCTGAGGTGCAGCAGCAGGCACACCGTGCCGAAGGACCACAGGGCCTGGGCCGGCGGCATGCTGTCCAGGTCGTTGCCGGTGCCGAAGTCGTGGTGCAGGGCGTACCAGAGACCGGCCAGGGCGATGACGGGTGCGACGGACGGCACGATGTAGCGCGGCAGCCGACGCAGGATCCCCTCCTGGTGGGCCATGCCGAGGATCCAGCAGGCGCCGAAGGTGGAGAAGTCCGTGAGCGCCGAGGGGATCCGCTCGCCGGGCAGGGTGATCCAGCCCTGCTCGAAGGTGACGGCCAGGGCGATCGGCGCGAGGATCGTGAGGACCGGCAGGGCACGCAGCGCCTTCAGGAGCACCGGTGACAGCAGGACGAACCAGAGGTAGGCGCGGATGTACCACAGCGGGCCCGCGAGGTCCGCGGCCCAGTTCTCGCCGATGAAGCCGTGGATGCCGGGCAGCCCCTCCGCGTACGGCGGGTCGCTGAGCGGGACGATCCAGAAGGTGAGGTGGAGCAGCCACCATCCGGGGTGCCCGTCCGCGTCCGGGCCCCAGCCCTGGAGGACCATGCCGGTGACGCCGACGACGCCGAGCAGCCACAGCGGGGGCAGCAGCCGGCGCATCCGGCCGCGGATCACCCCGACGGCCGGGCGCTTCAGCGAGCGGGCCATCAGGTTGCCGGCGAGCGCGAACATCACGCCCATGGACGGGAACACCAGCGGCAGCCAGGCCCAGCCCGTCAGGTGGTACAGCACGACACGGAACAGGGCGAGGGCCCGCAGCAGGTCGAAGTACCGGTCGCGGCCGGGCTGTTTGACAGGGGCCGGCTCCTTGGGCGCGGTCTCGGCGAGGGGAGTCGCGTGCGTGGTCATCCGACCGGCCTCCCGTCCATCTGCGGCTGCGCGGCCGAACCGGCCCCGGGCAGGCCCACCGCGCCCGTGCGCCGCAGCTTCTGCCAGCGCAGCCGGCCGCCGGTGAGGGCGGTGATCCAGGACTGGAGCAGGACGACGTACATGAGCTGGCGGTAGAGGAGTTGCTGGAGCGGGAGTGAGATCAGGTGGGTCATGCGTTCCTTGTCCAAGTGGAACGCGTAGGCCGCGCACACCCCTTGCACCGCGAGGACGCCCAGCCAGGCGCCGATGGTCTTCTCCGTGGGGCCGAACACCAGCCCGTACAGAAGGAACACGTCGATCAGCGGGGCCAGCAGCGGCGCCACGACCATGAACATCGACACCAGCGGCATGCCCACCCGGCCGAAGCGGCCCGAGGGCCCTCGCTCGACGAGGGAGCGGCGGTGCTTCCAGATGGCCTGCATGGTGCCGTACGACCAGCGGTAGCGCTGGGACCACAGCTGCTGGACGGACTCCGGAGCCTCGGTCCAGGCGACGGCCTTCTCGGCGTACACCACGTGCCAGCCGTCGCGGTGCATGGCCATGGTGATGTCGGTGTCCTCGGCGAGCGTGTCGTCGCTCATACCGCCGACGCGTTCCAGTGCGCTGCGCCGGAACGCACCGACCGCGCCGGGGATGGTCGGCATGCAGCGCAGCACGTCGTACATGCGGCGGTCGAGGTTGAAGCCCATCACGTACTCGATGTGCTGCCAGGCGCCGATGAGCGAGTCGCGGTTGCCGACCTTGGCGTTGCCCGCGACGGCACCCACCCGCGGGTCGCCGAAGGGCTGGACGAGTTCGCGGACGGTGGTCGGTTCGAAGACGGTGTCGCCGTCCATCATCACGATCAGGTCGTACTTGGCGTTGGCGATGCCCCGGTTGAGGGCGGCGGGCTTGCCGGCGTTGAGCTGGCGGACGACGCGTACGCCGGGCAGGCCCAGGTTCTCGACGATGCGGGCGGTGCCGTCGCTGGAGCCGTCGTCGATGACCAGCACCTCGATGGGGTGGTCGCTGGCGACCAGGGAACGGACCGTCTGCTCGATGCACTTGGCCTCGTTGTAGGCGGGCACGAGGACGGAGACCGGTTCCGTGATGGGGTCGCCCCAGCGGAAGCCGCGGCGCCGGACCCGGCGGGCGTGCGCCACGGAGAGGATCAGCATCAGCCCTAGACGCCCGAAGACCAGCACGCCGACGACGGCGAGGCCGGCGACCAGGACACCGGTCACGTTCTCGGCGGCCTGCACCAGGAAGACCCAGGCCTTGCCCTTCAGCGACTCCAGCCCGGCGACGCGGGTGTGCGCGCTGGGCGCGTCCAGGGCGCCGGTGAGGGTGTGGAAGCGGTAGCCCTTGTCCTGCAGCCCCGAGATGTAATCGTCGAGCGCGGCCACGGTCTGGGAGCGGTCACCGCCGGAGTCGTGCATCAGCACGATGGCGCCCTTGCCGGCCTTCGGCGTGGCGTTGCTGATGATCTTCTTGACCCCGGGCCGGCGCCAGTCCTCACTGTCGGTGTTGTTGACGATGGTGATGTAGCCCTTGCTGCCGATGTACTCGGTGACCGGCCAGGTGTTGTTGTCCATGTTGTGGGCGAACGACGAGTAGGGCGGGCGGAACAGCGAGGTGCGGATACCGGCCGCCCCGGCCAGCGCGAGCTGGTTCTGGGACAGCTCCCAGTCGACGCGGCTCTTGGTCTGCAGCGACAGGTCCGGGTGGTTGAAGGTGTGCAGGCCGATCTCGTGGCCCTCGTCGACCATGCGCTGGACGAGGTCCGGGTGGCGGGAGGCCATGGTGCCGGTGATGAAGAAGACGGCCCGGGCGTCGTGCTTCTTCAGGACGTCGAGGACCTTGGGCGTCCACATCGGGTCCGGGCCGTCGTCGAAGGTCAGGACCAGTTCGCCGTCCGGGAGTTCCAGGGCGGTGGGCTTCCCGTTGCGGGTGTCGATGACGGGCCCGCCCTTCAGGATGTCCTTCGGGACGCGGTCGTTCGCCGCGGGCGGGCCGACGCGGTGGTCGGCGAGGATCTCGCTGTGCACGTAGCCGCGCAGCATGAGCATCGCCCCCAGCGCGACGAGGAGGAGCAGGGGCAGCAACAGGCGCATGGGCAGGCGACGGCGCCTGGAGCCGCCACGGGCTCGGGACGCGTGCCCGGTACGGCGAGTACGGGATGCCATGGGTGGTGGTACTCCGGGTGGTGCGGGATGGGGTGCTACGGGGACGGGACGGGGCGGGCGGACGGTGTGGTGGGGAGGGCCCGGCCGGCCGGGGGCGTCGGCGCTGTTCGCGGTGGGGCGGACGCCGTGACGCCCTGAGGGTCCCGCCGCTCGGCGGGACGGGGCGGTTGGAGCGGTGATCGCGAGGTGGCCCCGGCGGGAGAGCTCGGGTTCCTCCGAGCCGGCCGGGCTTGATGCGCCGGCCCGGCTTGATGCGCCGGCCCGGCTTGATGCGCGGGGCGGCACCCGGCCGGAAGGGCGGTGGCGCGGCGCCCGGGGTGACGGGCGCCGCTGTCGCGACGCGGTCTAGGCGGCGGCAGGTGCCTCCGCGACGGGCTGCGGCTCGGCCGGGCCCTCCGCGACGGGCTGCGGCTCGGCCGGGCCCTCCGCGACGGTGCCGCCGTCACCGCCGGTGCCGGTCGTCTCGGTCGGCTGGGCCGTGGGCTCGCCGGTCGGCGTCGGGTCGGTGACCGGCGTGCTCGGCGGGTCCGCCGGTTTGCTCGGGGCCGGGTCGGTGGCTTCGGTGCCCGGGGCCGGTGTCGTCCGGGACGCGCTCGGGGAGGGCTTTGCGGACGAGCCGGGACGGCCGGCGCCGACGCCGGCGGTGGCGTCGGGTGCGACGGCGCTGGGGCCGGGCGCGGGTGCCGTGGCCTCGCCGGTCGCCGGCGCACTGCCCGGCGCGGTGGCGCCGGTGTCCGCGGCCGGTGCCGACTCCTCGGGCAGCGGCGGGGTGTCCACCTGCCCGGCCGGCGGGTTGTCCTCCTTGGTCGGCACGGGCAGCCAGGGGGCGTTGGAATTGCCCGACATCAGCGTGGCGACGATGACGACGGCGTAGACCCCGCAGGACAGGGCGACGGCCATGCCGATCCGGCGGAAGCGGCGGCTGCGGCGGCCGGACTCGTCGACGAAGACGGGCCGGTCGGCCACGGCCTCGGCGCCCGGGCCCTCCTTGACCTGACGCAGGAATCCGTCCCCGAGCTGCACGGCGTCCAACTGGACGGTGACCTCGTGCGGATCGTGGGTCTGCCCGTCCGGATCGGGGCCGTGCCCGGACGGTTCGGGTTCCTCCTGCTCCTGCCAGGGGTCACGGACCGGGGCCCGGTTCCCTGGTTCCGGAGCGAGCGAGTCGGCCTCGCCCTCGCTCTGCCGCGGAATACCGCGCAGTATCTCCGTCGCGCCGGGCAGCCGGTGGCCGGTCGCCTGGACATCACGGCCGGGGAAGACCTGCGTGGCTCTCCTGTCCGAGACTCTGCCGTCCGACGGGACTTCCCCGGTAGCCGTAGCGGCCTCGGGCCACTCGGGCTGGGCGTCTTCTCGCCACTGTTTCACGCGCACGCACTTCCCCCCACGGGATGGTTCAGGTGCGCTGACGACCTGAGCACCCGCCGTCGGACCAGGCCCCCACCCGTCCGAGCGCCCCCTCTTACCACACCGTGCTCAGGCGTCGAATGTAGCGCACGGGCAGGTCTTGTGTGGGCGCCGTGTCGAATCGTGTCAACCGTGAGACGCCATGAGGACATCGTCGACGGCCGGAACCCAGGCCCCCGCGGGCTTGCGCAGCCACCCCTCCGTCGCGGCCAGCAGGGCCGCCGCCCGGCGCAGCTCGTCGAACGCGGGGTGGGTCAGGCCCTTGCGCCACACCAGGGAGACGGGGGACAGCGGAACCGGGTCGACCAGGGGCCGCACCACCATCGACGGCAACGCCGGGAACTCCACGACGGCCAGGATCGGGTTGCGCGTTCTGGCCATGATGCGCTGGAACTCCTCGTCTCCGACGGCCAGCGGGGCGGGCGGCGCGATCTCGATGCCCCGTCCCTCGAACAGCAGCCGCGCCAGGCCGGTCCACTCCGGGGTGCGCGGATTGCCGGCGCCCGCGTAGACGCTCTCGCCGGCCAGCTCGGCGAGCGGCACGCAGTCCCACGCGGCCAACCGGTGGTCCTCGGGCAGTACGACCGCCATCGGCTCGAACCGCACGGGCTGGTGGTCGAGCCCGGCCCGCAGCGCCGGGTCCAGACCGGCGAACCGTCCGAACGACACGTCCAGCCTTCCGGCGAGCAGCTCACCGGCGGCTCCGGTCAGGCCGCTCTCGTAGCGGGCCATCAGCTCGTGCCGAGGGGCCAGTTCACGCGCCTCGTGCAGCACACGGCGCGGTGTCACCAGGCCCGGGGAGTTGAGGTCGACCAGCAGGGGCCGGGCCTGGTCGAAGGCGGCGAGCAGCTCGTCCTGCGCCCGGAGCACCCGCCGGGCGTACGGCAGCAGCCGGTCCCCGTCGGGGGTCAGCGTCACCTGCCGGGTGGTCCGCACGAACAGCTCCGCACCCAACTCCCGCTCCAGCCGCCGCACATCCCGGCTCAGCGCCTGCTGAGCCACATGCAATCGCACCGCGGCCCGCGTGAAGTGCAACTCCTCGGCAACGGTGACGAACGCACGCAACAGACGGGGGTCGAGGTGAGCGGGCATGCGGTGAACTTACAGCGGGCCGGGCGACGGGGCGGGGGCCGGGCGCGGGCGGGGGTGCCCGCGCCCAGGGCACCGGTCGTCGAGGCGGGGGCGGGCGTCGGGGCAGGAGTTCCCGCACCCAGGTGCAGCCCTCCTGGGCGCGGACCGGACGTCGATGCGGAG
This sequence comes from Streptomyces sp. NPDC093598, assembly GCF_044764825.1. Lineage (NCBI taxonomy): Bacteria > Bacillati > Actinomycetota > Actinomycetes > Kitasatosporales > Streptomycetaceae > Streptomyces > Streptomyces sp. NPDC093598. The sequence goes on along the minus strand of NZ_JBIWIV010000014.1, from coordinate 76,641 downwards.
GTGCCCGCGCCCAGGGACCGGTGCGCCCACGCGGCCCGGCCGACCCTCGGCCCGATAAGGCCCGTGGCCCGGGGCTCCAAGGCCGGCGGCCCCGGGTTCAGAAACCGGCGGCCCCGGGCTCAGGGACCGGCGTCCGGGCAGAGACCGGCGGCCCCGGCCTCAAGTGCCGGTGCCGCCGGGGCCTCTCGGATCGACGCGACCGCGTCTCAGTGGCCGATGTTCTTCCGGCACGTCTCGGTCTCGCCCGGCCGGACGTCCCCGCCCTTCAGGCCTTCCGTGCCCTGCTTGCCCTCCGCACCGGCCGGCGGCGGAGCCTGTCCCACCCGGTGACGTGGCGCCGAGCGCATCGGCGGACGGGTCAGGGTGATCTGGCGGACGACCTGCTGGAAGCACGCGAGGGCCGCCAGCCCGGGCAGGGCGGCCGCCGCGGTGCCGAGGATCGTCCGGGGTGCCTGGACGACGCACAACAGCACGGCGATGCACGAGAAGGCCAGGACCACACACCAGGAGTGCACGGCACGGCGCTGGTGCAGCGCGGCTCGCAGAACGGACAGGGAGCCCACCAGCCAAGGCCCGTACACCAGCAGGGGCCACCAGGTGCGCAGGCCCCTCGCCTCGGGGGACACGGCGACCAGGCGCAGGGGATCGTAGGCGACGATGCCGCTCAGGAGGCTCACCGCCGACGCGATGGCGGCCGCCAGGGCGGCGACGAGGAAGCTGGTGGTGCGGAGCAGGCCCGGGGCCTTGCTGGTCCGGACCTTGCGGTGACGCCGGGGGACGTCCCGCACGGGCTGGAGTTCCTCGGTGATGTCCTGGAGCCGCCGCATGTGGGGGCTCGAGGGGGAGGCCGGTGCCGGGTCCGCGACCCCGGCCGGGTCCACGTCACGGGGGGCGGGGATCCTCGCCGCCTGCTCCCCGAGCGCCTCCTCGAGGATGAACGCCAGTTCCTCGGCGGGGTCCCAGGTCGGATCCGGTGGCGTCAGGGGAGTGATGAAGTCCCGGGCCGGAGCCCGATGCCGGCCGGTGCCTTCGACTTTGTCGTACATGGCGTGACCCGACTATTCCGCAAGCGCGAAAGCGGGCCAATCCGTCGTACTGATCCACCGTCGGGCGAGATCCTTTTCCAGCGCGCTCATGGCGTCGATGAAATCGCGCAGCACCGGCTCGGTCACCTGCAGCGTGACCGGGCAACCGCCCTTGGTGAGCGTGCCGTTGACTGTCGCCGACGAGTGCGCGGGAGCTGGAATGTAGGTGTACGGGCCGAGCGTTACCGCCCAGCCGTCTTTCCTGGTCGCCTCGGTCATGTACCGACTAACCGTCGGCCCACTTCAGCGGATGCGCGGCAAACGAGTGAAGGATTTTCCCGAATGAGCATCTTTTACATGCGCCATGAGGAGCATTAGGAATCTCCATATCTCTGTATGAAGAACAAGGAGCGAACGTTTCCGGCCAGGGCATGCCGGCCTTCTCGCCACGGATTCACAACCCAGGTGCGTGACTGGGCACGGAACAGGTGTTGGACCGCTTGATCGTCCCCGGGCGACGGTGGAGGCATGCCGCAACTCTCCCCGTACCGCAGCCTGTTCCGCCTTCCGGGCGCCCGCGCGTTCACCGCCGGGAACCTGATCGCCCGGCTGCCGATGGGCATGTTCAGTGTCAGCGCGGTCGTGATGATCGCCGGGACCCGGGGTTCGTACGCCCTCGCCGGTGCCGTCACGGCGACGGGACTCGCGGCGACCGCCCTGGTCGCGCCATGGACCGCCCGGCTCGTCGACCGGCACGGCCAGGCCCGGGTGGCCCTGCCCGCCACGGTGATCGCCGTCCTCGGCTCCCTCTCCCTGCTGCTGTGCGTGCGCCACGGCGCCCCGGACTGGACCCTGTTCGCCTCCTACGCCGCCACCGCCACGACCCCCAACACCGGCGGCATGTCCCGGGCCCGCTGGGCGTACCTGTTGGACGGAGACGCCAAGGCCCTGCACACCGCCAACTCCTTCGAGCAGGCGGCGGACGAGCTGTGCTTCATGCTGGGCCCGGTGCTCGCGGCCTTCCTGTGCGGGACGTTCTTCCCCGAGGCGGGCACCCTCGTGGGCGCGGTGCTGCTGCTGACCGGCATGGCCGTGTTCACGACCCGGCGCGCGACGGAGCCCCCGGTCCGCGCGCACATACCCGGCAAGGCACCCCTGCGCGCCCCCGGCATCCCTCCGCTGCTCGCGGTCTGCCTGGCGATGGGCGCCGTCTTCGGCGCGACGGAGGTCGTGACGCTGGCGTTCGCCGACGCGCAGGGGCGGCAGTCGGCGGCCGGTGTCGTGCTCGCGCTCCAGGCCGCAGGCTCCTGTGCGGCGGGCCTGATGTACGGCGCGGTGAAGCCCACCGGGCCGGCCACGGCCCGGCTGCCCTGGTGCGTGGCGGCGATGGCCGCGCTGCTGACCCTGCCGCTGCTGGCCGCGGCCCTCACCGGTTCGCTCCTCCTCCTGGCGGCCGCGCTGCTGGTCGCCGGAATGGCGACGGCCCCGACGATGGTCACCACCATGACGCTGGTCCAGCAGCGCACCCCGGACGGCCGGCTGAACGAGGGCATGACCCTCGCGGTGACCGGCCTGCTCGGCGGCATCGCCTGCGGCAGCGCGCTCGGCGGCTGGACGGTGGAGCACCTCTCGCCGACGGCGGGTTACGCGGTCCCGGTGACAGCGGCGGCACTGGCCCTGGCCCTGTCCCTGGGGAGTGCTTCGAATCGCTTCACCGAAGGTCTCCTGCCCCATTGACGCCCTGACGCGCCCCGCATACGTTCGATCGTCGAAGCGCTTCGACGTCATGCGCCGGAGAGTAGGGACCCCCACATGAAGTTCACCGACGGCTACTGGCTCCTGCGCGAGGGCGTCACCGCCGCCCACCCGGCCCAGGTCCTCGATGTCACCGAGTCGGACGGCGCACTGGAGATCCTCGCGCCGACCCGGCCCGTCCGCTCCCGCGGCGACCTGATGACCGGCCCGGTCCTCACCGTCAGGGCGCACACCCCCATGCCCGGCGTCATCGGCCTGACCCTGACGCACTTCACCGGCGGCGAGCCCCGCGGCCCCGAGTTCGAGCTCACCACGTCGGACACCACGGCGGAGATCTCGTACGACGACGAGCACGCGACCCTGACCTCGGGCGACCTGTCGGTGCGGCTGGCCCGCGGCGGCCCCTGGCACGTCGAGTTCCTCGCCCACGGCCGCACGCTCACCGGCAGCGGCCACAAGAACACGGGCATCATGCGGGACTCCTCGGGCGCGCACCACCTGCGCGAACAACTGGTCCTGACGGTCGGCACGTCCGTCTACGGCCTCGGTGAGCGCTTCGGCCCGCTGGTGAAGAACGGGCAGACCGTCGACATCTGGCAGGCCGACGGCGGCACGTGCAGCGAGCAGGCCTACAAGAACGTGCCCTTCTTCCTCACGGACGCGGGTTACGGCGTCTTCGTCGACCACCCGGGCAAGGTGTCCTTCGAGGTCGCCTCGGAGGTGGTCTCCAGGGTGCAGTTCAGTGCGGAGACGCAGGAGCTGACGTACTACGTCATCCACGGCCCCACCCCGAAGGAGATCCTCCGCAGGTACACGGCCCTGACCGGCCGCCCGGCCCTGCCGCCCGCCTGGTCGTTCGGCCTGTGGCTGTCGACGTCCTTCACCACCTCGTACGACGAGGAGACGGTGACGTCCTTCATCGAGGGCATGAAGGAGCGGGAACTGCCGCTGTCCGTCTTCCACTTCGACTGCTTCTGGATGCGGGAGTTCAACTGGTGCGATTTCCGGTGGGATCCACGGGTGTTTCCCGACCCGGAGGGCATGCTGGCCCGGCTGAGCGCCCGTGGCCTGCGCGTCTCCGTCTGGATCAATCCGTACATCGCCCAGCGCTCCCCGCTGTTCGCCGAGGGCAAGGCGCTCGGGCATCTGCTGAGGCGCCCTGACGGGAGTGTCTGGCAGTGGGACATGTGGCAGCCCGGCATGGCCCTGGTCGACTTCACCTCCCCGGCCGCCCGCGACTGGTACGCCGCCAAGCTGGAGGCGCTGCTCGCGCAGGGCGTCGACTGCTTCAAGACCGACTTCGGCGAGCGGGTGCCCCTCGACGTGGTCTGGTCCGACGGCTCGGACCCGGAGCGGATGCACAACTACTACACGTACCTGTACAACCGCACGGTCTTCGAGGTGCTGCGCAAGCACCGCGGCGAGCAGGAGGCCGTCCTGTTCGCCCGCTCGGCGACGACGGGGAGCCAGCAGTTTCCCGTGCACTGGGGCGGCGACTGCGAGGCGACGTACGAGTCGATGGCGGAGTCGCTGCGCGGCGGTCTGTCCCTCGGCCTGTCGGGCTTCGGCTTCTGGAGCCATGACATCGGCGGTTTCGAGGGCACCCCCACCCCGGCCCTGTTCAAGCGCTGGCTGGCCTTCGGACTGCTCTCCTCGCACAGCCGCCTGCACGGCAGCAGCTCCTACCGGGTCCCCTGGCACGTCGACGAGGAGTCGGTCGAGGTGGCACGCCACTTCACCCGGCTGAAGCTCCGCCTCATGCCCTACCTGTACGAGACGGCCCGCACGGCCCACACCGAGGGCCTGCCCATGATGCGGGCCATGGTGCTGGAGTTCCCGGACGACCCGGGGTGCGCGCACCTGGAGCGGCAGTACATGCTCGGCCCGGATCTGCTGGTCGCCCCGGTGTTCAGCGACGCGGGCGACGTCACGTACTACGTCCCCGACGGCACCTGGACCCACTTCCTCACCGGCGAGACGGTGACCGGCCCGCGGTGGGTGCGCGAGCGGCACGGCTTCCTGAGCGTGCCGCTGCTGGTCCGGCCCGGCGCGGTGATCCCCGTCGGCGCGCGGGAGGACCGCCCGGACTACGACCACGCCGACGGGGTGACGCTGCGCGCGTACGGCCTGCGGTCCGGCGACGAGGTGACGGTGCCGGTCGGGGACGTGACCTTCACGGTCGTCCGCGAGGGGAACGTCCTGCGGGCGACGTGCGGCACCCCGGCAGCCGTCTGGGGCCTGGCCGTGGGCGAACGCGAGGTCCAGGCCCCGCCCGGCACCGGCCTCCTCACGCTGGAGCTGGAGTGATGGTCAAGATCACGGACGTGGCACGGCGGGCCGGTGTCTCCCCCAGCACCGTCTCCTACGCGCTGAGCGGCAAGCGCCCGATCTCCGACGAGACACGGCGGCGCGTCGAGGCGGCCGTCCGCGACCTGGGCTACCGGCCCCACACGGGCACCCGCTCCGTGGCCGCCGGCATGCCGAACGTCCTGGCCCTGGCCGCGCCGCTCCGCGCCGGTGTGCACGTCCCGGTGGTGATGCGGCTGGCCGCGTCGGTGGTGACGACGGCCCGCGCGCACGACCACGACGTCCTGCTGCTCACCCAGGAGGAGGCCGAGGAGGGCCTCAGCCGCGCGATGGACGCGGCCTCGGCGGACGCGCTGCTGCTGACGGACGTCGAGATCGACGACCCCCGCCTCCCCCGGCTCCGCGCCACGGACCGCCCCTCGGTTTTGATCGGCCTCCCTGCGGACCCACACGGCCTGACCTGCGTGGACCTGGACTTCAGGGCGGCGGGTGAGGCATGTGTCGACCATCTGGCGGGCCTGGGCCACCGCACGGCCGCCCTGGTCGGCTCGCCCCCGGAGGTCTACCTCCGGAGAACGGCCTACGCCCACCACCTCATGCAGGGCTTCACCGGCGCCGCCACCCGCCACGGCCTGACCACGTCCGTCCACCCGGGCGACCCCGACCCCTCCACGGCCGCCCGGTTCGCGGAGCGGCTGCTGCGCGAGCACCCGGCCCTCACCGCCGTGGTGATTCACAACGAACCTCTCCTGGAACCACTGGTCCACGCTTTCCAGCGGCTCGGTCTACGGATCCCAGACGACCTGTCGGTCATCGCCCTCTGCCCGGACGACCTCGCGACGACGCCCCGCGTCCCGGTCACGTCCGTGTCCCTGCCGGCCGGCGAGCTGGGCACCCGCGCTGTGGAACTCGCGTTGGAGAAGCTGCACGGCACCCCCGTACCGCAGACGACACTTCTCCCCCCGCGCCTGACGGAACGGGCCAGTACGTCACGCCGGGTGCCGCCCTAGCAGCGCTCGGAAGGAAGGCGACCGCTCCCACATCTTGACGTCCCATGACAAAGGCCCCGCCGCTGGGAAGCGACGGGGCCTTCGCCCACATGGGATGAGTGGAGATGGCGGGAATCGAACCCGCGTCCAACGGTGCAGAATCAGGGCTTCTCCGTGTGCAGTTCGCTGTGATTTTCTCGGCCCCGGCGATCACGCGAACAAGTCGCCGACGGGCCCAGTCACTGTTTGATTTCCCATCGAACCCCGTGACCGGGCTCGATGGTTTAGTTCCCTAGCTTATGCCAGGATCCGGGTCGGGAACACTCCCGGGCTGACACCCATTTAGGGTCCTTCAGTCACTGCTTATCAGGCAGCGAGGGCGAAGGACTGGGAATCGCGCTTGGTGTTGGCGATTATTTTTTGCGACATATGGTTTACGAGATCATTGCCGCTTCCTCGACACGCTTCCCCTGCTTCGACAGCCGCTGTCGAAACCGATCATCCCCATGTTGTGTTGACAATCCCCTCCGGAGAGGGGCGCGCACCCGCTGTGGGGTGCAGGCACCATCGTACGTGACCGACGCAGGTCGGTGCCAGCGTATTCCCTACGCCCCGCGCTGCCTCCGCTTCACCGCCGCGATCGCGCGGTCGGTCTCCCGGCGGTCCTGCTTCTCCCGCAGCGCCTGACGCTTGTCGTACTCCTTCTTGCCCTTCGCCAGCGCGATCTCGACCTTGGCCCGGCCGTCCTTGAAGTACAGCGCGAGGGGCACGATGGTGTGGCCCGTCTCCCCCGACTTCGACTCCAGCTTGTCGATCTCGGCGCGGTGCAGCAGCAGCTTCCGCTTGCGCCGGGCGCTGTGGTTGGTCCACGTGCCCTGGCTGTACTCCGGCACGTGCACGTTGTGCAGCCACGCCTCGTTCCCGTCGAGCTGCACGAAGCCGTCGACCAGCGACGCCCGTCCCTGGCGCAGGGACTTCACCTCGGTCCCGGTGAGGACCAGGCCGGCCTCGTAGGTGTCGACGATGAGGTAGTCGTGCCGCGCCTTCTTGTTCTGCGCGATCAGCTTGCGCCCTTTTTCCTTAGCCATAGTGCCGACCATTTTCGCACTACGGAGGGGGCCTGCGGGAAGTCGATTACGAGGGGCTCGCGAGGCCGCGCAGCACGGCCTGGGCCCGCTGGAGGGCGTCCTCGTCGGTCTCCAGGTCGGGCGTGATGCCCCGGCCGTCGACTCCGCGGCCGGAAGGGGTGCGGTAGTGGCCGACGGTCAGCTCCGCCACGGAGCCGTCGGGCAGCCGGCTCGGCATCTGGACCGAACCCTTGCCGAAGGTGCGGGAGCCCACGACGAGCGCCCGTCCCCGGTCCTGTACGGCGCCGGTGAGGAGCTCGGCCGCGCTCATCGTCCCGCCGTCGACGAGTGCGACCAGGGGTCTGGTGGTGTCGCCGCCGGGCTCGGCGTGCAGGGCGCGCTGCTCGCCGTCGACGTCGTAGGTGGCGACCAGGCCGCCGTCGAGGAAGGCGGAGGCGGCGGTCACGGCCTCGGTGACCAGGCCACCGGAGTTGCCGCGCAGATCGAGGACGATCCCGGCGCCGGGCGGGGCCTGGCGGACGGCGTCGCGGACCTGGTGGCCTGAGCCCCTGGTGAAGGTGGAGACCTTGATGACGGTGATCCGGCCGGCGAGTTCCCGGACGGTGACCGAGTCCGTGGACAGCTGGGCCCGGCGCAGTGTCTGGGTCCACGCGCGCGTGCCGCGCTCCAGGCCGAGGCGGACGGTGGTGCCGGCGGGGGCGTCGGTGGCGTCCCCGCGCAGTAAGGAGACGACCTCGGTGACGGGCCGGCCGTCGGTCCGCTCGCCGTCGACACTGCGCAGCAGGTCCCCGGGGCGGATCCCGGCGGTGGCCGCGGGCGAGCCGGCGCGCACCTTCGTCACCTCGATACGGCCGTCCCGTTCGCTACGGGCCCACAGGCCGACGCCGGTGTACTGGCCGTCGAGGGCCTCCTCGAACTCCTCGTACTCGCCCTGGGAGTAGACGGCGCTCCAGCGGTCCCCGCTGCGGCTGACGGCGCGCTTCGCGGCTTCCATCGGGGACTTGCCGTCGGCCATGGCCTCCTCGGCCGCCCGGGCGACGTCCGCCTGGCGCCCCACGGGGCCGGCCGAACGGACCTCGTCCGGCGCGGACTTGCGGTGGTCCTGCGGCAACGCCCCCGTGGCCGCACCGGCGACGAGCACGCTCGCGAACACCAACGTCAGGGCGGCCCCGCGGCGGATGCGACGGGGCTGACAGAACGGGTCACGACCTGACATGCCGGTGAGTCTAGGACAAGGGGAAGGGCCGTACGGCCGGTTGACCGTACGGCCCCTCTTGGCATGCGTCACACCTTCAAGTACTTGCGCAGCGCGAAGAACGCAGCCAACGCGGGCATCAGAAGGCTCGTTGCGAGGATGAGCGGCAGATACTTCAGCACCGCGCCCCATCCGATGAAGTTGATCAGTGTCAGCTGGTCGGCCAGGGCCAGTCCGTGGTCGATGAGGAAGTACCGGGCGATCAGCAGGAAGCCGCACGCGAGGGTGCCGCCGATGAGTCCGGCGACCGCGGCCTCCATGATGAACGGCGCCTGGATGTAGAAGCCGGAGGCGCCGACCAGCCGCATGATGCCGGTCTCACGCCGACGGCTGAACGCCGAGACGCGCACGGTGTTGACGATCAGCATCAGCGCGACGACCAGCATCAGCGCCATCACCGCGCGGGCGGCCCAGTTCATGCCGTTCAGCAGCTTGAAGAGGTTGTCCAGGATGCCCTTCTGGTCCTGCACGGACTGCACGCCGTCCCGGCCGTTGAAAGCGGTGGCGATGACCTGGTACTTCTCCGGGTCCTTCAGCTTGATGCGGTACGACTCCTGCATCTGGTCCGGCGTGAGGGAACTGGCCAGCGGGGAGTCGCCGAACTGCTCCTTGTAGTGCTTGTACGCCTGGTCCTGCGACTCGTACGTGACGGTCTGGACGACGTCCATCTTGTCGAGGTCGGCCTTGATCTGCTTCTTCTGGTCGTCGGTCACCGCGCCCTTGGCGCAGTTGGGGTCGGACTCGGCGTCGCTCTTGTTGCAGAGGAAGATCGAGACGTTGACCTTGTCGTACCAGTAGCCCTTCATGGTGTTGACCTGGTCGCTCATCAGGAGCGACCCGCCGAACAGGGCGAGCGACAGGGCGACGGAGACGACGACGGCGAACGTCATCGTCAGGTTGCGGCGGAGACCGACACCGATCTCCGACAGGACGAACTGGGCGCGCATGGCGACTGGTTATGCCTTTCCGTGGATCTCGGGTGCGGTATCAGTGCTGGTAGCCGTAGACACCGCGGGCCTGGTCGCGGACGAGGCGGCCCTTCTCCAGTTCGATGACGCGCTTGCGCATCTGGTCCACGATGTTCTGGTCGTGCGTGGCCATCACCACGGTCGTGCCCGTCCGGTTGATGCGGTCGAGCAGCTTCATGATGCCGACGGAGGTCTGCGGGTCGAGGTTGCCGGTGGGCTCGTCGGCGATGAGCAGCTTGGGCCGGTTGACGAAGGCCCGTGCGATGGCGACGCGCTGCTGCTCACCACCGGACAGCTCGCCGGGCATCCGGTCCTCCTTGCCGCCGAGCCCGACGAGGTCGAGCACCTGGGGCACGGACTTGCGGATCTCGCCGCGCGACTTGCCGATGACCTCCTGCGCGAAGGCGACGTTCTCGCCGACCGTCTTGTTCGGCAGCAGGCGGAAGTCCTGGAACACCGTCCCCAGCTGGCGCCGCATCTGCGGGACCTTCCAGTTGGAGAGGCGGGCGAGGTCCTTGCCCAGAACGTGCACCTGCCCGTGACTGCACCGCTCCTCGCGGAGGATCAGCCGCAGGAAGGTGGACTTTCCGGAGCCGGAGGACCCCACGAGGAACACGAACTCGCCCTTCTCGACCTCCAGGGAGACATCCCTGAGGGCGGGGCGGGTCTGCTTGGGGTAGACCTTGGAGACATTGTCGAATCGGATCACGGATGCACCACGGGTCGCCGGGGGTAGATGAGCGTGACCATACGCGAACCGGGTAGGGCACCGCAGTCACCGACTGTGGTTGCGCCATGGATGTGCCATTTTGTGCCGAGTCCCGCGGGGCGCGGGGGGACTGTGCGTACAACCACAGAAAACGCGCAGCCGCGCGACGTCCGACGGAACCTGGCAAAGTGGAGGGGGAACATTCCCACCGCCACGGACGTTGGACACGTGGAACCGGCGCAAGGAGGGCAAGCGCATGACGTACGACCGGCTGGTGTGCGCGAACTGCGCGTCCCCCGTGAACGAGGGCCGCTGCCCCGTGTGCCGCGCGAACCGCGAGCGGCTGCAGCAGGAGAACTTTTTCTCGGGCCTGAACCCGATGACCCTGATCGCACTGCTGACGGTGTTGATCGCGGCGGTGGCCCTGCTGGCGCACCAGACCGCGTAAGGGCGCAGACACCCCCAGACATGGCCGAGGGCCCGGAGCGTTTCGCTCCGGGCCCTCGGTGTCGCGCTGTGCGCACGGTCCGTGCGGACGCGGCTACCGTCAGGCGGCAGCCCCGCCGCGGCCGCCCACGAGGCGCGGCAGCAGACGGAAGCCGACACCGCCGGCGATCATCGTGGCGGCGCCGATCACCAGGAAGGTGGTCTGCGCGGCACCCGTCTCGGCGAGCTCCTCGCCATTGCCCTGGGCCTGCGCCTGCGGGGCCGGGGTGGAACCCGAGCCGATTTCGGTGAGGGCGGAGGAGCCCTCCTCCTGCGGCGAGGTTCCGCCGTCGGGGTCGGCGTTGTTGCCGCCGCCGTTGTTGCCACCGTTGCCGTTACCGCCACCGTTGCCGCCACCGGTGCCGTTCCCGTTGCCCGGGTCGGTCGGAGCGACGGTCGGGTCCTCGGTCGGCTCGGTGGGCTCGCCGGTGGGCTCGGGGGGCTCGTCGGTGGGCTCCTCGGTCGACGGCGGCGGGTCCGTCGGGAGGCCCGTGGGCGGGTCGGTCGGGAGCTCGGTCGGGATGTCCGTCGGCGTCGGCGTCGGGGCCGGCGACTCGTCGGCGCACAGGATGCCGAGCAGGCAGTCCTCGGCCTCCGCGGCGGATGCGGCACCGGCGGCGGTCAGTGAGGCACCGGCGGCGATCACGGCACCGGCCGCTATCCGCGCGACACGGATCCGCGTCTTCTTCGTCATGTGGTTGCTACCCCCAGTAGCTCATCGTCATTAGGCAGCGCTCGGGGCTGTGCTCGACAGGGAAAGCCGCGGTGAAAAAAGACCCCCCGGTTCACATGCGCCCCAGAGACACGCATGCCGCGCTTTACCCTTCCCATTTTTCAAGAACACGTCAAGGCCGTTTGCAGCCGCCATGTCCAACTACGGGGGCTATGCCGGGAGTCTGAGCCTGTGAGTGTGATGTAAAACCCAGACATGCGGGCACAGAAAAGGCAACTGCCGCCCCGGAGGCGGCAGTTGCCTTGTCGATAAACCTACTTCTCCTGCTGCTTGCGCCAGCGAATTCCGGCCTCGAGGAACCCGTCGATCTCGCCGTTGAACACGGCCTCGGGGTTGCCGACCTCGAACTCGGTGCGCAGGTCCTTCACCATCTGATACGGGTGCAGCACGTACGAACGCATCTGGTTGCCCCAGGAACTGCCGCCGTCCTTGAGGGCGTCCATCTTGGCCCGCTCTTCCTGGCGCTGCCGCTCCAGCAGCTTCGCCTGGAGCACGTTCATGGCCGTCGCCTTGTTCTGGATCTGCGAGCGCTCGTTCTGGCAGGAGACGACGATGCCGGTGGGGAGGTGGGTCAGGCGCACCGCGGAGTCGGTGGTGTTGACGCCCTGGCCGCCGGGGCCGGACGAGCGGTAGACGTCCACGCGCAGTTCGGACTCGTCGATCTCGATGTGGTCGGTCTGCTCGACCACGGGAAGGATCTCGACGCCCGCGAAGGAGGTCTGGCGCCGGCCCTGGTTGTCGAAGGGCGAGATGCGCACGAGCCGGTGCGTGCCCTGCTCGACGGAGAGCGTGCCGTACGCGTAGGGCACCTGGACGGCGAAGGTGGTCGACTTGATGCCGGCCTCTTCCGCGTACGAGGTCTCGTAGATCTCGGTCTTGTAGCCGCGCTGCTCGGCCCACCGCAGGTACATGCGCTGGAGCTTCTCGGCGAAGTCGGCGGCGTCGACGCCGCCGGCCTCGGCGCGGATGTTCACCAGCGCCTCCCGGGAGTCGTACTCACCGGAGAGGAGGGTGCGGACCTCCATCTCGTCCAGCGCCTTCTTCACGGCCGTGAGCTCGGTCTCGGCCTCGGCGCGGGTGTCCGGGTCGTCCTCCTCCTCGGCCATCTCGAAGAGGACACCCAGGTCGTCGATGCGACCGCGCAGGGCCTCGGCCTTGCGCACCTCGGCCTGGAGGTGGGACAGCTTGCTGGTGATCTTCTGCGCCTCATCGGGGTTGTCCCAGAGGGACGGCGCGGCCGCCTGCTCCTCGAGCACGGCGATGTCTGCCCTCATCTTCTCGAGGTCCAGAACGGCCTCGATCGACTCCATGGTCGAGGAGAGGGACTTGAGCTCTTCGGATACGTCGACGACTGCCACGCCCTCCAGCGTAACGGCTCCGCCCGGCGGCCATCGCCGGGCGGCCGGAGACGGCGGCTCAGGGGGACTGGGGCGCCGAGTTCCTCGTGTCCTGGGGAGGGGTGCTCTCGTCGTCGCCCGAGGTGGAGAGCCATGCGCCGACGCCGATCGCCGCAGCCAGGGCGACCGCGCCCGCTCCCAGGGCCAGCCGGCGGCGCCGGGCCGCGGCGCGGTTGCGGGCCGAACCGGGGCGGGGGGCGCCCGGGGCGCGGGGGGCCCGGGCCGTGCCGTGGGCGCCGCCGGCCAGCTCGTCGGGGGCGGGGACACGCATCGAGGTGTGGGTGTCCCGGTTGGAGTCGGCCGGCTTCGCGCCCGGCACCAGGGGGACCGCGCCCCGCCGCCGGACCCGCTCCCGGGCCGGTGCCTGCCCTGCGGGCTGCTCCTCGCGGTCGGCCTCCTCCGCGGACTCGGTGTCCGGCTCGTCCACCTCCAGCGGGGGCATGCCCGCCAGCATCGGCAGCAGCTCCCGCAGCCGGGCCCCGAGCTCCGAGGCCCGCAGCCGCGAGGCCGGAGCCTTGGCCAGGCACTGCACCAGCAGCTGCCACAGCTCGTCCGGGATGCCGGGCAGCGGGACGACCGTCTCCGTGACGTGCCGGCGCAGGACCGCGCCCGGGTGGCCGCCGCCGAACGGCGTGAAGCCCGCCAGCAGCTCGTAGAGGACCGTGGCGAGCGCGTAGATGTCGACGGACGCGCGCGGGGGCAGTCCCTCGACTATCTCCGGGGCGAGGTAGTCCGGAGTGCCGATGATCTTCGTGGCCTTGGTCCGGCGGGGGGTGTCGATGAGTTTGGCGACACCGAAGTCGGTCAGCAGTGCGCGGTGCGAGCCGCCGGGGCCGAGCGGGCCCTGCATGTCCAGGAGGACGTTCTCCGGCTTGACGTCCCGGTGCACGACGCCCGCGGCGTGCGCGGCCGCCAGTCCGTCGGCGACGTCGGCCGCGATGGCGACGGCCGCCTCGGGGGCCAGGCGCCGGTCCCGCTCCAGCCGGGTGCGCAGATCCGTGCCGCGGACGAGGTCCATGACCAGGGCCAGGTCGTTGCCGTCGACGACCAGGTCGCGCACCGACACCACGTGCGGGTGCTCCAGGCCGAGCAGGGCCGTGCGCTCCTGCACGAAGCGCCCGACGAGTTCCTGGTCGGACGCGAGGTCCTCGCGCAGCAGCTTGATGGCGACGGGGCCTTCGGGACCCTCACCCAGCCACACCGTGCCGGCGCTGCCCCGCCCCAGGATCTGGTGGGCGGTGTACCGGCTGCCGATCTTCCGTGCCAAGGCTGCTCCTACCGACGCGTGTTGTCGCTAAAACTACGCGTCCGGAGAGCCAACCTTCACCGGGGAGGCGGAAATCACCCGCCAGGTGTCGACAAATCTCCAACCCCACAGGGCGGTTCCGGTCAGTTCGTGCCGGAACCGCTCCCGCCGAGCTTCTCGAACCAGCCGGTCACGGTGCTGAACCAGTCGGTGAGCTGCTCCCAGTAGCCCTTGCCGGTGCCGATCCACTCCTGCAGCGGACTCAGTTCCCAGACCAGCCAGCCGGCGACGAACAGGATGACGATCGTGAAGAGACAGCCCTTCAGGCAGCCGAGCCCGGGGATCCGCATCCGGTTGGCGCTGCGCTGCCGCGGCTGCCGGGGCTCGCGCTGCGGCCGCTGGGGCTGCTGGGGCTGGGCCGGCGGCGCGGGCGGGGCGTAGCGCTGCGGCGGCTGGGGCCGCTGCGGCTGGGGGGCGTACTGCTGGGGCTGGGGCTGCGGATGGCCGTAGCCGGGTCCGGGCGGGGGCGCCTGGCGGCGCGGGGGCTGCTGCTGCGGCCGGGCCACCTGGCGCTGGGGGCGGCGGCGCAGCGGGTCCTGGCCGGGGTCGAGGTACTGGACCTGCGTCTGCTCGTTGCGGTCGCGGGCCGCGCGCAGCTGGTTCTGCCAGGGGTGCGGGTCCTCGGGGCCGCCCTGCTGCCCCTGCTGTCCGGGGTGGCCGGGCGAGCCCGGCGGGACCGGCGGCATGACGGCGGTCGGGTCGGCCGCCCCCCGGCTGGGCAGGACGGCGGTGGGGTCGGGGGCGCCGGCCGGGCCGCCGGTGTGCGGCATGACGCTGGTCGCGGCGTTCGGGTCGTAGGCGCCCGCGCCCTGCGGGAGGACCTGGGTCGGGTCGGCCGCGCCGGGCGTGTCCGGCACGGGTGCCGGGGCCGGGTCGGGCACGAGGAGCATGCCGACGCCCTCGGCTGCGGCGATCTGCGCGGAGTTCGCGTGCACCCCGATGCCCTCGGCGACGACGCGCAGGCCGCGGGCGAGGTTCACGGCGCTGGGCCGCTCGTCCGGGTTCTTGCGCAGGCAGCGCTCGATGACCGTCCACAGCGGGTCGGGAACGGTGGAGGGGCGGCGCGGCTCGGCGCTCAGGTGCTGGTGCAGCACCTCCAGGGCGGAGCCGCCGGAGAACGGCGGGCGGCCGGTGACCAGCTCGTACAGCAGGATTCCGGCGCCGTAGATGTCGACGGCGGAGGTCTGCGGGCGGCCCTCGGCGGACTCGGGCGCGACGTACGCGGGTGTGCCGACGAACTCCTGGGTGCGGGTCAGGCCCGGGGAGTCGGCCAGGCGGGCGATGCCGAAGTCGGTCAGCAGCGGGTGCATCCGCCCGTCGTACTGCTGGAGCAGGACGTTCGCCGGCTTGAGGTCGCGGTGGACGACGCCGTCGGCGTGACTGGCGGCGAGCGCGTCGGCGATCTGGGCGGTGAGCAGGGCGGCGGCGACCGGGGTGAACGGCCCGTTCTCGCGCAGGTAGCGGTGCAGGTCGGGGCCCTCGACGAGGTCCATGACCAGCGCCAGCAGCTCGCCCTCGACCACCAGGTCGCGGACCCGGACGATGTTCGGGTGGGTCAGCCGGAGCAGGACGGAGCGCTCCCGGAGGAACCGCATGACGATGTCCGCGTCGCTGGCCAGCTCCTCCTTGAGGACCTTGATCGCGACGGTCTCGCCGGGCTGCCCCGGCACGGCCGCCTCGGCGCCCGCGGTCTCGCGCTGGCGGGCTCGCCAGACGGTGCCCGTGGCGCCGCGTCCGAGCGGCTCCTCGAGCAAGTACTTGCTGCCTACCGGCCGCACGTCATGCGCTCCCTGGTGCTTTGCCTCGCCTGCTGGCCTGTCTGTCCGACCCACTGTAGTGCCGGGCAGCCGAGGACCGGAGTGTCGTCTTTCTGTGGGTCTTACGTATCCGCTCTCACACGCGTTCGAAGGAAAGACGCTGACCTCGGTCTTGTGGTTGCCGGGAACGAACGTGACCGATCTCAAGCGGTCGCCCGTGGGTCTTCTCTCAGGCACTTTTGCGGGCAGAGCCGACCAATCAAGATCACCTTTTCCTGAGAGAGGGGCGCGGTGTCAGTGGCAGGTGCGAGGATGCCTGCAGTACTGGCCGACGTGCTGGGGCGGGGTGGGGGACTCCGCGCCCGGGCAGAAGGGACCGCTGACGGCGATGCAGATCCGGCTGACCGTCGTAGATCCGCTGGGCCCGTCGGCGCCGGCGCGGGACCGCGCCCCGCGCAGCGACGTGCTGGTCACGGCGCCCGCCGGTACGGCGCTCGCGGCGGTGGCGTCGGCGCTCGCCCAGGTGGTCCTCGGCGGTGACGGCTCGGGCACGCCGGTGCTGTACGCCGGGGAGCAGCGGCTGGACGCCCAGCGCTGCACGCTCGGCGAGCCCCCGCTGACCGACGGTGCCGTGCTGTCCGTGGGCGCGCCCGGGGAGCCCGAGCCGCACCCCGAGCTGGACGACGCCCCGGCCCAGCTCCAGGTCGTCGCCGGCCCCGACGCCGGTGGC
Organism: Streptomyces sp. NPDC093598; assembly: GCF_044764825.1. Classification (NCBI taxonomy): domain Bacteria; kingdom Bacillati; phylum Actinomycetota; class Actinomycetes; order Kitasatosporales; family Streptomycetaceae; genus Streptomyces; species Streptomyces sp. NPDC093598. Next base: position 60,136 of record NZ_JBIWIV010000014.1, on the reverse strand, counting down.
GTCCATCTGCTGCACGGCGGCGAGATCCGCATCGGCCGCTCCGCCGACGCCGACGTGCCCCTCGACGACCCGGACGTCTCCCGGCTGCACTGCGCCGTGACGGTGACCGCGGACGGCCGGGTCGCGGTCGCCGACCTGGACTCCACGAACGGCACGACGGTGAACGGCGCGCGGGTGGACGGCCGGGCGGTCCCCTTCGCGCCGGGTGCGCTGCTGCGGATCGGCGAGTCGGCCCTGCGGCTGGCTCCCGCCGGGGGGCCGGGTGGCCGGGTGGAGACGACTCCGGACGGGGAGGGGCACGTGCGCGTGCCCGGGCCCGCCGGTGGCGGTCCCGAATCGCCCGCGCCCGTGGCGGATCCGGGACCTTCCGGGCCTTCGGGCCCCACGCACCACGCCCAGGGCTCGCCGGCCTGGGGCGCGCCGGGTGCGCACGGCTCCGCCGATCCGGCTGTCGTGCCGGGGCAGGGAGGGGCACCGCGGATCGAGAGCGGGGGTGCCGGCGCGGGGTCCGAAGCGCCGCGGGGTCGGGACCACGGCATCCGGGACGGCCTTGCGAGCACCGGCGGCGAGGCGCACCCGGGGGGCAGCCGGGTTGAGGCCCGACCCGGGGGCAGCCGAGGCGAGACCCGCCCCGGGGACAGCTGGGACCAGGCCCAATCCGGGCGCAGCCGAGGCGAAGCCCAACCTGAGGGCCGGGGCGAGCCCCACTCCGGGGGCAGTCGGGGTGAGGCCCGACCCGGGGGCAGCCGAGGCGAGACCCATTCCGGTGACAGCCGGGGCCAGGCCCACTCCGAACGCAGTCGAGGCGAAGCCCAACCCGAGGGCAACCGGGGCCAGGCCCGACCTGAGGACAACCGAGGCGAAGCCCACTCCCGGGGCAGTCGCGGCGAGGCCCGGCCCGGGGGCAGCCGGGGTGAGGCTCCGCTTCCGGGTGCCGGGGGTGCGGCCCACGCCGGGGACGGTTGGAGCGAGGTGCCACCGTGGGGTACCGGAGGTGAGACGCGTCCGCAGGCGACCGGCGGTGGATCGCGGCCGGGGCCCACCGGGGCCACGCGGAGTGCCTCCGGGACGCACGGAGCGCGCACGCGGCAGCACAGTGCCGCCGAGGGTCCGTCGCCCATGGCTTCTCCTCAGGCCCCGGCCGACGCTGCCCGGCAGGGTGAGACGGCCCAGCCGGTGAGCGGCGCAGGGGACACGCATGCGGGTCGTTCCGGGTTCGGGGCGTTCGGCGACACGGCCCCGGACCGCGCCGGAACGGCGTACGACACCGGCACCGCCACCGACGCCGCGGACGAGCAGACCGGCCGGGGGCGCAAAGGCACCCCCCTGCGCGGCACCGACGTGCCCCCGGGGGCCCGCAGGCGCGGCGGGCTCGGGGCGTGGGCCCGGCGGCTGGCCGGAGGGCGTGGCGAGCAGGCGGCGGAACCACGCGGGACGTACGAGGCCGAGCCGGCCGCAGTGGCGGCGGAGCACCACCCGGTGGTCGTGCCGGCCGCGCCGGAGACCTGGCCGGACCCGGCCACCCTGCTGCTGACGGCGCTGGGGCCTGGGCCCCGGCTGTGGGAGCGCGGCCCCGGCCACCCGGAGGCGCTCGCCGTGCGCCTCGGTACGGCCGACCGGGCGGCGCCGGACGGCTCGGGCCTGTTGCCCGCCGTCCCGGTGACCGCCGGGCTGCGTGAGGTCGGCGCGCTCGGGCTGGCCGGGCCGCGGGAGCGGCTGTCCGGGCTGGCCCGTGCCGTGCTGGCCCAGCTCACCGCGCTGCACTCCCCCGACACGCTGGAGATCGTCCTGATCGCCGCGGACCGTTCCCGTTCCCTCGAGGAGCGCACCGCCGAGTGGTCCTGGCTGGGCTGGCTGCCGCACGTGCGGCCGGGGCACGGACAGGACTGCCGGCTGCTCCTGGCCCATGACCGCGAACAGGCCGCGGCCCGCACCGACGAACTCACCCGCCGCCTGGAGGACCAGCTCGCGGAGACCGGGCCGGGCGGCAGCGCCGCGGGAACCGACGGTGCGCAGGCGAGCGGTGGCTCACAGCCCACCGGCAGCGACCCGTCCCTGAGCCACTCCGTTCCGGCTCCCCGCCGCCCCTCCTGGGCCCGCGACGACGCTTCCGCCGCCGACGCGACCAGCGGCTTCCCCGGCCCGTACACGGTGCTCGTCGTGGACGGCGACCCCGGCGGAGCCGATCTGCGCAAGGCCGTCGCGCGGCTGGCGCTGGAGGGCCCCCGGGCCGGGATACACGTCGTCTGCCTGGCCGAGACGGCCGCCGCCTCCCCGGCCTCGCCGGTGACGGAGACGTACGAGGCGGCCTGCTCGGTGGCACCGACCTTCCGGCAGTGCGGTGCGGTCGCGCTGCTCAGCGGGGACGTGGCGACGGCCCTGCGGCTGATGCGCGTGGCCCGGGCCGGTGGCGACGGCGCACCGGCCGCCCCCGTCGGGCACGGCACCGTCGCCACCGTCGACGCCGTCTCCGCGGCCTGGGCCGAACGGTTCGCGCGGGCGCTGGCGCCGCTGCGGACGGACGGCCCGACGAGTGACCGCCAGCCGCGCGTCTCCGCACCGCTGCCGCAGGCGGCCCGGCTGCTGGACGAGCTGGGCCTGGCCCGGGCCACCCCGGCGTCGCTGATGGCGCGCTGGGCGGACGCGGCCGACGACGCCGACGCGCTGGGCGGACGCGTGCGCGCGGTGCTGGGCGCCGGGCCGCGCGGCCCGGTCTGCGCGGACCTCGCGGCCCAGGGGCCGCACCTGCTGATCGAGGGCCCGCCGGGCAGCGGCCGTACGGAGCTGCTGCGGGCGATCGTCGCGTCGCTGGCCGCCGCCGAGCGGCCCGACCGCCTCGGCATCGTGCTGGTCGACGGCCGGGGCGGCCCGGGTGCGGGCGGCGGGCACGGCGAGGGACTGCGGGTGTGTACGGACGTACCGCATGTCACCACGCTGCTCATGGCGCACGACCCGGTCCGGATGCGGGAGTTCGCGCAGTCCCTGAGCGCCGAGCTGAAGCGGCGTGCCGAGCTGCTCGGGCGGTCGGACTTCGCCGAGTGGCACACCGGGCGCGAGCTGTCGGGCCGTATGGTCGCCCAGCGGACGGCGACGGCACGGGGCGGCGCCCAGGGTGAGGCGGGAGGCTCCGGCGACCTCGACTCCCCGTCCAGTTCCACGATTCGGCTGCGGCCCAAAGCGGCCCGGCGGCAGACGGAGGCGGCCGCGCCCCCGCTCCCCCGGCTCGTCGTGGTCGTCGACGACCTGGACGCGCTGGTCTCCCCGGCGCTCGGCTCGACCGGGCGGCCCGCGGCCGGATCGGTGATGCGCGCCTTGGAGGCCGTCGCCCGGGAGGGCGAGCGGCTGGGCGTGCACCTGGTGGCGGCCACCGGCCCGTGCCCCCGTACGGCGGAGACGGAGCCGGCGCGCCGGGCCACCCTGCGCGTCACGCTCGACGCGCCGGCCCCGGGCCCGGAGGAGCCCGCGCCCGGCCGGGGCAGGCTGACCGGCGCGGACGGGCGGGTCACGCCGTTCCAGGGCGGGCGGGTCACCGGCCGGATCCCCCGGACGGCGACGCTGCGCCCCACGGTCGTGCCGCTGGAATGGCACCGCATGGGTGACCCTCCGGCCCGGCGTCCGGTGCGGGAGCTCGGAAACGGTCCCACCGACCTGGCACTGTTGGCCAGCGCGCTGGAAAGGGCGGCACGGGAGGTCGCGGCGGCGAAGGTGCCGTCGCTCCTGTAACCGGGGGCGCCCGCCGGCCCCACCCGGCGTCATGGGGCCGCGTCCCTGGTCACGAGGGAGTCACGATCCCCCGCTTGACAGCCGACGCCATCTTGCCGCCCCCGCACACCCGGGCGTAGACCAGATCGCACGGGAGCGCGCTCGACGTTCGACGAGGAACGAAGAACGGGGCAGTCATGCGCATGACGAGCAGCACCATCCGGACACGCTGGTCGCCCGAGCGGGACAAGGCGACCCCCCAGCACCGCAGAGCCGCCAAGGCCGCGGCCGCCCTCGCCGCGGGAGCGCTCGCGCTCTCGCTCACCGCCTGCGGTGGCAGCGACACCGACAGCGGTGGAGGCACGGGCGACACCGAGCAAACCGCCGACAACGTCACTCTTCCCAAGCTGGACGGGACGAGTCTGGAGATCGCCGCCGTGTGGAGCGGCACAGAACAGGCCAACTTCAAGAAGGTCCTGGCGGAGTTCGAGAAGCGCACGGGCGCCAAGGTCACGTTCGTGCCCGCCCAGGACCCGATCATCAACTTCATCGGCTCGAAAGTGGCCGGCGGGCAGCCGCCGGACATCGTGATGCTGCCGCAGCCGGGCGCCATCAAGCAGGCCGTCGACCGCGGCTGGGCCAAGCCCCTCGGCGCCGACGCCCTCAAGGAACTCGGCGAGAACTACTCGCAGGGGTGGCAGGACATCGGCAAGGTCAGCGGCAAGCAGTACGGCGTCTACTACAAGGCCGCCAACAAGTCCCTGATCTGGTACAACAACCAGGTCTTCGAGAACGCCGGGGCGAGTGAGCCCGAGACCTGGCCGGATCTGCTCAAAACCGCGCAGACGGTCTACGACTCCGGCGTCACCCCGTTCTCCGCCGGCGGCGCCGAGGGCTGGACGCTGACCGACTGGTTCGAGAACGTGTACCTCTCCCAGGCCGGGCCGGAGAAGTACGACCAGCTGGCCAAGCACGAGATCAAGTGGACGGACCCGTCCGTGAAGGACGCGCTGACCACGCTCGCGCAGGTCTGGGGCAAGCCGGACTACATCGCGGGCGGGGCCAACGGGGCGTTGCAGACCGACTTCCCGGCGTCCGTCACGCAGGTCTTCACCGGCGGGGACCAGCCCAAGGCCGCCATGGTGGCCGCGGGTGACTTCGCCCAGGTCAACATCCCCAACAGTATGAAGATCGGCACGGACGCGAAGGTGTTCCCGTTCCCGGCGGTCGGTGACAACGGACCGGTGGTCTCGGGCGGCGACGCTGCCGTGATCCTGGAGGACTCGAAGGGGTCGCAGGCCCTGGCCACCTGGCTCGCCTCGCCCGACGCGGCGCAGATCCAGGCCGGGCTGGGCGGCTACCTCTCGCCGAACAAGAACGTGCCGAACTCCGCGTACCCGAACGCGGTGCAGCAGAGGATCGCCAAGGCGCTCATCGACGCCGGTGACGACTTCCGCTTCGACATGTCCGACCAGGCCCCGCAGGCCTTCGGCGGTACGCCCGGCAAGGGCGAGTGGAAGATCCTCCAGGACTTCCTGAAGAACCCGAAGGACATCGCGGGCACGCAAGCGAAGCTGGAGGCCGAAGCGGCCGCGGCGTACGGGAACTGACGTCATGACGTCGGTGACGGCGGCAGGGGGCGCCAAGCCCCCTGCCGCTCCCAAGTCGCGCAAGAGTGTGACCGGCACCCGCAGGACCGTCGCGGCGCTGTTCCTGCTGCCCGCGCTCGTCCTGCTCGGCGCGCTCGTGGTGTACCCGATCGGGTACTCGGTCGTGCGCAGTTTCTACGACCAGTCCGGTGACGGCTTCGCCGGAATAGACAACTACAAGGCCCTCTTCACGGACGAGGGCATCCGCACCGCGCTGAAGAACAACATCATCTGGGTGGTGTTCGCGCCGACGGTCGCGACGGCGCTCGGCCTGATCTTCGCGGTGCTGACCGAACGGGTGCGCTGGGGCACGGCGTTCAAGCTGGTCGTCTTCATGCCGATGGCGATCTCGATGCTGGCGGCGGGCATCATCTTCCGCCTGGTGTACGACCAGGACCCGGACAAGGGCGTGGCGAACGCCGTGTGGGTGGGCGTGCACGACACCTTCTCCCAGGCGTCGGCCTTCCCGAAGGCCCACCCGGGCCGGGACTCGCCGCTGGAGCCGGCCGGCGGCGGCGCGTTCATCACCACCTCGCCCGTGCGCACCGGTGAGACGGTCTCGCTGCCCCTGGTGGGGGTGGCGCCCGACGTGATGCCGGACGGCGCGAAGGAGGCCGCGGCGCCGAAGCCGGAGCCGGACAAGATCACCGGCACGACCTGGCAGGACTTCACGCGCGGCGAGGGCGTCGGCAGGCTCAACAGCGTCGACCCGTCCGAACTGGGCTACGCCGGCATGAGGATCGAGGCCGTGAAGGACGGCAGGGTCGTGGCGTCGGCGACGGCCGCCGACGACGGCACCTTCAGCCTGCCCGCCTCGGCCGACGGGGCGCAACTCCGGCTCCCGGCGAGCAACTTCAAGGAGCCGTACAACGGCCTGGACTGGCTGGGGCCGTCCCTGGTCACCCCGGCCATCATCGGCTCGTACATCTGGATGTGGGCGGGCTTCGCGATGGTGCTGATCGCGGCGGGGCTCGCGAGCGTGCCCCGGGAGCTGCTGGAGGCCGCCCGGGTGGACGGGGCGACCGAGTGGCAGGTGTTCAGACGGGTCACGGTGCCGCTGCTGGCGCCGGTCCTGGCGGTCGTCGCCGTCACCCTGATGATCAACGTGCTGAAGATCTTCGACCTGGTCTTCATCATCGCCCCCGGCTCCTCCCAGGACGACGCGAACGTTCTCGCGCTGGAGCTGTACCGCAAGGGCTTCTCCGAGGACCAGCCGGGCATCGCCAGCGCCATCTCGGTCTTCCTGCTGCTGCTCGTGATCCCGGTGATGTGGTTCAACGTACGCAGGCTGCGGCGGGAGGTGCGGCGATGAAGGCCAAGCAGTCGCTGGGATCGCGGCTCGTCGAGGCGGTCGGCGGCGGGGTGCTGCGGGTGTTCCTCATCGTCGTCGGACTGTTCTGGCTGGTGCCGACGATCGGACTGCTGCTGTCCAGTCTCCGTTCGCCGGAGGACATCTCTGCGAGCGGCTGGTGGAAGGTGTTCACCGAGCCGTCGCAGATCACCTTCGACAGCTACTCGAAGCTGCTGGAGAACGACGACATCACCAGCTCCCTGCTGAACACGGTGTGGATCACCGTCCCGGCGACCCTGCTGGTCGTGATCATCGGCTCGCTGGCGGGCTACGCCTTCGCCTGGATGGAGTTTCCGGGCCGGGACTGGTGGTTCCTGGGCGTGGTCGGCCTGTTGGTCGTGCCCGTGCAGGTGGCGCTGATCCCGATCGCCGAACTCTTCGGCAACATCGGCATCTTCGGCTCGGTGCTCGGCGTGGTGCTCTTCCACGTCGGATTCGGTCTGCCGTTCGCGGTGTTCCTGCTGCGGAACTTCTTCGCGGAGATCCCGAGAGAGCTGCTGGAGGCGGCACGGCTGGACGGGGCGGGTGAACTGCGCCTGTTCTTCCGTGTCGTGATGCCCCTGGGCGGTCCGGCGATCGCGGCGCTCGGCATCTTCCAGTTCCTGTGGGTGTGGAACGACATGCTGGTCGCGCTGATCTTCTCGGACTCCGGGAGCCAGCCGATCACGGTCGCGCTCCAGACGCAGGTACGGCAGTTCGGCAACAACATCGACGTCCTGGCACCGGGCGCGTTCATCTCGATGGTGGTCCCGCTGGCCGTCTTCTTCGCGTTCCAGCGGCAGTTCGTGTCCGGCGTGATGGCGGGCGCGGTCAAGTAGGCGTCATGGCAAGGCACTTGGAGGGGCGGGCCGGGGCGGCCCGCCCCTTGCGCGTTCCCCCGGATGCCGTAGCCGCCGTAACCAAGTCGCCCCACCGGCCGTTCCCGGGCCGAACGCCCGCGCCGACCGATGGATGGCCTCTTGCCCAGGTTCAGTGTCATTGTCCCCGCGTACCAGGTTCAGGCGTACCTGCACGAGTGTCTGGAGTCGGTGCTCTCCCAGTCCTCTCCCGATCTGGAACTGATCGTCGTCGACGACTGCTCGCCGGACGCGTGCGGCGCGATCATCGACGAGTTCGCCGCCCGCGACGCGCGTGTATGCCCCGTCCATCTGCCGGAGAACGTCGGGCTGGGCCGCGCGAGAAACGCCGGCGTGGCGCACGCGAGCGGCGACTACCTGCTGTTCCTCGACGGCGACGACACCCTCACGCCCGATGCGCTGCGGTCGATCGCCGACCGGCTGAAGGAGACCGGCGAGCCGGACGTGCTGGTCTTCGACTACGCGCGCACCTACTGGACCGGTGAGGCGGTCCGCAACCAGGCGGCCGTGCAGCTGACCGAGCAGGGCCCGGCCCCGTTCCGCCTGGAGGACCGGCCGGGGCTGCTGCGGCTGCTGATGGTCGCCTGGAACAAGGCCTACCGGCGGGACTTCGTGGAGCGGGAGGGGTTCGTCTTCCCGCCCGGCGTCTACGAGGACACGCCGTGGACGTACCCGGTACTGATGACCGCCGAGTCGATCGCGACCCTCGACCGGGTCTGCGTGCACTACCGGCAGCGGCGGCAGGGCAGCATCCTGCGCACCACCAGCGAGCGGCACTTCGACGTCTTCGAGCAGTACGACCGGGTCTTCGCGTATCTCGACGAGCGCCCCGGACTGGCCCGGTGGCGGCCGGTGTTGTTCCGCCGCATGGTGCACCATCTGGCGATCGTGTACTCCCGGCGGGACCGGCTGCCCCGGGGCTCGCGCGCCGACTTCCTGCGCCGGGCCCGCGCCCACTACCGCCGCTACCGCGCCCCCGGCGTCCCCGCCCCCCTGCGCTGCCGGATCCACCACGTGCTGATCCGCTTCGGCCTGCACCGCACCTACCGCACCCTCCAGCTGGCGTCGGCCCTGCACCGCGCCTGCGCCCGGACCGCCGGGAAGCTGCTGCGGGGCCTGCGGTCGGCCGCCCTCAGGACCCACTACCGCGTCCAGCGCTGCCTGCCGCTGCGCGCCGACCGCGCCGTCTTCGCCGCCTACGACGGGCGTGGCCACGGCTGCAACCCGGGCGCGCTGGAGAGCGCGTTCCGCGACCTCGTGCCGCACATCCGCACGGCGTGGATCGCCCGCCGCGAGCACCACCACACGATCCCGCCCGGCCCGCGCCGCCTCGTCCCCGGGACGGCCGCCTACTGGACGGCGCTCGCCCGCTCCCGGTACCTGGTCAGCAACACCGGCTTCGACGACCACCTGGCCAAGCGGCGGGGCCAAATCTTGATCCAGACCGGGCACGGCACCCCGCTGGGCCACATCGGCCTCGACCTCCAGGAGCGCCCGGCGGCGGCCCGCGGCCGGGACTTCGCACGGCTGCTGAAGGACGTCGACCGGTGGGACTACGTGCTGTCCGCCAACCGCCACACCACACTGACCCACGAGCGCGTTTACCCCGGCCGCTACACCACGCTGGAGTACGGCTATCCCCGCAACGACGTGTTCCGGACGGCGACCCCGGCGGACGTGGCCCGGCTGCGCGCCTCGCTCGGCATCCCCCGGGGCGCGGTGGCGGTTCTGTACGCGCCGACCCACCGCGACTACCGCCGCTCCCAGCGCCACCCCCTCGACCTCCAGCGGATCGTGCGGCGCCTCGGCCCGCGCTTCGTCGTGCTGGCCCGCGCCCACCACGCCTACGACACCCCGCTGACCACCACCTGCGGCCGGGTCGTCGACGTCTCCGGCCACCCGAGCGTGGAGTCGCTCTGCCTGGCGTCGGACGCCCTGGTCACGGACTACTCGTCGCTGATGTTCGACTACGCCAACCTGGACCGGCCGATCGTGATCCACGCCGACGACTGGGAGGCGTACGACGCCTCCCGGGGCACCTACTTCGACCTGCGCGACGTCCCGCCGGGCGCGGTCGCACGCGGCGAGGACGAGCTGATCGACATCTTCGCCACCGGCCACTGGCGCGGCTCCCGCTCGGCCCAGCTGCGGGCGGCGTTCCGCGAGCGGTTCTGCACCTACGACGACGGCCGGGCCGCCGAGCGTGTCGTACGCCGGGTCGTCCTCGGGGAGTCGGAGCTGCCGCCGGTCGTGCCGCTCGGCGAGCGCCGTCCGGTGCCCTCGGCGGCGGCGTCGCTGGTCCGTGAGCCGCTCACCACGGTGCCGCTGCCGGCCGGTCCGCACGCCGTCCCCGACAGCCTCTGAGCACGGTTCGCACTCCGGGAAGTCCGCATGCCCTCCAGCCCGTCGCGGCCGACACCCAGCCGGCCGCCCTCCTGTCGTCCGTCCGGGCGGCCGGGACGCCCGCGCACCGCGTGAGACGGCCCGGCTCCAGCAGACCCGCCTCCAGCAGACCCGCCTCCTGACAGAAAGAGCAGAATGCCCCGCTTCAGCATCGTCGTCCCGTCCCATGGGGTCGCGGGCCGGCTGTCCCAGGCGCTGGACTCCGTCCTCGCCCAGTCGTTCGGCGACTTCGAGCTGATCCCGGTGTGCGACGCACCCGACGCGCCGGCGGCGGACGTCGTCGCCGGGTACGCCGAGCGGGACTCCCGGGTGACGCCGGTGCACTCGCCGCCGTCGGCCGGTCTGGCCGGGGCCCGCAACACCGGGCTGCGGGCGGCGGTCGGCGGCCATGTGCTGTTTCTCGACGGTGACGACGTCCTGGTCCCCGGGGCGCTGGCGGCGCTGGACGCGAGGCTCAGCGCGGTGGGCGACGTCGACGTCCTGTACTTCGAGCACGAGCGCACCCCCTGGTGGGAGGGCGAGCCGACCAACCCGGCCGCGCCCCTGCTGGCCGGGACGCCGGGTGAGGCCTTCTCCCCCGGCCGGGTCCCGCGGCTGACGGGCGTGGCGCTCCCGGCGTGGAGCGCGGTCTACCGCCGGGCCTTCCTCGCCGGGCAGGGCATCGTCTTCCCCGGGAACCACTTCACCGATGTCGGGTTCGGCGGACTGGTCACCCTGCGGGCGGAGCGGGTGGCGGCCCTGCGCGCGGTCGTCGTCCGGCATCTGCTGCGCCGGCAGGGCAACCGGCTGGGCCTCCCCGGCGAGCACCACACCGAGCTGCTCGACCAGACCGAGCTGGTGCTGGCGCGGGCCGTGGAGCAGGGGCTGGCGGCGGACCGGCTGACGCCGCTGTTCGAGCAGCTCTTCGCCGCCGTGCTGAAGACGGCCGCCCACCCCCGGCGGCTGACGTCCGGTCGCCGGGCCTTCTTCCGGCGGGCGAGCGCGCTCTACCGGCGGCACCGCCCGGCCGGCCACCGGGCGCCCGGCGGGAGCCTCGGCGTCCAGCACCGGCTGCTCGCCTCCGGGTCGTACCCGGCGTTCCGCGCCCTGCGCGCCGCCAACCGCGGTGCGCAGCGGGCCGCCGCGCTGCTCCCCCGCCCCCGGGGGCTGCGCACCCGCCTGTGGTACGCGGCGGGCCTGCGCCTGCCGCTCGACAAGAACCTCGTCGTGTACTGCGCGTACTGGGGCCGCGGCTACGCCTGCAACCCGGCCGCGATCCACGCCAAGGCCCGCGAGCTCGCGCCGCACCTGCGCGCGGTGTTCCTGGTGGAGCCGGACGCGGTGGGCAGCGTGCCGCCGGACGTGGAGTACGCGGTGATCGGCAGCCGGAAGTACTGGAAGGTGCTGGCCCACGCCACGTACCTGGTCAACAACGCCAACTTCGCGGACGCCGTGGTCAAGCGCCCCGGCAGCGTGCACCTCCAGACCCAGCACGGCACGCCGCTGAAGACGATGGGCGCCGACCAGGCGACGTACCCCGTGGTGGCCGCGGCGACCGGCAGCTTCGCCAAGCTGCTGGCCCGGGTGGACCGCTGGGACTACAACCTCACCTCCAACCGGCACTCCACCGAGATGTGGGAGCGGGCGTTCCCGGGCGCCCACGAGACCCTCGAGTACGGCTATCCGCGCAACGACGTCTACTGCACGGCGTCCGCCGAGGACGTCGCCCGCGTCCGCAAGGAGCTGGGCGTCCCCGACGGCAAGAAGGCCCTGCTCTACGCCCCCACGCACCGCGACTACGCCACCGGCTTCGAGACAGGCCTGGACCTGGCGGAGTTCTGCGAGGCGATCGGCGACGACCACGTGGTGCTGCTGCGCGCCCACTACTTCTACGACCAGGGGTCGAGCAGGGGCGGCGGCCGGATCATCGACGTCACCGGGCACCGCTCCTCGGAGGACGTGTGCCTGGCCGCGGACGCGCTGATCACGGACTACTCGTCGATCATGTTCGACTACGCCAACCTGGACCGGCCGATCGTCGTGTACGCCGACGACTGGGACGTCTACCGGGAGACCCGGGGCGTCTACTTCGACCTGATGGAGCTCCCGCCCGGCCGGGTCGCCCGTACGCCCGGGGAACTGGCGGACGTCTTCCGCGACGGTTCCTACGCGGACGAGTCCGCCGCGGCCCTGCGCGCCGCGTTCCGGGAGCGCTTCTGCCAGTTCGACGACGGGCGCGCCGCCGAGCGCGTCGTACGCCGGGTGCTGCTGGGGGAGCCGCCCGAGTCGATCCCGCCCGTGATCCCGCTCGCGGAGCGCGTCCCGGCCCCCGCCGCCACCCTCGTGAGGAGCTGACCGAAGAAGTGCCCCGCTTCAGCATCATCGTCCCCGTCTACAAGGTGCAGGGCTTCCTGCGCGAGTGTCTCGACTCGGTGCTCGGGCAGTCCTACGGCGACTTCGAGGTGATCGCCGTGGACGACCGCTCGCCCGACGGCAGCGGCGCGATCCTCGACGAGTACGCCGCCCGCGACGCCCGGGTGCGGGTGCTGCACCTGCCCGAGAACGTCGGCCTGGGCCGGGCCCGCAACGCCGGCCTGGCGCAGGCGGCCGGTGACTACGTCCTGTTCCTGGACAGCGACGACCACTACACGCCGGGCCTGCTGGCCGCCGTCGCCGCCCGCCTGGCCGCGACCGACGACCCGGACATCCTGGTCTTCGACCATGTGCGCACCCACTGGTGGGGCCGGGGCGGGCGCAGCGAGGCGGCGGACCTGCTGGCCGCGGCGGGTTCGGAGACGTTCACCGTCCGGGAGAGCCCGCAGTACCTCAACCTGTTCCTGGTCGCCTGGAACAAGGCCTACCGGCGGTCGTTCTTCCAGGAGCACGAGCTGGAGTTCGCGCCGGGGCTGTACGAGGACGCGCCGGTCACCTACCGGTCGATGGTGCTGGCGGGCCGGATCGCCTGCCTGGACCGGATCGGCGTGGAGTACCGGCAGCGCCGGCAGGGCGCGATCACCAAGACCCCGGGGCGCCGGCACTTCGACATCTTCGCGCAGTACGAGGGGCTGTTCTCCTTCCTGGAGCAGCGCCCCGACCTCGACTGGGCGCGGCCGCCGCTGCTGGAGCGGGCCCTGGACCACATGCTGTTCGTGCTGGCCCGTGAGGACCGGGTGCGGCCCGCGGACCGGGGCGACTTCTACCGCGAGATCCGCTCCTTCCACCGCCGTCACCTCCCGGAGGGCGGCTTCCCACGGCCGGACGGCTGGCGCGGGATCGAGATGCGGCTGCTGGCCTCGGCGCCCTACGCGTCGTACGCGGCGGCGCGCGGGCTGCGGGATCTGCGCGCGGCCGCCCTGGGCGGGCAGCGGCGGGTGGCGAAGAGGGCGTCGGAGACCGCCCTGCGCGGCTGGTACGCGGCCCAGTCGAAGCGCCCCCTGGATCCGCACCTCGCCGTCTACTCGGCGACCCACCACCGGGGCGTGTCCGGCGACCCTGCCGCGATCTACGAGAAGGCGCGCGAGATCGCCCCGCACATCCGGGGCGTGTGGGTGGTCCGGGAGGACGCGGTGGACGCGCTGCCGCCCGGCATCGACCATGTGACGCCGGGCTCGCGGCGCTACCACGAGGTCATGGCACGGGCCACGTACTGGGTGAACAACGTCAACTGGCCCGGCACCCTGGCCAAGCGGCCCGGCAGCGTCCACATCCACACCCACCAGGGCACCCCGCTGAAGTACATGGGAGCCGACCTGCTGACCAAGCCGGGCGCACGGCACGGCTTCGACGTGCCGCAGATGCTGCGCCGGGCCGACCGCTGGGACTACAGCCTGGTCGCGGGGCGGCACGCGGAACATGCCTGGGAGCGGGCCTACCCGTGCCACTTCACCTCGCTGCGGATCGGCAGCCCGCGCAACGACGTGCTGGTCGGCGCCGGTCCGGAGCGGGGCCGGGCGGTGCGCGAGCGGCTCGGCATCCCGGCCGGTGACACGGTCGTGCTGTACGCGCCGACCCGTCGCGACTACCGGCGGGGCGGCCATGTCGACCGGTTCGACCCGGCCCGGTTCGCCGAGGACCTGGGCCCCGGGCACACGCTGGTCGTCCGCCTGCACCCGTCGCTGGCGGTGGGCGTCGCGCGGGGCCTCGGCCTGGCCGACCTGCACCGGCGCGGGGTCCTGGTGGACGCGACCGACGAGCCGCACGTCGAGGACGTGATGCTCGCCTCCGACGCGCTGGTCACCGACTACTCCGCCCTGATGTTCGACTACGCCCTCCTGGACCGGCCGATCGTCGTCCACGCCGACGACTGGGGCGCGTTCAGGGCCAGCCGGGGCGCCTACTTCGACATCACGGCCGACGCACCGGGCCATGTGTCGCGCTCGTACCGGGAGCTGGCCTGGCTGTTCGCGTCCGGCACCTGGCAGGACGCGGAGGCGGCACGGCTGCGCTCCGGCTTCCGGGAACGGTACTGCGAGTTCGAGGACGGGCGGGCCGCCGAGCGGGTCGTCCGGCTGCTGATGCTGGGCGAGGGGGGCGGCGCGCTGCTGCCCGCGGCCCGCCGGACCGAGGGGTCCCGGACACGACCCGAGGCGCTGATCGAGGGATGAGAACTCCCGCGACCCCCGAGGCCGTCCCCTCCCTGCCGGGCCAGCGGGCCTCCACGGCCCGGCCGCCCGCCGCCGAGCGGCCGAGGTGGGTGCGGGGCTGGCACGCGGCCCTGGTCGCCGTGCCCACCGCGGCCCTGTTCGTGCTGGGGTACCGGCGCCGCTGGATCTGCGACGACGGGCTCATCTATCTGCGGCCGGTCCGGCAGATCCTGGCGGGCAACGGGCCCGTGTTCAACGTCGGGGAGCGGGCGGAGAGTTCCACCGGCACCCTGTGGCAGTGGCTGCTCGCGCTCGTGACGTGGGTCACCGGCGAGGACCCGGCGTTCCTCGCGGTCGGACTCGGCCTGATGCTGAGCACCGCCGGCTTCGCGTTCGCCCTGCTCGCCACCTGCCGGCTGCACCGGGGCGCGGGGCTGCTGCTCCCCGCCGGTGTGCTGGTGCTGTTGGCCGTGCCGCCGTTCTGGTCGTACATGACCTCGGGTCTGGAGAGCGGCCTCGGCGCCTTCTGGACCGGCCTGTCGTGGTGGCTGCTGACGCGGACCCGGCGCGGCCAGGAGGCCCGGCAGACGTACCCGGCCGCCTTCGTGTTCGGGCTGGGTCCGCTGGTCCGGCCCGATCTCGCGGTGGTCACGGCGTGCTTCCTGGCGGCGCAGTGGTGGGTGCTGCGCCCCTCCCGGCGTCGTACGGCGGCGATGCTGGCCTCGGCGGGAGCGGTGCCACTGGCCTACGAGGTCTTCCGGGCGGGGTACTACGGGATCCTGGTGCCGCTGCCCGCCATCGCCAAGGAGGCGAGCGCCAGCGACTGGAGCCGGGGCGCCGGGTATGTGCAGGAGACGCTCGGGCCCTACTGGCTCTGGCCCGTCGTCCCCGTGCTCGGGGCGCTGGCCGTCCTGCTGGTGCGCCGCGTCCGCAGGGAGCGGCGGGAGCGCGCCCCGCGCCGGGCCTCGCTCGCGGTGCTGCTGGCGCCGCTCGCGGCGGGCCTGCTGCTGACCGGGTACGTCGTCCGCGTCGGCGGCGACTACATGCACGCCCGCATGGTCCTGCCCGCTCTTCTCCTGCTGCTCCTGCCGGTGCTGGTGGTGCCCGCGACCAGGTTCACC
This sequence comes from Streptomyces sp. NPDC093598, assembly GCF_044764825.1. Taxonomy (NCBI): domain Bacteria; kingdom Bacillati; phylum Actinomycetota; class Actinomycetes; order Kitasatosporales; family Streptomycetaceae; genus Streptomyces; species Streptomyces sp. NPDC093598. The sequence goes on along the minus strand of NZ_JBIWIV010000014.1, from coordinate 44,491 downwards.
GGCGTCGCGAGCGCGCTGCTGGTGGTCTGGCTGTGCGCGGCGGTCAGTCCGCTGCGGACGCCGTTCGACGTGCGCAGCACGCCCGGCTCGTTCAACGTGCGCAGCTCCGACGTGGAGGGCCTCGGCGACCACAACCCGGTGCGCACCGCCACCTGGGTGGCCAACTGGCCCGCCCTGCCGGAGGGGCGCGCCATGCTGGCACGGGCCGAGCGCGCGCCCGGGCCGACGCTGCTCTACTTCGACGCCGAGCGGCGGCTGCACGCCACGCCGATGCGCGCGGACTCGCCGTACCAGGTGGTGATCGTGGGCCGTCATCTCGGAGTGACGGGGGCGGCGGCGCCGCTGGACGCCTACGTCAACGACGCCTGGGGACTGGCCAGCCCCGTCGGCGCGCATCTGGCGCTGGAGCGGTGGAGCTGGCCCGGGCACGAGAAGTTCCTGCGCAACTACTGGGTCTTCGCCGAGTGGGCGGCCGAGCACCCGCCGCAGCGCGACCTGGTGCGGGCCGGGGCCCCGCGGGAGGCGGTGGAGGCGGCCCGGGCCGCGCTGGGCTGCGGCCAACTCGCCGAGCTGAGGGAGTCGGTGCGCGCGCCCCTCACCGCCGAGCGGTTCTGGCGGAACCTCACCGGGGCGGTGGAGCGGACCCGATTCCGCTTCGCGCGCTGGCCTGCGGCGGCGCAGCAGGCGCTGTGCGACCGACCGGCAGGTGGGCGTAGCGGCCTCACCCGATGAAGTGACCCGGGGTCAGGGCGTGTGGAGGGGCGGGAACATTCGGCGCATGCCCCAGACCCCTTCCACCCTCCTGTGAGCGCCCCGGTCCTGGTCCGGCGGGCGGTGCGCGGCGCGACGGCGCTGCGCGGCGGCCGTCCCGTGCGGCTCACGCCGTACCGGTTCTTCGGCGCCCTGTTCTGGCTGGTGATGACGCTGGCGTTCTGGCGCGTCCCGCTGTGCTGCGACGCCGGACAGCACGCGGCGGTCGTCGAGCGCCTGAAGGCCGACCTGCTCCACCCGGCCCACACCATGGCCGATCTGCCGGGCGAGGGCAGCCCGTACTACGGCCCGTACGCCGTCGCCCAGGGCGTCCTGGCGCGGCTGACGGGGTTGTCGGGCTGGGAGGTCGTGAAGCTCGCCGGGCCGGTGCATCTGCTGGTGCTGCTGACGGGGCTCGGCCGTTTCGTCAGGACCTTCACCTCGCGCCCCTGGGCGCCGGTGTGGGCCCTGCTGTTCATGACGCTGCTGTGGGGCACCGCGCGGATCCGCTGGAGCGGCTACCTCGGGCTGATGTCGATGACGACGAACCTGGGCTATCCGTCCGCGCTCGCGATCGGCCTGACGTTCTGGGCGTGGGCCCGGACGGGCACCCTCGCGCGGGACGACGCCCCGGCCGTGCGGTTCGTCGGCCCGAGCGGGCTCGGCGGCTGGTGGGGATATGCCGGGATCGGCGTCCTGTACGGGCTGATCCTGCTCACCCACCCCGTGACGGCGGCTTCCGGTCTCACCGGGGCGGTGGCGATCGTGGCGTCCCGGCAGCGCGGCTGGCGCCGGACGGTCGTGGCGCGCTGGGCGCTCACCACGGCGGCCTGCGCGACGGTCGCCCTGACCTGGCCGTACTACGACGTCCTGACGCTGGTGGGCGACACCGGCATGGACCCGATGCACCGGCAGCTGTACGAACGGATGCTCGCCAACTCGTGGCTGGCGCTGCTCGGGCTGCCCGCGCTGTGGGTGCGGGCCCGCAGGTCGGCGCGTGATCCGCTGGTGCTGATGTTCCTGCTGGGGTGCCTGCTGCCGGCCTACGGCTGGGTGAGCGGGCACTACACGTACGCCCGGGCCCTGTGGGCCGTGCTGGTGCCGCTTCAGTTCGCCCTGGCGGTGGAGCTGGCGGCGCCCCGGCCCTGGCAGCGGGCCAGACGGGTGCTGGGCGGGGCGGCGGCGGTCGGGGCGTGCGTCGGGTTCGTCACCGTGCACGCCGGGGCGGTCGTGCCGCGCTCGGTCGATCCGGTGGGGTTCGCGCAGCCGACGCGCTGGCCGTCGTACGACTGGGCGGCGCGGCACATCGGGCCGGGCGAGGTGGTGATCACCGACGGGTACTTCGCCAGTCACGCCATCGCCGGGTACGGGCCGAACCTCGCCGCGCCCATCTGGCCCGACCCCGCCCTGGACGAGCAGCGGCGCAAGCGCCGGGCGGCCGACGTGCGCGCCTATCTCGCCCCCGGCTCGACCCGCGCCGAGCGGTCCGCCGTCGTCCGCCGCTATCACGTGCGCTGGCTGCTGCTGACGCGCTGGCACCCGGTGCCCGAGGAGGCCGTGGTGGTGGCGTGGAGCAGACGGACGGGGGAGGTGCTGGCGCGGGTCGGGGGGTGACCTTCATCGGCCTCCGGGGCTACTCGATGACGAGGTCGACCTCGATGTTGCCGCGGGTGGCGTTGGAGTACGGGCAGACCTGGTGGGCCTGCTCGACCAGCTTGCGGCCGGTCGCCTCGTCCACGCTGTCGGGAAGCTCCACGCGGAGGGTGACGGCGAGGCCGAAGCCCTCGCCCTGCTTGCCTATGGAGACCTCGGCCGTCACGGCGGCGTCGCTGACGTCGACCTTGGCCTGGCGGCCGACGAGGCCGAGGGCGCTGCCGAAGCAGGCGGCGTAACCGGCGGCGAAGAGCTGCTCGGGGTTGGTGCCCTGGCCGTTGCCGCCCAGTGCCTCGGGCATGCCCAGGGCGAGGTCCAGCACGCCGTCGGAGCTGACGGCCCGGCCCTCGCGGCCGTGGGTGGCGGTGGCGACAGCGGTGTAGAGCGCGTCCATGGAAAACCTTCCCTCTCACGTCAACGTTCGGCGGCCCGCTTCCGGGCCGCCTGACACCCAGAATTAGAGCACACAATTCAGTTGTGCGCAATTGAATGGCAGGGCACGAGCTACCCTGGAAGCATGAACACGCCCGACGACGACTGGCTCCGCCTGGACCAGCAGATCTGTTTCTCCCTGCACGCGGCCTCCCGCGCCTTCAACGGCGTCTACCGCGGGATCCTCAAGGACCTCGGGCTCACCTACCCGCAGTACCTGGTGATGCTGGTGCTCTGGGAGCACGACGAGCTGCCCGTCAAAAAGCTCGGGGAGCATCTGCGGCTCGACTCCGGCACGCTGTCGCCGCTGCTCAAGCGGCTGGAGGCGGCCGGCCTGGTGCGCCGGGAGCGCAGCGCGCGCGACGAGCGCTCGGTGGAGGTGCGGCTGACCGGGGAGGGCGTCGCGCTGCGCGGGCGGGCGCTTCAGGTGCCGCGCCGGATCGCCGCCTCGACCGGCTTCGGCCCCGAGGAGATCCGCGCCCTGCGCGCCCGCCTCGACGAGCTCACCACCGCGCTGGACGTGGCAGCGCTCGCGGAGCCGCAGGACGGCTCGCCGGCAGACGGGCCGTCGTAGCGGCACCGGGCGGTACGCCGGCGGGTACACCGGCCGGCTCGTCCGCGGGCTGCCGCCGGACGTGGAGGCGGAGGACCACTCCGCCCCGGGCGTGTTCCTCCCGGACCGTGAACTCCTCCTTCAGCACGGCGCGTTTGGTGCGCTCGACCGGATCGGCCGGGGACCAGCGCGGGTCCACCGCGTACGCCTCGGAGACGACCCAGACGCGGTCCACCGTGGCGAGCCGCCGGCGCAGCTCCCCGGGGGTCGCCTCCCGGCCCCACAGCGTCCCGGAGCGGGGCGCGGACTCACGCAGCGCGATGTCCCGCGCCCGCTGGAACCCCTTCGGGTAGGCCAGCGCGGCGAGCCTGCCGACCGACGGCAGGAACAGCACCGGGTCGCCGGGCCGCATCTGCCGGACGGCGAGTGCGGAGACCACGGCGAGGTTGTCCGGGCGATGGGCGGCGGCACGGTCCTGGCGATGCACGGGGACCTGGCTCAGGAAGGTGGCGACGAGGGTGAGGACACCGGCGACCCCCAGCAGGGCGTGCACCCGCCGGCCGCCGACCCGCATCCGCCGCCCGTCGAACCGCACCCGCCCCAGAGCCCGGGCCACCCGCCCGGCCCCGGCCGCGACCAGCAGGGACGCGCCCGCCAGCGCGTAGAGCACGTACCGGTCGTGGTAGAGCGGGCGGACCTGCGACACGGCCATCAGGATCCCCGGCGGCACCAGCAGCAGCGGGAGCGCGACCGCCGCCGTCCGCCGCTCCCGGAGTCCCACGGCCATCAGCAGCAGCGCCCCCCAGAACACCGGCCCCGCCGGGCCGGGCGAGAAGTTCCGGGCCAGCCTCTCGACCCGGTCCCACCCCGGCGGCACCAGCCACGCCACCTGCCCGGACTGCCCCTGCGACACCCACACCAGCGGCAGCAGGAGCAGCGCCACCGCTCCCGCCGCCCGCCCCCAGCCGGACCAGACCCTCCTCGGCGCCCGCAGCAGGGCCAGCGTCACCGCGTGGGCGCCCAGCACCGGCACCGCCAGCTCGTGCAGCGCACAGGTCAGGACGACGACCGTCCCGTACGGCCACCAGACCCGGGCCCCCGGCCCGTCCACGGCCCTCAGGAGCAGCAGCGTCGAGCCCGCCACGCCCGCCGCGACGAGCGCGTAGGACCGTCCCTCCTGGGCGTAGTGGCCGGTCATCGGCGTGATCGCGTAGAGGGCACCGGCCCACAGGCCGACCCGGGGCCCGGCCAGCCGGACGCCCAGGGCCGCGACCAGACCGGCGGTCGCCGTCGCCGCGCACACCGACGGCAGGCGCAGCACGACCTCGCTCGGGTGGACGGTGAGGACGGCGTGCATGAACAGGTAGTAGAGGCCGTGCACGGCGTCCACGTCGTGCAGCAGCCGCCAGATCTGCGGGACCGTGCGCTGCGCGACCTGGAAGGTGACGCTCTCGTCGCCCCACATGCCGCCGCGGTCCAGGCCCCACAGGCCGATCGTGAGCATCACCGCCATGGGCACCGCCACGGGCACCACTCCCGCGCCGAACCGGCCGCTCCCCCTCGACTGTCCGCTTCTCACGGCCCGATTCTGTGCTGCTCACTCCTCTTCGGGCGGATTTGATGGTGTGTTACCACTTTCATGTCATTCGCCCGGCTTACGATCGGTCGTGATGAATGCCGTGATGCCTGCCGGGACGGACACCGAGAGGCCGCTTGCCGAGGTCGCCGTCGTGGTGATCGGTTACGACGACGCCGCCCATGTGACGGACGCCGTGCGCTCGGCGCTCGCCCAGGGGCCGGCCGTGCGCGAGGTGGTGGCCGTCGACGACTGCTCGACGGACGGCAGCGCGGGCCTGCTCGACCGGCTCGCCACCATGGAGCCACGGCTGAGGGTGATCCGCCGCCGGGTCAACAGCGGCGGCTGCGGCACTCCGCGCAACACCGGGCTCGACGCGGTGGCCTCGCCGTACGTGATGTTCCTGGACAGCGACGACGTCCTGCCGCCCGGCGCGGTCGACGCGCTGCTCGAAGCGGCCGCGGGTGCGCACGCGGAGGTCGCGAGCGGCCTGTGCGTACGCCGGGAAGTGCCGTCGGGGCGCGAAGTCCCCTGGCAGGCGCGCCTCTACGCGCTGCACGCCGTGGTGCCGCACCCCGCGCAGCGGCCGCGCCTGGTCCACGACACCATCTGCGTCAACAAGCTCTACCGCACCGGCTTCCTGCGCGCGCACGGCATCCGCTTCCCCGAGGGCCGCTTCCCGTACGAGGACGTCGTCTTCACCGCGCGTGTGCTGGCCGCGGCCCCGCGCGTCGCCCTGGTCCCGGACCGGGTGTACGTCTGGCACGTGCGCCGGTCCGCCGAGCGGCTGTCGATCTCCCTGGACCGGACCGGCGTCGAGAACTGGCGGGCCCGTACGGAGGCCTGCCGGCAGGCGTACGAGGTGCTCCTGGGCGCCGGGCAGAAGGAACTCGCGCGGGCCGTGCGCGCCAAGTTCCTCGACCACGACCTGCGCATGTACGTGCGCGAGCTGGGGTTGCGCGACGCCGCCTACCGGCGTGCGTGGTGGGAGCTCACGCGGGCGCACCTCGCGGAGTACGACGCCGACGACTGGGCGCGCAACCCGGCCGCTCCCGGCCGGCTGGTCGGGCGGGTCGTGCTGGCCTCCCCGGAGCCGTGCGACCTGCCCCGGCTGCGGGAGCTCGCGGCCCGCCCGGCCCGCCTCTGCCCGCCGTACGCCCGCGCCGCGGACGGCACGCCCGTTTGGTCGGAGGGCCTCCCGCAGGTCTCCCTGGAGCCCCTGCGAGCCCGGCCGGTCCGTGCGCTGCCCCTCGCCGTCGACGCGGAGCTGCGGCCGCGCGCGCGTGGCACCCGGCTGCGGCTGCGTCTGCACGAGCTGTACGGCCGGGTGGCGCAGGCGGGGCCGGAGACGGTGGAGGCGCAGTGGCGCCGCCGGGACGACGGGGACGTGGTGGTCCGGGGTGCGGCCGTGGCGCTCGTGCCGTGCGCGAGGGGTTCCGAGGCCGCCGGGACCGCCGGCGCCTGGTGGGCGGAGACGGCCGTCGACCTCGCCGCGCTGTCGGCGCTCGGCGCGGGCACCTGGGACCTGCGCCTTCGCATCCGCTTCCGCGACGGCGCGAGCCGCGACGCCACGGCGCACGCGCTCACGGGCGCCGGTCTGCTGCGTCGCAGCGCCGTCCCGAGCGCCCGGCACGGCGTGGTACTCGTACAGCCGTACTCCACCCACTCCGGCGCGCTGGCGCTGCGGGTGGCCCCCGGCGTACGCGGTGTGCTGTCGGTCGCACGCGCACGACTGCGCCGCCTGCTTCACTGAGACCACGAGACCACGACGGATCAGCGCGCAGCACCACCACCACGGGTCAACTGACGAGGGGACGGCCGCACATGACCTGGTTGATCACCGGCGGCGCCGGCTACATCGGCGCGCACGTCGTACGGGCGATGACCGCGGCGGGGGAACAGGCGGTGGTGTACGACGACCTGTCCACCGGTATCGCCGAGCGCGTGCCGGACGGGGTGCCGCTGGTGACGGGATCGACCCTGGACGCCGAGCGGCTCGCCCGCACCCTCGCGGACCACGCGGTCACCGGCGTCGTCCACCTCGCGGCGAAGAAGCAGGTGGGCGAGTCGGTCGAACTGCCGCTGCACTACTACCGCGAGAACGTCGAGGGCCTGCGGACCCTGCTGAGCGCCGTGACGTCGGCGAAGGTGCCGTCCTTCGTCTTCTCCTCCTCGGCGGCGGTCTACGGCATGCCGGACGTGGACCTGGTCACGGAGGAGACGCCGTGCGTGCCCATGTCGCCGTACGGCGAGACCAAGCTGGCCGGTGAGTGGCTGGTCCGCGCGACGGGCCGGGCGACCGGGCTGTCGACCGCGTGCCTGCGCTACTTCAACGTGGCGGGCGCGGCGGTCCCGGAACTCGCGGACGTCGGGGTGTTCAACCTCGTGCCCATGGTCTTCGAGAAGCTCACTCAGGGCGCGCCGCCGCGCGTCTTCGGCGACGACTACCCGACTCCGGACGGCACCTGTGTGCGCGACTACATCCACGTCGTCGACCTGGCCGAGGCCCATGTCGCGGCGGCCCGGGTCCTGCGCTCCTCCCCCGGGCGCGGCCTCACGCTGAACATCGGCCGGGGAGAGGGCGTCTCCGTCCGCGAGATGATCGACCGCATCAACGCGGTCACCGGCTACGACCGGCCGCCCGCGGTCTCCCCCCGCCGCCCGGGCGATCCGGCCCGCGTCGTCGCCTCCGCCGACCGCGTGGCCGCGGAACTGGGCTGGAAGGCGCGGCTCGACGTGCAGGACATGATCACGTCGGCGTGGGAGGGGTGGCTGCGGCTGCGTCCGCAGGCGGGGCGGGGCTGATCCGCCCGAGCCCCGGACGAGCCCCGGACGAGCCCCGGTGCGTGCCGGGGCCGGCTCCCTGACGGTGCCGCGAGGCCCCGTCCTACAGCGCCTTCAACCCCTCCGACGTGGCCCGGGCCAGCGCGCCCAGGTACCCCTTGGGCAGCTTCGGGGTGCGGATCACCACCGAGCGCCAGTACAGCGGGCCGGAGATGAGGTCGAGGGCCAGGTCGTGGTCGATGCCCTCGCGGAGCTCGCCGCGGCGTTCCGCCGCCGTCACGATGCCGGTGGCGACGCCGTCCTGGCCCTCGCGCAGGGCCTTCTGCAGGGCTTCGGCGATGTCGGGGTTGCGGGCCGCCTCGGCCTGGAGGTCGGGGATGATCTGCGAGGCGACGGGGTGGCGCAGGGCGCGGGACGTCACCTCGTAGAGCAGCCGCAGATCGCCTTCCAGGGAGCCGGTGTCCGGCGCGGGCAGGCCCTGCACGGCGAGTGCCGAGACGATGTCCAGCACCAGGTGCAGCTTGGAGCGCCAGCGGCGGTAGACCGCCGTCTTCCCGACGCCCGCCCGGCGTGCGATCCCCTCGATGGACATCCGCGCGTAGCCGACGGCCGCGAGTTCCTCGAAGACGGCCGCCCGGATCGCTTCCGTCACGTCCTCCCGCAGTACGGCGGCCCCCGCGGGGGCCCGGCGGCGCGGCGGCTGCTGGGGCTCGTCGGGCTTCGTCGTCATGCCGACAGCATAGGGCGTCACGACGAAACGGTTGCGTTCCGACGCTCGCCCGTCGTACGCTCCCGTTACGACGATACGGTCCCGTCCCGACGTAAGAATGCGTGAAGAGTCCGGTAAAAGCCACCCCCCGCCCCTAGCTCTTCGCGGCCCCATAGGTCCCACACCCCCCGAGCGAAAGCAGCGGATGTGAGTACGGTCCTCCACACACCGCCCCAGACCCCGGCTCCGGCCGGCGACGACCTCGCGGCCCTCGCCGCCCGCCACGGCCTCTCGGTCAGCGGCGCCCGGCCCTCCCTGCCCGAGTACGTCCGCCAGCTGTGGGCCCGCCGCCACTTCATCACCGCGTTCGCCACCGCCAAACTCACCGCCCAGTACAGCCAGGCGAAGCTCGGCCAGGTCTGGCAGGTGATGACCCCCCTGCTGAACGCGGCGGTCTACTACTTCATCTTCGGCGTGCTGCTCGGCACCAAGCACGGCGTGCCGGACTACATCCCGTTCCTGGTCACGGGCGTGTTCATCTGGACGTTCACGCAGAGCTCGATCATGGCGGGCACCCGCGCCATTTCCGGCAACCTCGGCCTGGTCCGCGCCCTGCACTTCCCGCGGGCCGCGCTGCCGCTGTCGTTCTGCCTCCAGCAGCTCCAGCAGCTGCTGTTCTCGATGGGCGCCCTGGTCGTCATCCTGCTCTGCTTCGGTGTGCCCGTCGGTGTGTCCTGGCTGCTGGCGCTGCCCGCCCTGTTCCTGCAGTTCACGTTCAACGCGGGCGTCTCCATGGTCATGGCCCGGATGGGTGCCAAGACCCCCGACATCGCCCAGCTGATGCCGTTCGTGCTGCGCACCTGGATGTATGTGTCGGGTGTCATGTGGAGCATCGACAAGCTGGCGCAGAAGGACAGCCTGCCCCACGTGGTGACCCTCGCCCTGGCGGCCAACCCGGCCGCCGTCTACATCGACCTGATGCGCTTCGCCCTGATCGACAGCTTCCACGCGAGCCAGCTCCCCGCCCACGTGTGGGCGCTCGCCGTCGGCTGGGCGCTGGTCGCCGGGGTCGGCGGCTTCATCTACTTCTGGAAGGCTGAGGAGACGTACGGCCGTGGCTGAGCACCCGAGCGAGAAGATCCCCACCGTCGTCGCCGATAGCGTCGACATCGTCTACCGCGTCAACGGCACCGGCGCCGGACGCGGCTCCGCGACCGCCGCCCTCAACCGCATCGTGCGCCGCAAGCAGACCGAGAAGGCCTCGGGCGTGCGCCGGGTGCACGCCGTGAAGAACGTGTCCTTCGTCGCCTACCGGGGCGAGGCGATCGGCCTGATCGGCACCAACGGCTCCGGCAAGTCCACCCTGCTGAAGGCCGTAGCCGGGCTCCTGCCCGTCGAGAACGGCCGCATCTACACCGACGGCCAGCCCTCCCTGCTCGGCGTCAACGCGGCCCTGATGAACGACCTGACCGGCGAGCGCAACGTGCACCTCGGCGGCCTGGCCATGGGCATGTCCCGCGAGCAGATCAAGGACCGCTACCAGGAGATCGTCGACTTCTCCGGCATCAACGAGAAGGGCGACTTCATCACGCTGCCGATGCGGACGTACTCCTCCGGGATGGCCGCCCGGCTGCGGTTCTCCATCGCCGCCGCCAAGGACCACGACGTCCTGCTCATCGACGAGGCGCTGGCCACCGGCGACCGCTCCTTCCAGAAGCGCTCCGAGGACCGCATCCGCGAGCTGCGCAAGCACGCGGGCACGGTGTTCCTGGTCAGCCACAACAACAAGTCGATCCGCGACACCTGCGACCGGGTGCTGTGGCTGGAGCGCGGGGAGCTGCGCATGGACGGGCCGACGGAGGACGTCCTCAAGGAGTACGAGGCGTTCACCGGGGACAAGGCGCCCAAGCCCAAGGCCGCCGTTCCCTCGTGAGGCGCACCCGGTCGGCCCTTTTGCGCCATTGATGGCAGCATGACCGCATAAGGTGCAGCTGCGAGAGGGGGTCCCCGGGATGGCCGAACTCAGCATCATCGTCCACGGGCCGAACGTGCAGGACCATCTGACGGAACTCCTCGCCGCCCACACCCTCCCGGACGCCGAGGTGATCGTGGCCGCGGTCGGCGACTGGGCCCGGGAGACCGCCGAGCGGCACACCCCGGACGTCCAGGTCGTGCCGCTGCCTGAGGGCACCGGTGACGCGGCGGCCCGGGCGGCGGGCGCGTCCCGGGCGTCCGGCCGCTGGCTGCACTTCGTCCATGCCAAGGACGGCCTGCCCGCCGGCACCCCGCGCACGGTCGCCGAGCGGGTGGCCGAGCTCCCCGGCGAGGTCGACGTCCTCCTGCTCGACCACGTCCGCAGCACCTGGCACACCTCCGGCATGCCCTCCCCGGACGGCCCGCTCCTCGCCCGGGCGGGCCGCGCGGATGTCGCCCTCGACGACTGCGCGCCTCTGCTGCGGCTGACCCCACTGCTCGGCACCCGCGTCCTGCGCGCGGACTTCTGGCGGGCGCACGAGTCGCGGCTCAGCACCGACGACGAGCCGTACGCCGCCCTGGCCGCCCTGCTGCTCGCCGACCGCGTCGCCTGCCTGCCGCACGTCGCCTACGAGGACCGCCGGCTGCGCCCCGCGAGCCTGCCCCCGGTCACCCCCGAGCAGCGCTACGGCCTCGTCGAGCGCTACGAGTCCCTCCTCGACCTCACCCGCGACCGGCGCGCCGCGCACACCGTGCTCTACGACGTCATGGTCCGCGACTGCCTGCGCACCTTCGCACGCGGCGGCATGCCGGAGGAGGTCGCACGGGAGTTCTTCCGCCGGGCGTCCCTGGCCGCCCTGCGCCGCCGCCCCGAGGGCCACCGCCGCCCGGCCGGGCTGGAAGGCATCCGCCGCTCCCTGCTCGAGGAGGGCGCGTACACGAAGTACCGGGCCTTCCAGGCCGTCAACCGCACCCGCCGCACCGCCAGGTCGGTCGTAAGGGCGCGTAAGCACCAGGCCGGCGCCACACTGCGCGACCACCAGTACCGCAGGGCGCTCGGCCGCCCCGTCAACCCGCATCTCGCGGTGTTCTCCGCGTACTGGAACCGCGGCGTCGCCTGCAACCCGGCCGCGATCGCCGCCAAGCTCGCCGAACTCGCCCCGCAGATCCACCCGGTGTGGGTGGTCACCGAGGAGAACGCTGCCCTCCTGCCGCCCGGCACCGATCACGTCGTGCCCGGCAGCCGCCGCTACTGGGAGGTGCTGGCGACCGCCAAGTACCTCGTCAACAACGTCAACTTCCCGAACGCGGTCGTCAAACGCCCCGACGCGATCCACGTCCAGACCCACCACGGCACGCCCCTGAAGCGCATGGGCATCGACCAGATGGCGTTCCCGGCCGCCGCGCAGGGCCTGGACTTCCGGGCGCTGCTGGAGCGCATCGACAAGTGGGACTTCAGCGTCTCGGCCAACAGCCACACCACCCGCATGTGGGAGCGCGCGTACCCGTCGCGCTACGTCTCCCTGGACCACGGCTATCCGCGCAACGACGTCTACTACACGGCCGGCGCCGAGGACATCCGCGCGGTCCGCGACCGCCTCGGCATCGCCCGGGACCGCCGGGCCGTCCTCTACGCGCCCACCCACCGCGACTACGAGGCCGGCTGGACCCCGCGCCTGGACCTCGCCGCCCTCGCCGACCGCCTGGGCGAGGACACGGTCCTGCTCGTCCGCGGCCACTACTTCTACGGCGGCGCCGCCTCCCCGCTCACCAACCTCCGCCGCACGGGCCGGATCATCGACGTCTCCTCCTACGACCCGGTCGAGGAGCTGTGCCTGGCGGCGGACGCCCTGGTCACGGACTACTCCTCGATCATGTTCGACTACGCCAATCTCGACCGGCCGATCGTGATCTACGCCGACGACTGGGAGACGTACCGCACCACGCGTGGCGTCTACTTCGACCTGATGGCGGAGGCCCCGGGCCCGGTGGCCCGCACCCAGCAGGAACTCACGGACATCCTCACCACCGAGGCCTGGCGCGACGAGAACGCGGCGAAGACCCGGGCCGTCTTCCGGCGCCGGTTCTGCGAGTACGACGACGGACGCGCCGCCGAACGCGTCGTCCGCAGGGTCTTCCTCGGCCAGGACGGACGGGACCTGCCGCCCGTGCTGCCGGTCGAGGAACGCACCCCGGCCCCGACCCCGCAGGAGGCGACCGTATGAGGACCCCCGACGTCACCGTGACGGTCATCGTCTACAACGACGCCGAACGGCTCACCCGCGCGGTCGACTCGGTCCGCCGCCAGACCCACACGAACATCGAGATCATCATCAGCGACGACCACTCCACGGACGAGACCCCGGCGGTGGCACAGCGGCTGGCGGCCCAGGACCCACGCGTCCGCCACCTCCGCCTGGAGCGGAACAGCGGCGGGTGCAGCGCCCCCCGCAACCGCGCCCTGCGGATCGCACGCGCGCCGTTGCTGATGTTCCTCGACAGCGACGACGAACTCCCCGACAACGCCGTCGAACTGCTGCTCGCCGCGCACCGCGAACGCGAGATCGACTTCGCGATGGGCGCGGTGCAGCGGGTCCGGGTGGACAACGGCCGCCGCTCGACGTGGATGCCGCACCTGGTCGCCGAGCGTCGCACCCTCGACGGCATCGAGGCGGACCCGCGTCTGCTCTTCGAGCACCTGTCGACGAGCAAGATGTACGCCCGCGCCTTCCTCGACCGGCACGGCCTGCGCTTCCCCGAGGGCGTCCACTACGAGGACCAGCTGTTCTCGGCGCAGGCGTACTGCCTGGCCAAGAGCTTCACGATCGTCCCGGAGCCGGTCTACCGGTGGTACGTGGCGCCCTTCGCGGCCTCCGAGGCGGCCTCGATATCCAACCAGCGGCACAAGCTCGCCAACGTCCGGGACCGGATCCACGTCCAGCACCTCATCGACACGTTCCTGGCCGAGAGCGGACACGAGTCGCTGCGCGAGGACAAGGACCACAAGTTCCTCAAACACGACTTCCGGATGTACGCCGGTGACCTGCCCTACCGGGACGACGCCTGGCTGACGTCCTTCGCGGACATCGTCACCCCCTACCTCGACACGCTCACGCCGGGCGCGTTCGCCCGCCTCCCGCGCGCCGAACGCGTCGTCATCCAGCTGATCCGCGACGGCCGCCTGCCCGAGGCCCGCCTGGCGGCCCGGGGCCTGGGGCACGGAGTGGCACCGAGGCGAGTGGCCACCGACGCGGACGGCCGCACCTACTGGGGGGACAAGGTCCCCAACTCGGAGTGGTCCCGTCGCGAACTGGACATCTCCGACCTGGAGTTGGAGACCCGTCCCTTCCCGAGCGCCCAGTTCCGCCACGAGATCAAGGAGATCACCCGCGGCCCGGGCGCTTCGATCGACCTCACGATCCGCACCTACGACCCGGCGCTGCGCCTCCCCGTCGGCCCCCAGCGCGCGACGCTCCTCATCGCCCCGGGCGGCCGCCGCCTCCGCGTCCACTTCCGCCTCTCCCCCGTCCGCCCCGGCCTCTTCGAGGGCCACGCCCACCTCGACCTCGGGGCGGCCCCGCTCCCCCTCCAGGGCTTCGCGGGGATCCGCCACCCGTTGCTCCGCCTCCAGCACCAGGGCCTGTCCCACACGGGCCTCCTGCTGGCGCCGCTGACCTTCCCGCGGCTGACCACACGCGTCCCGTCCCACCACCTGACGGTGGAACCGGAGGGCCACGGCCCGGGCCGCCTCCAGGTCCGCTGGGAGCCGGTGGGAGTGACGGCGAAGCTGATCCGCCCGACGGTCCGCAGGATGGCCCGGCCGAGGGTGAAGAGGGCGGTGCGCTTGGTGGCGAGCGCACTGAAGTAACCGCCCGGCTCCGGGGCATGCCTTGGCTGTGGACATGCGTGCCGGAAGGGGCGATCGGGAGGGCGGGCGCAGCGGCACCCCGCCTCCGCCGGGTCGCGGCCCCACCCGGCCTCGGCAACCACCCCGCAGCACCCACTAACGCACCACCGCGTACAGCACCTGCCCCTCCGGCCCCCGAGCCACCTCCCGCAGCCCCACTCCCTCACCCCTTGTGTCCACGACCCACCGCACCCCGTACTCCCGCAGAATCTCCCCCCGCTCCTCCCCCGACGTCCCGGCCGCGAAGTACTTCCGCACAGCCCCCTCCCGCCGCCCCTCGTCCGGCAGGAAGAAGTCGGGATACCCCGGCGCCACCGTGTACGCCCCGTACGCCGGGATCTGCCGGGCCGGCCGCCCCTCCCGCGCCATCACCACATCCCCGTACTTCACCCAGCGCGTCATCCAGTGGTACCCGGCCCACGGCCGCCGGTACTTCTCCGCGACGGCCTCCGGAAGATCCCCTGGTTCCACCACGTACCCGACCGTCCCCACCTGCGTCCACGCCCCCAGCGCCAGCGCCGCGCCCAGCACGCACGCCCACCCCATCCGCATCCCGCGCCGCCCGGCCTCGCACACCTCCAGGGCCGCCGCGATCTGCGCCGGGATCAGCGCCGCCGGCAACGCCCGCCCCCAGGAGTAGTGCCCGCTGACCCCGCCCGCCGTCACCACCACGACACCCAGCACGAAGAACAGCCACAGCGGATCCCGCCGGTCCCGCCACCCCCGCAGCCCGAGGGCCACCACCCCGAGCAGCACCAGCCAGTACCGCCCGAGCAGGTCCTCGTACAGCGGCCGGTGCACCGCCTCCAGCCCGTCACCCGCCCCGAACAGCGCGAAGAAGTCGTAGTACGGCCACAGCGCCGGTACCGCGAGCCCCACCACCAGCCCGCCGCCGAGCCGGAGCCACACCCCCCGGCCCGGGCGCGCGGCCACCACCGTCGCGACCGCCCCCAGGGTCGCCACCACGCCCGAGAACTGATGGCACAGCAGAATCACCGCCCACAGCGCTCCGAGCCCGATCCACACCCCCCACCCGGCACCGCTGCGCACCGCCCGCCCCAGCCACGCCCAGAGGTGGAACGCCAGTCCCAGCGCGAACAGGCTCGGATACGACACCGTCAGGGCCAGCGAGTCGAGCCCGTAGAAGCCGCTCCACTTGAACGGGGCCGTTCCCCACAGGAACAGCAGGCTCAGCAGGGCCGTCGCGGGCGCGGCACGATGGCCGGTCAGGGTGCGTACGTATCGCCACACCCCCGTCACCAGCAGGCCGAGCCCGGCCAGTGCCCCGAGCCGCAGCACCACGAAGACCGACAGGCCGCTCACCCGCGCGACACAGCCGAGCACCAGCATCCAGGGAGAGTAGTACGGGCTCGGCGTGTCCGCGTCGACGAGCGGATTGCCCGGGTCGAGGAGATCCTGCCGCAGACGCTGGATGGTCGCCGCGTGCATCCCGAGGTCACCGGCCCACGGGAGCCGGACGATGACCAGGAGCAGCAGCAGGACGACCACCGCGGCGGCGGCCTGCGGGGCGACGAGGGCCGGTCTAGGCGCGGCGCGCATCGTGCTGGAACACCCAGGTCCGGTAGACGAGGAAGCGGAAGGCGGAGGCCAGGACGATGGACACCGCCTTGACCGCATTGGATTCGAGGGGCCCGGCCAGGCCTAGGCCGTGGTATCCGACGTAGAACAACCCGCTCTCCATGGCTACGCCGAGCGCGCTGAAGACGAAGAACAGCCCGATCTGGCGCCGGGTACGGGACGCCCGGTCGCGGTAGGTGAAGTACCGGAAACCGAGGTAGTTGCTGCCCATGGCGACCAGGCTGGCCAGTACGGTCGCCACCATGGCGGCCCGGTGCAGCCCGTGCAGGAGCACGTTGAACACCAGCAGGTTGACGGCGACGCCGCTGCCGCCGACCAGCGCGAAGTTCACCACTTCGAGGATGACGCGCTTGGCCGGGAGGGCGGGGGCGGCCGCTCGCTCCTCGGAGAGGTTCACAGTCACGCCCCAAGCCTTAGCCGGATTCGGTAAGTCCTCCAGTCGAATCGCCCTAACGCACTTCAAGAAGAAGCGCCCCGGGCCGGAACCGGCCCGGGGCGCCTGGCACGCCGTACGCGCTACGAGTGCGTGCGCAGCAGCGTCCTCATCGTGCGCATGGCCACCGACAGGTTGGCCAGGTCGAACGCGTCGGAGCTCTGGATGTCCTCCAGCGTGGTGCGGGCCCGGCCGAGGATCGCCGCGTTCTTCTGCTCCCACGCCTTGAAGCGCTGCTCGGGCGTCGAGGTGCCGTCGCCGACCGCCAGGACGTCGGCGGTCAGCGCCGCGTGCGCCGCGTACAGGTCCTCGCGGATCGCCGCACGGGCCATGGACTGCCAGCGGTCGGCGCGGGGGAGCTCGATGATGCGGTCCATGAGCTGGGTGATGCGCAGCCGGTCGGCGAGGTCGTAGTAGACCTCGGCGACGTCCATCGGCTCCCGGCCCATACGGTCGGCGATCGAGACGATGTCGAGCGTCGGGAAGGCCGAGGAGAAGCCCGCCACCCGGGTGGCGAGTTCGTCCGGGACGCCGGCGCCCGTCAGCTCGTCGTAAATCTTCTGGTACCACTCCAGGTCGGCGCCGCGCAGCAGCTTTGGCAGCTGCCCCCAGACCTGCTCGACCCGTTCGGCGAAGAAGTCGACGGTCCCGGCGAGCTCCAGCGGCTGCGGCCGGTTGTTGAGCAGCCAGCGCGTGCCGCGCTCCACGAGGCGGCGGGCGTGCAGCCGGATGCGGGTCTGGACCTCGGCCTCGACCTTGTTGTCGAGCGCCTCGACCCCGTCCCACACCGGGGACTGGCGGAAGATCGCCCGGGCCGCGGTCTGCGCCCGCACGATCTCCTCCAGCGACGCGCCGGTCTCCTCGCGCAGTCGGTGCAGATACGTCGTACCGCCCGTGTTGACCGTGTCGTTGACCAGGACGGTCGTGGTGATCTCGCGGCGCAGCGGGTGGCCGTCGAGCCGGTCTGAGAACTGCTCGCGCAGCTCGGTCGGGAAGTACGCGTGCAGCAGACCCGTCAGGTACGGGTCGTCCGGCAGCGAGGTGTGGAGCAGCTCCTCGGCGACCGTGATCTTCGTGTACGCCAGCAGTACGGCCGTCTCCGGACCCGTCAGGCCTTGCCCCTGGGCGAGCCGCTCGCGGATCTGCCGGTCGGTGGGCAGGAACTCCAGCGCCCGGTCGAGGTGCCCCTCCCTGACCAGGTGCTTCATGAAGCGCTGCTGGGCGTGGAGCATGGCGCCGGACTGGGCGAGGGCGTTGCCGATCGCCGTGTTCTGCGCGTAGTTGTTGCGCAGCACCAGACGGCCGACCTCGTCGGTCATCTCCGCGAGCAGCTTGTTGCGCTGCTTGACGGTCATGTCGCCGTCCGTGACCAGGCCGTTGAGCAGGATCTTGATGTTCACCTCGTGGTCGGAGGTGTCCACGCCCGCGCTGTTGTCGATGGCGTCGGTGTTGATCCGGCCGCCGTGCAGCGCGAACTCGATCCGGCCGAGCTGGGTCAGACCGAGGTTGCCGCCCTCGCCGACGACCTTGACGCGCAGGTCCTTGCCGTCGACCCGGATGGCGTCGTTGGCCTTGTCGCCGACGTCCGCGTTCGACTCGGCCGAGGACTTGACGTACGTGCCGATGCCGCCGTTCCACAGCAGGTCCACCGGCGCGTGGAGGATCGCCTTCATCAGGTCGGCCGGGGTCAGCTTGGTGACCTTGGCCTCGATGCCGAGGGCCTCGCGGATGTGCGCGTTGACCGGGATCGCCTTGGCCGTGCGCGGGAAGATGCCACCGCCGGCCGACAGCAGCTCCTTGTCGTAGTCCTCCCAGCTGGAGCGGGGCAGCTCGAACAGGCGGCGGCGCTCGGCGTAGGAGGTGGCGGCGTCCGGGTTCGGGTCGATGAAGATGTGCCGGTGGTCGAAGGCGGCGACCAGGCGGATGTGCTCGGAGAGCAGCATGCCGTTGCCGAACACGTCACCCGACATGTCGCCGATGCCGACGACCGTGAAGTCCTCGGTCTGGGTGTCCACGCCCATGTCGCGGAAGTGTCGCTTGACGGACTCCCAGGCGCCGCGGGCGGTGATGCCCATGCCCTTGTGGTCGTAGCCGGCGGAGCCACCCGAGGCGAAGGCGTCGCCGAGCCAGAAGTTGTACTGCTCGGCGACCCCGTTGGCGATGTCGGAGAAGGTCGCGGTGCCCTTGTCGGCGGCGACGACGAGGTAGGTGTCGTCCTCGTCGTGCCGGACGACGTCGGCGGGCGGGACGACCTCGCCCGCGACCATGTTGTCGGTGATGTCGAGCAGCGCCGAGATGAACGTCTTGTAGCTGGCGACACCCTCGGCGAGCCACGCGTCCCGGTCCACGGACGGGTCGGGCAGCTGCTTGGCGACGAAGCCGCCCTTGGCGCCGACCGGCACGATGACGGTGTTCTTCACCATCTGCGCCTTGACCAGGCCGAGGATCTCGGTGCGGAAGTCCTCACGCCGGTCGGACCAGCGCAGGCCACCGCGCGCGACCTTGCCGAAGCGCAGGTGCACGCCCTCGACGCGCGGCGAGTACACCCAGATCTCGAACGCGGGGCGCGGCGCCGGCAGGTCGGGGATGGCCTGCGGGTCGAACTTCATGGAGACGTAGTCGTGCGGCTTGCCGCCGGCGGCCTCCTGGAAGAAGTTCGTCCGCAGGGTCGCCTTGATGACGGTGAGGAAGGACCGCAGGATCCGGTCCTCGTCGAGCGAGGCCACCTGGTCGAGGGCCGCGTCGACCTCCTCCAGCAGCGCGTCCACGATCTCGTGCCCGGCGCGCTGCCGGTCCGGCGACATCCGCGCCTCGAACAGGGAGACGAGCAGCCGGGTGGTGTGGACGTTGTTGCGGAGGGTGTCCTCCATGTAGTCCTGGCTGAACGTCGACGCCGCCTGGCGCAGGTACTTGGCGTACGCCCGCAGCACCGTCGCCTGCCGCCAGGTCAGCCCGGCGCTCAGGACGAGGGCGTTGAAGCCGTCGTTCTCCGCCTTGCCGGTCCAGGTGGCGGCGAAGGCGTCCTGGAAGCGCTCGCGGGCGTCGTCGCCGAAGTGGTCCCCGCCGCCGTTCGCGCGGGGCATGCGCAGACCGAAGTCGTAGATCCAGGCCACGCTGCGGTCCGAGCAGCGCAGCTCGTACGGCCGCTCGTCGACGACCTCGACACCGAGCCGGTTGAGGACCGGCAGCACGGCCGACAGGGAGATCGCGTCGCCCGTGCGGTAGATCTTGAAGCGGCGCTCCTCGGGGGCGGCGCCCACCGGCTCGTACAGGCTGAGCGCGAAGTCCTTGCCCTCCTCGGCGTTCAGCTGCTCGAGGTGGACGAGGTCGGCGACCGCGGCGCGCGGGTTGTGGTCGGCCTTGTAGCCCTCGGGGAAGGCGTGCGCGTACCGGCGCATCGCCTCGGCCGCGTGCTCCTCGCCGAGCTCGGCGGTGAGCGCCTCGGCGAAGGCGTCCTCCCAGGAGCGGGCGGCCTCCACCAGCCGGGCCTCGATGCGCTCCTTGTCGGAGTCGGACAGCTCCGGCAGCTCGGTGCCCTGCGGGACCCGGACCACGAAGTGCAGCCGGGACAGGATCGACTCGGTGTTCCAGGCCGTGAAGTCGACGCTGATGCCGCCGAGCTCCTCCTTGAGGATCTCGATGATCCTGAGGCGCACGGCCGTGGTGTAGCGGTCGCGCGGGAGGTAGACGAGGGCGGAGTAGTAGCGCCCGTACTCGTCCTGGCGCAGGTAGAGCCGCAGGCGCCTGCGCTCCTGGAGGTACAGGACGGAGGTGACGATGGCCCGCAGCTCGTCGACCGGGGTCTGGAACAGCTCGTCGCGCGGGTACGTCTCCAGGATCTGCGTCAGGTCACGGCCGTCGTGGCTGTTGGGCGAGAACCCGGCGCGCTCCAGGACCTCCTCGACCTTGCGCCGGATGACCGGGACGCGGCGCACGGACTCGGTGTAGGCGGCGGAGGAGAACAGCCCGAGGAACCGCCGCTCGCCGATGACGTTGCCCTCGGCGTCGAACTTCTTGACGCCGATGTAGTCCAGGTACGACGGACGGTGCACGGTCGCCCGGCTGTTCGCCTTGGTCAGCACGAGCAGCTTGTGCTCGCGCGCCTTCGCCCGGGCGTCGGCGGGCAGCCGCTCGAACGACGGGCTGACCGGGTGGCTCTCCTGACCGGCGTGCTGCGGGTCCGCGCGCAGTATGCCGAGCCCGGTGCCGGGCACGGCGGCCAGCGAGTCGTCGTCGCGCAGCTGGTACTCGCGGTAGCCGAGGAACGTGAAGTGGTCGTCGGCGAGCCAGCGCAGCAGCTCGCGGGCCTCCTCGACCTGGGGTCCGGGCAGGTCCTGGGGGATGGGCTCGTCCGGCAGCCCCTCCGCCAGCCGGATCGCCGCCTCCCGCATCTTGCCCCAGTCCTCGACGGCCTCACGGGCGTCGGACAGCACGCGCAGCAGGTCGGCGGTGATCTGCTTCAGATCGGCCCGGTCGGTCTCGCGGTCGATCTCGACGTGGATCCAGGACTCGACGTGCGCGTCGTGCGGAAGGTCGCCGGTCGCCGGGGTCGACAGGACCTCGATGAGCTTGCCGGTGACATCGCGCCGCACGACGAACTGCGGGTGGATGACGACGTGGATCCCACGCCCCTGTCGCGTCAGCTCATTGGTGACGGAGTCGACGAGGAAGGGCATGTCGTCGGTGACGACCTCGACCACGGAGTGGCTGCAGGTCCACCCGTTCTCCTCCACCGTGGGGGTGTGCACCCGCACGTTGGCGGTGCCCTGGGGGCGGTTCTCGGCCAGCCGGTAGTGCGATACGGCGGCTCCGAAGACATCGACCGGGTCACGGTCGCTGAGGTCCTCCGGGGCCGTGTGCAGGTAGTAACGCTGGAGGAACGTGAGGAGGGTCTCGCGGTCCGGGGCCTCCTGGGCGTCTGGGGTCTCCTCGCCCGTCGACCCGGTCGGTAGGTGCCCCCCGACCGGGCTGTTCTCAGCTACCCGGGCGGCCCTCTCGAGCAACTCGGCCTTGGCTTCGTCCAGCTTGGTCTGCATTGTCCTCTGGCTCCTGTCGCGCGCCGTTGCGTGACGTAGAAGGAAGTACGGCCTCTGCGCTTACGACCTCACGTCGTGACACGGGGTATCCGGTCTGTTCCGACGCTATGCCGCAAGGTGAGATGAGCGGGGGTGTCTGAGCCATTCTTGAGCTGCGCCACCGGTGTGACGCTGCTCTCTGCGACGCCCGGGTCCGGGTGATGCTCGGCGTCCCGGGAGTCCTCGAAGCCACGTCCCGCCCGCGAAGACCAGCGACCGCCGCCCGGTCACGGATGTCGTCCGTGCTCTCCGGGCGCAGGGCAGGGACGACGACGTCCCCGCGAACTATCGCGCTGATCACGCCACCAAGGCTATCGCTCCTTACAGGGGCTCCGTCATGAGCCGTATGTGTACAAAACCAGCCCTGGAAGTTTGACGTTCTGCACAGTGCCGCTACGGGTTTCGGTCAGGGGGCCGGTCAGGCCGCGAGTCGCGCCGCCTCCGCGACGGCCTCTTCCAGCGTGTCCACGACAGGGACGCCGACCGCTTCCAGGCTCACCCGACTGTGCGACCCGCCGGTGTACAGCACCGCCCGAGCCCCCACGTGCAGCGCGGCCACCGCGTCGTCCGCCGCATCCCCGATCACCACGGTCCGCTCCGGCGCCACCCCGCTCAGTGACGCCAGGTGCCGCACCATGTGCTCGGCCTTGCTGCCCCCCGACGGCCCGGTCCGCCCGTCCACCCGTATGAAGTGCGGCTCGATCCCGAAGCCCCGCACCAGCGGAACGAGCTCCTCGTGCACGTACATGCTCAGGATCGACTGGCTGCGCCCCGCCGACCGCCACCCGGTCAGCAGCTCCACGGCCCCCACCGTCAACTCGCACGCCGTCCGGTGCTCGGCGTAGTACCGGTGGAAGATGTCGTCCATGACCTGCCACTCGGCCTCGGTGGGCAGCCGCCCCATCAGCCGCTCATAGAACTTCGGCACCGGTACGCAGTACAGCTCCCGGTACTTCTCCAGCGTCAGCGGCTCCAGGCCCAGCTCGGCGAAGGCCGCGTTCGTCGCCCCGATGATCGCGTCGATGTCGTGGAACAGCGTCCCGTTCCAGTCCCAGACAATGTGCGCGCCCGTCTTCATCCCCATGCCCGAAAACGTACCCGGCCCCACTGACAATCAAGAGAACGGCGCCTCAACGCGCCCCCTGCGGCCCGTTCAGGCCCCGTGCCCCACGAGATTCGGGATCTCCTGCGTCGCGAACCACAGGAGTTCGTGGCCCTCCGCCCCGTCCACGACGAACTGCGCGTCGTCGTCCCCGCCGTCCGCCGCCGGCAGCGCCTCGGCGGCCGCCGTCACGTCGGCCTCCGCGTCCGCCGCGTCGACATGCACCGACGCCGCCTTGCCCAGCGGCACCGCACCCGCGACCCGCACCTCACCGAGCGCCGCCGGATCGAGCCCCCGGCCGGGATCCGCGCTCGCGGCCCGGTCGGCCACGTCGACGGCGACCACGACCCGGCGCCGCGGCGCCTCGGGCTCGGCCGCCAGCAGCCGCAGCGAGGCCAGCGCGGCCCGGCTGAGCGCCGCGTACTCCAGTTCCTCGATGTCGTCGGAGAGGTACCACTCGCGCAGCCCGGGCGTCACGGCGTACGCGACGAACGGCCCGGCTCCCAGCTCACCCGTCTTGTACGCCTCGGCGAGACCGGGGAGGGTCAGGGGCACGTAGACACGCATGGCTGGCCGCTTTCGTGGTCGTGGTCGGAAGGGCTCCGGAGGGCTCCGGAGGGCTCCGGAGGGCCTTCAGGATACGTGCGGGGCGTCCCCTTTCGAGTCCCGCCCCGTGACGCCGGACGCGTCCACCTCGGGCCAGGAATTCACCCGGCACGCCCCCGTACCCACGGGCTCCACACCCCCGACATCACCCGGATAGGTGAACATTCCGGCGCCCTCGACCCGAATCGCGCTTCCTTGCCGCCGCCCCCGTCGGCCCCGTACAAGATCAGCGACCCGAAGTTACTCCTCGGTATCCACCGGCCCACGAAACGGGGACCCCCATGCACAAGGTCATGACCAGGACCCAGCACCGCCCCACCACCCACCCACCGACCCGTCACGACACCCGCCGCCCCACCGCCACCACGCCCCACAGCACCGCATCCGACACCTCCGACCATGCGGCATCCCGCCCTCCCGCCGGCACCGCACCCGGCGGCTCAGTCGGCACCGCACCCCGGACCGCCGCCCGCGCCGGAGTGACACCCCCCACCTCCGCCGGCGCCGCGCCCCCGCGTTCGCCCGGCAGCGGCCGGGCCCGCCCTCCGGCAGCGGGGGGCCGCCCGCCGGCCTCCGGCCGTGCCAGGACCTCCCGCACCCGACCGGCGGACACTCGCCCACCGGCCCCCTCCACGGCCCGCACGGCACCCCGCACAGCACCCCGCGGGACCGCCGATGCCACCACCCGGGCGCGTACGGGCGCCACTCCCCCGGCCCCCGCTGGATCCGCCCCACGCGTCCCAGCCCAGGGTTCCCGCCAGGCAGCGGTCCCCCAGCTCCTCCCCACCGACGTGTTCGCCGACCTCCTCGTCGCCGTCCTGAGCGGGCACCGCCCCGTCCACTCGATGCTCCGTCACACCCGCGGCCGTGCCTACGACGAACTGGCCTGGCTGGCCGAACGCGGCCCCCTGCGCACCCGCGGCGCCCGCCCGGTCGTCCGCGACATCGGCTACTTCGAGCCCCGCCCCGGTGCCATCGAGGCCTTTGCCCGCATCGGCGCCGGCGACCGGCTGCGCGCCATGGCCTTCCGCCTGGAACTCGGCCAGGACCTCCGCTGGCGCTGCACAGCTGTGGAACTCGGCCCCCGTCCGCCCCGCCCGGAGTCCGACTGAGGGGCGTCACAGCGAAGGGCCGGACACCCTCGGGTGTCCGGCCCCTCAAGCCGCTACGCGGCAATCGTCACTTCTTACGGCGTCCCCGGCTCCGCGCCTGCTTGCGCCGCTCCGCGCGGGTCAGGCCGTCGGCCTCGGAACGCACCGGCTCACCGTCCTCGGTGAAGTCACCCTCGATGGTGCCGCCCTCGCCGTCGACCGTCGGCGCGGAGAAGTGGAGGTTGCGCCGCTGCGGGACGTCGAGCCCCTTGGCACGGATCTCCGGCCGGGAGCCCGCCTGCGCGGGCACCGCGTCGTGCTTCTCGAGGTCGGCCACCGGCTTGGTGTCCTCGACCGGCACCTCCTCGACCTGCTGCTCGACCTGGACCTCCAGGTTGAACAGGTAGCCGACGGACTCCTCCTTGATGCCCTCCATCATCGCGGTGAACATGTCGAAGCCCTCGCGCTGGTACTCGACCAGCGGGTCCTTCTGCGCCATGGCGCGCAGGCCGATGCCCTCCTGGAGGTAGTCCATCTCGTAGAGGTGCTCGCGCCACTTGCGGTCGAGGACCGACAGCACGACCCGGCGCTCCAGCTCACGCATGATCTCGGAGCCGAGCTGCGCCTCACGCGCCTCGTACTGCTCGTGGATGTCGTCCTTGATGGAGTCGCCGATGAACTCGGCGGTCAGCCCGGCGCGGTCGCCGGCCGCCTCCTCCAGCTCCTCGACCGTGATGTTGCACGGGTAGAGCTGCTTGAAGGCGCCCCACAGCCGGTCGAGGTCCCAGTCCTCCGGGAAGCCCTCGGCGGTCTCGGCCTGGACGTAGGCGTCGATGGTGTCGTCCATGAAGTGCCGCACCTGCTCGTGCAGGTCCTCACCCTTCAGGACGCGGCGCCGCTCGCCGTAGATGACCTCACGCTGGCGGTTGAGGACCTCGTCGTACTTCAGGACGTTCTTACGGGTTTCGAAGTTCTGCTGCTCGACCTGCGACTGGGCGGAGGCGATGGCGCGCGTGACCATCTTGTTCTCGATCGGCACGTCGTCCGGGACGTTCGCCATCGACATCACGCGCTCGACCATCTGGGCCTTGAACAGGCGCATCAGGTCATCGCCGAGGGAGAGGTAGAAGCGGGACTCGCCCGGGTCGCCCTGACGGCCGGAACGACCGCGCAGCTGGTTGTCGATACGCCGCGACTCGTGCCGCTCGGTGCCCAGCACGTAGAGCCCGCCGAGCTTCTCGACCTCGTCCTTCTCGTTCTGGACGGCCTTTTCCGCCCGCTCAAGCGCCTCGGGCAGGGCGTGCGCCCACTCCTCGATGTGCTCCTCGGGGTCGAGGCCGCGCTGGCGCAGCTCCGCCTCGGCGAGGTCCTCCGGGCTGCCGCCGAGCTTGATGTCCGTACCACGGCCGGCCATGTTGGTGGCCACCGTGACGGCTCCCTTGCGGCCGGCCTGGGCGACGATCGTCGCCTCCCGGTCGTGCTGCTTGGCGTTCAGCACCTCGTGCTGGATGCCGCGCTTGCTGAGCTGCTGCGAGAGGTACTCGGACTTCTCGACCGAGGTGGTGCCGACGAGGATCGGCTGGCCCTTGCGGTGCTTCTCCTCGATGTCGTCGACGACCGCCTCGAACTTGGCGACCTCGGTCCGGTAGATCAGGTCCGACTGGTCCTTGCGGACCATCGGCCGGTTGGTCGGGATCGGCACCACACCGAGCTTGTAGATCTGGTGGAACTC
Organism: Streptomyces sp. NPDC093598; assembly: GCF_044764825.1. Lineage (NCBI taxonomy): Bacteria > Bacillati > Actinomycetota > Actinomycetes > Kitasatosporales > Streptomycetaceae > Streptomyces > Streptomyces sp. NPDC093598. Next base: position 18,515 of record NZ_JBIWIV010000014.1, on the reverse strand, counting down.
GGCGGCCTCGGTCATGGCCGTACCGGTCATGCCACACAGACCCGGCTGCTCCTTGCCGTTGTGGTCGTGGCGCTTGTAGAGGCGGAAGAAGTTCTGCAGGGTGATCGTGGCGAGCGTCTGGTTCTCGTCCTTGATCGGCACCGCTTCCTTGGCCTCGATCGCCTGGTGCATGCCCTCGTTGTAGCGGCGGCCCGCGAGGATACGTCCGGTGTGCTCGTCGACGATCATGACCTCGTCGTCGATGATGACGTAGTCCTTGTCCTTCTTGAAGAGCTCCTTGGCCTTGATGGCGTTGTTCAGGTAGCCCACCAGCGGGGTGTTCACCGACTCGTAGAGGTTGTCGATGCCCAGCCAGTCCTCGACCTTGGCGACACCGGACTCGTGGATGGCGACCGTGCGCTTCTTCTCGTCGACGTCGTAGTCGCCGGTCTCCTCGATGCCCTTGAGGGGCTGGCCGGCCTCGCCGCGCTTGAGGCGCTTCACCAGCTTGGCGAAGTCCCCGTACCACTTGGTGGCCTGGTCGGCCGGGCCGGAGATGATCAGCGGCGTACGGGCCTCGTCGATGAGGATGGAGTCGACCTCGTCGACGATGGCGAAGTTGTGGCCGCGCTGGACGAGCTCGTCCTGGGACCACGCCATGTTGTCGCGCAGGTAGTCGAAGCCGAACTCGTTGTTCGTGCCGTACGTGATGTCGCAGGCGTACTGCTCGCGGCGCTGAGCCGGCGTCATGTTGGCGAGGATGCAACCGACCTCCAGCCCCAGGAACCGGTGGACGCGGCCCATCATCTCGGAGTCGCGCTCGGCCAGGTAGTCGTTGACCGTGATGATGTGGACGCCCTTGCCGGACAGCGCGTTCAGATACGCCGGCAGCGTGCCGACGAGGGTCTTGCCCTCACCGGTCTTCATCTCGGCCACGTAGCCCATGTGCAGGGCCGCGCCACCCATCATCTGCACGTCGTAGTGACGCTGGCCGAGGACACGCTTGGCGGCCTCGCGGACGGTGGCGAACGCCTCAGGCAGCAGGTCGTCCAGGGTCTCGCCGTCGGCGTAGCGCTGCTTGTACTCATCGGTGAGGGCGCGCAGCTCGGCGTCGGAGAGGTCGACGAAGTCCTCTTCGATGGAGTTGACCTGGTCCGCGATGCGGTGCAGCTTGCGCAGGATCTTGCCTTCGCCTGCACGCATGATCTTCGAGAGGACGGACACGGGGGTTGGTCTCCTTGCCGGTCGGGCCTGGGACGGTCGGTTACCACTTGACTTACTGAGCAACGGCCATCGTATGCGAGGACCCCACCACGCCGGGAGGGCCTGCCGTGACAGCGACCGTCCGCTGCTTCCATTCTGATTCACGTCTGCTTCAAAGGGGACAACGTCCGGCCCCCTCGGATGGTGCCGCACCCCTCCACCGAATTGCACAACGCGTGACCACTCCCTCACTCACGGCAAACCGATGGCACGGCGCCCGGCCTGCGAGCAGAATCGGCCGATGGACCCCGTCACCCTCACCACGGACCGCCTCCTGCTGCGCACGGTGGGCCCCCCGGACACCGACGCGGTGTACGACGCCTGCCAGGACCCCGACATCCAGCGCTGGACCACGATCCCCTCGCCCTACCTCCGCGAGCACGCCCTGAACTTCACGGAGCAACTGGTCCCGGACGGCTGGGCGGACGGCTCCATGTTCACCTTCGGCGTCTTCCTGCGCTCCGGAGAACTGGCGGGGATGCTCGGCATCACGATGCGCGCCCTGGGCATGGGCGAGATCGGCTTCTGGGCCGCGAAACAGCACCGCGCCAACGGCTACGTCACCGAGGCCGCCCTGGCCGCCTGCCGCTGGTCCTTCACCCACGCCGCACTCGACCGCGTCGAATGGCGCGCGGAGGTGGGCAACCGGGCTTCCCGCGCGGTGGCGGAACGAGCGGGCTTCACGATCGAGGGCACACTGCGCTCCGCGACGAACAACAAGGGAGTACGCCGGGACACCTGGGTTGGCTCGCTGCTCCCCTCCGACCTGGGCCTCCCGTCGACGGCCCCGTACCTGCCGGCGCGCTGACCGGGCCCGGCCTCCCTGGTAAGTCCGCAGGTCACACCTCACTGTCAGTCCCACGCCATACTCTGCGACCATGACCACCCCGCGCCCCACCGCAGACCTCTCCGCAGACGAGGCCCGCAGAATCGCGCTCCGCGCCCAAGGCTTCCTCGGCGCCCCCGACCGCCGCTCCGGCGTCCGCGGCGTCCTCCGCCACCTGGGCGCGATACAGCTCGACACCATCTCGGTCCTGGCCCGCTCCCATGAACTCGTCCCGTACGCCCGCCTGGGCGCGGTGGGCCGGAAGACGGTCGAGGACGCCTACTGGAAGGACACGCACTCCTTCGAGTACTGGTCCCACGCCGCGTGCATCCTCCCCATCGAGGAGTGGCCCCACTTCGCCTTCCGCCGCCGCGCCTACCGCAACCGACCGCACTGGAACCACGAGCTCCCGGACGGCGCCTACGACCGGGTCATCAAGCAGCTCCGCTCCGAAGGCCCCCTCACCGCCACGGAGTTGGGCGGCGCGAAGAAGACGAACGACTGGTGGGACTGGTCCGGCTCCAAGGTCGCCGTCGAACGCGCCCTGATGTACGGCGAGGTGGTCTGCGTGGAGCGCCGCGGCTGGAAGCGCCTCTACGACCTGGCCGAGCGCGCCGTCCCGGACGACCTGCTGCACGACGAGCTGGACGACACCGAGTGCCTGCGCCGCCTGGTCCGCCTGGCGGGCCAGGCGCTCGGGGTCGGCACCCGCGCGGACATCGCCGACTACCACCGCCTCAAGGGTGAGCAGGTCGACGCGGTGATCGCCGAATCTGGCCTGGTCCCGGTCTCGGTCGAGGGCTGGGGCAAGCCGGCCTGGGCCGACCCCGCGGCCCTGGAGACGTCCCCGCGCGGCCGCCACCGCACGACCCTGCTGTCCCCCTTCGACTCCCTGATCTGGGAGCGTGCGCGCACGGAGCGGATCTTCGGCTTCACGCACCGACTGGAGGCCTACGTCCCCAAACAGAAGCGGGTGTACGGCTACTTCGCGATGCCGGTGCTGGCCGGTGGCCGTCTCGTCGGCCGCGTCGACCCGGCCCGCGAGGGCCGCACGCTGGTGGCCAGGCAGGTGACGCTCGACGGCCCGAAGGCGGTCCCGGCCGTCGCCCAGGCCCTGGCCGAGGCGGCGACCTGGGTGGACTGCACGGACGTCCGCGTGGAACAGGTCGACGTGCCGGACCTGCGCGAGCCCCTGGCCATGGAACTCGCCCGCCTGCTCGGCTAGAGACCGGCCCTAGGGGGTGTCCGCAAAGTCCCGCCTGCCCCGCGACGCCCGGCACGCACTCTCGCCGCACCGGGCGAACACCCAAGTACAACCAGTACGCGGGTGCCCGCCCGGCACGCCGAGAGCACGCACCGAACGCCGCGGGGCCCGCCCTCCGGGCGAACGACGCGACTTTGCGGACACCCCCTAGCGGATCTCGAGGATCTTCTCCCGCATCGCGTACACCACCGCTTCCATCCTGGAGTGCAGCTGAAGTTTCTCCAGGATGTTGCGGACGTGGTTCTTCACGGTGTTCTCGGAGATGAACAACTCCTTGGCGATGTCGCGGTTGTTCATTCCCGTGGCGACGAGCTTGAGGACTTCCAGTTCGCGGTCGGTCAGACGCGGCGCGGGCACCAGCCGGCGTTCGTCCGTGCGCTGGATCATCGACTTGAACTCGGTGAGGAGTTTCGACGCCATGGACGGGCTGATCTGCGACTGTCCGTCGGCCACCGCGCGAATGGCGGTGGCCACCTCGTCCGTGGAGATCTCCTTGAGGAGATAGCCGGTCGCACCCGCCTTGATGGCGTCGTAGAGATCGGCTTCCTCGTCGCTGATCGTCAGCATGATGATCTTGGCGCTGGGTGCCACCTCCTTGATGGAGGTGCACGCCTCGATCCCGCCCCGCTTGGGCATCCGCACATCCATCAGGACGATGTCGGGCAGCAGGTCGGCGGCCTTCTCGACGGCCTCGGCGCCGTCGCCCGCCTCTCCGACGACCTGGATGTCCTCCTCGGCCGCGAGCACGATCTCCAGGCCCCGGCGGAACAAGGCGTGGTCGTCCACCACGAGGACTCTGATCGGTTCCTTGCGTGGAGTCCCCGAGTCCGGGCCCATGGCGACGACGCCGTCGTCGGCATCCTTGTCACGCATCGGTCCGAAGCTGTCCGCCATCGTTCCTCCCCCTGAAGGCTGTGGCCTGAGGTCCTGAGCCATCGCCAACCCAGAGCAACGACCCACCGGTTGGGCCGTGGCCACCATGATTTCATGCCCGGACGGCACCGGGGCGCCGGAGCGGGGCGCGAAGTGGTCGCACGGGGGTGCCCCTGGGGGCGCACACGCGCTCCAGGGGCACCTGTTCCGCTGTCACCCGGCACGGTCAGCCGCCGAGCGCACCGCCCGCGTCAGAGGAGTGCGCCTGCGTGACCATCGTGTCCGTGCTGAGGTGGATCACGCCGTAGTCGTAGGCGTGCCGCCGGTAGACGACACTCGGTTCCTTGGTCTCGGAGTCGACGAACAGGTAGAAGTCGTGCCCGACCAGCTCCATCTCGTAGAGAGCCTGGTCGAGGGTCATGGGGGCTGCGACGTGGGTCTTCTCGCGGACGACGATGGGGCCGTCACCCTGAACTTCCAGCGAGCCGATCTTCTTCGTGGGTACGGCCTCGGGCTCCTCTTCGGGAGCCGGCACCAGACCGTTTCCGTTGAGCGTCGCCACGCCCGGGACGTGGTCGGCGACCTCGGCGGCCGGGATCCGGCGCGCACCACGGCGTGAATACCGCTTGTCGTGCTGCCTGCGCAGCCGGGCTTCCAGCTTTTCCGCCGCCAGGTCGAGCGCCGCGTACGGATCGCTCGCCGCTGCCTCCGCCCGGATCACCGGACCGCGGGAGCGGAGCGTGATCTCCACTCGGTCACAGCGGTCGGCCTGCCGGGGGTTGGGCTCCTTGGACACCTCGACGTCGAGGCTGATCACCTTGCCATCGAGCTTCTGGATCTTCTCCAGCTTCAGCTTCTCGGCCACGTGCTTCCGGAACCGCTCGGGCACCTCGGTCTTGCGGCCCTTGACGACGATGTCCACGCAGAACTCCGTTCCCGGATCGCTCCGCTTCGGTGCGGAGCGTCTCCCTTTTGCACCAGGTTCCGGTGTGCCCCGGAACCTCGGACTCTCGGTGACTTCCACCTCCTCCCCCGTGGACGAGATCTCCACTCCACCGTCGCGAGTGATGAAGAAAAACCCGCAGCACGGCATTCGGATTCGAGAGGTGTGGCCTGCGGCTTTCCCTCACAACCGAACATATCTCGCCCGGACGGATGTCGTCACCCTCTACTGCGGCGTACCTCCGTTCAGGTGAATAGGCCCTCTCGTTACCTGCAACGACACAAGATCTCAGTCAGTTCCGGTTTATTTCGAATGAGTCCGGTGATGCCGCGACCACTGCCGCGCACACCACGTCAACGGCTCCGCCGGCGTCACCCGCGCCCGCGTTTCCCTGCCGGGCGGGCCGCCGGCCCGTCCTCTCTCGCCTTGATCCGACGTTCTGTTCCTCTCTGCTTTCCCACGTCTCTCTCCCGTACACGGCCGAAGTCCGGGCAGCGTTCGGAATCGGCCCCGTCGCCCCGTACGGGATCTCCGGCCCGTGCCGGACCGCCCGCACGGCTCGCGCGGCCTCCGCCAGGGAGGCCCCCGTGGTCATCACGTCGTCGACGAGGACGACCGGCCCCCCGAAGAGCAGCCGGGCGCCTCCGGGAGCCACCGCCAGCGCGCCCGCGAGATTGTCCAGTCGCTGCCGGGAGTTGAGCCCCGACTGGTCGGCCACGGCCCGCCGCTGCCGCAGCACGCCGAGCACCCGGGCCGGCCTCCCCCGCCGCCGCAACTCCACCGCCGCCGCGAGCGCGATCCGCCGCGCCGGGTCATGTCCCCGGGCCCGCACGGCCCGCCGCCCGGACGGCACGGGCACGAGCAGCACAGGAGCGCCGCCGCCCCGGAACCGCGCCACCCCGGACCCCGCCGAAGCCGAGGCGCCCTGGAGCCCCGCCCGGACGGCACCCGCCAGCGCCACCCCGAGCGGTCCGGCCAACGCCAGGGCACCGCGCTCCTTGTGGGCCAGCAGCGTCGCCCGTACCTCGTCCGCGTACCGGGCCGCCGCGTGCACCACGGGCAGCCCTGGCGGCTCCGGCACCGGCCGCACCCGACGCACCGCTGCTCCGCTCAGCACCGCACGGCACCGCGCGCACAGCACCGTACGAGGCGCCCCGCAGCCCCCGCACTCGCCCGGCAGCACCAGATCGGTGAAGTCCTGCCACCAGCCCCGCATGGCCCCCACTGTGCCGACCCGGGCCCGCCCCGGCCACCCCTGTGGACAACCACCTGTGGACAACCAGCCGCCCCGCCACCTCCTCGTCCCCCACACGAGCGACGCCGACAGAAGCCACAAGCAGCAGCCCCGTACCCGCCCCGGGAACGCCGACGGCCGCCCCTCCCGAGTCCAGCCTCGGCAGAAGCGGCCGCCACGCCCAGCACACCCCGGCCACACCTGCCACCGGAGCGCTCACACCTCACCCCGGATAGACCGGCGCCGTCCCCTCCGTCACCTTCTGCCACTGCGCGCCCGACGGCAGCCGGACGATGCCGTCGACCGAGTACGCCACCAGCGGCAGCTGGTCGTCCTCGGCGGCCGTCACGTCCTTGACGCCGGTCAGGGCCGCGGGCGCCGGCACGTCCGGCGTGGAGCCGTCGACCTGGACGTACCGCATCTGCTCGACACCCCCGTGCTCGCGCCCGACCACCACGAGCCGGCTGTCCCCGGCCCACGACATGGCGGTGACCTCCTCCAACTCCGGTGTCGCGGAGCGCAGTTCGACCACCCTGACGGCTTGCTTCCCGCCCTGCTTCCCGTCCCGCTCGATCAGCCCGATGAGCAGGGTCTTCTTGCCGCCCTTCTCCACGACGAGCGCGATCCGCACCCCGTCGGCGGCCACCCGCACGGACTGGACACGTCCGTCCAGGTGCGGCATGCGCACCTCCACCGGGTCGCCCTTGCCCTCCTCGAAGAGGAGCAGCCGGGGACGCTCGGGGTCGCGGTCGGCCACCCACAGGCCGTCGTCCGCGTCCCAGCTGGGAGTCGTCAGCCGGTCCTTCTCGGCCTTGCCCCGGCTGCGCAGCACCGGCTCGCCCAGCGAACCGCCCGAGACCAGCGACCCCACGTACAGCGACCGGCCGTCGAGGCTGACACCGGCCGCGGTGTGCTCGTCACGCGACACCGCCACCGACCGCAGCGCCGTGTCGCCCTCACCGAGGGCCCCCGGCGCCGGGTCCGGCTCATTGCCGCTGTTGCCCGCGGCGATCCGTACGAGCCGGTGCTTGCCGTCGACGAAGTACAGGTAGTCGGGGTGCCGCGCCGAGCTCCGGGAGGCCGCCGAGTCGGCCGCCCCCTGCGTGAGCGAGCACAGCTCCGCCCCTCCGGCCCGCAGCTCGACCTCGTCCACCGCGGGGCTGAGGTTGCGCAGCGTGAAGAGCATCTGGGCGGCCATCTCCTCGCACCGGTTGGTGCCGATGCCCGCGGCCTTGTCGTTGAGCGGGACCGTCAGCTTGTTCCGGTCGTCGGGCGCCAGCGCGCCCGCGTCCTTCGCCAACGCCGTACCGGTGGGGAAGCTCGATCTGACCACGGGCCCGAGCCACCGCGTGGGCCCGTCGAGCAGGGAGTTCACCATCTGCGTCATGGGTTCCACGCGCCGGCGCACGTAGACGGGGTCGGCGACCGCCGTGGGCTGTGACTTCGATCCGGCCGCGTCGGTGTTCGAGGCGAAGTAGTACTTGCTGACGGACATGTAGTTGCGCTGGAAGTCCGACTCACCGATGACGACGCCCTGCGGCAGCGCGTCGATCCGCCACTGCCGCTTGTCGTCCTGCGTCAGGTGCACACTCCTGCCGTACACCCCGGTCGCCGGCGCGTACGCCTGCTGGGCGTCGACGGTGGCGACCTTGGTGCCGGTCAGCATGTACGAGATCTCGCCGGTGTCCTCCCCGCCCGCGCCGGGCTCGGGCTTGGCGCCCGGCCCGTCCGTCAGCACCGTGGCGGACGCCTCGGGCCGCCATGTCTTCGCGGCTTCGCCGGTCAGGTACTGGCGCGCGGTCTTGTAGTGCGGATCGTCGCTGGTGAGCGCCTCCAGGAAGCCCTGCACGATCTCCGAGGGCGACGCGTCCTCCCCCGGCGGCACGGCGAACACCTGCACCTGGGTCTCCTGGCGCGGCGTGGACTCCACGCCCCGCAGATCCCCGCTGTCCGGCATCGAGGCACACCCCGCCAGCACCAGGACGCCACCGCCGGCGTACGCCATCACGCGCGCGTGCCTGCGCCGGCCGCGCCCTTCGCGGTCAGCGCCCACCAGATGCCTCCCCTTGCCTGTCCACGCCCCCGGGGCCGGTTCCCCGGCTGCACGTTCCCGCGGAGTGGTCGTCCTCGTCCTGCGGCTTGTTCACGACCGGATCCCGTCCGGCCCGGCTGTCCGCACCCTCGTCGCGCCCTTTCCCCTCCGGGCCACTCACGCCACCGCCGGGAGCCGGCTGTTCCGCCCCCGCCGGTTCGTCCTGCCGCCGGGTGCCCGAGGCAGGCCTGGGCACCACGCGCGAACCATTGCCGGGCAGCGCCGTCGGGTCCGCCGTGGGGGCGCTACGCGGCGGTATCGGGTCCCGCTTCGCTCCCTGCGGCACCGGCCCGCTCACCGGCTGCGCCGGCACGGTCGCCCGTTTCTCGCCGTCCCCGCCACCACACGGCAGGCCGGCGTCGTCGAGTCCGCGGTTGCGCCGTGAGTCCTTGGGCTCCAGCGGTATCGGGGAGCCCCGTAGCGGCTCGTCGGCGGTCCTGGGCAGGGTCAGCCGGAACTGCGAACCGCCGCCCGGCTCGCCCCACGCCTGCAGCCAGCCGCCGTGCAGCCGCGCGTCCTCCAGGGCGATGGACAGCCCCAGACCCGTACCACCCGTGGTACGCGCGCGTGCCGGGTCGGCCCGCCAGAAGCGGCTGAACACACGGGTCGCCTCGCCCGGCTTGAGCCCGACCCCGTAGTCCCGCACCGCCACGGCGACGGCACCACCGGCCGCGGCGAGCTTGACGACGACGTCCCTGCCCTCGCCGTGCTCGACGGCGTTGACGACGAGGTTGCGCAGCACCCGCTCCACCCGCCGGGCGTCGGCCTCGGCGACCACGGGCTGCTGGTCGCCGAGGACCCGGATCCGCGTGCCCTTGCGCTCCGCGAGCGGCTCGGCCCCGCTGACCACCCGTCGTACGACGGTCCTGAGGTCTATCGGCTCGGCCTCCAGCGCCGCGGCGCCCGCGTCGAAGCGGCTGATCTCCAGCAGGTCCGCGAGCAGCGATTCGAACCGGTCCAGCTGGTCGGCGAGCAGCTCCGCCGACCGCGCGGTCACCGGGTCGAAGTCCTCACGCGCCTCGTGGATGACGTCCGCGGCCATCCGTACGGTCGTCAGCGGCGTACGCAGCTCGTGCGACACGTCCGACACGAACCGGCGCTGCATCCGCGACAGGTCCTCCAGCTGGCTGATCTTCAGCTGGAGGTTCTGCGCCATCTTGTTGAAGGCCTCGCCGAGCCGCGCGATGTCGTCCTCGCCGGTGACCTTCATACGTTCCTGGAGCCGCCCGGCCGACAGCCGCTCGGCGATGCCCGCGGCCATCCTCACCGGCGTGACAACCTGCCGCACGACGAGCCAGGCGATGGCCCCGAGCAGGACGACGACGAACAGCCCGGCGGTGGCCAGCGTGCCCTTGACCAGGCTCAGCGACTTCTCCTCCTGGGTGAGCGGGAAGAGGTAGTAGAGCTGGTACGGGTCGCCGTTGGGGTCGTCGACCTGCTTGCCGATGACCAGGCCCGGCTGGGAGTCCTTGGTCGCGTTGGTGTAGGTGATGCGGGTGTAGCTCTGCGCGGCCGTAGTGCTGCTGCCGATCCGCTCGCGCAGGTCAGGGGGCACGCTCCTGTTCCAGTCCACCTCACCGGAGGCGCGCTGCCCGCGGCCGCCCACGCCGTCCGCGCCGGTGGCCGGGAGCGTCACGACGTCGAAGGCGCCCTGGCCGCCGCTGGACAGCGAGGAGACGAGGTCGCTCATCCACGGGCTGACATTCTGCGCGGGACGCCCGTCCGATGTGGCGACATCGTCGCCGGTGCCACTCGCCGCTTCATCGGCCCGCTGCTTGGCCACCGCGAACCCGCCCGTGGCCTGGCTCTGGGACGCCTTCACCTTGGCGTCCAGCAGGCCGTTGCGCACCTGCCCGATGACGACGAAGCCCAGCAGCAGCACCACGCCCAGCGACATCAGCAGCGTCGTGACGACGACCTTGAGCTGGATGTTGCGCCGCCACAGCCGCATGACGGGCAGCAACGGCCGGCGCACCCACCGCATGAACAGACGGATGACCGGGCTGCCCTGGACACCGCCCTGGAGCAGCAGCCCGCTCTCCAGGAACCGTCCCCAGCGGGAGCCGGACTTCTTCCGCCCGACAGGCCGCCCCGGGCGGGCCCCGGACCGGCCGGGCGCCGAAGCGGCACTGTCGCCGGACATGTCAGCTCGGCCCTGCCTTGTACCCGACACCACGGACGGTCACCACGATCTCCGGCTTCTCCGGGTCCTTCTCGACCTTGGAGCGCAGCCGCTGCACATGCACATTGACCAGCCGCGTGTCCGCCGCGTGCCGGTAGCCCCACACCTGCTCGAGCAGCACCTCGCGCGTGAACACCTGCCACGGCTTGCGCGCGAGCGCGACCAGCAGGTCGAACTCCAGCGGCGTCAGCGCGATCGACTGCCCGTCCCGCTTCACGGAGTGCCCGGCCACGTCGATGACCAGGTCACCGATGGCCAGCTGCTCCGGAGCGGGCTCCTCCGACCTCCTGAGCCGCGCCCGGATCCGGGCCACCAGCTCCTTCGGCTTGAACGGCTTCACGATGTAGTCGTCCGCACCCGACTCCAGGCCCACGACGACATCGACGGTGTCGCTCTTCGCGGTCAGCATCACGATCGGCACGCCCGACTCCGCCCTGATCAGGCGGCACACCTCGATGCCGTCCCGGCCGGGCAGCATCAGGTCGAGCAGAACCAGATCGGGCTTGGCCTCGCGGAAAGCGGCCAGCGCCTTGTCTCCGTCGGCCACGAACGACGGCTCGAAACCCTCACCACGCAGCACGATGCCGAGCATCTCGGCCAGTGCGGTGTCGTCGTCGACGACAAGGACTCGTCCCTTCATAAACGACATCATCCCATTCTCATAACAGTGGCGAAGGCAGTGGTGAGGTAGGTCACCGGCCAGTGACCATAGTCGCAGCAAGCGCCACTGTCTGCCCTCGCCAGCCCGCCGATGATCTCGAGCAGGGCCGAGAGGCAAGGGCGCCGGAGCCCGCCCCTCGCCCCGCGCACCCCTCCGCAGCGCCCGACTCAGCCCGCCGCCACCCGGCGGGACCGCGCACACACCCCGGCGAGTGCCTCGGCCGTCACAGGCGAAACGACACCCTCCTCCGTGACGATCGCCGTCACCAGCTCGGGCGGCGTCACGTCGAACGCCGGGTTGTACGCCTGCGTTCCCAGCGGCGCCACGGGAATCCCACCACCGGCCTCCGCACCGACCACCGGCACCTGCGGCGCCGTCACCTCGGTCACCTCGTGCCCGGGCCGCTGCTCCACCTCGATGGACGCACCGTCCGCCGTGTCCAGATCCACCGTCGTCACCGGCGCCACCACGATGAACGGCACATGGTGGTAGCTCGCCAGCACCGCCAGCGGATAGCTCCCGACCTTGTTCGCCACCGAACCGTCCGCCGTGATGCGGTCCGCCCCGATCAGCACCGCGTCCACCTCCCCGGCGGCGAACAGCGACCCCGCCGCGTTGTCGGTGAGCAGCGTGTACGCCATCCCACTGCGGGCCGCCTCGTACGCCGTCAGGCGAGCGCCCTGCAGCAACGGCCGCGTCTCGTCCACCCACAGCCGCCGCAGCCGCCCCGTCCGGTGCGCCGCGAGGGCCACCGCGAACGCCGTCCCCTCCCCGCCCGACACCAGCGAACCGGTGTTGCAGTGGGTCAGGATCCGGTGCCCTCCACCGGGCAGCAGCTCGTCCAGCAGTGCCAGCCCGTGCTCGGCCATCCGCCCACTGGCCTCGGCGTCCTCCCGGTGCAGCTGCCGCGCCGCGGCCAGCGCCGCCGCGGCCGCCTGCCGGACGTCACCACCTTTGGCCAACGCCGCCTCGTGAGCCGCCTGCGCCCGCCGCACCCCGACGGCCAGGTTCACCGCGGTCGGCCGGGCGCTCGACAGGGCGGACGCGGCCTCGTCCACGTCGAAGCCCCGCACGGCGGCGAGCGCGACCCCGTACGCCCCCGCGATGCCCAGCAGGGGCGCGCCACGCACGGCGAGCGAACGAATCGCCTCCACGAGCGCGGACGCGTCCGTACAGACCAGTTCGACCTCCTCGGCCGGCAGCCTCGTCTGGTCCAGCAGGACCAGAACGGGGCCTTCCGGTGGCTCTTCCCAGCGGATCGCCGGGATCTCGGTCGGCCGTTTGTCATCGCCGCTGTGCGCGTACTGATCAGCCATGCCGTCAGTCTGCCCCCTTTCGAGCGGACAATTGAAGGTACGCAGCCCATACCGCGGCCGGTCACTCCAAGACCACCCCATGGCACGATGGCTGCCAACCTGCCGCCGCGACCGCGGACGGGCACCGTGAAGGAGCGACGATGAACGACACTCCGGGCTGGGCCTCGCCCGGATCCGCCCCGTCCGACGGGCAGAAGCCGGACCAGTCCGGCCCTGCCGAGCCCACCGACCGCCCCGGCCCCGCACAGCCCGCGGACCAGCCGGCACAGCCCGGCCAGACCCCGCAGGGCCCCGGCCCGCAGTGGTCCAAGGAACAGCCGCCACCGGCCCAGTGGTCCGCCCCCAGCGGCCCGGCCGTCCCCGGCCAGGCTCCACCGCCCCCGCCGCCCGGCCCGGGTTGGGGCACCCAGCCCCCCGGCGGACACGGCCCCGGAGGCCGGCCCGGATACGGCACTCCCGGCGGCCACGGCGGCTGGGGCAACGGCTGGGGCGGCCCCCCGCCCGCCGCCAAGCCCGGCGTGATCCCGCTCCGCCCCCTCGGCGTGGGCGAGATCCTCGACGGCGCGGTCTCCACCATGCGCACCTACTGGCGCACGGTCCTGGGCATCTCGCTGACCGTCGCCGTCCTCACCGAGGTCATCGTCGTCCTGTTCCAGGGTCTCGTCTTGGACGACTCCACCACCGACGCCCTCAACGACCCCAGCGCGTCCCTCAGCGAGCTGACCCGCGCCATGGGCGACGCCATGCTCAACTCCACCGTCGTCTTCGTGATCTCCCTGGTCGGCACCGTCATCGCGACCGCGCTGCTCACCACCGTCACCAGCCGCGCCGTACTCGGCAAGTCGGTGACCATCGGCGAGGCCTGGCGGGACGCCCGCCCTCAGGTCCTCAGGCTGTTCGGCCTGATCTGCCTGTTGCTGCTCATCACCGCCGGCATCGTCACCGTGGGCACCCTGCCCGGCATCCTCGTCGGCGTCGCCGTGAACGGCGGAGCAGGCGTCGCCCTCACCGTCCTGGGCGTCATCGGCGCCGGCATCGTCGCCCTGTGGCTGATGATCCGCTTCTCCCTCGCCTCGCCCGCCCTCATGCTGGAGAAGCAGGGCATCAAGAAGGCACTGAGCCGCTCCGCGAAGCTGGTCCAGGGCACCTGGTGGCGGATCTTCGGCATCCAGCTGCTCGCCACGCTCATCGCGAACGTCGTCGCCTCGATCATCGTCATCCCCTTCACCCTCCTGGCCGCGGCCCTCAGCGGCGACGGCCTCACCGGCTGGCTCAACACCGGTGTCGGCAGCCTCGGCTGGACGTTCCTCATCATCAGCGGCATCGGCTCCGTGATCGGCTCCATGATCACGTTCCCGATCACCGCGGGCGTCACCGTGCTCCTCTACATCGACCAGCGCATCCGCCGCGAGGCCCTCGACCTCGAACTGGCCCGGGCCGCCGGCGTCCAGGGCTACGGATCCACCGCCCCCGGCGCCACCCCGGGGAGCTGATGCGGTGAGCCGGGCGGGGGAACTTCTCACCACGGCGCTGCCACGCGCCGGCATACGGACGCTGCTGAGCTCCGGCGACATCTCCCTGCTGTCGCCGGCCCGCTCCGCCGACGATCCGCCCCTCACCATCCCGCGCGACCCCGCCCGCGAGGCGGCCCGCCGCGAGCTGTCCAAGCGGATGTACCACGAGGACGACCCCAGCCTGTTCCAGCGCGCCCTCGACGCCTTCTGGGACTGGCTCGGCAAACTCTTCAACGCCGCCTCGACCGCCACCCCCGGCGGCACACTCGGCCTGGTCGTCATCATCCTGGCCGTCATCGCGATCCTGGCCGCCCTGTGGTGGCGCCTGGGCACCCCGCGCCGCCAACCCACCTCGTCCGCAACCCTGTTCGACGACCGCCCGCGCAGCGCCGCCGACCACCGCGCCACCGCCGAGGCACACGCCGCCCAGGGCCACTGGAACCAGGCCGTCCAGGAGCGCATGCGGGCCCTCGTCCGCGCCCTCGAGGAACGCGCCCTCCTCGACATCCGCCCCGGCCGCACCGCCGACGAGGCCGCAGCCGAAGCCGGCCGCGCCCTGCCCGCCCACACCGACCGGCTGCGCACCGCCGCCCACGACTTCGACGACGTCACATACGGCGGCCGCTCGGCGACCGAACAGTCGTACCACCGCATCGCCGAACTCGACCGCGACCTCGAACGCACCAAGCCCCGGCTCGCCACGACCAGCAGCGCCGACACGGCCCCCAACAGCAGCCAGGGAGCCGCCGAATGACCACCGAGGCCACCCTCCCGTCCATCTCGGCCTCGCCCACCGCACGCCAGGTGTGGACCCGCGCCCGCGGCATCGCGCTCGCCCTCGTGGTACTCCTCGCGGGAGCCGTCGCCATCGCCGTCATCCGCTCCGACGCCCGCCACGGTGAACTCGACCCGCGCTCCGCCGACCCCAACGGCAGCCACGCCGTCGCCGAACTCCTCGCCGACCGGGGCGTGGACACCCGCGTCGTCACCACCCTGGACGAAGCGGCCGCCGCACCCGGACCGGACACCACCCTCCTGGTGGCCACCCCCGACCTGCTGACCCGCAGTCAGCAGATTCGGCTGCACCGCGCGTTCGCCGACTCCCACGGACGCACCGTCCTGGTCGCCTCCGGCAGCGCCTCCATCGAACGGCTCGCCCCCGGCGTCACCGCCGACCCCGCCACCAGCGTCGACTCGACGCTCTCCCCCGACTGCACCCTGCCCGCCGCCCGGCGCGCCGGCACCGCCGACACGGGCGGCATCCGCTACACCACCACCCACCTCGGCGCCGACGCGTGCTACCCCAGCGCGCGTCTGGCCACCCTGCTGCGCATCCCGGACGCGCGCGGGAACGGCGACACCGTCGCCCTCGGCGCGCCCGACATCCTCCTCAACGACCGACTCGACGAGCAGGGCAACGCCTCGCTCGCCCTGCAACTCCTCGGCTCCCGCCCCCATCTGGTCTGGTACCTCCCCTCGCTCTCCGACACGTCGGCCACCGACGCCGACGACGAACGCAGCTTCTTCGACCTGCTCCCCGCGGGCTGGCTCTGGGGCACCCTGCAACTCTTCATCGCCGCAGCCCTGGCCGCCCTCTGGCGGGCACGCCGGCTCGGCCCCCTCGTGCCCGAAAAACTCCCCGTCGCGATCCGCGCCTCGGAAACCGCCGAAGGCCGCGCCCGCCTCTACCGCAAGACCGACGCCCGCGACCGCGCGGCCGACGCTCTTCGCTCCACCACCCGCACCCGCCTCGCCCCCCTCGTAGGCGTCCCCGTCACCCAGGCGCACACGCCCGAGGCCCTGCTCCCCGCCCTGTCCGCCCACCTCCACGGCGACGGCCAGGACCAGCACGCTCTCCTCTTCGGACCACCGCCCAGCGACGACGCAGCACTCATCGCACTCGCCGACCGACTCGACGCCCTCGAAAGAGAGGTACGCCGTCCATGATGGACCCGACCACTGACAACGCCGGGCCGACCGGGGACCCGGGCACCGCCCGAGACGCCCTGGAGGCCCTGCGCGCCGAGATCGCCAAGGCCGTGGTCGGCCAGGACCCCGCCGTCACCGGCCTCGTCGTCGCCCTGCTCTGCCGCGGCCACGTCCTCCTCGAAGGCGTCCCCGGCGTCGCCAAGACCCTCCTGGTCCGCGCCCTCGCCTCCGCCCTCGAACTCGACACCAAGCGCGTCCAGTTCACCCCCGACCTCATGCCGAGCGACGTGACCGGTTCCCTGGTCTACGACACCCGCAGCGCCGAGTTCTCCTTCCAGCCCGGCCCGGTCTTCACCAACCTCCTCCTCGCCGACGAGATCAACCGCACGCCCCCCAAGACCCAGTCGTCCCTCCTGGAAGCCATGGAGGAACGCCAGGTCACCGTCGACGGCACCCCCCGCCCCCTCCCCGACCCGTTCCTGGTCGCCGCGACCCAGAACCCGGTCGAGTACGAGGGCACCTACCCCCTCCCTGAAGCACAGCTGGACCGCTTCCTCCTCAAACTGACCATCCCCCTCCCCTCCCGCCAGGACGAGATCGACGTCCTCACCCGGCACGCCGAGGGCTTCAACCCACGCGACCTCAAGGCTGCCGGCGTACGCCCGGTAGCGGGCCGGGCCGACCTGGAAGCCGCCCGCGTCGCCGTCGCCAAGACGACCATCTCCCCGGAGATCACCGCCTACGTCGTCGACATCTGCCGCGCCACCCGCGAGTCGCCCTCCCTCACCCTCGGCGTCTCCCCCCGAGGCGCCACGGCCCTCCTGGCCACCGCCCGCGCCTGGGCCTGGCTGACCGGCCGCGACTACGTCATCCCCGACGACGTGAAGGCACTCGCCCTCCCCACTCTCCGCCACCGCGTACAACTCCGCCCGGAGGCCGAAATGGAAGGCGTGACGGCCGACTCCGTCATCAACGCGATCCTCGCCCACGTCCCCGTCCCCCGCTGATGGCGCTCACCGGACGCGCCGCCCTCCTCGCGGCCCTGGGCTCCCTCCCCGTCGGCATCTGGGAGCCCAGCTGGACGGGCCTCCTGGCGGTCAACGCTCCGCTTGCCGCGGCCTGCGCCTGCGACTTCGCCCTGGCCGCCCCCGTACGACGTCTGGGCCTGACCCGCTCCGGCGACACCTCCGTACGGCTCGGCGACACGGCGGACGTGACCCTGACCCTCACCAACCCGTCCCGCCGCCCCCTCCGCGCCCGACTCCGCGACGCCTGGCCGCCGAGCAGTTGGCAGCCAGGCACGGATGCGACGGCCTCCCGCCACCACATCACGGTCCCCGCGGGCGAACGCCGCCGCATGACGACCCGCCTACGCCCCACCCGCCGAGGCGACCGCCAAGCCGACCGTGTCACCATCCGCTCCTACGGCCCCCTCGGCCTCTTCGCCCGCCAGGGCACCCACACGGCCCCCTGGACGGTTCGGGTCCTGCCCCCGTTCACCAGCCGCAAGCACCTGCCCTCGAAACTGGCCCGCCTGCGCGAACTGGACGGCCGCACCAGCGTCCTCACCCGCGGCGAAGGCACCGAGTTCGACAGCCTGCGCGAATACGTCCCTGGCGACGACACTCGCTCCATCGACTGGCGCGCCACAGCCCGCCAGACCACGGTCGCCGTACGCACCTGGCGCCCCGAGCGCGACCGCCACATCCTTCTGGTCCTCGACACCGGCCGCACCTCGGCCGGCCGCGTGGGCGACGCACCCCGCCTCGACGCCTCCATGGACGCGGCTCTCCTCCTCGCGGCACTCGCCTCCCGCGCCGGCGACCGCGTGGACCTCCTCGCCTACGACCGGAAAGTCCGCGCGCTCGTCCAGGGCCGCACCGCAGGCGATCTCCTTCCCGCCCTGGTCAACGCGATGGCCACGCTCGAGCCGGAACTCGTCGAAACGAATGCCCGCGGCCTCACGGCCACCGCCCTGCGCACGTCCCCCCGCCGTTCTCTGATCGTCCTGCTCACGACCCTGGACGCGGCACCCGTCGAAGAGGGCCTGCTTCCGGTCCTCCCACAGCTCACCCAACGTCACACGGTCCTGCTGGCATCGGTAGCGGACCCGCACATCACCGAAATGGCCAAAGCCCGCGGGAATGTCGACGCCGTCTATGAGGCCGCCGCAGCCGCCCAGGCCCAGTCAGAACGACACCGCACCGCAGAACAACTCCGTCGCCACGGCGTCACGGTCGTCGACGCCACACCGGACGACCTGGCGCCGGCACTGGCGGACGCGTACCTGGCATTGAAGGCGGCCGGACGCCTGTAACGAAAGCAGGCCCCGAAAGGGGCCTTGAACGCAGAAAACCCCCGCATCCGAAGATGCGGGGGTTTTCCCAAAAATTGTTCGGCGGCGTCCTACTCTCCCACAGGGTCCCCCCTGCAGTACCA
>NZ_JBIWIV010000013.1:0-223095 GCF_044764825.1 Streptomyces sp. NPDC093598 | reverse complement strand
GCCGGTTGGCCCAGGGGGAGGACCTGCGGTCGGCGGACTACTGGGTGACGCAGGTGCGTGAGGCGGTCCGCTACGCCGACGCCGTCACCACCCTGTACGACCAGGGGGCGCGGACCGTCGTCGAGATCGGCCCCGGCGGCGTCCTCACCGCCCTCGCCCGAACCGTCCTCGCGGACAGGGACGACGTCACCGTCCAGGCACTCCAGCGCCCCGGCCGGCCCGAGTCGTCAGCGCTGGCCGACGGCCTCGGCACGCTGCACGCCCGGGGCGTGCCCGTCGACTGGGAGGCGTTCTTCACCGGCACCGGAGCCCGCCGGGTCCCGCTGCCCACCTACGCCTTCCGTCACCAGCGGTACTGGGCCGACGCGCTCGCGGCCGGACGCCGTGACGCCGGGGGCTTCGGCCTGGACAGCACCGATCACCCCCTCATCGGCGCCGCGCTGTTCCCCGGCGACCGCGACGAGGCGCTGTTCACGGCCCGCCTGTCGGCCCGCACGAACCACCTTCTCGCCGCCCACACCGTCGCCGGGGAGACCGTCGTGCCCGGCACGGTCCTCGCCGAACTGGCCGTCCGGGCCGGAGACGAGACGGGCTGCACGGCCGTGGACGAACTCGTCGTCGACGCGCCGCTGGTGCTGCCCCGCGAGGGGGCCCTGCACCTCCAGGTCCGCGTCGGCGAACCGGACACCGCCGGCCGGCGCGTCCTCACCGTCCACGCCCGGCCCGACCAGGCCGACGCGTCCTGGACACGGCACGCCCACGGACTGCTCAGCGACACACCGCTCGTCCCGCCGGCGGACACCGGGCCGGCCACGCCATGGCCACCGGCCGGCGCCGAGCCGCTCACGGGCCCCGATATGGACGGCGGTGAATCCCCGGCCGCAACGGGCGAGTTGTACGAGCGCTTCACCGCCGCCGGTGTGCACTACGGGCCCGCGTACCGAGGGCTCACCCGGATGTGGCGCCGCGACCGCGAGCTGTTCGCCGAGGTCGCCCTGGCCTCCGACACCGACCCGAGCGCCGACGGGTTCGGGCTGCACCCGGCCCTGCTGGAGGCCGCCCTCCAGCTGCTGTACGCCGCCGGACTGCCCGGCCTGCCGTCCACCGCCACCCGGTGGCGCGGTCTGCGGCTGCACGCCGTCGGCGCGGACACCCTGCGCGTGCACCTCGCCCCGCTCCCCGGCGCCGACGACACCTACGCCGTGCGCCTCACCGACCCGGCCGGACAGGTGGTCGCGGTGGCCGACGCCGTGACCGTCGGCCCCGTCCGCGCCGAAGCGCTGCGGGCCGCCCGCTCCCGGCACCGCGACGCGCTCCACCACGTGGAGTGGATCGCCCGGCCCCTGCCCACCGCCTCCCTGAACTGGCTCACACTCGGCGCCACCGCGCACCCGGACCTGCCCGCCGTCATCACCGCCGTGGAAGGCGAACGCGTCGGGGCCGTACGCCTGGACCTGACCACCTCCGCGGGGCGCACCGCGGAGGACGCCGTCAGGGACACCGTGGGCCGGGCCCTGTCCTGGGCGCGGCAGTGGCTCGCCGAGGAGGCCTTGGCCGCGACGCCGCTGGTCGTCGTGACCCGTGGCGCCGTCGCCGTCTCCGGCGACGAGGACGTCACCGACCCCGCCGCCGCGGCCGCCTGGGGCCTGCTGCGCTCGGCGCAGTCGGAGACGCCGGGGCGGATCGTCCTGGTGGACGCGGACGGCGAACCCGGCCCGGACGCGCTGTCCGCCGTGGTCGCCGCCGGTGAACCGCAGGCCGCCATCCGCGGGGCGACCGCCCCGGGCGGCGCTTCCCGGATCCACGTACCGCGCCTGCTGCGCACCCCGGTGCCCGAGCCCGCGGCCGACGGACCCCGCACGGTGTGGGACCCCGACGGCACCGTCCTCGTCACCGGCGGTACGGGATCCCTTGGCGCCCATTTCGCCCGCCACCTGGTCACGGACCACGGCGTGCGCCACCTGCTGCTGGTCAGCAGGCGCGGCCCGGACGCCCCGGGCGCCGCGGAGCTGAGCTCCGAACTGGGGGCGCTGGGCGCGTCCGTGACCGTGGCCGCCGCGGACGTCTCCGACCGCACCGCCCTCGCGCACCTCCTGGCCTCGGTGCCGGACGCGCACCCGCTGCGCGGCGTCGTCCACACCGCGGGCGTCCTCGACGACGGCGTCATCGCCTCGCAGACGCCGCAGCGGCTCGACGCCGTGCTGCGGCCCAAGGCCGACGCGGCCTGGAACCTGCACGAGCTGACCCGGGACGCCGGCCTGGCGGCGTTCGTGCTCTTCTCGTCCGTGGCCGCCGCCGTCGGAGGCCCCGGCCAGTCCACGTACGCCGCGGCCAACGCCCACCTGGACGCCCTCGCCCAGCACCGCGCCGCGTCGGGGCTGCCCGCCACGTCCATCGCCTGGGGCCTGTGGGAGCAGGCGACCGGGCTGACGGGCGGTCTGACCGAGACGGACCTGAAGCGGATCGCCCGCAGCGGCTTCCGCACCGTCCCCCAGGAGCTCGGCACGGCCCTGTTCGACCTGGCCCTGGACACCGGCCGCCCGTACCTCGTGGCCACCCCGCTCGACCTGCCGGTGCTGCGCAGCCAGCCGCAGGTTCCGGTGCTGCTGAGGTCCCTGGTGCGCGTGCCGGTCCGCGCCACGGCGCACGGAGCGGCCGACGCCGGGCCCGCGCTCGCCGACCGGCTCGCCGGACTCGACGAGTCCGCACAGCACACGCTCGTCCTCGACGCCGTGTCGGCCGAGATCGCCCGGGTGCTCGGCCGCACCGGCGCCGTCGACCCCGAACGCCCCCTGCAGAGCAGCGGTTTCGACTCCCTCACCTCGGTCGAACTGCGCAACCGGCTCGTCACGCGCACCGGCCTGCGGCTGCCCGCCACCCTGGTCTTCGACCATCCGACGCCCCGGGCCCTGGCGGCACACCTGCGCACCGAACTCCTCGCGCCCCAGGACGCAACCGGACCGGGCCCGGCCGTGGACTACGCCGCCGACCTCGACCTGCCCGCCGACATCCGCCCGGCCGGCCAGGTCGTCCACACCGTCACCGACCCTGCCGACATCCTGATCACCGGCGCGAGCGGGTTCCTCGGCGCGTTCCTGGTGCGCGACCTGATGCGCACCACGACCGCCCGCCTGCACTGCCTGGTGCGCGGCGCCGACGACGCGGCGGCGTACGAGCGGCTGCGCTCCAGCCTGACCTGGTACCGCGTGTGGGACGAGGTCGACGAGAGCCGGCTGCGGGTGTGCGCCGGGGACCTGGCCGATGAGCGACTCGGCCTGAGCGAGGAGGAGTTCGACGGCCTCGCCCGGACCGTGGACGCCGTCTACCACGCCGGCGCCACCGTGCACTGGCTCCACCCCTACGAGGCACTGCGCGCGGCCAACGTCCACGGCACCCGGGAGATCCTCCGCCTGGCGGCCCGCCACCGCACGGTCCCGGTGCACTACATCTCCACCGTCGGTGTCTTCAACGGCCCGCTCACGCCCGGCGTCCCCCTGAAGGTCACCGACCCGACGGGCCCCGCAGAGGCACTGCCCAGCGGCTACCTCCAGTCCAAGTGGGTCGCCGAACAGCTCGTCGGCCTCGCCCGCGAGCGGGGCCTGCCGGTGTCCGTGCACCGCGTCGACGTCATCTCGGGCGACACCCGCAACGGGGCCTGCCAGACCCGCGACTTCGTCTGGCTCAGCCTCAAGGGCCTCCTCCAGGCGCAGGCCGCGCCGGCCGGCGTGGGCGGCCGCTTCCATCTGCTGCCCGTCGACTACGTCAGCGCCGCCATCGTCGGGATCTCCCAGCGCGAGCCGGCCGGCGGCACCTTCCACCTGTTCAACCGGAGTTCGCTGAGCCTCGCCGACTGCGTGTCGTACCTGCGCGAACTCGGGTACCGGCTCGACGAGACGGACCGGGAGCGATGGATCGCCGCGGTGCGGTCCGACCGGGACAACGCCCTGCTGCCGCTGCTGCACGCCTTCGAGATGATGACGTCCGACACCGACGGCTTCTACCCGCCGATCGACACGGCCGAGACCGAGGCGGCGCTGACCGGCACGGACATCGCCTGCCCGCCGCTGACGCGTGAACTCTTCGCCCGTTACGTGGAGTTCTTCGTCGAGGAAGGGCACTTTCCGCCCGCCCCCTGATCCGTGAGGTCCGCCGATCGGACACCACCGGCCGCCCGGCCGCTCCCCGTCGAGCGGCCGGGCGGCCCGCCCCTTTCCCCCTTATGTCCCCCTCGTACGTGAATCCGAGGTATCGCCATGGGCGCTGCACAGGTGCGTTCGTTCTCCGAGATCGAGGCCGCCTTCGTCGAGTACGTCCAGCAGACCGTCTACTGCACGATGGTCACCGTCGACCGGCACCGCCGCCCCCGGGCCCGAGTCGTCCAGCCCGTCTGGGAGACCGTCGACGGACGCCCCGTCGGGTGGCTTGCGGTCTTCCGCACCCCGGTCAAGGCCGCCCACCTGGCGCACAACCCCCATACGACCTACGCCTACTGGCACCCCCGCCAGGACGCGGTGTTCGTCGACAGCGTCTCCGCCTGGGTGCACGACCGGGACACCAAGTCGCGCGCCTGGGAGCTGTACCGTCGCAACAGCCCCCCGGGAGTCGGTTACGACCCGCACCTCTACTGGAGCGCCGGACCCGACAGTCCCGACTACCACCTGCTGCGCATCGACCCCTGGCGCGTCCAGGTCGTGCGCGGCTCCGACCTGAGCAGCCGCATCTGGGCGGTGGACGCTCCGCCGCCCGCCGCCGACGAGCGCGACGCCCTGCCCGCCGAGGCCGAGGAGACCTTCGCCGGGCCGGGTGGCGGGTGACGACGAGGATTTGCCGCGCAAGCGCACGGTGCCGGATTGCCCCGCCCTCCCGGCGTGCGGTTGGATCAGTCGGTCGGCCGAACGAGGCAGCAGTGTGAGGAGAGTTGATGGCAGCAGAGGGGGAGCGGCCGGAGAGCACATCCCTGGGCCGTACCAGTGGGCCGGACCAGCACTTCACGGTCGGGGACGGCAGG
This sequence comes from Streptomyces sp. NPDC093598, assembly GCF_044764825.1. NCBI lineage: Bacteria > Bacillati > Actinomycetota > Actinomycetes > Kitasatosporales > Streptomycetaceae > Streptomyces > Streptomyces sp. NPDC093598. The sequence goes on along the minus strand of NZ_JBIWIV010000013.1, from coordinate 218,087 downwards.
TCGGGTCAGGTGCCCGCTCCGCCCGCGGACGAGGATGCCGGCGAACTCCTCGCCCTCCTCCGGGAAATGCGGTCCGATCTCGCGCGCCTGCGGAGCACGGACGAGATCATCGGACTCCGGGACGAGTGCGACGCGGCCGTGGAGGAGATCTCCCGAACCGGTCGCGTCACGCTCGACCTCGTCGCCCGGCTCCGTGCACGTCTCGCGGCGGCGGGACCGGTCCGGTCGCTGCCGGCCTCCGGCACCGATCTGGCCCGGTCGCTCGACCGGGTGGAGACCCGCCTGCGCACCCCGCGTCCTGCCGTGGAATCGGATATGCGGGCCAGGCCCGGCGGGCTGGCGCGCCCCCGCGGGTACGAAACCCCGGCCGGTCACACCCCGCCCGGCCCCAGCACCGGTTCCGACGACGACGAATGGCCCGATCCGGCCGATGGGTGACATCGCCAAGGGCGTGCTGGGCGGGGCCTGGACGTTGCTTGTGGGCTGGATCCTGCCCACCGCGCTGAACCTGGCCGTCTTCCTGCTCACCGTCGCCCCGAGCCTTCGCGGCCCGGGCCCGCTCGAACGGCTGCGCGGCGCGGGCGGACTCGGCACCGGCCTCACCCTGCTCACCGGGGCGCTGCTGCTCGGCCTGGTCGCCAACGCCTGCCAGAACGCGCTCTACCGGCTCCTGGAGGGATACCTGCTGTGGCCGGCCCGGGCCTTCGAAGCGGGCTGCCGGCGCAGTCGCCGGAGCAGGTCGTTCCTCGCGGACCGGCTGACCGTGCTCCGCCTGGAGCGCCGCGAGGCCGAGCAGGGGCCGCTGTCGCCCGAGGACGCGCGGGAACTCGCCCGGCTGCTGGCCGACCCGAGGCTCGCCCGGGCCGCCGGGCGGGACCGGCGGCGCAGCGCTGTCCAACGCGGGCTGCTGCGTGAGCGTTTCTCCCGGTTCCCGATCGCCGACGATCAGATCGCCCCGACCCGGCTCGGGAACGCCATCCGCCGCTTCGAGGAGTACGGCTGGGACCGCTACCGCCTCGACACCCAGCTGCTGTGGAACGAACTCACCGGCTGCGTCCCGGACCAGATCCGCCGCCAGACCGAACTCGCCCGCGCCAGCGTCGACTTCTTCGTGGCCCTGCTGTCCGGCCACGTCGCCGTCGCCCTGGCGGCGGCTCTCACCCTGGCGGCGGCCGGCCGGCCGGACCGCCTCGCCCTGCTGAGCACCCTCGTCGTCCTCACCGCGCTCGTGCCGGTCTGGTACCGGTCTGCGGTCACCGCGACCGACGAGTGGGCAGCCGCCGTCCGTGCCCTGGTCAACACCGGCCGGAAACCCCTCGCGGCATCCCTCGGCCTCGCCCTCCCGCAGACCCTCGCCGCGGAACGCGACATGTGGACGATGGTGTCCCGGCTCTCCCGCGTCCCGTACCACGAGCGCGCCGCCGCCCTGGACCCCTACCGCGCCGAACCCGCCACGGACCCGGCCTGACCGCACCGCGTCGGTCCGCGGACGGGCCGAGATCCGGTCGTCGTCGACCGGAGCCAGGATCCGGCTCCCGCGGATCTCCTCCTGGGCCGCCGAGCAGCCGCTGATGTGCGAGTGGTGGGAGTGCACCGGTGCGCCGGCACACCTCAGCCGCTGTGACCCGGCGTGCATATGTGCGAGTCCGTCGGCTACGACGCGCTGCGGACCGGCTGCCACCTGGGAGTCGCCCCGCCCGCCCCGGACCGGCAGGCGTCGTAATCGCGCCGATTTCGCGGACGTGCCGTACGGCGAGGTGAGCGACGGGGCGGGCGGCGGGAGAATGATGAGTGCCTGGCAGCAGGCTCCGAGAACCGACACGCTCCCCAGAGGTGATCGGACCGTCTTCAGACCGGCACCAACGCGCCGGAACGGAGGACTGACTCATGGCCACCCCGCTCACCGCCACCCGGCTCGTCGCCGCGTTGCAGGCCGAGGGCTGCGCCGTTCACGAGGTCAGCGGATGGCGCACCAACAACCGCAATCACAAGGGCCCTTGGGGACCCGTGCACGGCGTGATGATCCACCACACCGTCACCGGGCCCGGCACGGACGTCGTCAGCCTGATCTACCACGGCCACAGCACCCTGCCCGGTCCGCTCGCCGCCGGATGCATCACCAAGGACGGTGTCGTCCACCTCACCGGAAACGGCCGGGCCAACCACGCCGGCGGCGGTGACGGCGACGTGCTCAACGCCGTCATCGGCGAGTCGTACGGCACGTATCCGCCCCCGACGCACGAGCACGACGGCTCGGCCGGCGCGGTCGACGGCAACGCCCGGTTCTACGGCTGGGAGTGCGAGAACAAGGGCGACGGCAAGGACCCGTGGCCGCCCGCCCAGTACCTCGCGATGGTCAAGGCCACCACCGCGGTCTGCCGCGCGCACGGCTGGGGCGCCAAGAGCGCCATCGGCCATCTGGAATGGAGCGACTGGAAGGTCGACCCGCGCGGTTTCGACATGGCCGGCTTCCGCCGTGACGTCGCCGACGCCCTGGCCCTCCCGGCGGGCCGGTGGGAAGGAGAGGACCCCATGCCCCAGTACGTCAACCTCGGTGCCGCCGCGGGGTATCAACTCGCGCCCGGTGCCTGGGACTCGGTCGAGTTCACCGAGGAGTGGACCGACGAGACCGGCGACCACGCCCGCGGCGGAAGCGTCTTCGCCCGTGGCCCGGCCCGCTTCAGCGGAACCCTCAGCCTCCACCTCGACGGTCTGCCGGCGGGCGCGGTCGTCCAGGCGCGCATGTCGGAGTACCAGGGCGACCAGCTCCATGTCGACCACCCGATCCACGAGATCGCCGGGACGGGCGGCGGCACCTTCGTGGTCCTGCCCCTGACGAAGCGTCTCGCGTCGGGCCGGAGCATGCGGGTGCGGCTGCTGAACCAGGCCGCCGTCCCGGTCACCGTCGCGAGCGCCGTGCTGACCGTGCTGGTGTGGAACGAGAGTTGAGGACGGGAGGTCACCTCGGCGCCGGCAGGCCGGGATGACCTCGACCTGCAGCGCACCCTGCAGTTCCTGCCGTACTTCGTGCTCGGCCTGCTGCTGCGGCCGGAGCACTTCCGGCTGGTGCGACGGCGCGGGGTACGGGCCCTCGCCCTGCCGGTGGCCGTCCGCGACCTGGGGGTGGCGTACCGGGCGGTCCCACGGATGGACTACGCCTGGTTCTTCCACACCGACAGCGCCCGGGAACTGAGCGTCCCCCTCTGGTACGGGCCCGTGATGACCCTGGCGACCTTCGGCTGCTCCCTCGTCCTGGCCGGCTGCTTCCTCGCGGGGCTGGTACGAGCCGGCCTGGGTGCGCGGACCCGCCGGCGTGATCGCCGCCACCCCGGTCGCGGCCGTGGTCGTCACCGCGCTGTGCACGCCGTCCGTACGGCGCGTCGTCCGCTGTGTGACGGAACCCGGGATGGCGTGGGCCTTCGACGACGCTGCCGGCACCCGGTCCGGTGCCCGTCGAGCTGCGCCCTGACCGCCGAGCCCGCACGCTGGGAAGACAGCACAGTTCTCCGTGAGGGAGCACCGGCATGGCGAAGGGCCGCAGTGAGGGCGGGAAGCCGAAGAAGGGCGACAAGGTCACCTGGAGCAGCCACGGCAGTCGGACCGAGGGCGAGGTGGAGAAGGAGATCACCGAGCGGACCGAGGCATCCGGCCGCACGGTCGACGCCTCGCCGGACGACCCGCAGTACGAGGTGCGCAGCGACAAGTCCGGCAGGACCGCGGTGCACAAACCGTCCGCGCTCAAGAAGAAGAAGTGAGGCGGCGTGGACACCGAGGAACGCGAGGAGACCTGGAACGACTTCCGGGAGCTGGTGAACATGACACCGGCCGGTCTGGAGAAGTGGCTGGCGTCCGACGACTCGCAGAACGCCGGGCAGCACCAGGACGGGGGCGAGTCCACGGGGCACGCCTCCGGCCGGCGGATCGTGGCGATCCTGCGGGCCGACAAGGGTGACCTCACGGACGACGACTACCGGCACATGCGCAAGGTCGTCGGCTACGTCCGCCGCCACCTGGCCCAGCGGCCCTCCGGGGACGTACGGGACACGCGGTGGCGGCACTCCCTGATGAACTGGGGCCACGACCCGCTCGGCGGGTGACGGCCCGGGCCCGGGGAGCGTCTCCTCGGGGGGAGGCCCGACGGCCTCCGGGGATCAGTGCGCGCCGGTCTCCTGCGGGGCCGGGGCGACCCCGTTCAGCGCCTGGGTCATCTGGTGCTGCGTCTCCTCGGCCACCACACGGGCCTCCTCGACGACGTCACCCCGTTCGCGGATGAGGCTCTCGTAGATCGGCAGTTCTTCAGTTCGGGTCGAGTCGGATATCACAGCGTTTTCCTATCGCTTTGCAGCCGGGATCTGAAGGGTCCGAGTAAGTCTGCGTCACGGCCTCCCACCGCGTTACCCACCCCCGGGGTGTCCAGATTTCCATCACGTGCTTCGCAAATCCCTCACGTTTGCGATCCAGGGCCCGCACCCGCTGCCACGCACACGGAAGGGCCCCGGGAATCGCTTCCCGGGGCCCTTCGCGCGGATGGCGTCAGAGCGACGTCGTGTGGACGCCCGCGCTCGCGCCGGCGGCCGCGCCCTCCGGCGAGAGAACCGCCTGCACGGTGGCGCAGGCCTCGCCGGTCAGGGGTCCGACCAGGCCGGCGGAGAGGCCGCCCACGAGGCCCGCGGAGACACCGACGCCGCCCGCGTTGCCGCCGGCGACGGTGTCCAGGTCGGCGTCGGAGAGCTCGGCGGTGTCGACCCGAGAGGTGAGGTTCATGGGGGTGTTTCCCTTCACGTGAATGTCTCGCAGGGGCGGTGAGCGTGGGGGAAGCCGGAATCCGGGGACCGGGGTCCCGCTCCGGCCGCTTCCGCCGTGGGCAGGATCAAAGCACTCCCCGGAGAGGAGAGCCAACCGCCCACCGGCGAGGCGCGGCCCCCTCCCGCACGCGTCTTCACCGCTGTGACCGGGGGGTCACCGGATTCGCCCACTCCTTCACACAGCCCGTCGCCCGGACGGGCGCGTGAGTGTTGCGCCCCGATTCCCGAAGCGGGCACTTCGCCGCCAAGTTCCCATGCCGGGGTACGGACTGGCCGGCGGGCCGGGCCCCCCGCCGCCTCCCGGCGCGCGGTGTGCAGATGTGCTGGATGTTCGGGCCCCGTTCCCCTCAGGCCGCGGCGGCCGGCTGCATCAGACGGGCCAGCAGGTCGTCCAGGGTGACCAGGCCGGTGAGCCGGCCGGAGCCGTCGCGCACCACGGCCAGGGACGACCGGCGGCGGCGCAGCACCTCGATCGTCTCGGCGACCGTGGCGGTCTCGGTGAGCTCGGGCACCGGCCGGGCGAGGTCCCGCGCGGTCGTGGCCCGCCCCCGGGCCCGCGCCACCAGGGCGTCCCGGGCGTGCACCGAGCCGAGGACGGTGCCGTTCTCCCGGACCAGCAGCCGGGTGCGGTCGTGCTCGGCGGCGAAGCGCAGCAGCGCCTCGACGTCCGCGCCGCCCTCGACCCAGGTGATCTCGTCGGCCGGGATGCGCAGCGCGGCGACCGGTGTCTCCGGCTCGGTCAGCGAACGGGTCAGCAGCTCCGAGTCGGTGGCGCTGATCAGGCCCAGTCGCTGCGACTCCTCCACCAGGTGCGTCAGCTGCTCCCGGTTGTGCACCGAGGCCAGCTCGTCGCGCGGGGCCACCCGGCACAGCCGTACCAGGGCGTTGCTCACCCGGTTGAGCAGCCGGATCAGCGGCCGCACGACCCGCACGACCGCCCGGAAGGGCGGCGACAGCAGCATCGCCGAACGCTCGGGGTGGGCGATCGCCCAGGACTTGGGCGCCATCTCGCCGACCACCATGTGCAGGAACACCACCACGACCATCGCCACGGCGAAGGCGACCCCGTAGCTCACGGCGCTGGGCAGGCCCAGCGTGTGCAGCAGCGGGTCCAGTTCGTGCGAGATCGCCGGCTTGGACACCGATCCCAGACCCAGCGTGCACACGGTGATGCCCAGCTGGGCACCGGCCAGCATCAGCGACAGCTCGCGCATCCCGGCCAGGGCCGCCGCGGCGCCGCGCCGCCCCTCGGCCGCCGCCTTCTCCATGCGGTGCCGTCTGGCGGCGACGAGCGCGAACTCGGCCGCCACGAAGAAGCCGCTGCCGATCAGCAGCAGCACGGTCACGAAGACCGCCATCGGGAAACTCACGCCATCTCCTCGGCTTCGACGGCCTCCACGAGCGGGCTGATCCGGACCCGGTCGGCCACGTGCCGGTCCAGTGTGCGGACGTCGATCACGGCCCGGCCGCCCCCGGGCAGCTCGACCGTGACCCGGTCGCCGACCGTCGGGAAGCGGCCGAGCCGGTCCACGACCAGGCCGGCCACGGTGTCGTAGTCGTCGTCCTCCGGCAGCCGGACACCGGTCGCCTCGGCCACCTCGTCCACCCGGCGGCCGGCGTCCACCAGCCAGCCGTCGCCGTCCGCGACGGCGAGCAGGGTGACCTGGTCGGACTCGTCGGCGATATCGCCGACCAACTCCTCGGCGATGTCCTCGTAGGTGACGATGCCCGCCACGCCGCCGTGCTCGTCGAGGACGACCGCGAACTCGTCGTCCTGCTCCCGCATCCGCGCTACCGCGTCGGGCAGCGCGAGCGTGTCCGGCAGCAGCAGCGGCCGCCGGGCCACCTCACCGGCCCGCGCGCCGGCCAGTCGGTCGGCGGGCAGCGCCATCAGCTCGCGCACGCCCAGCACGCCCACGATGTCGTCCGGGTGGTCGCCGAGCACCGGGTAGTTGGAGTGGCCGTGCCGGGCGATCAGGCCGACCGCCTCCTCGGCACCGGCGTCCTTGCGGACGAACACGGCGTCGGCGCGCGGCACCATCACCTCGTCGAGGGCGCGCTCGGAGAACTCCAGCGCGTGGTCCAGCAGCGCGGCGGTGTCCTCGGGCAGCTCGCCCTGCTCGTGGGACTCGCCGATGAGGTGACCCAGCTCCTCCAGCGTGGCGCCGTGGTGCAGCTCCTCGACGGGCTCGATCCCGGCCTTGCGCAGCAGCCGGTCGGCCGCGCTGTCGAAGATCCGTACGACAGGGCCGACGACCTTCAGATACGCCAGCGTGGACGGGGCCAGCGCCTTCGCCAGCCGCTCGGGCACGGCGATGGCGAGGTTCTTCGGGGCGAGTTCGCCCAGGACCATCTGCACGATCGTGGCCAGCGCGAAGGCGAGCACGACGGCGATGCCGCCGACGGCCGCCTCGGGCAGGCCGAGCCCCGACAGGGCGGGCGTGAGCAGCGCGGACACCGACGGCTCGGCGATGAAGCCGACGACCAGCCCGGTGACGGTGATGCCGAGCTGCGCGCCGGACAGCATGAACGACAGCCGCTCCAGCACCTTGAGGGCACGGGCCGCTCCGCGGTCCCCGGCCTCGGCCTCACGGGCGAGGGTGAGCCGGTCGGCGGAGACGTAGGCGAACTCCTGGGCGACGAAGTAGCCGGTGCCGGCGGTCAGCACCAACACGGCGAGCAGGCCCAGCAGGGCCTCGGCGGCACTCATCCGACACCACCCCGCCGTATGCCGCGATCACTGGTGCCGTGGCGGGATGGTCGGGGACTGTGCCCCGGAGGGTCCGTCGGTCTGGCGGACAAGAACGTGCTCCTCAGATGTCGTGTGTCTCCGGTACAACGCGCGTCACCGCGCCGGTGTTCCCGGATTCTACGACCGTGTAGATGAAGCCGACCGGCTCATTCCGGGCCGGGCTCCTCCGCGAGATCCGGCACCAGCCCCCGCATCGCCGCGCACTGGTCCGGCCCCATGAAGCGGGCCAGGGACTCGGTGACCGTCGCGGCGAGCGGGGCGGAGGCCTCCTTCAGCAACTGCCGCGCCTTGTCCGTGAGGGCGACCTCGATGCCCCGCTTGTCGCCGCAGACCGACCTGCGGGTGACGAGGCCTGCGTGCTGGAGACAGGCGATCTGGTAGGTGAGGCGGGTCTTCGGGCGGCCCAGGAGCTCCGCGACACGGGTCATGCGCAGACCGCCCTCGGGCTGCTCCGCGAGCAGGCACAGGACCAGGAACTCGTCGTGCGAGACGTCCAGCTTCTCCTTCACGACCGCCCGCAGCCGCTGCTCCACCGCTCCCGTCGCGGCGAGCAGCAGCATCCAGGCGCGCAACTCCGCGGGCAGCAGCCCGCCATCGGCGAGGGACGGGCATTCGGGCAGGTCGGCGAAGTGCTCCTCGGGGTCGGCCATGGAGTCGAGTCTACCTGTCGTCCAAATTTGGAGCAGATGGTTGTTCAATTTTGGATAAGCCGCTAGCGTGCTCCCCAGTCATCCAAATTTGAACGACAAAGCAGGGAGACCGCTCATGACCGTCGCCGTGGAAACCGGACAGTGGCAGCTCGACGCGACCGCCTCGACCGTCGGCATCCGGCACAGGACCATGTGGGGCCTGGTGACCGTGAAGGGCACGTTCGGTGCCGTCAGCGGCACGGGCGAGGTCCGGCCCGACGGGTCCGCCGTCGGCACCCTGACCTTCGACGTCGCCTCCCTGGACACCGGGCACGCCAAGCGCGACACCCACCTCAGGTCCGAGCACTTCTTCGACGCCGACCACCACCCCGAGATCACCTTCGCGGCCCGCAGTGCCGAGCTCCGCGACGGGGACCGGGTGCACGTGGTCGGCCAGTTGACCGTGCGCGGCATCAGCAGGCCGTTGTCCCTGGACGCGCGCGTGACGGACCGGGGCGCCGCGGGCCTCACCCTGGACACCGAGTTCACCGTGGACCGCGAGCAGTTCGGCATGGGCTGGAACCAGCTGGGCATGATCCGCGGCCGGACCACGGTCACCGCCACCCTCCGCTTCACCCGGGCCACGGCCTGACGTCCGCGTCAGCCCGCCCCGCCCCGCACGGCTTCCTGCACATCCGTGCTCGACAGGGTCTGCGGCGACGCGGTGAACGCGCGCAGACGGATCCGGACACCCGGCCGGGGCAGGTGGAAGCGGCCCCCGGGGGCCCGGAGCTCGTAACGGGCGGTGCCGTGCGCGGGCAGGGTGCGCGGGCCCCGGACGACCCGCCAGTAGGGGTCCATGCCCTGGCCCGTGGTCAGGGTGAAGTGCGGGGTGAGGGCCGTGTCGCCGGTGTTGCCGACCTGGACGGTGAGGCGGGAGACGGTCGCCGCGGTGGGGTGCCGGGCCGCCGTGACCCGCATGCGCAGCGGCGGTGTGCCCGTCGCCGCCACGGCCGCGCAAGCCAGGGCGGGCGTGAGCAGCAGGGCCGTCGCGGCGATCCGGACCGGGCGGCGGTACGGCCCGGACAGCAGTCGGGGGCGTGGCTGCCAGGCCCCGGCGAACGCCGACGCCGGAGCGGTCACCGCCGCCGCCAGCCACAGCGGTGTCATCAGCAGGTAGTAGCCGTCCTGCGACCGGGTCGCCAGATAGAAGGCGCACCAGGGCAGCACGGTCGCGGCCGGGCCCAGCCACCGTACGAACAGCACCAGCAGCGCGAGCAGTCCGGCGAGGAGCAGCAGGCTCGCGTGGGAGTACCAGTCGATCCGGTCACTGCCGTCCGTCAGATACAGCGAGATGCCCACCACGCCCTGGCCGTGCAGCACCGCCCCCTGCGTCAGCGGCAGGGCGATCCCCGTCAGCCAGCGCCCCGGCTCGCTCACGACGAAGTACGCGTTGATCAGCAGCCACACCCCGGCCGCGGCCCCGGCGAACCGCAGCACCACCAGCGCCGCCGCCCGCCCGCCCAGCTCGCCGCGCCGCACCGCGTAGATCCCCGCCAGCAGGAACGGCGCCAGGAACCAGGGGAGTTGCTGTGCCGCGCACGCCGCACCCAGACACCCGGCCCGCGCCAGACCCGCCGCCCCGAGCCGCCCGCCCGCACCGGTCCTGGTCCAGCGCACCACCACCGGCACCAGCAGCGCCAGCGCCACGATCGCCGGGTAGCCGAGCCGCCCGTACGACGGCAGCATCCCGAAGCCCAGGCACACCAGGGTCGCCGCCGACCGCCACGGGGCCGGCAGCATCCGCCACAGCGCGACCGTCCCGGCGATCAGCGCGCCCGTGCTCACCGCCGTCGCCGGAGTGCCGCCGTGGCCCAGCCCCAGCAGGGGCACCGTCAGCAGCGGCGCCAGGGGCGGATAGCCGTAGGTCAGGTCGTAGCCGCCGGTCACCGTGGGGGTGAGGGCCACGCCGTGGCCGAAGAGCCAGGGCCACGGCTGCCCGTACACCGGGTGCCCCGCGGCCAGTTCGCGCGCCGCCTGGGTGGTGAGGAGGGCCTCGTCGGAGCCGTTGTGGAGCATGATCCAGGCGCACAGGGTGAGCGTCACGCCCGTCACCAGCACGCACAGGTCCACCCGGGCCAGTGACCGGGCCCGCCGGACGACCAGGGCCAGCACGCCGCACACCAGGATCGAGGCGTAGCACAGCGAGATCACCGCGGCCACGGCCGGACGATGACCGGCCGCCGACGTCCACACCGCACGCGTTCCGATCAGCAGACCGATGTCGGCGAGCAGGGTCAGGACGCGGTGCCACTGGGCCGGGGGAGGCGGCGGCGCCGACACCGCCGACTGCGTGCGCGGGCCGGGCACCACCAGCGTCGTTTCTGCCGAGTACACGCCGAAGGACGCTAATCCCCGCCGGTGAGCGCGACCCGGACGGAGGTGAAGATTCCGGTGTGATCCGGGTAAGCGGCCACCGCGGGCCCCTCGGTCAGTACACGTCCCGCACGTACCGCTTGTCCGCCGCGAGCTGCTTCACGTACGCGGCCGCCTCCGCCTCGCCCATCCCGCCGTGCGCCATCGCGATGTCCCGCAGCGCCCGGTCCACGTCCTTCGCCATCCGGGAGGCGTCGCCGCAGACGTAGAAGCGGGCCCCGTCGCGCAGCCAGTGCCACAGCTCCGGCCCGTGCTCGCGCATCCGGTCCTGCACGTACACCTTGTTGCGCTGGTCCCGGGAGAAGGCGGTGTCCAGCCGGGTGAGGGTGCCCTCGTCGCGCAGTGCCGTCAGTTCGTCCTCGTAGTAGAAGTCCGTCGCCCGGTGCTGCTCCCCGAAGAACAGCCAGTTGGGGGCCCGGTGGCCCAGTGCCCGCCGCTCCTCGAGGAAGCCGACGAAAGGCGCCACGCCGGTGCCCGGGCCGACCATGATCATGGGCGTCGAGGCGTCGGCCGGGGGCCTGAAGTGCGGCGAGCGCTGCACGAACACCGGTACCTCCGTGTCCGGTCCGGCGTCCGCGAGGAACGGCGAGCAGACTCCGCCGCGCGCCCGGCCGTGCAGGTTCTCGTACCGCACCACGGACACCGTCAGCGCCACCCGACGGGGATCGGCCAGCGGGCTGGACGATATGGAGTACAGCCGCGGCTGGAGTTTGCGCAGCACCCCGGCCCACTCCTCGGCGCTCGCCCGCACCGCGTACTCGGCGAGCACGTCCACGGCCTGCCGGCCCCAGCTCCACTGCGCCAGCCCGTCCTTGTTGTCGGGCCGCAGCAACCTGCGCAACTCGTGCTTGTCCCGAGTGCGTTCGGCCACGAAGCGCAGCAGGTCGGGGGTGATCCGGGTGATGTCGAGATGCCGGTGCAGCGCCTCCCCGAACGGCACCTCCCCGACACCGTCGACCGCCACGGCCGACCCGGCGTCCACCCCGGTCACCGCCAGCCACTCCTCCACGAGGGCGGGCGCGTTGACCGGCCGCACCCCGAGCGCGTCCCCGGCCTCGTACGCCAGGTCCGTCCCGCTCGTGTCGAAGGTGAACCGCCGGACCTCCTTGCCCGCACCGGCCCGGCTGAGCAGCCGGTTGCCGACGAGGCGGGCGGTGGTGACGGGCTTGGCCCTGGTCGCGGGCCCGGCGGCAGGGGCGGCAACCGTGCCGCCCAGTGCCGAGAGCACCTGGTCGAGCCACTCCCCGGCGGACGGCTCGAAGTCCGGCTCGCAGTCCGTACGCGGCGCCAGCCGCACCCCGCCCAGCTCGTCGAGGCGCGCGTCCAGCCGCCGCCCGTGCCCGCAGAAGTCGTCGTACGAGGAGTCGCCGAAGGCCAGCACCGCGTACCGCACCCCGTCCAGCCGCGGGGCCCGCTCGCCGCAGAGCGCGTCCCAGAAGCCGGAGCCGTTGTCGGGCGCGTCGCCGTCCCCGAAGGTGCTGGTGATGAACAGCAGGTCCGCCGTGCGGGCGAGCGTCCCGACGTCGGCGTCGTCCATGCCGACCAGGGTCGTCCGGTGGCCGGTCGAGGTCAGCCGCTCGGCGGTGGCGGTGGCGAACTCCTCCGCGTTCCCGGTCTGCGAGGCCCACAGCACGACGACCTCCCGTCCGGGCCGGTCCTGCGACGCGGCCGCCCCGGCCCGTGAGTACATGCCGGCCAGGACCCCGTTCACCCACAGCGCGTGCTCGGGCGAGAAGGGCGCGTCGGGCGGCAGCACCGGCACCCCGGGGGCGCCCGAGCCGAGCCCGGCCAGGAAGCCGGTGAGGTACCGGCGCTCCTGGGCGGACAGCACCGGGGGAGGGGAGGGTTCGAGGCCGAAGGGGTTCGCGGTGCCCGGGGTGACGGTCGTGGGCGTCAGAGCCGGAGCCTCCGGTGCGGGCGCCGCCACCTTCGCCAGCGACACCGCGCACACCTTGAACTCCGGCTGGAACGACAGCGGGTCCACCGCGTCGCTCGTCACCGCGTTGATGCTCAGGTACTCCCCGAACAGGTCGTTCCAGTGGAACGGCGCGAAACAGCACCCCGGCCGCACCCGGTCCGTCACCACCGCCGGCAGCACGGCCCGCCCGCGCCGCGAGGCCACCTCCACCAGGTCACCGTCGGCGACCCCGAGCGCCGAGGCGTCCTGGGGATGGAGCTCCACGAACGGCCCGGGATTCAGCTTGGTGAGCTTGGCGACCTTCCCCGTCTTGGTGAGCGTGTGCCACTGGTGCTGCACCCGCCCGGTGTTCAGCACGAACGGATAGTCGTCGTCCGGCAGCTCGGCGGCGGGCAGATGCGGCCGCGCGAAGAAGACCGCCCGCCCCGAAGCCGTCGGAAAGCGCAGCCCCTCTTCCCCCACGTACCGGATCGGATTGCGCTCCGGGCCGTCCTCCCGCGCGGCCGGCCACTGCACGGGCGTCCGGCGCAGCCGCTCGTACGTCACCCCGCTCAGATCCCATCCCGTCCCCGGGTTCCGGAACCGCCGGATCTCCTCGAAGACCTGCTCTGCGCTGTCGTACGAGAACCCCTTCTCGTACCCCATCGCGCGGGCCACCTCCGCGATGATCCGCCAGTCGGCCATCGCCTCCCCGGGCGGGTCCGCGGCGGCCTGGGTCAGGGTGAGGTTGCGCTCGCTGTTGACGAAGACACCCTCCGCCTCGGTCCACATCGCGCCGGGCAGGACGACATCGGCGTACGCGTTCGTCTCGGTGTCCGTGAACACGTCCTGCGTGACGACGAACTCGGCGGCCTCCAGGCCCTCGATGACCGTACGGCGGTTGGCGACCGAGGCGACCGGGTTGGTGCAGATGATCCAGCAGGCCTTGATCTCCCCGTCGGCCATCCGCCGGAACATCTCGACGGTGCCCTGCCCTGCCCCGTCGGCCCGCAGCGTGCCCGGCGGCAGCTCCCACACCTCCTCGGTGAAGGCCCGCTCCTCCGCGACGAGTACCGACCGCTGCCCCGGCAGCCCGGGCCCCATGTAGCCCATCTCGCGCCCGCCCATGGCGTTGGGCTGCCCGGTCAGGGAGAACGGCCCGGCGCCCGGACGGCAGATCGCTCCCGTCGCCAGGTGCAGGTTGACCAGGGCGTTGGTGTTCCAGGTGCCGTGGGTGGACTGGTTCAGGCCCATGGTCCAGCAGCTCATCCACCGCTTGCCCGCCGCGCCGATGATCCGGGCCGCCTCCCGGAGGTCGTCCTCGGCGATCCCGGTGATCTCGGCGACGGCCGCCGGGTGGTAGTCGGCGAGGAACCCGGGCAGCGCCTCCCAGCCCTCGGTGTGGGCCGCGACGAACTCCGCGTCGGTGTGCCCGTTCTCGTGCAGCAGGTGCAGCAGGCCGTTCAGCAACGCGAGATCGGTCCCCGGCCTGACCTGGAGGAACAGATCGGCCTTGGCGGCGGTCGCGGTCCGCCGGGGATCGACGACGATCAGCTCGGCTCCCGCCTTGACCCGCTCCATCATCCGCAGGAAGAGAATCGGATGGCAGTCGGCCATGTTCGACCCGATGACGAGGAAGGCGTCCGCCCGGTCGAAGTCCTCGTACGACCCGGGCGGCCCGTCCGCGCCCAGCGACAGCTTGTAGCCGGTGCCCGCGCTCGCCATGCACAGCCGCGAGTTCGACTCGATCTGGTTCGTCCCCACGAACCCCTTGGCCAGCTTGTTCACCAGGTACTGCGCCTCCAGGCCCAGCTGCCCGGAGACGTAGAAGGCGACCGCGTCCGGCCCGTGCTCGTCGACGATCGACCGCAGCCGCGCCGCCGTCCCGGCGATCGCGCCGGCCACGGGCGCCGGGACCGCCTCCTCGCCCCGGTCGTCCCGCACCAGCGCGGTGGTCAGCCGCCCGGGCGCCGCGAGCAGGTCGGCCGTGGTCGCGCCCTTGGTGCACAACCGCCCCGCGTTCGCCGGGTGCGCCTTGTCACCGGACGCCTTCAGCACCGTGCGCCGCCCGTCCGGGCCCGTCCCCACATCGAGCACGAGGCCACAGCCGACACCGCAGTACGAGCAGACGGTGCGCACCTGCCGTGTGTCCGGCGGGCTTCCGGGGGTCGTGGTCATGCCCCGACGGTACGAATCGCCCGTTACGCCTCTGTCACACGGCTTGATCATCGGGAGTTACGCCCGTCACACAGCCGCCTTCTGGCCGTTGTGAGGTGCAATGAGGTCGCGGAGCGTGTCGCTGTTGGGCCGAACGGGTGACTCTGCGCAAGAATTGCCCGATGCAGACAGCGAGCGCGACCCAGGACGGAGCATGCCGGTGAACAGCCACGATGTCACCGACGAACAGTGGGAGGGGCTCGCCCAGGTCGTGCCGCTGCGGGGCCGGGACGCCTGGCCGTCCGCCGTCGGCCACCGGTCCATACCCGAGGCCGAGACGCAGACCCGCCGCCGTTTCGTCGTCCTGCGCGTGAACGTCTTCGCCGACGCCCGAGACGTCGCCGAGCGGCTGATGGCGGGCGTCCCCGTCCTTCTCGACCTCACGGGAGCGGAGACGGAGGTCGCCAAGCGGGTCCTCGACTTCAGCACGGGCGTCGTCTTCGGCCTGGCGAGCGGGATGCACCGGGTGGACCGCAACGTGTTCCTGCTGACGCCGGCGGGGACCGAGGTGACGGGGCTGATGGAGGGGGCGGGGCTTCCCGGGGGGTGACCGTAGCTCGATCGTAGGAAGCCTCCGGAGACGGAACGGTTCGTCCTGGCGGCGGAGCCCTACCGTCCGGACATGACCCTCCCCGCCCTCCCCGCCTCCCCCGGCCGTCCGCGTATCACCGAACTGCGTCTGGCCGCCTTCACCACGCACCGCCGCGCCGCGTTCCCGCTCGGGCCCCTCACCCTCCTCACCGGTCCCAGCGGCTCCGGCAAGACCAGCGCCCTGCGGGCGTACGAGGCTCTCGCCCGGCTCGGGGCCGGCGCCGAGCTCGGCGAGACGTTCCCCGACCCCGTCGCCTGCGTTCCGGAACGGGCCCGGCCCGACGCGCAGCGCCGCCGCGGCTTCCGCATCGGCTGCACGGCCGACGGCCCCGCCGGGCCGGTCCGGCTCGACGTGGCCGTGCAGGCCGAGCCCGAACTGCGCGTCGTGGGCGAGCGGTTGACGGCCGACGGGCTGGTCCTGCTGGAGACCGCCCTGCGCGACCCGGGCAAGCGCGCCGTGCAGGCCGCTTGGCACACGGCCGGGCCGACACCGGTGACCCGCGGCCCGCTCCCGGACGACCGGCTCGGCACCGCCCTGCTGCCGCTGCGCGTGGCGGGCAAGACACCCGGGCAGCGCAGGGTGCTGGCCGCCGCCGAGCAGATGGTCGTCGCCCTGCGCTCCGCCTTCGCCTGCGACCCCGAACCCGCCCGCATGCGCGGACCCGTGGCGTCCGGCTCCGGCCGCCTGATGGGTGGCTGCGGCAACCTCGCGGACGTGCTGTGGCGCACCCGCGCCGAGTGCGGGCGGCGGCACGCGCAGTTCGTGGCGGCGGTGCGAGCCGGCTGCGCCGGGCCGGTGGCCGATGTGCTCGCCCGGGCGGAGGAGGCCACGGGAACGATCCGCGCGGCGCTCGACCGGGGCGACGGCGTCCGTACGGACCTGCGACGGCTCGGCGACGGCGAACTGCGCTACGTGGCGCTGGCGTTGGTTCTGCTCACCGGACCGGGCGTGCTGGAGGTCGACCCGGTCGGCGAGGTGCCCGCCGCACTCCAGACGCTCACCGTCCTCGCCGACGGCTTCGACCGGGGCCTGGACGGACAGCAGCGGCCGGAACTGCTGCGGCTGGCGGCCCGGATGTGCGAGCGGGGGCACATCCGGCTCGTCGGCACGGTCAGCGACGCCTCGTGGGCCGCCGGGACGGAAGGGGTCACGGTGGTACACCTGAACCGTGACTGATCCCCTGGACGTGGCGGCACTGCAACGCCGGCTGGCCGAGTTCGCCGCCGCGCGGAACTGGCAGGCGTACCACACCCCCAAGAACCTGGCCGCCGCCCTCAGCGTCGAGGCGTCCGAACTGGTCGAGATCTTCCAGTGGCTGACGCCGGAGGAATCGGCCCGGGTCATGGCCGACCCGGACACCGCGCACCGCGTCACCGACGAGGTCGCCGACGTGCTCGCGTACCTGCTCCAGCTGTGCGAGGTGCTCGGCATCGACCCGCTGGCCGCGCTGGACGCGAAGATCGACCGCAACGAACGGAGGTTCCCGATCTAGCGGCACCCCCCCAACCCCCTGGAGCGGCACAGTCCGCTTGTACGCTGCGTAACCAAAACGCGGCCCGATTCCGAATTGTTGTCCGCAGATTTCCGTCTTCCTCTGGCTTTTCGTCTCACACCCCTTCACTCTGGGTAGTGAACAAGGGAGTTCAGGCAGACGGACGCGCACAGCGCGTCGGACAAGACGGGGGCAGCGCATGGACGCGGTGCGGCTCATCGTGACGAGCAGGCGGTCCCTGGCGGCGGGCGGCGACGCGCGGGAGACCCTGGCCGAGGTGTGGCAGGCGCAGGCCCTCGCGCAGGCCATAGGCAGCCGTCTCGCGGTCGCCGGACCGCCTGAACTACGCGGTGAGGCACTGGGGTTGACGGAGCTGGCGGGCCGGGGCTGCGGCGTCCTCGACCCGCCGGAACTGGCTCCCGGTGAGCTGCGGGCGGGCCAGCTCACCGAGCTGGGCGAGGCCCGCCACACCCTGATGTACCTCGGCGACCTCCTCGGTGAGGTCGGCATCGCCCTCGTCGCCCTGGCCAGCGCCGCCGACGACGAAGGCACGTACTGGCAGTGCATGGAGGCCATCGACGCGGCGGACGAGTCCCGCGACCGCGTCCTGGAAATGCTCCGCAGACTCGCCGACCGGGAACAGACGCTGCCGGAGAGGGAGGCGGGCTAGGAAGCTCGGTCACGACCGCCCGAAGGCCTTGCGCTCCAGTGTGTTGAGCCGTTCCAGCGCTGTCTCCACCCGCTCGATGCCCACCCGGGCGGAGTCCACCTGGCGTTCCCGGGCCTCGTCGTGTTTCCGGCGGCGGCGCAGTTCCCGGGGCGTTTGGGGCTCGTCCCCATAGGTCATCATGATGCGGCTCGGCGGTGCGCCGGCGGCGGCGTCGGCCCATGCCTGGGCCACCAGGGTCATGGCTTCCACAAGTTGCGGGTCGTCTCGACGGCGGGAGAGGTCCTTGAGCCGCTGACCCGCGTCTCGCCGTTCCTCCGCCAGGTACCAGGTCACCTCGAACCCGCGCTGATCGATGATCTCTCTGAACAGACCTCGGGCTGTGGTCAGTGCCAGGCGCACGGCCTCGTCATCCGGGCCGAGGGCGACCTTGTGACGCCGGGTCCAGGCCTTGTGGGCCCACGTGCCGACCGTCGCGAGGAACGCGAGCCAGCCAGGCAGGAACTTGGGCCAGTCGTCCCACCAGGACGAGGCAGCGAGAGTCATGCCCAGATTGTGCCGGTTTGCAGGGATGAAGGCGGAATGAACGTGCAGCCGGTCAGGTGACGGCTGTGAATCGCTGGCGAGCCGACGTGCAGCGCCAGCGATTCCCGGCAGGCCCACGGGCCGTTTCGCCGCCTGCCGTACACGTCAGCGGCTACTCCGGCCCGCGCTGATCCACCTTGGGTTCCAGGGGCGCGAACCCCGTTTCCGTCTGCAGATCGGACAGATCCGCGTTCAACGCCGCCATCAGCTCCTCCATCTGCTGCAACAGCCCTTTCGGCTGCCCGGCCCCGCCCTGCTGCGGCACGGTCTCTTCGGACATGAACGGCCTCCTCGGCCCCTGGCCCCCGGGGAGGCCGACGCGGGTGACGCCCCGGCGGTCCACCCCCCGGTGCGGAAGCCGGGGGCTCCGGCTCCGCCCGAGCCAACGATCACCGCCAGGGCCGGTCACTGGCCGGGTCAGGCGTGAACAGCGGTATGGACGTAATTTCACCCGACCGGGGACCGGCCGGTCCGGGGGAGGCGACCTCCTGATCGCACACCCCGGCGTGCAGGATGGACGCATGGATCTCCGCATCTTCACCGAGCCCCAGCAGGGGGCCACCTACGACACTCTGCTCACCGTCGCCAAGGCCACCGAGGACCTCGGATTCGACGCCTTCTTCCGCTCCGACCACTACCTCCGCATGGGCAACGTGGACGGTCTGCCCGGCCCCACCGACGCCTGGATCACCCTGGCCGGACTCGCCCGTGAGACCAAGCGCATCCGGCTCGGCACCCTGATGACCGCCGGCACCTTCCGGCTGCCCGGTGTCCTCGCCATCCAGGTCGCCCAGGTCGACCAGATGTCCGGCGGCCGCGTCGAGCTCGGCCTCGGCGCCGGCTGGTTCGAGGAGGAGCACAAGGCCTACGGCATCCCCTTCCCCAAGGAGAAGTTCGCCCGCCTCGAGGAGCAGCTGGAGATCGTCACCGGCCTGTGGGCGACGGACCCCGGCAAGACCTACGACTTCCACGGCACCTATTACGACCTCGTGGACTCGCCCGCCCTGCCCAAGCCCGCGCAGCGGAAGATCCCCGTGCTCGTCGGCGGCCACGGCCCGTCCCGTACCCCGCGGCTGGCCGCCAGGTACGCCGACGAGTTCAACATGCCGTTCGCCTCCGTCGAGGACAGCGAGCGCCAGTTCGGCCGAGTGCGCGCCGCCGCCGAGGAGGCGGGCCGCGGTGGCGACGAGCTGACGTACTCCAACGCCCTCGTCGTCTGCGTCGGCCGGGACGAGGCGGAGGTCGCCCGCCGGGCCGCCGCGATCGGCCGCGAGGTGGACGAGCTGAAGCTCAACGGCCTGGCCGGCTCCCCGGCCGAGGTCGTCGACAAGATCGGCCGCTACGCCGAGATCGGCTCTCGCCGCATCTACCTCCAGGTTCTCGACCTGGACGACCTCGACCACCTGGAGCTGATCTCCGCACAGGTGCAGTCGCAGCTGTCGTAGAGGGCCCGCCGAACCGCCCTCGATAAACGAAGGCGCTGGTGGGCACAGGTGTGCGAAGCTGTGGGCGTCGTCCTGCCGAGCCCCCAGGATCACCATCCTGGGGGCTCTCGCGCGTACGGCCCCGAGAACATCCACCCAGCCGGAGAGGCCCTCCGCATGTTCCTGACCATCACTACCACCGGCACCCCAGAGCGCCCCGCCACCGACCTCGGCTACCTGCTGCACAAGCATCCCGACAAGGCGCAGGCGTTCTCCACCTCCTACGGCACGGCCCACGTCCTCTACCCCGAGGCGGAAGCCCAGCGCTGCACCGCGGCGCTGCTGCTGGAGGTCGACGCGGTGGCACTGGTCAGGCGCGGCAAGGGCAAGGGCCGCGGCGGCGCCCCGGACGCGGCACTCGCGCAGTACGTCAACGACCGCCCCTACGCGGCCTCCTCCCTGCTCGCCGTGGCGCTGAGCAGCGTCTTCTCCAGCGCGATGAAGGGCGTCTGCAACGCCCGGCCGGAACTCCCCGGCCAGGCCAGGCCGCTGCGCGTCGAGGTGCCCGCGCTGCCCGCCCGCGGCGGCCCCGACCTCGTACGCAAGCTCTTCGAGCCGCTCGGCTGGACGGTCGCCGTCGAACCCGTGGCGCTGGACACCGAGTTCCCCGAGTGGGGCGACTCGCGGTACGTGAGCCTCGTCCTGGAATCGGACGTGCTCACCCTCGCCGAGGCCCTGCGCCACCTCTACGTCCTGCTCCCCGTCCTCGACGACGCCAAGCACTACTGGGTCGCCCCCGACGAGGTCGACAAGCTGCTGCGCGTCGGTGAGGGCTGGCTGCCCTGCCACCCGGAGCAGCGGCTGATCACCAGCCGCTACCTCTCGCGCCGCTGGTCGCTGACCCGGCAGGCCACCGAGCGCCTGGAGCTGGTGCGGCTCGCCGAGGCCGACGACAGCGAGGTCGAGGAGATCGACAACGCCGTCGAGGCGGAGACCGAGGCCGAGGAGAAGCCGACCCCGCTGGCCGTGCAGCGCCGCGAGGCGATCGTCACGGCGCTCCGGCAGTCCAAGGCCGCCCGGGTCCTCGACCTCGGCTGCGGGCAGGGCCAGTTGGTGCAGACCCTGCTCAAGGACCCGGCGTTCACCGAGATCGTGGGCGTCGACGTGTCGATGCGCGCGCTCATCATCGCCTCCCGGCGCCTCAAGCTGGACCGCATGGGCGAGCGGCAGGCCTCCCGCGTCCAGCTCTTCCAGGGCTCCCTCGCGTACACCGACGTCCGGCTCAAGGGCTACGACGCCGCCGTGCTCAGCGAGGTCATCGAGCACCTCGACCTGCCCCGGCTGCCCGCCCTGGAGTACGCGGTGTTCGGCTCGGCGCGTCCGAGGACGGTCCTCGTGACCACCCCGAACGTCGAGTACAACGTGCGCTGGGAGTCCCTCCCGGCCGGTCACGTCCGGCACGGCGACCACCGCTTCGAGTGGACCCGCGCGCAGTTCCGCGCCTGGGCCGAGGCGGTGGCCGAACGGCACGGCTACGGCGTCGCGTTCGAACCCGTGGGCCCCGACGACCCGGAGGTGGGGCCGCCCACCCAGATGGCCGTGTTCACCCTGACCACGCCGAAGGAGGCGAAGGCGGCATGACCGACACACAGCAGGGGCGCGTGCTGCCCGTCACCGACCTGTCCCTGGTGGTGCTGGTCGGGGCCACCGGCTCCGGCAAGTCCACCTTCGCCCGCAGGCACTTCAAGCCCACCGAGGTCATCTCGTCCGACTTCTGCCGCGGCCTCGTCTCGGACGACGAGAACGACCAGAGCGCCACCAAGGACGCCTTCGACGTCCTGCACTACATCGCGGGCAAGCGCCTCGCCGCCGGCCGCCGCACCGTCGTGGACGCGACCAGCGTGCAGCCCGACGCGCGCCGCCAGCTCATCGACCTGGCCAAGCAGTACGACGTGCTGCCCATCGCGATCGTGCTCGACGTTCCCGAGGAGGTGTGCGCCGAACGCAACGCGGCCCGCACCGACCGCGCCGACATGCCCCGCCGGGTCATCCACCGCCACACCCGCGAACTGCGCCGCTCCCTCAGGCACCTGGAGCGCGAGGGCTTCCGCAAGGTGCACATCCTGCGCGGCGTCGACGAGGTCGAGCACGCCACGATCGTCACCGAGAAGCGCTTCAACGACCTGACCCACCTCACCGGCCCGTTCGACATCATCGGCGACATCCACGGCTGCGCCGCCGAACTCGAGGCGCTGCTGGCCAAGCTGGGCTACGTCGACGGGGGCCACCCGGAGGGCCGCACGGCCGTCTTCGTCGGCGACCTGGTCGACCGCGGCCCGGACAGCCCCGGCGTGCTGCGCCGCGTGATGGCGATGGTGAAGTCCGGCAACGCCCTGTGCGTGCCCGGCAACCACGAGAACAAGTACGGCCGCTACCTGCGCGGCCGCAAGGTCCAGCACACCCACGGCCTCGCCGAGACCATCGAGCAGATGGCGGGCGAGAGCGAGGAGTTCCTCGCCGAGGTACGGGAGTTCCTCGACGGCCTCGTCAGCCACTACGTCCTCGACGGCGGCCGGCTGGTCGTCTGCCACGCCGGTCTGCCCGAGAAGTACCACGGCCGCACCTCCGGCCGCGTCCGCAGCCACGCCCTGTACGGCGACACGACCGGGGAGACCGACGAGTTCGGCCTGCCCGTGCGCTACCCGTGGGCGGAGGACTACCGGGGCCGGGCCGCCGTCGTCTACGGCCACACTCCGGTGCCCGAGGCGACCTGGCTCAACAACACCATCTGCCTGGACACCGGCGCGGTCTTCGGCGGCAAGCTCACCGCGCTGCGCTGGCCGGAGCGCGAGCTGGCCGACGTCCCGGCGGAGCGGGTCTGGTACGAGCCGGCGAAGCCGCTGCGCAGCGAGGCGCCCGGCGGGCAGGACGGCCGTCCGCTGGACCTGGCGGACGTGCGGGGCCGCAGGGTCGTGGAGACCCGGCACCAGGGCCGCGTCTCGATCCGCGAGGAGAACGCGGCGGCGGCCCTGGAGGTCATGAGCCGCTTCGCGGTGGACCCGCGGCTGCTGCCGTACCTCCCGCCGACCATGGCGCCGACGGCGACGAGTCACGTCGAGGGCTACCTGGAGCACCCGGCGGAGGCGTTCGCCCAGTACAAGGACGACGGTGTCGCGCGTGTCGTGTGCGAGGAGAAGCACATGGGCTCGCGGGCGGTGGCCCTGGTGTGCCGCGACGCCGAGGCGGCCCGCAAGCGCTTCGGCGTGGACGGCCCGACCGGGTCGCTCTACACCCGCACCGGCCGCCCCTTCCTCGACGACGAGGCGCTCACCGAGGAGATCCTCGGCCGGCTGCGCACGGCGATCGACGAGGCGGGACTGTGGGACGAGCTGGAGACGGACTGGCTGCTGCTGGACGCCGAGCTGATGCCCTGGTCGCTGAAGGCGTCCGGGCTGCTGCGGTCGCAGTACGCCGCCGTGGGCGCCGCGTCCGGCGCGGTGCTCCCGCAGGCGCTGGTCGCGCTGCGGGGCGCGGCGGCGCGGGGCGTCGACGTGGCGGGCCTTCTGTCCCGCACCGGTGAACGAGCCGCTGACGCGGCCGCGTTCACCGAGGCGTACCGCCGCTACTGCTGGACCACGGACGGCCTGGACGGCGTGCGCCTGGCACCGTTCCAGATCCTCGCGGTGCAGGGGCGCAGCCTCGCCGGCCTGCCGCACGACGAGCAGCTCGCCCTGCTCGACCGGCTCGTCGAGCACGACGGCAGCGGCCTGCTCCAGACCACCCGGCGGCTCTACGTCGACACCGCCGACCCGGAGTCGGTACGGGCCGGTGTCGACTGGTGGCTGGAGATGACCGGCCGCGGCGGCGAGGGCATGGTCGTCAAGCCGGTCGGCGCGGTCGTCCGTGACGGCCAGGGCCGCCTGGTGCAGCCCGGCATCAAGTGCCGCGGCCGCGAGTACCTGCGGATCATCTACGGCCCGGAGTACACGCGCCCGGAGAACCTCGCCCGCCTGCGCTCCAGGTTCCTCAACCACAAGCGGTCCCTGGCGATCCGCGAGTACGCCCTGGGCCTGGAGGCCCTGGACCGGCTGGCCGAGGGCGAGCCGCTGTGGCGGGTGCACGAAGCGGTGTTCGGGGTGCTGGCGCTGGAGTCGGAGCCCGTCGACCCGAGGCTGTGAACCTGAGGGCACACGATTCCGGCCAGGCTTGTCCCGCCTGGGACGCTCCTGGCCGGACGTCGCCCTTCCGGTCCCATTCGTCCCTGGTTAACCGCTGGTTGCCGTGCTAACTTCGCTGGTCGGTCAGGCAGGTGTACCGGCTCAGGGGGAAAGTCGGTGGAGACACACGCGGGGTTCGGCGAACCCGAGGGCGGGTCCGGGCGTGCGGACGGCTTACGGCTGCTGCTGGGGCTGACCAACGAGCTGTGCGGCCTCGGCTGCATGGAGGACGCCCAGGGGCGGTTGCACTTCGGTGTCGTCCTCGGAGACCTGCTGGGACGTCAGATCGACCTGCGCGGCGTCAAGTTGCGCGAGGACGTGGTGCTGCTGGTGCGCGCCGCGCTGAACATCCCGGGAGGCGAGCGCGTGCTCGTCGAGGTGGTGCGGATCCTCGAGGGCGACCTGGCGGGCGACGAGCTCGACCAGCTGCTCGCCCGGTGGGTGGCGCCCGCCCCGCCCCCCGCCCTGCAAGGCCCCCTCACCCGCGACGACGCGGCCCGCGCCCGCGCCCTCCTGGCCCAGGGCGACCTGCCGGCGGCCCGGCTGCGCGACGCCCTCGTCGAGGAACTCAACGGGCTCGACCTGCCCACCGGACTCACCCCGGAGCAACTCCTCGCCCATGTCCTCGACTGGAACGTCCAGCCGGACGGGCTGCCCCCGGCCGTCCTCCTGGCCGACCACGCCGCCCGGCTCGCCACCACCCCCGCGCACCGCACCGCCCTGACCGGCTGGGCCGACGACTGGGCCCGGCGCGCCGGGCTGACCGGGGCGATGGAGGAACGCCGGCAGGCGCGCGGCACGGTGACGAGCGATCCGGACATCCCGCGCTGCCTGGTCGTCGCCGTCGAACCCACCCGGGACGGCACCGGCGAGATCGTCGTCCGCCCCTGGCTCAACACCGTCCCCGGCCGCTGGAACCCCCAGCCCGGCGAACCCGTCACGACCACCCTCGACGAGCTCGGCACGGCGGTCCAGCGCGCGTTACGACAGGGCGCCCGCCTCTGGTCGGCGCCCCGAGACCCCGACCCGAGTGGACGCCGGCAGCCGCCGCCGTACATCGAGTTCGTCCTCCCGTACGACCTTCTCAACCACGATGTGGCCGGTCTGACCTTCCGGATCGGCGACGGGCAGCCGCTTCCGCTCAGCCTGAAGTACGGGGTGCATCTGCGGAGTCTGGAGCGGATGCGCACGGACGACGCCCTGGTCCGGGACCAGTGGCGGGAACGCTGGCGAACCCTGCGCGAGGACGGCGTCCTGGTGCACGGCTGGCGCGCACCGGACGGCGGGCGGCTCGGCGCGTGGCAGTCCGGTCTCGCCGGGGAACCACGACATACGGCCGTGGTGCTCGACGCCCCGACCGACGTCCTGGCACTGGAGGCCCTCAAGGCCGCCATAGCGGAAGGGATAGGAATCGCGATCTGGGACCGCAGAGGTGTCTTCCGCGAAGAGCGCCGCGAGGTCGTGACCGCCCTGTTCGCCGCGGCACCCACCCCGGCGAGGATCCCGGTGGCCGTGCACCTGTTGCGCAGGAACGCCGAGAGCGAGGGCCGGGGGCCCGGAGAGCTCCTCGGCAGACATATCGGATTTTTCTGGGACGATCCGACGCGTCCCGTCGATGTTCAGCCCACCGACCCAGGCGATCTCGCCAGCGAGGAGGCACCGGCATGAGCGCGCAGGAGCAGACGGCCCCGAACGGCTGGCGGGTCTTCCACGGCACGGGCAGCGCCCCCGCCGAACCACCCGCACTGCCCGAGCCGCCGCCCTGGCGCCGGTTCCGCGGCGGACCGCCCCGGCCCGTGCCGCCGGCCGACCCGCAGGCCGCGCTGCGCCGCATGGGTCCGGGCGACGTCACCCCGCAGCTGGGCGAGGAGGAGATCGACATCGTCAACGCGGCCCTGCTGCTGCGCCGGCCCCTGCTGATCACCGGCCCGCCCGGCGTCGGCAAGTCCACCCTCGCCTACCTCATCTCCCGCGAGCTCGGCCTCGGCCGCGTCCTGGAGTGGAACATCGTCAGCCGCACCACCCTGCGCGACGGCCTCTACGCCCACGACGCCATGGGCCGGGCCCAGGCCATCGCCGCCTGGCGGGCCGGGCTGCGGCACGCGGCGGCGTGGGAGCCGGATCCGGACGAGGTCGCCGCCGCCGCGGACGTCAACACGGCGCTTCCTCAAAAACCTCGTCAACTTCCCCCGGTTCTGGGCGACTTCATCACGCTGGGCCCCCTGGGGACCGCGCTGCTGCCCTACGATCGACCCCGGGTGCTTCTCGTCGACGAGCTCGACAAGAGCGACATCGACCTGCCGAACGACTTGCTGCACGTCCTGGAGAACGGAAGCTATGACGTCCCCGAGCTGGTGCGCGACGCCGCGGACACCACGAGCGTCCACACCAGTGACCCCGGGGGGCGCGCCGATGTGGGCGACGGGCGGGTCGAGTGCCGGGAGTTCCCCGTCGTGGTGATCACCAGCAACGGAGAACGCGAATTCCCCGCGGCCTTCCGCCGGCGCTGTCTGCCCCTGGAGATGCGCACACCCACCCGGGAGCAACTCCTGGCCATGGTCGAAGGGCACCTCGGGACGCGCCCGCAGGGCACGGAGGACCTGGTCGACCTGTTCGTCCAGCGCGTCCAGTCCGGCGGCACCCACTCACTGGACCAGCTACTCAGCGCCGTCCATATGACTACCACGGGTGGTTTCCAGGCGGACGGTGACGGGCGTAAGCTCGTGGAAATGCTCCTGCGCGACCTCGCGAAGGGCCGCTGAATGAAGGGCTATCCCAGGGAGCACGCATCCGGGCTCGGCGACGGATTTCCCGTTTCGGGGTCGTCGCCCCCTTCGGCGTTCCCCGAGTCCGCCGACCAGGCGGCGCAGCACGGAGCGACGGTCCCGGACGCCCCGGAGACGCCCGCCCCGCGCTGGCAGGACGTCGCCGACGCGGTCTGGCTCGCCGCGTACTGGAACCGCCACGGCGGCCCCGCCCCCTCCGGCCCGGAGCTGGTACCCGACCGTGAGGTGACACCCGCGGCACCGCCTCCCGTGCCTCCCCGGGCGGCGGAGGAACGGGACCGGGACCGGGCGGACCAGCCGGACTCGCCGCCGGCTGCCGAGCCCCGCCCCGCTGATGCCGCCCCCGACGCCGTACGCCCCCCGCAAACGCCCGTCACCCCCGACTCCCCGGCTGCCGCGGAGGAACCCGGAGACCGTCCGCAGCCCTGGGTTGCCGGCCCCGCTCTGCCCGGAGAGCCGGCTGTCGCGGCCCGCCTGTTACCCGACGCCGAGGGCCGCTTCACCCTGCGCCTCGGACAGCCGCTGCTGCCCGCCGACGACCGTCCCGAGCACGCCCCTGGGCGCACCACCGCCCTGTTCGCCCGCGCGCTGCACCAACTGGCCCGGCGTGTGCCCTCCCGCGAAGCGCTGGAACTCGACGAGGACACCACCGCCGAGCAGGGGGTCGTCGACGGCCTGTGGATGCCCTTCCTGAGGCCCGCCCGGACGGCCGCCTTCGACCTGGTCGTCCTCGTCGACGACGCGCCGACCCTGCGCATCTGGGACGAGTCCACCGCCCGTCTCGCCCGGGCCGCCGAGCACAGCGGCGCCTTCCGGGCCGTCCGCACGGTCGGCGTGCACCTGCCGCGTGCCGGGACCGCCACCCTGCGCTGGGCCACCGGCCGGGCCGCCGCCGACCCGGCCGAACTGCTCGACGGGCGCGGTGACCGGGTCTTCCTCGTCGTCACCGACGGCCTCGCCCCCGGCTGGGCCGCGCCCGCCGCCGACGACCTGCTCGGCCGGCTCGCACACGCCGGCCCCACGGCGCTGGTGCACCTCCTGCCGCCGCATCTGCGCCACCGCACCTCGCTCTACCCCCACCCGGCCGTTCTGGAGGCCGGCGGATTCGGCGCCGCCAACGACGGACTCGAAC
Organism: Streptomyces sp. NPDC093598; assembly: GCF_044764825.1. NCBI lineage: Bacteria > Bacillati > Actinomycetota > Actinomycetes > Kitasatosporales > Streptomycetaceae > Streptomyces > Streptomyces sp. NPDC093598. Next base: position 190,456 of record NZ_JBIWIV010000013.1, on the reverse strand, counting down.
ACTGGGCGCCGCCCGGCGGCCCCGACCCCCTGCGGCCTTTGCCCGACGCGGGCGACGGCTCCGTGCCCGTGCCGGTGCTCTCCCTGAAGCCCGGCTCCCTCACAGCCTGGGCCGATCTCGTCACCGGGGAGCGCGGAGTGCGCCGCGCCCTGCCGGTCGTCCTGGCCGGCACCCTCACCAAGGGCTCGCCCGCCCCCGGACTGCGTGCCCCGCGCTTCCCACACGCCGCCAAGGCCGCCGTGCGTCGCTTCTTCACCCTCGCCACCCCGGCGGCACGCCGGCTGGCCACCCAGCTCGCCGCCGTCCCCTTCGAGTTCGACCTCGTGGAGCAGCTACGGCGGCGCACCATGCCGGAGACCGGCCCGGACCACCTCGCCGAGATCCTGATGGGCGGGCTGATCGACTGGGACAGCGACGGCGAGGGGCACCCCGAATTCGCCGACGGGGTCCGTGAGGAACTGCTCGCCACCACCACCCGCAGCCAACTCGCGCACACCGTCAGCGTGGTGGGCGAGCTGCCCGCCGCGGGCGCCCGGGGAGTCGCGCTGCGCGCCGCACTGCGCGACCCGATGGGCGCGACGCTGCCCGACGCGGCCGAGCGGGGCTGGGTGCGCAGCGAGCTGGCCGTGATGCGCGCGCTCTCCGGGCCGTACTCCGAGCGGGCCCGCCGGATCGAGCCCGGACCGGCCCGGGCCCGGGGGCCGGGTGCCACCGAACGAGTGAGTCCGGGAATGTCCGAGACTGCACTCTCTGAGGTGAACAACGCGGATCGTGGGGGATTGTCCGACGGATCGGGAAGTCTGCCACCGTCGAACGGCCCCAACGAGTCTGGAGAACCCCCCGTGCCACCCCTGGTATCCGACGTCACCCCACAAGAACCCCCGGAGGCTGAGCCCCCCATGCCGAGCACCATGACGACCTCGTCAGCGCCCGCCCTCCTGGTGAACGTTCCCCTCAGGAACACCTCGTTCGTCGGCCGGCAGGCGCTGCTGAGTGCCGTGGAGGAGCAGCTGGGGGCGCAGGACACGGCGGCGGTGCTGCCCAACGCCCTGCACGGCCTCGGCGGCGTCGGCAAGTCACAGCTGGCACTGGAGTACGTCTACACCCACCAGCACGACTACCGGGTGATCTGCTGGATCCCCGCCGAGCGTGAGAGCCTCATCCTCGCCGCACTGGCCCAGCTGGCGGCCCAGCTGGGCGTCGCTCCCACCGGGCAGGACCTCGGCGCCCCCGCCGCCAACACCGCCGTGCCGGCCGTACTGGAGGCCCTGCGCACCGGGGCGCCCTACGACAACTGGCTGCTCGTCTTCGACAACGCCGAAGACGTCGAGGCGGTGCGCCAGTTCTTCCCGACCAACGGCCCGGGCAAGGTCATCGTCACGTCCCGGAACCGTGCGTGGGAGAGGGTGGCCACGTCGTTGCCCGTCAACGTGTTCGAGCGCGAGGAATCGGTCGAACTCCTCCAGAAGCGGTCGCCCGACCTGTCCACAGAGGACGCCGACCGGCTCGCGGAGGCGCTGGGCGACCTGCCGCTCGCGGTCGAGCAGGCGGGAGCGTGGCGAGCGGTCACCGGAATGCAGGTCGACGAGTACCTCGATCTGCTCGCTGCACGCAGCCCCGAGATCCTCGAACTCGACCCGGCCCCCGACTACCCGGTCTCCGTCGCGGCCGCCTGGGACATCTCGCTGGAGCGGATCAAGGAGAACAACCCGGGCGCGCGGCAGCTGCTCGACATCTGCGCCAGCATGGCGCCCGAGCCCATCCCCCGGGCGATGCTGCGCGGCAGCCGCGGTGTCAACGTCACGCCCGAGGTCGACCCCCTGCTGCGCGAGTCGATCAAACTGAACCGCGCCGTCCGCGACCTCAGCCAGTTCTCCCTGGTCAAGGTCGACCCACGGTCCGACACCCTCCAGATGCACCGTCTGCTCCAGACCGTGCTCCTGGCCAAGCTGAGCGCCGAGGAACGGGAGCGGATGCGGGACGCCGCGCATCAACTCCTCTCGGCCGCCAAGCCGGGCCCCTACGGCTCGTCGCTGGAATGGCGCGCGTACCAGGCGCTGTTGCCGCACGTGCTCACCTCCCAGGCCGTGAGCAGCACCGACACCTATGTGCGGGAGCTGGTCTTCGACACCGTGTGGTTCCTCTACTACTGGGGAGACCACGTGGGCGCCGCCGACTTCGCCCGCCAGGCCTGGAGTGCCTGGATCGCGGCGTCGGGCGAGGAGGACGTCAACGTCCTGCGGATGATGAAGAGCCTCGGGTTCCTGCTGCGGCAGATCGGCCAGGTCCCCGAGTCCATTCCGCTCACCGAGAAGGCCCTGGAGATCTCCCGCAGGACCGAGGTCGACCCGGAGAACCTGATCGACTCGCTGTGCGAGATGGCCGACGCCCACGGCTACCAGGGCCGGTTCGAGGAAGCCCGGGCCCTGACCCAGGAGGCCACCGAGCTGGCCCGGTCCCTGTTCGGGCCGGACGACCCGATGACCCTGCGCGCCACCCACGCCTGGGGTGTGGCCCTGCGGCTGTGCGGCCGGTTCGGGGAGGCGCTGCCGCTCGACCAGGAGAACGCCCAGCAGCGTGAGCTGCTGTTCGGCCCGGCCAGCTTCTTCACCCTCAACACCCTCAACGCCCTCTCCATCGACATGCGGGAAAGCGGGGACTACCCCGGCGCCCGCGACTTCCAGGAGGACGCGTACCGCAGGGCACGCAGCGAACTCGGCGAGGAGCATCCGCTGACCCTGCGGGTCGCCAGAAACCTCGCGGTCTGCCGACGCCGTGACGGGGCACACGCGGAGGCGGCGAAACTCGCGGAGGAGACGCTGCGGCGCTTCATCGCCCGCTACGGTCCGGACCACTTCGACGCCATGTCGTCGGCGACCAACGTGTCCGTCGACCAGCGGCTGGCCGGTGACCTCGACAGCTCCCGCCGGCTGGCGGAGGTGACGCTGCGGCGGTTCGAGCAGCGCCTCGGTGCGAACCACGCCTACACCTTGCTGACCAAGGCGAACCTGGCCGCCACGCTGCGTGCGCAGGGCGCCCTGGACCAGGCTCAGGAGCTGGAGGACGACGCCGCGAGCCGGCTGGCGGAAGGGGTGGGTCCCCAGCACGTCACCACCCTCACGGTGGCCATCGGGCAGGCCAACACGGCTTATGCGCGCGTCGACTTCGAACGGGCGCACGAAATCGATCAGGCCAACCTGGCGCGGCTCGCCGAGGTCGCGGGCGAGGAGCACCCGCTGACGCTCTCCTGCATGGCGAACCTCGGTCTCGACCTGCGCGGTCTGGGACGCGGGGCGGAGGCCGACGAGCTCCAGCGCAAGGCGACGGACGGGTTCGCCCGCGTGGTCCGCGCCGACCATCCGTGGCTCCTCGCGGCCCGGCAGCGCCGTCGGATCGAGTGCGACATGGCGCCGATGCCCCTGTAGCGGGCGATCGCGACCGGGGTGGCGCTCGGGCCACCCCGGACCGGTCAGCCCGCGTCCGCCACGGGCGCGGGGACCACTTCTGCGCGTCCCTGGGCACGGGTCGGCTCGTGGTCCGACAGGCGGCGGACCAGGTTCAGCAGGGGCTGGGTGAGCAGCGTCGTGGCCAGCGCCATGAAGACCAGCACCGTGTAGAGCGGCTTGCTCAGCAGGCCGGCCTGAAAACCGGCGTTGAGCGCGATCAGCTCCGTCAGGCCGCGGGCGCTCAGCAGGACACCGACGGTGCGTGCGTCGTCGCGCTCCAGCCCGCCCAGCCGGGCCGCCACCGCGCCGCTGCCGACCTTCGTGATCACCGCCAGCACCGTCACGACCAGCAGCGTGAGCCACCCGGTGGTGTTCATGTTGTTCAGGGTGACGGACTGCCCCGAGAAGACGAAGAAGTACGGCACCAGCAGCGAACCGACCACGTGCAGGGGCCGGAGCAGATCCGGGTCGAGCGTGCCGTCGTCCTCACGCGGGCAGACGATCCCGGCGAGCAGGGCACCGCAGATGGCGTGCAGCCCGAGGAACTGTGTCACGGACGCCGACGCGCAGGCGAAGCCGATGAGCAGCGCCAGCCGCAGGGACGGCTCCATCCGGGTGCGCCACAGCAGCCTGCGCAGCACCGGCCGGGCCGCCAGCAGCATCAGCACCGCGAATCCGGCCGCGATGAGCGCCCGCCCCTGCCAGCCCAGCGTGTGCTCACCGCTGTCGCTGTCCAGCATCGTGCCGGCCAGCACCGTCCACCCGATCACATCGAGCAGCCCGGCCGCGGACACCGCGAGGATCCCCGGCACCGTGTCGGCGAGGTTGTTCTCCCGGACGATGGCCGTCAGCACCGGTACGGCCGTTATCGACAGGGCGACCCCGGCGAACAGCACCATGCCGACCGTCGGACGGGGCATGTCCAGGGCCCGCAACTGCTCTTGGAACAGCAGCGCGCAGCCGCTGCCCACCGCCATCGGCACCACGAACGACGCCAGCGCCACCGTCACCACCGTGCGCGCCCGGTCGCCCAGGATCTTCAGATCCAGCTCGTACCCCACCGCGAACAGGAAGACCACCAGGGCGAACTGCGCGAGCCCGGTCAGCGCGGTGCCGATCTCCTGCGGGAACAGCACGGTGTAGGCATCCGGCGCCGTACTGCCGAGCAGCGAGGGACCGAGGGCGATGCCCGCTGCCAGCTGACCCACGATGTACGGCTGCTTCAGTCGCTGGGCCAGCCAGCCCGCGCCATGGCCGACCGCCAGGATCAGGGCCGAGGCGAACAGGAAATGCGTGACCACCGCTTCAGGGCTCACCGCGTCCCCCCGTGTCCGGTTGTCGTGGCCTGCACCGCGGCCGTGGGCGGGTCCTCGCAACGCTGCTGGACCCCAACCTCCCTATGATAGAGGTAACTTGACGGTGTATCGGCAGGCGTGCACAACACTGCACCGGTGTCACGGGGGGCACATGGCGACGGTCGTCTTCATCCATGGAACAGGGGTGCGCGAACCAGGCTTCTCGAAGCTTGCGGGGCGCGTGGCGGCCGGTCTGACCGCCCTGCGTGAGGGACTTCGCATCGTGCCGTACTACTGGGGCGACACGCACGGCGCCACGCTCGCGGCGGGCGGTGCCAGTCTTCCCGCCGCGCCGGGCGGCACGTCCCGGGGCCCGGCCGGACCGGACCCCGAGGAGGAGACGGCCGCCGTCTGGGCCGCCCTCTACGCCGATCCGTACGCAGAGCTCGCCCTCGCGGCGGCCGGTGTGCCGCGGGCCGTCGAGCGAGCGCCCGGATCGCAGCCGCCGGACCAGGCGATACGCGCTCGGCTGGCTGCGCTCGCGGCTCGAGGGGACGACCCGGCAGCGGAGTTGGGGCCGGGTCTCACCCGCGCCGCCACCGACCTCGCCGCCCACTCCCTGCTCGGGCCGGCCTCGGTTGCCCTCGCCCCCGACGACCTCGCGCTCCTCGCCGCCCGCAGCCTGACCGCCCGGGTCATCGCGGACCTCCTGGACTCCGACGTCCCGCTCGTACCGGTCGGCGACAGCCGGGACGCCGTAGCCGAGCGGCTGGCCGTGGCACTCGGTGCAGCCCCCCGGGGCACGGAACGCGGAGTGCGCTCCCTGGCGCTGCGGGCGGCGGGCTCGATGGCATCCCGTGCCGTCGTGCGCCGCCGACGTGCCCTCACCGAGGCCGCTCACCCGGCCGCCGCCGACATCCTGCGCTACCTCAGCCGTGGAGAGGCGGTCCGCGCCGACCTGCGTGCGTTGATCAAGGGCCTGGAACCGCCCGTCAGTCTCCTCGGCCACAGCCTGGGCGGCATCATCGCCCTGGACACCCTGATCTCCACCCCGCTGCCCCAGGTCCGGTTCCTGGTGACAGCGGGCTCTCAAGGTCCCTTCCTCTACGAGTCCGGATCCCTGCCCTCCCTCGAACACCCGGCGCCGCTCCCGCCGCACATGCCGGACTGGCTGAACCTCTACGACCCCCGCGACCTGCTCTCCTACCTCGGCGCGGGCCTGTTCCCGGGGCGCGTCACGGACGTCCTGGTCGACAGCCGCCAGCCCTTCCCCGCCTCGCACAGCGCCTACTGGACCAACCCCGAGGTGTTCCGGCACATCGTGGACCGGTTGCCGTGAACCCCGCCCGCGTGCACGCGCTGATCGTCGGCATCGAGCGCTACGACGCCGGATCCGGCTGGGACCTGCCCGGCCCCGCCCGCGACGCCGTCGCCTTCCACCGGCTGCTGCGGGAAGCCGGGGTGCCGGAGGAACAACTCCGGCTCCACCTCGCCCCCCTGCCCTCCTACGTCCCCCAGGTCGCCCATCGACCCGCCGACCACGCGACCCTGCGCCGCGTCCTCGTCCGGGAACTGCCCCTGGAACAGGGCGACGTCCTGTGGGTCTGGTGGGGCGGGCACGGTGTGCTCGACCGTTCCGGGCATCTGCGGTTGTTCTGCTCCGACGCCAGCACCGCCGACAAGCTGGGCATCGACCTGGACACCGCCCTCGACCGGTACGCCGGGGACGCCGTACCGGCCTTCGGGGAGCAGCTGTGGATCGTGGACGCCTGCGAGACCTTCGAGGAAGACCTTGCCTTCCGGGAGCAACTGCCGTCGGACGCCCTGCCGGTGGGGCGGCGCAACCACGCCCATCGGCAGACGCTGCTGCAGGCCGCCGGGCGCGGGCGGGCCGCCGCCAACGACCCCGAGCGGGGGACGGGCCTGTTCTCCGAGATCCTGCTCGGGCTGCTGGCCGACCGAGCGGCCGTCCTGCCCGCACCACCCGATCCGGAGGGACTGTTTCCGGCCGTACGGGCACGTATCGCTGCCCTCAGGGAAGCGGGACGTACTCTGCAGTATCCGGAGATTCGCCTGCGGAGCCCCGAGCGCACCGAGATCGTGGCGCCGACGGAGCGGGGCCCCGAGGGCCGGGCGGCCTCACCGTTGCAGCGGGCCGTGGATGCCCTGTTCGCCTATCCGCTGATGGCGGATCCCACCGAACGGCAGGCTGTCGTGGCCTCGTTGGACCCCCGTGTCACGGGCACGCTGGCCCGCCACAGCAAGGCACGCACCGATGTCGTCAGCATCCTCAACGGGATTGCCCGGCACCGGCCGCAGATGGTGTGGGAGCTGTTCGACGCTGTGGTCTCCCTCGACGACGACCCGGAGCTGAAGGATGAACTCGCCGCGGCACTGACCGAGTTCGCGGCTTCGAGGCGACGCCCGGACGATCGGAAATGATCGGGTGGCGTGATCGTACGGTTTTCGACCCGGGCAGGAATGGCCATGATGGAAAAGAAACGGCACGGGGCATCGCGTGCCACCGTGCGAGAAGGGGGAGCATCTTGGACCAGCAGCCCGCTCTGTGCCACGCCGAAGTCGCCGTCCGCGAGCCGGCCGCGGCTGCTGGTACCGCCGTCTGGGAGTCGGATCTCGCCGACCTGACGGAGCTGCCCCTGACCGCGGTGGACGGTCTCGCCCCTCTCCATCCCTCCGCCCGTCTCCTCGGTGAGGTCCTGCGGGCACGCGGCAGCATCAGAGGGGGCAGCGAGGGGAGCGCCCGGGCCGAATAGGTCTCCAGCCCCCGGCAGGCGGCCCGCCCGTGGCCTCGACGCTGTGCCGGGGCCCACGCCCGCACCCGCGACCGGAGGTCCCGCATGCCCAGCGAGCCGCGCCACGTCCCGTTCCGTATGCCTGAGCGGATCCTGGCGGAGCTGGCGGCGGGGGGCGGCTCCGCGGAGGCCGTCGCCTTCCTCGAACGGGCGGAGCGGGCACGGCGGCTGCTGCTCCTGCGCACCCTGCTGGACCGACTCGACACGCTGAGCACGCCGTTGAGCTCCGCCGCCGAGGCCTGGGGCGTCCTCAAGGAGGCCGCAGCGGCGGCCCCCGGCCCGGTCGACCGGCTGCTGCTCGCCCCGGCGACCGGCGGTTGGATCGCCCACCTCCTGCGTCGGCTGCACGGCACCGCGTCGGGCCCGCCGCTGTGGGCCGAGGCCGGGCACCTGTGCGCCCTGGCCGTGGCGGCGTCCCTGCGCGCCGGCACGCGGGCGGGCCTGCGGGTGCCTCTCACCGACGGCGCGCTGCCGCTGCCGGGCCTGGGGCTGGCCCGGCTCGCCGAGGCGGAGGCGGGGCTGACGGTCGGCCGGGCCCGTACCGGCGGGGGCGAACTGATGCTGTCCGGCCCGGGCCGTGACGGCGGGACCGTGTCATCGACGGTCCGCCCGGCGACGCGGCCACTGCCGGCACCGACAGCGGAAAGCCCCGCCTGGCTGCCCCTGCGCACCCTCACCCACCGCGCCCCCGACGGCCCGGTCGCGATCCCCCTCGAAGACCTCGATCCCTACCGCGACCTGGACGATCCCCTCCCGCCCGCACGGCTCGACCCCGACGAGGCCGAGACCTGGCAGCGGCTGTTCGAGGAGGCCGCAGCGCTGCTCGCCGTGCCGGGCGGCGACGGGCCCGGCCGGTTCGACGTCCGCGAGATCCGGGCCGTGGTGCCCTGGGGGCGTACCGGCACGCTGCCGCCCGCCCCGCCCACCGTGGCGGTGTCCGCCTCCAGCGGCGACTCCTTCGGGGCCATGGTGATCGCCCGACCGTCGTCCGGCACGGCACTCGCCGAGACGCTGGTGCACGAGTTCCAGCACAGCAAGCTGGCCGCCCTCCTGCACCTGTTCCCGCTGCTCGACGACGACCGGGAGGAGCGCTACTACGCTCCCTGGCGACCGGACCCGCGGCACCTCACCGGACTGTTGCACGGGGCGTACGCGTTCACCGGCGTCGCCGGATTCTGGCGGGACCGCCTGGCCGCGGCACGGGACGCCCGGGCGGCCGACATCGCCGGATACCACTTCGCGCTGCGCCGCCTGCAGAGCCGGCTCGTCGTGCGCACGCTGCTGGCGGAGGGCCGTCTCACCGCGCAGGGCCGGGTCCTCGTGACGGGACTCGCCCGTACGCTCGACGGCTGGCTGCGCGAGCCGGTCCCGTACGCCGCCCTGATTCGCGCCCGCACGGCCGCCGCCCTGCACCGCACGGAATGGCGGCTGCGCAACGTCGTGCCCGCCGGAGCCGCCGCGCCCGCCGAGGACCTCCGCTTCCGTCCCGACCGCACCTCCTGGCCGGACGTGCGCACCCACGCCTTCGCCACCCGTCCCGCCGGCCCGCGCACCGCCGACGAGCACCTCGCCGCCGGTGACGCGGCCGCCGCGCTCGTCCGGTACGCCGGCCTCCTGGCCGACGCCCCGGCCGAACCGCATGCGCTCGCGGGCTGGATCGTCGCCCGGACGATCCTCGAACCGGGCCGGGCCGCCCGCCGGATGCTGGCCCGGCCGGAGGAACTGCTGGAGCCGTCGCCCCGGGTGTGAGCCCGTCCTGCCGTGCTTGTCGTCGGCGCGACGAGAACTGGCCGTCACGGAAACGGCCGAGGGGCGCGTCAAGACGCCCTCCGATGGTCAGGATGGAAACATGGCATACCACGTCCACTCCGAGGCCGGGCGGCTGCGCCGCGTCATCCTGCACCGGCCCGATCTTGAGCTCAAAAGGCTCACCCCCAGCAACAAGACCTCGCTGCTCTTCGACGACGTGCTGTGGGTGCGCAGGGCCCGCGCCGAGCACGACGGGTTCGCCGATGCGCTGCGCGACCGGGGCGTCGCCGTCCACCTCTTCGGTGACCTGCTGGCCGAGACGCTCGAGGTGCCGGCGGCCAGATCCCTCGTCCTGGACCGGGTCTTCGACGAGAAGGAGTACGGCCCGCTGGCCACCGACCCGCTCAGAGCCGCCTTCGAGAACCTGCCCGCGCGGGAGCTGGCCGAGGTCCTGATCGGCGGCATGACGAAACGCGAGTTCCTCGACGTGCACCCGGAGCCGACCTCCGTGCGCTTCCACGTCATGGAACTGGACGACTTCCTGCTGGGCCCGCTGCCCAACCACCTCTTCACCCGCGACACCTCCGCCTGGATCTACGACGGCGTCTCCATCAACGCCATGCGCTGGCCCGCCCGGCAGCGCGAGACGGTGCACTTCGAGGCGATCTACCGGCACCACCCGCTGTTCCGGGACGAGACGTTCCAGGTGTGGTCGCAGGGGCAGGCCGACTACCCGTCCACCATCGAGGGCGGGGACGTGCTGGTCATCGGCAACGGGGCGGTGCTCATCGGCATGAGCGAGCGCACCACCCCGCAGGCCGTGGAGATGCTCGCGCACAAGCTGTTCGCCGCCGGGTCGGCGGAGACGATCGTGGCCCTCGACATGCCCAAGCGGCGCGCCTTCATGCACCTCGACACCGTCATGACAATGGTCGACGGCGACACCTTCACCCAGTACGCCGGCCTCGGCATGCTCCGCTCGTACACCATCGAACCGGGCGTCGGCGACAAGGAGCTGAAGGTCACCGACCATCCGCCGGAGCACATGCACCGCGCGATCGCCGCCGCGCTCGGCCTGAACGAGATCCGTGTGCTGACCGCCACCCAGGACGTGCACGCGGCGGAACGCGAGCAGTGGGACGACGGCTGCAACGTCCTGGCCGTCGAGCCCGGTGTCGTGGTCGCCTACGAGCGGAACTCCACCACCAACACCCATCTGCGCAAACAGGGCATCGAGGTGATAGAGATCCCGGGCAGCGAGCTGGGCCGGGGGAGGGGCGGGCCGCGGTGCATGAGCTGCCCGGTCGAGAGGGAGCCCGTGTAGGGAGGGCCGCGAGAGGTGTACGTATAGACATGCTGAGCTTCGTATAGTATTCCAGAAGTCTGTGTCCCCGTATCCCTGGAGCGCCCCCATGGCGACTGTCCCGACCGCCCTCGCCGGCCGCCACCTCCTCAAGGAGCTGGACCTCACCGAGGAGGAGTTCCGCGGTCTTGTCGAGCTGGCCGCCGAGCTGAAGGCCGCCAAGAAGGCCGGGACCGAGACCCAGTACCTCCGGGGCCGGAACATCGCGCTGATCTTCGAGAAGACCTCCACCCGCACCCGCTGCGCGTTCGAGGTCGCGGCGGCCGACCAGGGCGCCTCGACCACGTACCTCGACCCCTCCGGCTCCCAGATCGGGCACAAGGAGTCGGTCAAGGACACCGCGCGGGTGCTGGGCCGGATGTACGACGCGATCGAGTACCGGGGCGACAGTCAGCAGAAGGTGGAGGAGCTGGCGGCGCACGCCGGTGTCCCCGTCTACAACGGGCTCACCGACGACTGGCACCCCACCCAGATGCTCGCCGACGTGCTGACCATGACCGAGCACTGCGCCAAGCCGCTGACCGAGGTCTCCTTCGCCTACCTGGGCGACGCCCGCTTCAACATGGGCAACTCCTACCTGGTCACCGGCGCGCTGCTCGGCATGGACGTGCGGCTCGTCGCACCGAAGGAGTACTGGCCGGCCGAGGAGGTCGTCGACCGGGCCCGGGCGCTCGCCGGGGCCAGCGGCGCCCGCATCACGCTCACCGAGACCGTGGACGACGGCGTCCGGGGCGCCGACTTCGTCGCCACGGACGTCTGGGTCTCCATGGGCGAGCCGAAGGAGGTCTGGGCCGAGCGCGTCACCGCCCTCGCGCCCTACGCCGTGACCATGGACGTCCTGCGCGCCACGGGCAACCCGGACGTGAAGTTCCTGCACTGCCTGCCCGCCTTCCACGACCTCGGCACCAAGGTCGGCCGGGAGATCCACGCCGCGCACGGCCTGGAGTACCTGGAGGTCTCCGACGAGGTCTTCGAGTCGGCCCACTCGGTCGTCTTCGACGAGGCGGAGAACCGGATGCACACCATCAAGGCGGCCTTGGTGGCAACCCTGGCCTGAACAGGCCTTATGCTGACCGGCGGCCCGGAACCACCCCTTCTCCGCGGCCGCCGCGCGACGAACCCGTCGCACTCCCGCACCACCAGAAACGAGCACCACCCGCATGCCCGCTCCCCGGATCAAGCCCCCTGCCCTTCTCGTGGCGGAATCAGGCGCCGACCGTGAAGGTCACGGCCTCAAGCGCACGATGGGCCTCTTCCAGCTCATCTGCTTCGGCGTCGGCGCGATCGTCGGCACCGGCATCTTCGTCGGCCTGTCCGACTCGGTCGCCCAGGCCGGCCCGGCCGTCGTCGTCTCCTTCCTCCTGGCCGCGATCACCTGCGTCTTCACCGCGTTCGCCTTCGCCGAGCTGGGCGGCGCGATCCCGGTCTCCGGCTCCTCGTACTCCTTCGCCTACGCCGGACTCGGCGAGGGCACGGCCTTCCTCGTCGGCTGGTGCCTGCTGCTGGAGTACGGCGTGTCGGTGTCCGCGGTGGCGGTCGGCTGGAGCCAGTACGTCAACGAGCTCCTCGACAGCGTCATCGGACTGCACCTGCCCGCGGCCCTGTCGGCAGGACCCGGCGACGGCGGGGTGGTGAACCTCCCGGCCGTGATCGTCATCGCCATGGCCGCCGTCCTCCTGGTCCGCGGGGTGCGCGAGAGCGCCCGGGCCACGGCCGCGATGGCCGTGCTGAAGCTCGCCGTCCTGGTCGCCTTCCTCGCGATCGGCTTCACCGCCTTCGAGGACGGCAACCTCACCCCGTTCTCGCCGACCGGCCTCGCCGGCATCGGCGCGGGCACCACCGCCGCCTTCTTCTCGTACATCGGCTTCGACGCGATCACCACCGCCGGCGAGGAGGCGAAGAACCCCCGTCGGGACATCCCCGTGGCGATCCTCGTCTGCATCGGCCTGGTCACGCTGCTCTACTGCGCGGTCGCGCTCGCCGCGATCGGCGCCATCGGCAGCCCCGCGGTCGGCGGCCGCCCGGCGGCACTCTCCTACGTCGTCAACCAGGTCACCGGCTCCACCGTCGGCGGCGGGGTGATCGCCTTCGGCGCGGTCGTCGCCATCGCCTCGGTCGTCCTCGCGGTGATGTACGGCCAGACCCGGATCCTGATGTCCATGTCCCGCGACGGGCTGATCCCGCGCGTCTTCGAGAAGGTCTCGCCGAGGACCTCCACGCCGGTCGCCGGCACGCTGATCGTGGCGGTCGTCTTCGCCCTCCCCGCGGCCTTCGCCCCGCTGGACGCGGTGGTCAACCTGTGCACCATCGGCACGCTCGCCGTCATGGCCGTCGTCAACATCGCGGTCATCGCCCTGCGCCGCCGCGAGCCGGGCCTGGCCCGCAGCTTCCGGGTGCCGCTGTACCCCGTCACCCCACTGCTCGGCGTCGGCTTCTGCCTGTACCTGATGTACGAGACGGGCGCGACGACCTGGATCCAGTTCGCGGGATTCCTGGCGGTCGGAGTCGCCCTGTACCTGCTCTACGGGCGCCGGAACTCCCGGCTCGCCACGGTCACGCCGACGGACGCCGCTGAGCCGGTACCACAGGCAGTCTGAACCAGACCGCCTTGCCGGACTCGGTCGGCCGGTGCCCGCAGGAGGAGCTCAGGGCGCGGATCAGCAGCAGCCCGCGCCCGTGCTCCTGCCAGGGGTCGGGCGGCCCGCCGGCCGGACGCGTGAGGTCGCCGGGCGGGGCCGGGTCGGTGTCGTGCACCTCGACCTGGCAGCCCGACGGCAGCAGCTCCACGACCAGCTCTATCGGCGTCTCGCCGGTGGTGTGCTCCACGGCGTTGGCCACCAGCTCCGCCGTGAGCAGCTCCGCGGTGTCGCAGTCCGCCGCGTGCTCCAGCTCGGCCAGCGCCGTACGGACCAGGGCACGCGCCACGGGCACCGCCGCGGCGGTGTGCGGCAGCGCGATGCGCCAGGAGGCGGGAGCTGAGGGGAGTTCGTACACAGCGGGTCCGTTCATGGAGCAGGACATCCTGCTTTCAACCTTGTGAATGGTACGGCGCCCTTCTTCGGAGGCGTCCGAGGGGCACCGCCGGAGGCGCCTTCGCCTCCTTGCCGACGGCTTACCCGGGTGAACGCGGTGCCGCGCACAGCTGCTCCCGCCGTTACGCCGGTGTGGACGATCTGTGACGGATGTGACCGGCCCAGGTCACGCCGGGCCCACACCGGACTCCTACCCGAACGGTCTATCGCGCACTCATGACGACAGTCACGGACGAGTGATAGCTTCGTGGGGTAGAGCTCAGTGAGGCAGTGCCCGCCCGAGGAGGCCGCACGTCATGAGTCCCTTCACCGGCTCCGCCGCCCGCACCCCCGGCTGGGAGCATCTGCGCGTGGACGTCGCCGACGGCGTCGCGACCGTCACCCTGGCCCGCCCCGAGAAGCTCAACGCGCTCACCTTCGGCGCCTACGCCGACCTGCGCGACCTGCTCGCGGAGCTGTCCCGGGAGCGGTCCGTGAGGGCCCTGGTGCTGGCCGGCGAGGGCCGCGGCTTCTGCTCCGGCGGCGACGTCGACGAGATCATCGGCGCGACCCTCGGCATGGACACGGCCCAGCTGCTGGACTTCAACCGGATGACCGGCCAGGTGGTCCGCGCCGTGCGGGAGTGCCCGTTCCCCGTGATCGCGTCGCTGCACGGCGTGGCCGCGGGCGCCGGAGCGGTCCTCGCCCTGGCCGCGGACTTCCGCGTCGCCGACCCCACCGCCCGCTTCGCCTTCCTCTTCACCCGCGTCGGGCTCTCCGGCGGCGACATGGGGGCGGCCTACCTCCTGCCCCGGGTCGTCGGCCTGGGCCATGCGACCCGCCTGCTGATGCTGGGCGACCCGGTCCGGGCCCTGGAGGCGGAGCGCATCGGCCTGATCAGCGAACTGACTCAGGAGGGCCGAGCTGACGAAACAGCACAGCAACTGGCCCACCGCCTGGCCCAGGGCCCGGCCCTGGCGTACGCCCAGACCAAGGCGCTGCTCACGTCCGAACTGGACATGCCGTTGGCGGCCTCGATCGAACTGGACGCCTCGACCCAGGCCCTCCTGATGACGGGCGAGGACTACGCGGAGTTCCACGCCGCGTTCACGGAGAAGCGCCCGCCCAAATGGAGCGGACGGTGACGGCCACGCCCTCAGGGGCGCGGGGCTGTGCTGAATATGCGGCTGCCGCCGCGGGGGCGCGAACAGCCACCGACGACCCGCACCCGCGCACCGAACCCGATGAACCACTACGCGTCGCGATCATCGGCGGCGGCCCCGGCGGCCTCTACGCCGCCGCCCTCCTCAAACGCCTCGATCCGGAACGGCAGATCACCGTCTGGGAACGCAACGCCCCCGACGACACCTTCGGCTTCGGCGTGGTCCTCTCCGACGAAACCCTCGGCGGCATAGAACACGCCGACCCCGAGGTCCACGAGGCCCTGCAACGGCACTTCACCCGCTGGGACGACATCGACATCGTCCACCGCACCACCCGCCACACCTCCACAGGACACGGTTTCGCGGCCCTGGGCCGTCAGCGACTGCTCGACATCCTCCACACCCGCTGCCGCGGACTCGGCGTCGACCTCCGCTTCCACACCGAAGCCCCGGACGACCTGGCGCACACCCACGACCTGGTCATCGCAGCGGACGGCATCCACAGCGCCACGCGCGAGACCCACGCGGACGTCTTCCGCCCCCGCGTGACGAACCACCGTTGCCGCTACATCTGGCTCGCCGCCGACTTCCCCTTCGACTCCTTCCGCTTCGAGATCGCCGAGACCGAACACGGCGTGATGCAACTCCACGGCTACCCCTACGCGCCCGACGCGTCCACGGTGATCATCGAGATGCGCGAAGAGGTCTGGCACGCGGCAGGGTTCGACGAACTCGACGAAGCGGAGTCGGTCGAGCGCTGCGCCAAGATCTTCGCGGAAGCGCTCCACGGCCGCCCCCTGAAGTCGAACAACTCCACGTGGACGACGTTCCGCACGGTCGTCAACGACCGCTGGTCGCACGGCAACGTCGTCCTCCTCGGGGACGCCGCCCACACCGCCCACTTCTCCATCGGCTCCGGCACCAAGCTCGCCGTCGAGGACGCCCTGGCCCTGGCCGCCTGCCTGGAGGAGCGGGACTCGCTGCCCGAGGCGCTGGCCGCGTACGAGGCGGAGCGGCGCCCCGTCGTCGCCTCCACGCAGCGCGCGGCCCGGGCCAGCCTGGAGTGGTTCGAGAACCTCGACCTGTACCTGGACCAGCCGCCCCGCCAGTTCGCCTTCAACCTGCTCACCCGCAGCCGCCGCGTCACGCACGACAACCTGCGGCTGCGCGACGCCCGCTTCACGGAGACGGTGGAGCGCGAGTTCGGCTGCCCGCCCGGCACGCCCCCGATGTTCACGCCGTTCCGGCTGCGCGGCCTGACCCTGCGCAACCGGGTCGTCGTCTCGCCCATGGACATGTACTCGGCCGTCGACGGCGTCCCCGGCGACTTCCACCTCGTCCACCTGGGCGCGCGGGCGCTGGGCGGGGCCGGGCTGGTGATGACCGAGATGGTGTGCGTCAGCGAGGAGGGCCGGATCACGCCCGGCTGCGCCGGCCTCTACACCGGCCGGCAGGCCGAGGCCTGGAAGCGGATCACGAACTTCGTGCACGACCGGGCACCCGGCACCGCGATCGGCGTGCAGCTCGGCCACAGCGGCCGCAAGGGCTCCACGAAACTGATGTGGGAGGGCATGGACGAGCCGCTGGAGGAGGGCAACTGGCCGCTCGTGGCCCCCTCGGCGATCCCGTACAAGGGGTTCAGCCAGACTCCGCGCGAGCTGTCCCGGGCCCAGCTCACCGACATCCGCGAGCAGTTCACGGCATCCGCCGTCCGCGCCGCCCGGGCCGGCTTCGACCTGCTCGAACTGCACTGCGCGCACGGCTACCTCCTGTCCGGCTTCCTCTCCCCGCTGACCAACCACCGCACCGACGCCTACGGCGGCTCCCTGGAGAAGCGGCTCCGCTTCCCGCTGGAGGTGTTCGACGCCGTACGGAACGTGTGGCCGGGGGAGCGGCCCATGACCGTCCGCATCTCCGCCACCGACTGGGCCGAGGGAGGGACGACCGCCGAGGACGCCGTCGAGATCGCCCGGGCCTTCGCCGCGCACGGCGCCGACGCGATCGACGTGTCGACGGGGCAGGTCGTGGCGGACGAACGGCCGGAGTTCGGACGGTCGTACCAGACGCCCTTCGCGGACCGGATCCGCCAGACCACCGGCGTCCCGGTGATCGCGGTCGGGGCGATCTCCTCCTGGGACGACGTCAACTCCCTGATCCTGGCGGGCCGCACCGACCTCTGCGCGCTCGCCCGCCCCCACCTCTACGATCCCCACTGGACCCTGCACGCGGCGGCCGAGCAGGGCTACACGGGCCCGGGCGCGACCTGGCCGGCCCCGTACCGCGCGGGCACCCGCCGCCCCCAGACGGGCCGCCTGGACGCCCCGAAACCGCGGCTGAGTCTCGGAAGCGGTGACGCCCGGGGACGTTAGGATCCGTGGCATGGCCCTGACCGTGGACGACGTGGACCGGTTCGAAGCCTTCAGGCCGCGCCTGGAGGCGGTTGCCTATCGGCTGCTCGGCTCGGCGAGCGAGGCCGAGGACGCCGTGCAGGAGACGTTCCTGCGCTGGCAGGGCGCCGACACCGGCCGCATCGAGGTCCCCGAGGCCTGGCTGACGAAGGTCCTCACCAATCTGTGCCTCAACCAGCTCACCTCGGCCCGGGCGCGGCGCGAGACCTATGTGGGCCAGTGGCTGCCCGAGCCGCTGCTCGCCGGGGACCCGATGCTCGGGCCCGCCGACACCGCCGAGCAGCGGGAATCGGTCTCGTACGCGATGCTCGTCCTGCTGGAGCGGCTCTCCCCGAACGAGCGGGCGGTGTACGTGCTGCGGGAGGCCTTCGACTATCCGCACCGGGAGATCGCCGACATCCTCGACATCACCGAGGCCGCCAGCCAGCAGATCCTCCACCGCGCCAAGAAGCACGTCGCGCAGGGCAGGGCCCGCGCACGCACCGAGATCGACGACGCCGCCGCGCGCCGGATCATCGACGAGTTCCTCGCGGCCGCCGCGAGCGGGCGAACCGAACCGCTGGTGCGGCTGCTCACTCAGGACGCCGTCGCGATCGGCGACGGCGGCGGGAAGGTCCCCGCCCGCGCCAAGGCGTTCGAGGGCGCGCTCGCGGTCGCGACGTTCATGCGCGGCCTGTTCAAGCCCGGCAAGGCCAAGCGCGACCTGGTCGGCGGCTCCCCCTCGGTCTACGCGTCGACCGCCAACGGCGATCCTGCCCTCGTGGTGGTCCTCGACGGCCGGGTCATCGGCGTCATGTGCCTGGAGGTCGCCGCCGACGGCATCGCCGCGTTCCGCAGCCAGGTCAACCCCGACAAGCTCGAACGCGCGACCCGGCGATGGACCGCCGACGACCACGGCGACCCCCTGCTCAAGGTCTTCTGACACGGCCGACCCTGATGTGACGTGCTTCACATCGCCTTCCTGTCAGGGAACGGCGGGCTGCCCGGTTCAAGGGGTGAATCCGCTGGAGACAGCCGTCATGACAGGAGCTACGCCATGCAGCACCGCATCGTCGTCCTCGGAGCCGGCTACACCGGAGCCACCGCCGCCGGGCGCCTCGCCAGGCGACTGCACCGCGAGGACGTCGCCATCACCGTCGTCAACGCCGAACCCGACTTCGTCGAGCGCGTCCGGATGCACCAGCTCGCGCTCGGCCAGGACCTCACGCCCCGGCCCTTCAGCGAGATGTTCGCGGGCACCGGTGTCGTCCTGAAGCAGGGCAGGGTCACCGCCCTCGACGTGGACCGCAGGACCGTCACCGTCGCCGCGTTCGGTACGGAGGGCGCCGGGGAGGAAGTGGAGTACGACACCCTCGTGTACGCCCTCGGCAGCCGCTGGAACGACCAGGGAGTGCCCGGTACCGCCGAGCACGCCCACGAGATCGCCGGGCGCCCCGGAGCGCTTCGGCTGCGCGAGCGACTGGCCGGCCTGGCCGCCGGAGAGCCCGTGGTCGTGGTCGGCGGCGGCCTCACCGGTGTGGAGGCCGCGACCGAGATCGCCGAGGCCCGCCCGGACCTCGACGTCGCCCTCGCCGCCCGCGGCGGCCTCGGCGACTGGCTCTCGGACAAGGGCCGGCGGCACCTGCACAAGGTCTTCGACCGGCTCGGCATCACCGTCCACGAGCACACCGCCGTCACCGCCGTCGAGGCCGACCGCATCACCACCGGCGACGGCACGACCCTCCCGGCCGCGGTCACCGTGTGGACCACCGGCTTCGCCGTCCACCCGGTCGCTCAGGCCACCAGCCTCGACGTGTCCGGCACCGGCCAGATCGTCGTCGACCGGACCATGCGCTCGGTGTCGCACCCGGACGTGTACGCCGTCGGCGACGCGGCCCTGGCGATGGGCCCCGGGGGCAAGCCGCTGCGGATGTCGTGCGCCTCGGGCGTGCCCACCGCCTGGCAGGCCGCCGACGCCATCGCGGCCCGGCTGACCGGCGGCAAGCTCCCGACCGTGCCCGTGCGCTACTTCAACCAGTGCATCTCACTGGGCCGCAGGGACGGCCTGATCCAGTACGTCACCGCCGACGACCGTGCCGTATCGGCGGCCCTGACCGGCCGGCTCGCCGCGCTCTACAAGGAGATCATCTGCAAGGGCGCGGCCTGGAGCGTCGCCCACCCGCTGGTCCTGCCGGCCCGGCGTCGCCGCATCGTGCGGGAGGCCGTCGTCCCGGAGAGCTCGCCGGTCAGGACGGCGGCCTGAGCCGCGGGGATGCCGACCGCCTCAGACCGGGTAGGCGTGGGTCTGCGCCGCCTTCACCGTGGCCCAGACCTGCGCGCCCGGGTGGAGGCCGAGTTCGGCCGCGGCGACCGTCGTGAGGTCGGCGGCGAGGGGGAGTTCGCCGGTGAGGCCGGCGCGGATCTGGTCGCCGTGGGTCTCCAGTCCGGCCACCTCGCAGCGCCACAGGTTGCGGGCGCTGGAGCCGGTGGGCCGGTCACGGTGGAGGGTGACCGCGCTCGGCGGGAACGCCACGAAGACCGGGCCGGACAGGACCTCCGTGATGGTGAGGCACGGACCGTCGGCGAGACGGACGGTGTGACCGTCGGCCTCGCCCCGGTAGAGGTTCAGGCCGACGAGCTGCGCGATGTAGTCCGTACGGGGATGGCGGGCGATGTCGGCCGGGGTGCCCTCCTGGACGACCCGGCCGTGCTCCACGACCACCAGACGGTCGGCCAGCACCATGGCGTCGAGCGGATCGTGCGTGACGAGCACGGCGACCGCCTCGAAGTCGGCCAGGTGGCGCCGGAGCTGGGCGCGCACCTCCAGGCGGGTGCGGGCGTCCAGCGCGGCCAGGGGCTCGTCGAGCAGCAGCAGACGGGGGTGGGTGGCCAGGGCGCGGGCGAGGGCCACGCGCTGGGCCTGGCCGCCGGAGAGCCTGCGCGGTTTGGTGCCGGTGTGCGCCGCGAGGCCCAGGTGGTCGAGCAACTGGGCGGCCTGCGCCCGGGCCTCCGCCTTGGTGGCGCCCTGGCAGCGGGGGCCGAAGGCGACGTTGTCGAGGGCGGTGAGGTGGGGGAAGAGCAGGTAGTCCTGGAAGACGACACCGACGGGGCGGGCCTCCGGCGGCGTGCGGTCCAGCTCCGTGCCGTCCAGCCGCAGATGGCCGCCGCTGAGCGGCGTCAGGCCGGCCAGGGCGCGCAGCGCGGTGGTCTTGCCGGCGCCGTTCGGCCCGAGCAGGGCGACGACCTCGCCGGGCGTGACGGTCAGCGTCACGTCGAGACGGAAGCCGCCGCGGTCCACGACGAGGCGGGCGTCGAGCCCGTCCGCCGCGGCGCCGGAGTGCGCGTCGTGCTCGTGGGTTCGGGTCATCCGGCTCTCATCCAACGGTCGCGCAACCCCGCCAGCACGGCGATCGACACCGCCAGCAGCACCAGGCTGAGGGCGATCGCGGCCTCCGGGTCGCTCTGCAGGGCCAGGTACACGGCCAGCGGCATGGTCTGGGTGCGGCCGGGGAAGTTGCCGGCGAAGGTGATCGTCGCGCCGAACTCGCCGAGCGCCCGCGCCCATGCCAGGACCGCGCCCGCCGCGATGCCCGGCGCGATCAGCGGCAGGGTGACCCGGCGGAACGCGGTGAAGCGGGACGCTCCCAGGGTGGCGGCCGCCTCCTCGTAGCGGGGGTCGGCGGCCCGCAGCGTGCCCTCGACGCTGATGACGAGGAAGGGCATCGCCACGAACGCCTCGGCGATCACGACCCCGGCGGTGGTGAAGGGCAGCGTGATCCCGAACCAGGAGTCGAGCCACTGCCCGACGATGCCGTTGCGGCCGAGCGCCATCAGCAGCGCCACACCGCCGACGACCGGAGGCAGCACGAGGGGCAGGGTGACGAGGGCGCGTACGAGGCCGCGGCCGGGGAATTCGACGCGGGCCAGCAGCCAGGCCAGCGGCACGCCGATGACCAGGCTCACCACGGTGGCCGCCGTGGCGCACAGCAGGGACAGCCTGAGGGCCTGCCACACCTCCGCGCTGGTGAGCTGCTCGGGCAGGCTGTGCCACGGAGTCCGCACGAGCAGCGCGATCAGCGGCACGATCAGGAAGGCCACGCCGATCAGCGCGGGGAGCAGCAGCGGCAGCGGGACGCCCGTCCGGACGTGCCGGCGCCGCGGACCGCCCCGGAGGGTGTCGCCCGCGGCGTGCGGCTCGCCGGTCGGGGAGGTCACGGCTTGAGGAACCCGGCCGCGCCCAGGACCTTCTGGCCCTCGGCGGACTGCACGAGCCCGATGAACGCCTTGGCGGTCTCGGTGTTCCTCGAGCTCTTGAGGAGGGTGATGGGGTAGTCGTTGACGGCGTCGGCGGACTCGGGGAACTCCACGCCCTCCACCTTGTCACCGGCAGCCTTCACGTCGGTCTTGTAGACGACCGCCGCGTCGGCCTCCTTCAGCACGACCTTGTTGAGGGCGGACTTGACGTCCTCCTCGTAGGAGACAGGCGTGAGATCGAGCCTGCCGGCGTCGAGGGCCTTCTGGGCGGCGGCGCCGCAGGGCACCGTCTTGTCGCACAGCACGACCTTCAGGTCGGAGCCGCTGAGGTCCTCGAGGGAGGCGATCTTGTGCGGGTTGCCCGGGAGGGTGGCGATCTCCAGCTCGTTGCGGACGAAGGTCGAGGGCCTGCCCGAGGCGTCCCCGGCGTCCGTGACGATCTTCATCGTCTTGGGGCTGGCCGAGGCGAAGACGTCCGCCGGAGCGCCGCCGGTGATGCTCGCGGCGAGGGAGTCGCTGCCGCCGAAGCTGAAGGTGACCTTCGTGCCGGGGTGCTCCTTCTCGAACCGCTCGCCCAGCGTCGTGAAGCTCTCCTTCAGCGAGGCCGCGGCGAAGACGGTCACCTCACCGGAGAGCTTGCCCGGCCCGGAGGAGTCCGGCCCGGCCGAGGAATCCGAGCCGGACGACGAACAGGCGCTCAGCGCCAGCAGAGCGGCGGCTCCCCCCGCGGCCACCTGGAGCAGGCGGCGGGTCCGGCGCACGGTACGGATCATCACGGTCTGCTCCCTCTGCTGGGTATGCGCCGATGATAATGCCGCAGCTGCCAGGGAAAAGCCCCCTGTGGATTCGCATGAGCCGGGATCGGTGTCACTGGGGGTGGCATGTGCGTTCGTACGGAAGGATCGGCGGGATGCGGGTCTACTCGGCGCGGTTCCGGTGCCCGTGGTGCTCCAGGACCCAGCGGCCGAGGAGTGCCCCGCCGTAGACGACGTAGCCCACGCCGATGAGCCAGGACTCCACGACGAGGACGACGCCGACCGCTCCGTAGCTGATGGCGTTGTTGACGATGAGGGGAGTGAAGACGAAGTAGGAGAACATGCGCAGGCCGCCCAGGCCCGCCATGGTGGCCACCGCCCCGGGGAGCAGATGGCGCCAGCGGACCTGACCGCCCAGCAGGAAACGCTGTCCCCACCAGAAGAACAGCACACCGGACGCCGAGCTCAGCGCGATCCGCTCCGGTCCCGAGACGAGGCCCCGCGTCTGGACCTCCTGGTACAGGTACGCCGTCATCGCGATCAGCCACACCGCCTGCCGCCAGACCCGATGCCACGGGCCGGAGGGCAGGCCCCAGATCCGCTCGTAGCCGTTCTGCACGCTGCCGCCGAACGCGACACCGAAGACGGCGAGCGCCACCCCGCCGAGGACGCTTGTGGTGCCGATGACCTTGCGCGGCGGGCTGATGATGTTCGTGAGCAGCCGCGCGGACCGCCCGGACAGTCCCATGCCGTCGGCCAGCCACGACGCGAATCCGCCCCGCGCCAGTGGATCGGCGGCGGCGACCACGATCAGCAGGGGCGCCAGGGTGACCAGTGCGAGCGTGGCGAACCCCGTGGCCCGGTGCAGCAACTCCACGTCGCGGCCCTGCCGGACGAGGGTGTGCGCACCGGCCCGCTCCCACCCTGCGTGCACCGAGCGCCCGAGCCGCCTCACAGGAGTCGGTCCGCGCGGACGCCTGTCGTCCTCGGTGGTGTGGTGACGGTCATCCCTCGGTCCGCCTCCCGGTGCGCGCTCCGTCCACTCGCGGACATCGTTGACTGTTCCGAAGCGGAGCAAACACCGCAAACCGGGCGGCGCCCGTAGGGGTCAGAGCCCCACGAACCCCGCCCCCGCGTCCCGCAGCCGCTCGTGCAGCCCCCGGAACACCGCCGACGAGCGGACCCCCGGCCAGTCCGCGGGAAGCAGTTCGGACGGCAGGCCCGGGTCGGTGTAGGGGAGATGGCGCCAGGAGTCCAGGGCTAGGAGGTAGTCCCGGTAGGCCTCCTCGGGCGGCGTGTCCGCGCGCTTCTCCCAGTCGTGCAGCACGCGCGCGTGGCGGTCGAGGAACGCCTCGTGCTCCTTGGCGATGGCCGCCAGGTCCCACCACCGGGCGACGGCCTCCGCGGTCGGGGCGAAGCCGAGATGGTCGCCGCGGAAGAAGTCGACGTACGCGTCGAGCCGCAGCCGCTGGAGCGTGTGCCGGGTCTCCTCGAACAGCCGCGCGGGCGCGATCCACACGCCCGGAGCGGCCGTGCCGAAACCGAGTCCGGCCAGCCGGGAGCGCAGCACATGCCGCTTCTGCCGCTCCGACTCCGGCACGGAGAACACCGCGAGCACCCAGCCCTCGTCCTCGGGCGGAGCCGAGGCGTAGATGCGCCGGTCGCCGTCCTCGAGCAGCTGGCGGGCGTCCGGCGACAGTTCGTACCCGGCCGCGCCCTGTGCGGTGCGGGCGGGCACGAGCAGTCCCCGTCTCTTGAGCCGCGACACCGAGGAGCGCACGGACGGAGCGTCCACGCCGGCCGCGGCCAGCAGCCGGATCAGTTCGGCTACCGGCACGGGGCCCGGCATGAAGCGACCGTACGCGCCGTAGAGCGTGACGATGAGAGACCGTGGTGCATGCTGGTCGGACACGTTGATCATCTTAGGTCGTACGGATCAGTCCCGGTCGCCTTCCGGTACCCCCGCCGCGCGCAGCATGAACCGCTGGAGCTTGCCGGTGGCCGTGCGCGGCAGCGCGTCCAGGAAGACGATCTCGCGCGGGCACTTGTACGGTGCCAGTTCGCTCTTGACGAAGGCGCGCAGCGCCTCGGCGTCCCGCTGCGCGCCCTCCTTGAGGACGGTGAAGGCCTGCACGACCTGCCCGCGGGCCTCGTCGGGCCGCCCCACGACCGCCGCCTCCACCACGTCCGGATGCCGCAGCAGCGCGTCCTCCACCTCGGGGCCGGCGATGTTGTACCCGGCCGAGATGATCATGTCGTCGGCGCGGGCGACGTAGCGGAAGTAGCCGTCGGGGTCGCGGACGTAGGTGTCGCCGGTGATGTTCCAGCCGTCGCGCACATAGTCCCGCTGCCGCGGGTCGGCGAGGTACCGGCAGCCGACCGGTCCGCGCACGGCCAGCAGCCCCGGCTGCCCGTCGGGTACGGGCTCGCCGTCCGCGTCCTGCACGCGCGCGTGCCAGCCCGGCACCGGAACGCCCGTGGTCCCGGGCCGGATCCGGTCGTCGGCCGCGGAGATGAAGATGTGCAGCAGTTCGGTCGCGCCGATGCCGTTGATGACGCGCAGCCCGGTGCGCTCGTGCCAGGCCTGCCAGGTGGCCGCGGGCAGGTTCTCACCGGCCGAGACGCAGCGGCGCAGGGAGGAGACGTCGTGCCCGTCGAGCTCGTCGAGCATCGCGCGGTACGCCGTCGGCGCGGTGAACAGCACGGAGACCCGGTGCCGGGCGATGGCGGGCAGCAGCTGCCGGGGCCCCGCCTGTTCGAGCAGCAGCGCACTGGCGCCGGCCCGCAGCGGGAAGACCACCAGTCCGCCGAGACCGAAGGTGAAGCCCAGCGGGGGACTGCCGGTGAACACGTCGTCCGGGACGGGCCTCAGGACGTGCCGGGAGAAGGTGTCGGCGATCGCCAGGACGTCCCGGTGCAGGTGCATACAGCCCTTGGGGCGGCCGGTGGTGCCGGAGGTGAAGGCGATCAGCGCCACGTCGTCGGCCGCCGTCGCGACGGCCTCGTACGGTGTGCCGGGCGCCGGGCGGTTCAGGAGGTCGTCCGGGGCGTCACCGCCGTACGCCGTGATCCGCAGGCCGGGGATCTCGGCCTTGGCGAGGTCGTCGACGGCCCGGATGTCGCACAGGGCGTGCCGCACCCGCGCGATCTCGCACATCGTGCTCAGCTCGTGCGGGCGCTGCTGGGCGAGCACCGTGACCGCCACGGCCCCCGCCTTCAGCACCGCCAGCCAGCAGGCCGCGAGCCAGGGGGTGGTGGGGCCGCGCAGCAGCACCCGGTTGCCGGGGACGACACCGAGTTCGCCGGTGAGCAGGTGCGCGAGGCGGTCCACTCGGGCACGCAGATCGCCGTACGTCCACGGTGCGCCGGTGGCCGTGAGGAACGCCGGGCGGTCGCCGGGCGGGCCGTTCAGCAACTCGGCGGCGCAGTTGAGCCGTTCGGGGTAGTGCAGCTCCGGCAGATCGAAGCGGAGCTCGGGCCATTGGTCCGGGGGTGGCAGATGGTCCCGGGCGAAGGTGTCGACGTGGGCTGTGCCCCGTGGATTCATACGGTTCGCCCCCTTGGCGTGGTGGGCTCGCCTCTGGAGCGTATCGTGTTGGTGACGGCAGTCAACGGTCCGCGATAGCCTCGGAGGGGCCCAGCCGGAACGCAGGGTGGCGGAGAAGGGACCGGCGATGACCGCATTCTCGCTCGAACCGGCACAACTCGCCTGGTGTGCCGCACTGCGCACCCTGGCCGCGGAGCGGCTCCGCCCGCTGGCCGACAAGGGTGAACCAGGGCACGTGAACCGGCCCCTGGTCGCCGAACTCGGCAGCCTCGGGCTGCTCGGGCGCCTGTTCACCTCGGGCGCGCTCGACCTGTGCCTGATGCGCGAGTCCCTGGCCTACGCCTGCACGGAGGCCGAGACGGCCCTGGCCCTCCAAGGCCTCGGCGCGCACCCGGTCCACGCGCACGGCACCCAGGCGCAACGCGCCCGCTGGCTCCCCCGGGTCACCGACGGCACGGCGATCGCGGCCTTCGCGCTGAGCGAGCCGGGGGCGGGATCGGACGCGGCGGCGCTGGGGCTGCGGGCGGAGCCGGACGCCCCACAGGGCGGCCGGCCATCGGCCGGTACGGCACTCACCGCCGCCCCCGAGGGCTCCGCCCGATGGCGCCTCACCGGCGAGAAGTGCTGGATCTCCAACGCCCCCGAGGCCGACTTCTACACCGTCTTCGCCCGGACCGTCCCGGATGCCGGGGCCCGTGGCGTCACGGCCTTCCTCGTGCCCGCCGACCGCCCGGGCCTGACCGGCCGCGCCCTCGACATGCTCTCGCCGCACCCGATCGGCGCGCTCGACTTCGACGCCGTGCCCGTGACGGCCGACGACGTGCTCGGCGAGGTCGACCGCGGCTTCCGGGTCGCCATGGGGACGCTCAACCTGTTCCGCCCCAGCGTCGGCGCGTTCGCGGTCGGCATGGCGCAGGCGGCCCTCGACGCGACCCTCGCCCACACCGCGGGCCGGGACGCCTTCGGGGGCAAGCTGAAGGACCTGCAAACCGTCGCGCACCAGGTCGCCGAGATGGCCCTGCGCACCGAGGCGGCCCGGCTGATGGTCCACGCGGCGGCGTCGGCGTACGACGCGGACTCCCCGGAGGTGCCCCGGCGCTCCGCCATGGCCAAACTGCTCGCCACCGAGACCGCGCAGTACGTCGTCGACACAGCCGTCCAGCTGCACGGCGCCCGGGCCCTGCAACGCGGCCACCTGCTCGAACACCTCTACCGTGAGGTGCGCGCCCCGCGCGTCTACGAGGGGGCCAGCGAGGTGCAACGAGGCATCATCGCCAAGGAGTTGTACGCCCGTCAGGAGGCCCGGTGAGCACCGAGCGCGTCAACCCGCCCGAGCTGTCCCCGCCCACCGGCTTCTCCCACGCCGTCGTGGCCTGCGGGTCACGGGTGGTGTTCCTGGCGGGCCAGACCGCCCTCGACGCCGACGGCAAGGTGGTCGGACGGACCCTGCCCGAGCAGTTCGAGAAGGCCCTCGCCAACCTGCTGGCCGCCCTCACCGCGGCCGGCGGCACACTGTCCGACCTGGCCCGCGTCACCGTCTACACCACGGACGTCGAGGCGTACCGCACACACGCGCCGGAACTGGGCCGCCTGTGGCGCGACTCGGCCGGACGCGACTACCCCGCCATGGCGGTCGTCCAGGTCGTCCGGCTGTGGGACGCGGAGGCGCTGGTGGAACTGGACGGCTTCGCGGTCCTGCCGTAGCCGGCCCCCGGGTCCGGCCGCGACGGCCGGCCCCTGCGCCGCCGCCCGGCGCGGACTCGCCACCGAAGGGTGAGGATTACGGGCGCCCGCCCGGAGGGCCGGGTACGAGTGGAAACCACCATTCCACTCATTCCGGGAGGTTCCCTCCATGCGTGTACGTCCCCTTCTCGGCGCGGCGGCCGGTGCCGCGCTGCTCCTGCTCACCGGCGCCGGCGCGGCGCCCGCCGCCGCGTCCGCCCCCGCCCCCGCCGGTTCCGTCACGGTCGACGCCGTGGGCCGGATCGCCGCCGACGGCACCGTCACCCTGTCCGGCACCTACCGCTGCGCCCCCTCCCGCGGACCGGTCTTCGTCAGCTCCTCCGTGAGCCAGGGCGCCTCGACGAGCCGTCACGGCATCGGCGGCACCCGGGCCGTGTGCGACGGTGCGGCCCACCGCTGGGTGAACAAGGGCCGGACCGCGTCCAGGGTGCTCGTGCCCGGAGCGGCCCACGTCCAGGCCACCCTGATGGAGCTGCGCACCTTCGGCGTCCTGCCGCTGCCCACCTTCCACGCGGTCCAGGACCGGGACATCACCCTGACCCCGGCCTGAGCACGTCGGTGACCGCGTCGGCGGGCGTCCCGGGTCCGGGCCGCCCGCCGATCCTGTTTAATTGCGAGGTCTATGCAAAAACCTGACTAGAGCAACAAGGGTGTGAGGTCACATGTCGACCCGTCGGATACGAGGGGCCGCCGCCACGGCGGCGCTGGCCGCGGCGGTCACCGCCTGCTCGGCCCCCAGCGGCGGCCCGGGCGACGGCGGATCCGCGGGGTCCGTCGTGCTCGGGGTGGCCTCCGAACCCGACACCCTCAGCCCGTTGCTCGGCTACGGCAAGGACGGCAACTCCAAGATCTTCGACGGGCTCCTCGCCCACGACGCCGACCTGAAGCTGAAGCCCGCGCTGGCGGCCGAACTGCCGAAGATCACCGACGGTGGCCGCACGTACACCTACACCCTGCGCGACGGGGTCGAGTTCAGCGACGGCGAACCCCTGACGGCCGCCGACGTCGTGTACACGTACCGGACCGCCCTCGACCCGAAGACCAACAACACCTTCAAGAGCGAGCTGGACGCCGTCAAGGAGGTCCGGGCGAGCGGTGACGACAAGGTCGTCTTCACGCTGAAGTACCCCTACGCCCCCTTCGCCGCCCGCACCGTGCTGCCCATCGTCCCCGAGCACGTCGCCGGCGAGCAGAACCCCAACACCGGCTCCTTCAACACGAAACCGGTTGGCACCGGGCCGTACGTCCTCACCGGCTGGAGCAGGGGCGAGAAGCTCACCTTCAAGGCCAACCCCCGCTACTGGGGCGGCGAGCCGAAGGTGAAGACCTTCACCATGGCGATCATCGGCGACGACAACGTGCGCGCCACCCGGCTGCGCTCCGGCGACCTCGACGGCGCGGTCCTCCCGCCCAACCTCGCCGCCACGTTCAAGGGCGACGACGCCAGGCGCACCTACCGGGCCCGGTCCTACGACTTCCGGGCCGTCACGCTGCCCACCGCGAACAAGGTCACCGGCGACCGTGCGATCCGGCGCGCCCTCGACGCCGCCGTCGACCGCGAGGCCATGGTCGGCAAGATCCTCGACGGCGCGGGCCGCCCGGCCTACGGGCCGCTGCCCGTCGACGACCCCGCGTTCACGAAGGACATCGAGCGCACCAAGGACCTCTCCAAGGCCGAGAAGATCCTGGACGAGGCCGGCTGGAAGCCCGGTAAGGACGGCATCCGCGCCAGGGACGGACAGCGGGCGTCCTTCAGTCTGCTCTACCCCTCCGGCGACAAGGTCCGCCAGGACCACGCCCTCGCCTACGCCTCCGACGCCAAGCAGGCCGGCATCGACGTGAGGGTGCAGAGCGCCACCTGGGAGGTCATCGAACCGCGCATGAAGGACGACGCGGTCCTCGCGGGCTTCGGCAGCACCGGCGACCCCGACTTCGGCCTCTACACCCTGCTGCACTCCTCCCTCGCCGGCGACGGCTTCAACAACATGGCCCGCTACGACAACCCCGCCGTGGACCGCGCCCTCGACAACGGCCGCCGCAGCCAGGACCCGGACACCCGCCGCGCCGCCTACGACACGCTCCAGCGCGCCCTGGTGCAGGACCCCGGCTACACCTTCCTCACCCACATCGACCACCTCTACGTCCTGGCCGACCGCTGGAAGGGCCTCGGCACCCAGCTGGAGCCGCACGAGCACGGCTTCGCCAGCGGCCCCTGGTGGAACATCGAGGACTGGCAGCCGAAGCAGTGACCCGCCCGCCCTGGGGAGCGATGGCGCGACTGGCAGGGCGGCGGGCGCTGTTCGCCGCCCCCGTCCTGCTCGTCGTCACCTTCGGCGTGTTCGCGATCGCCGCCGCCTCCCCGTTCGACCCCGTCAAGGCCTACGCCGGCACCGCCGCGCTCGGCGCCGACCAGCAGACCCTGGACCGGCTGCGCGAGAACCTCGGCGTGGACCAGCCCTTCGCCGCCCGCTGGTGGCACTGGCTGACCTCCGCGCTCTCCGGCGACCTCGGCCATTCCAGCGTCATGCGGCAGCCCGTCGCCCAGGTCATCGGCGAACGGCTGGTGTGGTCCGCGCTGCTCTGCGCGGTCGCCTTCGCCGCCGCCGTGCTGACGGGCACGCTCCTCGGCGTGCTCGCCGCCCGCCGCCCCGGTTCGCTCCTCGACCGGACCGTCACCTCCCTCGCCTACACCCTGGAAGCGGCACCGGTCTTCTGGATCGCGCTGCTCGCCATCTGGCTGTTCGCCCTCCAGTGGGACGTCCTCCCGGCGGGCGGCCTGACCGACACCGGCAGCGAAGAGGTCACGCCCGGCCAGGTCACGAGCCATCTCGTGCTGCCCGCCGGTGTCCTCGCCGTGTCCCAACTGCCATGGTTCACGCTGTACGTACGGCAGGGCGTCGGGGACGCGCTGGCGGAGGACCCGGTACGCGGCGCCCGCGCCCGAGGCCTGAGCGAACGCACCGTCCTGCTCGGCCACGCCCTGCGCTCCGGGCTCCTGCCGGTGCTCACGCTCATCGGCTCCCGCGTGCCCGAACTCATCACCGGAGCGCTGCTGGTGGAGAGCGTCTTCAGCTGGCCCGGCATCGCCGCCGCCACCGTCGAGGCGGCCACCGCCGTCGACTTCCCGCTGCTCGCCGCCCTGACGACCCTGGCCACCGCCGCCGTCCTCGCCGGCAACCTGCTCGCCGACCTGCTCTACGGACTGTTCGACCCGAGGGTGAAGCTCAGTGACATGTGACGCCCCGGCGCCCGCCGCCGCGGAGGAGACCGAGTGGCGGTCGCACGGACCGAAGCGCCGCTCCACCCGCGCCCTGCGCGTGCGCACCTCCGCCGCGCTGGTGACCGCGACCGTGCTCGCCGTGCTGCTCGTGCCGCCGCTGGTCCAGCTCGACCAGCAGGCCGTCGACCTCGCCGCCAAGCTGCAACCGCCCTCCTGGGCCCACCCGTTCGGCACCGACGACGTCGGGCGCGACCTGCTGCTGCGCTGCGTCTACGGCCTGCGCGTCTCGCTGCTCGTCGGCGTGGCGGCAGCGCTGACCGCGACCGTCGTCGGCACGGCCGTGGGCGCGGCCGCCGGGGCGCTGGGCGGCTGGGCCGACCGGGCCCTGATGAGGGTGGTCGACACCTTCTCGTCCGTACCGCATCTGCTGCTCGGCATCTTCATCGTGGCGATGTTCCGCCCCGGGGTGTGGCCGGTGGTGATCTCGGTCGCGCTGACCCATTGGCTGTCCACCGCCCGGATCGTCCGCGCCGAGGTGCTGTCGCTGCGGTCGCGGCCGTACATCGACGCCGCCGTCTCCGGCGGCGCGTCCCGGTGGCGGGTGGCCGTACGGCACCTCCTGCCCGCCGTGCTCCCCCAGGCCGCGCTGGCCGCCGTGCTGATGGTGCCGCACGCCATGTGGCACGAGTCGGCGCTGTCCTTCCTCGGCCTCGGGCTGCCCACGCACACGGCGAGCCTCGGCACCCTGATCCAGAGCGCCCGCGGCTCCCTCCTCGCCGGCCAGTGGTGGCCGACCCTCTTCCCGGGCCTCTTCCTCATCGTCCCGACCCTCGCCGTCGCCGGTCTCGCCGGGGCCTGGCGGGAGCGGATCCATCCCCGCCACCGATCGGAGCTGATGCTGTGAGCACAGGAGTCGATCCCGAGTCCCCGTCCCGGCGCTCCCCCGTGCTGTCCGTCCGGGGGCTGTCCGTGCGGTTCCTCATGCCCGGCGGGCGCCGCGTCGCCGCGGTCACCGGCGCCCGGTTCGACGTGGCGCCCGGCGAGTGCCTGGCCCTGATCGGCGAGAGCGGCTGCGGCAAGTCCGTGCTGGCCTCCGCCCTGCTCGGCCTCCTCCCCGGCAACGCGCAGACCGCCGGCTCCGCCCTCCTCGGCGACCTGGACCTGCTCACGGCCGACGAGCGGACCCTCGCCCGCACCGTACGGGGGCGGCTCATCGGCCTCGTACCGCAGAGCCCGGCCGCCCACCTCACCCCGGTCCGCACCGTCCGCTCCCAACTGGAGGAGACCGTCGCCGCCTTGACCGCGACCCGGGGCCGCGCCGCCCTGCGCGCCGCCGCCGAGGCCGCCGCCGAACGGGCCGCGTTCCCCGCGGACCATCTCGACCGCCACCCCCACCAGCTCTCCGGCGGCCTCGCCCAACGCGCCGCCACCGCCCTCGCCCTGGTCGGCGACGCGCCCCTGCTGCTCGCCGACGAACCGACCACCGGACTCGACCGCGACCTGGTGGACCGTACGGTCGACGAACTGCGGCGGCACGTCGACGACCCGGGCGGAACGAACGGCGGCGGACGGGCCCTGCTGATGATCACCCACGACCTGACGGCCGCCGAGCGCATCGCCGACCGGGTCGCGGTCATGTACGCGGGCCGGATCGTCGAACTCGCCGAAGCCACCGCCTTCTTCGGCTCGCCCGGGCCCCGTCACCCCTACAGCCGCGGACTGCTCCAGGCCCTGCCCGACCGCGCCTTCACCCCCGTGCCGGGGATGCCGCCCGAACTCGGCGACCTCCCGGCCGGCTGCGCCTTCGCCGTCCGCTGCGACCGGGCCACCGGCACCTGCGCCACGCCGCCGCCCACCGGCACGGTCGCCTGCCACCACCCGCACGTGCCGGAGGACGTCCGTGCTTGAACTGCGCTCCATCACCGCCGGATACGTCAGGAACGCTCCGGTGGTCCGGGACGTCTCCCTGGCCGTCGCCCCGGGCGAGTCCGTCGGCCTGCTCGGCCCGAGCGGCTGCGGCAAGTCCACCCTGGCCCGCGTCGCGGCCCTGCTGCACCGGCCCGACTCCGGCACCCTGCTCCTCGACGGCGAGCCCGTACGGCACTGGCGCCATCGCGCCCCACGCGCCCTGCGCACCGCCTTCGGGGTCGTCTTCCAGCAGGCCAGGCTCTCCGCGGACCCCCGGCTGCCGCTCACCGACCTGATCGCCGAGCCCCTGCGGGCCACCGGCCGCGGCAGGGAGATCCCCGCCCGGGTCGCCGAGTTGGCCCCCGTCGTCGGCCTCACCCCCGACCTGCTGACCCGGCGGCCGCACGAGGTCAGCGACGGCCAGCTGCAACGCGCCTGCCTCGCCCGGGCCCTGGTGCTGCGCCCGCGCCTGCTGGTGTGCGACGAGATGACCGCGATGCTCGACGCCTCCACCGCCGCCGCCCTCGTCGCGGCCGTGGAGGACTACCGGGCCGCGACCGGCGCCGCCCTGCTGGCCGTCGGCCACGACCGCACCCTGCTGGAACGCTGGTGCGACCGCACAGTTCACTGGGACAGCCTGACCTGAGAGGCGCTACTCCTGTGCGTGCCGGATGGCGTCCAGCACGATGTGCGCCACGTGGTCGTCGGTGAGGGTGTACCGCGTCTCGCGGGCCTGACGCCGGGCGCTGACGATCCGGGAGGTGCGCAGCACCCTCAGGTGCTGGGAGACCAGCGGCTGGCTCACGCCCAGTGCGGTCACCAGTTCATGGACGTACTTCCCGCCGCCCGACAGCTCGCGCACGATGCCCAGCCGTACGGGGGAGGCCAGAGCACGCAGCAGCTCACTGGCCGCCTGCAGCGTCGGGTCCGGCTCGTCCGTCGGGGGAGAGGGCGTCGTTGTCATATGCGCACATTAGCATATGACAACGATTACCAGTTACGGGTTGCTCTCCACCTCGCCGCGGGCGACTCCTGTCAGTGGTCGTCCCAGTGTCCCTCGTGGGCGGCGTGACGGTGGTCGTCGTGCACGTAGTCCGTGTGGTCGCCGTGCCGCACGGCCAGATGGCCGCAGTCGTCGCCGTGCTGGTGGTCGTGGTTCTGGTGCACCGCGTGGCCGCTGCTCGTGCACTCGTCGGTGTGGCCCTCGTGCGTCCGGTGGATGTGGCCGTCGTGGGCGTAGTCCGTGTGGTCGCCGTGGGTGAAGGCGAGGTGGCCGCAGTCGTCGCCGTGGGTGTGCGCGTGGTCCTCGTGGGTGATGTGCTGGGTGGTGGTCATGGTGGAGCTCCTTGTGTGTGCTGGTGGCCGCCCGGGCACTTCGGCCGGGGCGGCATGGCGACATTAACATATAGCGATTCCTGCATGTATTGTCGGAGCGGCCACCGCCGCCCGCCACCTGACGCGGGGCGCACGAGTGAACCGCCGGGCTAGCGCACCGCCACGACCACGCAGCTGTCGCCGTACTGCCACACGGGTCCGGCCTGTTCGAAGCCCGCCTGCCGGAGCAGCTCCAGGTGGGTGGAGAGGGAGAGTTCGGCGGGGCGGCCGGTGGCGAGGAAAGCTTCGCGGCGGCGGCGCTCGGCGAGGAGGTCGGCCAGCTCCGGGTCATCGGCGACGGCGGCCCACCAGGAGCCCCAGTCCTCCTGGGCGAACGCACGCTGCCGGTCGGCCCGGCACTGCCCGACATGGGCGGCGATCCCCGCCGGGCCCGTCTCGCCCTGGGGGAGGTGGTCGCCGTTGACGAGGACGCCCCCGGGGCGCAGCAGCCCGGCGAGCTGCCGGTAGGTGCCGAGCAGGGTGTCGCGGTCGAGGTAGTGCAGGGCCGTCGTGGAGACCGCCGCGTCCAGGGGCCGGTCCAGATCGAGAGCCCACACCCAGCCGGGCGCGCCGATCTCCGCGTCCACGTAGCGGGCCGCGTCCGGGTGGTGGGTGCGGCCCAGCTCCAGCAGGACGGGGTCCCGGTCCACGGCCACGATCTCCGCGTCCGGCAGCCGCCTGATCAACCGGGCGGCCAGGGAACCGGGCCCGCAGCCCAGGTCCACGACGAGGGGCGGGGTCGCGTGTCCCGCCGTGACGTGCTCGACGACATCGGCGATCACCGTGAAACGCTCCTCGCGGTCCACGGCGTACCGCTGCTGCTGGAGCTCCCAGCGCTCCACCCAGTGCTCCGCCGTCGCCAGACTCAGCCCCATCCGGTCGTGCCACCTTGCCGTCTCGCACCTGACTTCTGCCGGACCGAGCCTACAGGTGGAAACGGTTCCCATTACGCGTAGGGGGACGTGTCACTGGAGTGATGCGAGAACGGACAGCAACCGGTCGATCTCCTCAACTGTGTTGTACACATGCAGACTCACCCGCACCGATCCGGTCTTCTCGCCCGCGTCGCCCTGGCAGTGGTGGTCGGAGCGGACCATGAACCCATGGCTGAACAGGATGAATCCCAGGTCGCCCGAGTCGATGACGCGGTGCCGCACTGTCACGATGCCCTGGCGGCGCTGCACGGTCGTGTCGGCGGCCAGGCTGAGCGGGCAGCCGAGGATCTCGTAGGCGTCCAGCAGGCGCAGCCCGTCGGTGAGCCGGGCCGCCAGGTCGGCCGTCCAGCGCTCGATCCGGTCGACACCGGCCGCCTCCAGCCAGTCCAGGGCCGCTTCGAGCGAGGCGATGCCCACGGTGTTCGGCGTGCCGCTCCACCCGCCGGGCACGAACGCCGGGCCGCGCGCCTGCCGGGCCCACACCGCCCCGGAACCGGGCAGGGCCAGCGCCTTGTGCCCGGAGAAGACGACGAAGTCCACGTCCAAATCGGCGACAGACACCGGCAGATGACCGACGCTCTGCGCGGCGTCCAGACAGATGACCGCGTCCGGGCCGACGGCCTGCCGGATGCGCTGCACGTTCATGTCGCCGCCGTAGACGTGGTGCACATGGGTGGTGGCGACGAACCGGGTGCGCGGGCCCGCCCGTTCGGCCAGCGCCCGGTGGTCGTAGTCCCCGGAGCCGCTCTGGTACGGCATCGGCACCACCCGCACGTGCACGCCCTCCCGGGCGAGCAGCCGCTGGACCTCCAGCCAGGGCACGATGTTGGCCTGGTGGTCGGCGTCCGGCACGACGATCTCGTCGCCGTCGCGCAGGAAGCCCGGCAGCCAGTCGCGGGCGATGCTCCGCAGCCCCTCGGTGGTGCCGCTGGTGAAGTGGACGGCGGAACGCTCCGGCCGGTCGTCCCCGAGGAACCGGGCGACGCGCTCGCGGGTCCGCTCGACCAGCTCCGTGGTCCGGTTGGCCCAGGTGTACGTGCCCCGCGCGGAGTTGGCGTTGGACGTGGTCAGGTACGTCTGCACGGCGTCCAGCACGGCCCGCGGCTTCTGCGCCGTGGCCGCGCTGTCCAGGTACGCCAGCTCGGGGTGCCCGGTGACGATGGGGAACTGGGCGCGCAGCGCCTGCTGCCACCGTCCCAGTTCCTCGCGGGTGCTCGGTGCGGTCATGCCGGTCAGTCCCGCACCAGGGGCGCGCCCGCGTCCCGCCAGGCGATGATGCCGCCGGCCAGGCTGCGCACGTCCGGGTGGCCCATCCGGGTCAGCAGCGCCGCGTACCGCGCGGACTGCTCACCGACCGGGCAGGCCAGCAGCACCGGCTGGCGCCGGCTGAACGGCAGGCCGCCCCGCAGGAGTTCGGCGAACAGCTCGTCCACGATGTTGACCGACCCGTCGATGTGCAGCGCCGCGTACGCGTACGGGCTGCGCAGGTCGACCACGAGCGGCCGGTCGGTGTCGATCCAGCGCCGGGCCTCGGCCACGGTCACCGACGGCGCCCTGCCGACCTCGGCGTCGGACAGGTCGGCCGGCGAGTTCTTCCGGGGCGGCCGGCCCAGCAGATCGGGGCGCCGCTGCCGGACGTAGCTCAGATAGCTCTCCACCCGGTCGCAGACGATGAACACCGCCGTCCGGCGCTCGGTCAGCTCCTCGTCGAGCGCCCGCAGATGCCTGACCGCGCCGAAGTAGGCCGCCCCTCCGGTGGGGCCGCCGAGGATGCCGCAGCGGCGGTTCAGGGTGAGCATGCCCTCGATCGCCTCGTCGGCGCTCACCGACTCCATCGAGTCGTACGTCTCCGGGTCGAACAGGCCGACCTCCTGCACCTCGTCGATGGTGCGGATGCCGGGGATGAAGTCGGACTTGGCCGCGACCAGCCCGACCACCCGCACGGACGGGTCCTCCTCCCGCAGCGCGCGGGCCACACCCGTGGAGGAACCCGCCGTGCCCACACAGGCGACGAACCAGTCCGGGACCCGGCCGTCCAGGTCCTTGACGATCTCCGGCCCGGTACCGGTGAGATGAGCCTCGGTGTTGCGCGGGTTGAAGTACTGGTCGGTGTGCAGATAGGCGCTGCCGGAGCCGGACAGCGTCCGGTGGAACAGGGTCAGCGGGTCGTCCGTGGCGGTCGGGTCGAGGCACTCGCTCTGCCCCGGCAGTTCCTCGATCTCCGCACCGAGCAGCAGCAGGAGATCCTTGATCTCCGGGACCCGCATCCGGTTGGTGACGCTCTTGAAGCCCAGGCCGTGCATGCCCGCGATGACCGCGAGCGCCTTGGCCGTGTTGCCGCTGGACAACTCGACCACCTGGCTGTCGTGCCGGACCGCCTCGGCCAGCAGAGGAGCAGCCATGCTCCAGGCGGCCCGGTCCTTGACCGAGCCGAACGGATTGAGCATCTCCAGCTTGGCGTACAGATCGATGTTGCGCAGGCCGTGCACCGCTGGGTCCATCCGCACCAAAGGGGTGTTGCCTATCGCCTCGGTGATGCTGTCGTACCTCACTGAGCTCCCCTCGAGGGCGTGATCGGCCAGAACTGGTCGTCGAGGCACCAGCGCCATGTGTCGCCGTCCTGCCAGGCGGCCACCTTGCGGGCGTCGGGCTGGTGCTGGGCGCGCGTGGCGTGGAAGTCCATGGCGTAGCCGGCGGTGTTGGCGAAGGCGAGCAGGTCGCCGGGTTCCGGACGGCGCGGCAGGAACACCGTGCGCCGGGTGATCAGATCGCTCTCCAGACACAGGCTGCCGAAGAGGTGCACGGCGACGGGCCCCTCGCCCGGCCCGGAGCCGCTTCTGGGGATCACGACCGGGTCCATCAGCACTCCGTGGTCCTCCAGGGCGATGTCGTCCGCCTTGGCGGCCAGCCGTACGAGCAGTTCCCCACCGGCGTCCTGGGTGCGGACCTCCAGGACCCGCGCCAGTGAGAGGCCGCACTGGTCCAGCAGCGCCCGGCCGGGCTCGGTGTGCAGGTCGTACAGGTGCTCCAGCAGCAGCGCGGCCAGCGGGCGGCCGCCCAGCGAGGCGGCGGGCTGGGCCAGCAGCTCGTCCAGGTAGGCCGCGCCCGCGACGGACCGGTGGGCGGGGTAGAGGCCGAGCGTGCCGCGCAGGGTGCCGGACTCGTCGCGCAGCCCGTAGCCGTGCCCGCCCCACGCCAGGGGCGGACGGCGGCCGAGGACGGCCGCGGTCAGACCGGTCGTGTACGCCTCCCACTGCTCCCGCTCGGCGAGGTAGCTGATGCCGAACCCGCCGCCGACGTCCACGGCCCGGGGCTGCAACCCCCGGCTCCGGCACAACTCCAGGGCCGCCAGGCACCCTTCGAGAGCGGTCGCCTTCTCCGCGACGCTCGTCGTGTCCAGATGGAAGGCCACCCCGGTCAGGGCGACCGCGTCGGCATGCCGCTCGACCGCTTCCAGCAACAGCTCCAACTCCCTTACCGGCGTGCCGAAGCGGCTGCGCCGGCTCAGCACCCGCACACCCGACGCCTCGAACCCCGACAGCCGCAGCAGCACCGGCACCCGGGGGAGCGCGTGCTTGCGCACCAGGGCGGCGAGCTGGTCCAGCTCGGCGGCGGCATCGACGCTGACCGTGACGCCCGTACGCGCCGCCAGCCACAGGAACTCGGGGTTCTTGGGCCCCGTGGCCGTGATCCGGTCGGCGCCGAACCCTGCCCCCAGCGCGTGCTGCAACTCACCCAGCGACGCGACGTCCACACCCGCGTCCGTCGCGGCGAGCCGCCGCAGCAGCGCACTGGACCGGTTGGCCTTGTGGGCGTAGAAGACCTGCCCCGACAGATGGTGCGTCCGGTACACCGACCGGAACCGCTCCAGGTTCTCGGCGATCTGGTCCGGAACCACGACGTGCAGGGGTGAGCCGAGCGCGTCGGTGAGCGAGTGCAGTGTGCCGTGCGCCCCCACGAGCGACCTCAGTCGTGGCTCCAGCCGCGGTTCGAGATACAAGGGCCGGCCGTCCATGCGCGCTCCCCCTCCTGAGGCCGCCGCGCCCGACATCCGGGCACGTCGGACACTCCCCGCGTTTCGCCGTATAGCCCCTATCCATTCTTCGGTCGCTTTACGCCCTGTACCGGCCCGAGTCGACGAGCATGAGGCGGTTCAGCGTGTCCTGAAGCCGTCTCTGACCCGGTCGAAGACGGGACGGTAGGTGTCCCACTGCACGTTGGGCGCGGAGAGGTAGATGTCGTACTCGCGTCCGCCCTCGTGGCCGTAGCCGAGGTCGATGGCGCGGAACAGGCGGGCCCGGCCCTGGAAGGTGAACTCCCAGACGGCGGCGGGCTGTTCGCGGAAGGTGGTCCGCTGCATGCGGAGCCGGCGGTACGTCGGGTAGGTGACCTTGGTGTTCGCCTCGATGTCCGTGAAGTGGGCGGCGGGGTTCGGGCCGGCCGGGGCGACCGTTCCGATGGTGATGCCGGCGAGGCCGGAGGGGGCGGCGTAGGTGACCTGCTCCGCCGTGCGGTTGCGGGCCGTCCAGCCGTCCGGGACGGGGAAGGAGATGCCGAGCTTCTTCTCGTGGACCAGGTGGTAGCCCTTGGCCAGGGGCGTGCTGGACGGGTGCGTCGGCCCGGGGGACGCGGTGGTTCCCCCGCCCCGCGTTCCGTAGAGCGTGG
This sequence comes from Streptomyces sp. NPDC093598, assembly GCF_044764825.1. Classification (NCBI taxonomy): domain Bacteria; kingdom Bacillati; phylum Actinomycetota; class Actinomycetes; order Kitasatosporales; family Streptomycetaceae; genus Streptomyces; species Streptomyces sp. NPDC093598. The sequence goes on along the minus strand of NZ_JBIWIV010000013.1, from coordinate 150,828 downwards.
CACCCGTGGCCAGGGCCGCGGCTGCCACCCCCGCGGCGAGGAGGAGACGGCGGCGCCGGGGAGCGCGGGCGGGGGCGGCGAGTGCGGCCGTGGCGCCGGCGCGGATCGGTTGCGGCTGGTCGCGCCCGCTCGGTGGCAGCCGCGTGTCGAGCGCGGTCCCGCGCTCCCGCAGCACATCACGCAGGGCGCGTTCGGCCTCCTCCGCCGACGGGCGCTCCTCCGGGGCCCTGGCCAGGAGCGATTCCACGAGGGAGCCCAGGGGTCCCGCCCGCCTCGGGGGCTCCAGGGGGTGCGTGGCTATCGCGTACGCCGTCTCCATCGCCGTCGGGCGGCGGAACGGCGGGCGGCCCTCCACGGCCTGGTACAGCGTCGCGCCGAGCGCCCACAGGTCCGAGGACGGGCCGGAGGCGAGGCCCCTGACGCGTTCCGGGGCCATGTAGTCGATGGAGCCGACCATCTCGCCGGTCCTGGTCAGGGTCGGTGAGCCGGCCGTCATCGCGATGCCGAAGTCGGTGAGGACGACCCGGTCGCCGGTGCCCAGCAGGACGTTGGCGGGTTTGACGTCGCGGTGCAGTACCCCCGCGGCGTGCGCGGCCCGCAGGGCGGACACCATGGCCAGGCCGATCCGGGCCGCCTCGTGCGGCGGGAGCGTGCGGCCGTCCCGCAGGAGGTCGCCGAGGGTGGGGCCGGGCACGTACTCCATGACCACACAGGGGCGGCCCTCGTCCTCCACGACGTCGTGCACGACGACCACGCCGGGATGCGTGACACGGGCGGCGCTGCGGGCCTCGCGGCGCATGCGTTCGTAGAGCGTGCCGAGCTCGTCGGGGGAGAGGTGCGGGTGCTCGTGCAACTGCTTGAGGGCGACCCGGCGGTCCAGCACCTCGTCGTCGGCGCACCACACCGTGCCCATGCCGCCGCGGCCGATCCGCTCGGCGAGCCGATAGCGCCCGGCGACGAGCCGCCCCTGGTCCGACACGTACGCCCTCCGCCACCTTGTCCGTTGTGGGCGCCTTGATGCGCCCTGGTCACCTTAACCGCCGAACCTGGGCCGACCCGGGGCGGAAGTGAGAGGGATCCCCGGCCTCGAGCCCGGTGGCGGGACGGTGACAATCGGGACGGATCCGTAGCGGACGAACAGGGCAACGGTCGCGGGCGGTGGCGGGTCGTACGGGGCAAGGGCACAAGCCCGCGCATTCGACCGGGGAACCAATGGGGGAGACCATGCAGAACCGCGCCCGAGCCATCCGTACCACCGTGGCCGCGCTGGCGGCCGTCGCCGGTGTCGCCGCAGCCGCCGTCCCGGCCGCCGCCGCCACGCCGGCCTCCGACACACCCCGGTTCCTGGAGCCGGCCGAACTGCCGCCGCACCCGTCCTCGCCCTGGTACGCCGGAGCGGTCACGGCCGGCCAGCCCGACCCGCTGCCGATCTGCGTGGGCGACGCGCTGCCGTCGATCACCACGCACCGGGAGTACTGGACGGAGTACGACACGAACGCCCAGCAGCTCACGGTCGAGGGGCGCAGCGAACAGTGGGCGAAGGACTTCGCGGCACTGCTGCGCAAGGACCTCGCCGGCTGCGCGAAGAAGCTGATGCAGCAGGACCCGGACATCACGGCGACCCAGAAGTACTACGGCCGGCTGAACGTCGAGGAGGGCGCCGACGTCTACGGCATCCACACCGCCTCAGCCTGGGGCTCCTCCGACATCGGCCTCTTCTCGGTCGGCCGCGACGGCCGGACCGTCACGGTGGTCCGGTGGGCCCAGATGGGCACGTTCCAGCACGCCCAGGTGGCCGACTTCAAGGCCACGACCGTCACGGCGGTGAACAAGCTGTACTGACGGCTCAGCCGCGGGCGGGCTCGGTACGGCCGTCGTACACGAGCAGCCCGTCGTCGCGCAGCCGCACCCCGGGCGTCGGGGTGTGGGTGCTCAGCCGCCCGTCGTGCACGAGGTGGCGGGCCGGTACGCCGCGGGCCAGCACCGCGAAGTCGGCGATCAGCCGGCGGTGGCAGCGCCACCAGACCGCCTCGCTGCACATCACGGCCGTGCGGGCGTCCGCGGCCTCGTGCAGCAGGCGGTCCATGGCGGAGACGAACTCGGGGGAGCGGGTGTGGGCGGCGTACCCGCGGAAGGACTCGTTGCGCCAGACGACGTCCGGGCTGTCCGCGGGCAGCGGGCGGAACCCGCCGAGGGCGGGTTCCCACCGGTAGTCGATCCCGGCACTCGGCAGCCACTCGGTGAGCCGCTCCCGCAGCAGATCGGGGTCACGGCGGCTGCCGGGAGCGGTCCGCACGTCCACGACGGCCACGACATCGGCATCACGCAGCAGTCCGGCGATCCGGTCCCGGGAGGCGGTGCTGTGCCCGAAGGTCAGCAGGGGTGCGTCCACAGGGGCGGACTTTCCCGTTTCGGGGGACTCACACCCGAGGACACGCTCACTCCGGATGTCCCGGAAGAGGCCACCTGCGTTTCACGCGGCTTTCCCAACGTGGACGAAAACGAGAGCGAATCGGTGTCGCAGGCCATCAACCGAGGACTGCCGCCCCGACCCCCACGTTACGCGCCGACAAGGGGAGCGCATGTGCGCCGCTCCCCGGAATTCCGATGACCTCGACAGTCACCCCTCGTGCCGCCAGGGCCTTCGCGGTCTGGGCGATGGTGATCTGGGAGAAACCGAAGACGGAGTCCGGAGTCAGGTTCTCCCGGTTCTTGAGAAGCATGGCGAGGACGATCCGTTTGGGCGTGAAGTCGTCCGGGAGCACGAGTTCACCCCGGCTGAGCCGGGCCACCTTCTCGGTGAACTCCGCACGGACCCGGGCGGACTCCTGGAGCAGCTCCACCGCCACCCTGGCCTGGTTGAACAGGTGACTCAGCGGACCGGAACCGCCCGCCCGCTTGACGAGGACGAGCGTGCCGTCGGGCATGAGCAGGTCGCAGATCTCGACCTGGTCCCTGGGCCGGAGCGGATTGGTGACGTTCTTGGTGTCGAGGCAGAGCCAGTCGGGCCGTTCCTCGTCGGCCACCCTGTTGTTGTAGGCGTTCTCGGACTCTCCGTCGATCCACGCGGGGAGGGAGACGGAGGGCGACGGCGAGAACAGCGTCGCTACGGCCGCCCGGCACTCGTCCACGTAGGCGGACCCGGCCTCGTACCACTCACCGTCCATCAGGAAGAACCGTCCGGAGCCCACGGAGACCGCGGCCTCCAGCCACGTCAGCGCGCTGGTGACGGCGAGCGTGTCAGCCACCCCGGCCCGGCGCTCCCGGGCAAGGGTCACGGTTCCCTCGCGCAACGCCCTGAGACGATCGCCGGCCGGTGTGAGTCGGGCCCGGGTGAGGACGTAGTCGGGGTCGAAGTCGTCGGAGCGCAGGGCGCCGGAGCTGTTGATCCGCGTCACGTAAGTGGTCGCCTCCGCGTATGCCGCATGGTGTTCGGACGGCACGGAGACGGAGATCCGTCCATCGGCGGGACGGCCGAGGAGGTCGTCCAGGGCCTGATCGAGAACGTCGAGAGTGGTCGTGTCCTCGACCGGCGCGATGTGATCGACGAACTCCAGTTCCTGGTGCGGGATGTCCTCGCGGCAGATTCTGGCGATGGCGCGCAGGTCGGAGAGCAGGGCCTCGGGTTCGATCCCGAGGGCGATTCTCAGCCCGCACCCACCCTGGGCGCTGACGGCCCTTCCGCGCGTGTACCGCGACCGGGTGAGCGGCAGATCGTCGAGGTAGCCGCCCAGGCTGCGCACGATGCGCGAGTGGTCGCGGATGCCGAGCAGGGGGACCGGGGCGCCGCCCGGCACCAGGGAGATGTCGGTGCGTGCCTGCCCGAGAGACCGGGAGACCGCGCCACGGATCAGGTTCGGATCCATCTGCCGGACGGCGAAGGAGAGACCGAAGCGCTTGTCCTTGAGGTGGTCGGGGATCAGCCGGTATCCCTGGTCGCAGCCGATGGCGTACACCGTGCCGTCGACGGCGAGCAGGAGTACGGCGGCGGTGCGCCGGACGCCTTCGGTGACGTTGATGCCGGTGGTGCGGGCCATGGGTGCGCACCAGGGGGCCTCGGTGCGCTCCATTCCGCAGGTGACGTACACGGCCGGGACCCCGAGCGCCACGGGTACGTGGGGATCGGCGCCGAGCCTGTCCAGAAGTTCGACGTCGAGGGCGTCCAGCATGGCGTCCTGGGTGGGGGCGACGTCGGACAGCCGGTAGACGGTGCGTACGGCGGTGTGCGACGCCATGGGGTGCCTCCTGGGCGCTGTGGTTCACGAGAGCTTCGAGTACACGAGAGAGATTCCCACCTTTCTGTGTACGTTGTCAACGTACTTCCCACTGGAAGGTCTGTGATGGTCCGTGTACGCTGGGGGCCATGACGGACAACGCCGCTCCATCGGTCGGCCCGCTTGTCACCGGTGCGGAGATCGCTCGGCTGGCCGGGGTCACCCGGGCCGCTGTCTCCAATTGGCGTCGGCGCTACGACGACTTCCCCGCACCGGCGGGGGGCGGCGCGAACAGTCCGCTCTACGCGCTCACCGAGGTCCAGGACTGGCTGGACAGGCAGCGCAAGGGCCAGGAGGTCTCTCCCGAGGTCGAGTTGTGGCAGGCCCTGCGGACCGTTTACGGGGATCAGATGGTCGCGGGCCTAGCCGCGATCGCCGCCGCGCTGGCCGGGGAGTCCGAACCGGCTCTGCCGGACGACGTCGCCGCCCGCCTGCGGCAGCTCGCCGAGACCGGGGCACCCGTGGATCTCGTAAACGGACTTACTGACCGGTTCATGGACTCCGCCCGGCGTGCGGGATCGGACCAGGTGACGTCCGAGCGTGTGGTGCGGGCCGTGTGTCACTTCGCCCCCGAACTGCCGGCCGGTGCCACCGTCTTCGATCCCGCCTGCGGTATCGGGGTGCTGCTCCTGTCCGTCGCCTCCGAGAGGGGGACGCGTTGCTGTGGCCAGGAGATGGATGGGGACAGTGCCCTTTTCGCCCAGCTGCGTGCGGACCTCCTGGGCCGCTCCGAGGTGCGAGTGGTGGCAGGGGACTCCCTGCGCGCGGACGCATGGCCGGACCTCAAGGCGGATCTGATCGTCTGTGACCCGCCGGCCGGTGTGACGGAGTGGGGGAGGGAGCAACTGCTGCTCGACTCCCGCTGGGAACTTGGCACCCCGTCCAAGGCCGAAGGCGAACTCGCCTGGCTCCAGCACGCGTACGCGCACACCGCGCCGGGCGGCCAGGTCCTCATGGTCATGCCGGCCTCGGTCGCCTACCGAAAGGCGGGCCGCCGCATCCGGTCGGAACTCGTACGCCGGGGCATCGTGCACCAGGTGGTCGCCCTGCCGCCGGGGACGGCGACCTCGCACTCCCTGCCCGTCCATCTGTGGTGTCTACGGCGTCCCGAGAACACCTCGGGTGCGGACACCCACCACACCGTGCGTATGGTCGACCTGACCGACAACAGCCCCGACGATGACTTGGAGCCCAAGCCCGACCAGACCGTGGACGTGCCGCTGATCGAGCTCCTCGACGACACCGTCGACCTGACCCCCGGCAGTCACCTGCGGTCCCGGCACCGCGACTACCCCGGTGAGTACGAGGCCCTGCGCAAGCAGTTGCAGGAGCAGGTGCGCCGACTGGCCGCCTACCTGCCCGAGCTCGCTCCCGGCGGCGGACCGGGCTCGCTGGACGGTGCCACCACGAGCGTCGCGGATCTCGCCCGTGCAGGACTCGTGGAGTACGACGGCCCGGAACCGGTCTCGGCCAGCGAGCAGCTCGACACGGACTATCTGCAGGGCTTCCTGCGCAGCTCCGGCAACACACGCCGCTCCACCAGCGCGAGTGGGACCTACCGTTTCGACGCCCGGGGCTCGCGCATCCCCCGCATGGACATCGAGGAGCAGCGCCGGTACGGCTCCGCGTTCCGGGCGCTGTCCGCGTTCGAGGAAGGGCTGCGCAAGGTCGACGAGCTGAGCCGGCAGCTCGCCGAGGTCGCCCGGGACGGCCTCACCACGGGAGCCCTGGCTCCTCAGGAGTGAGGACCGGGCAGCCGGTCAGGCGGCGTGCGGCAGAAACGGACTCGCTGCTCCGCTCCACGTCACGCTGAGCGCCTCGCGAGCCCGAGTGCAGGCGACGAAGAGCAGGCAGCGCTCCCGCAGCAGATCGGCGTCGTGCTGCAGCGGGTCCGCCTCACGCGGTGTGATCTCCCGGGCGAACGGGACGGTGCCCTCGCTGACACCGAGGACGGACACGGCCCGGAACTCCAGCCCCTTCATCGCGTGCATCGTCGCCAGCCGTACCCCTTCGACCCCCTGCGTGACCTGTCCTCTGACCCGTAGCACGGGGATGCCGGCGGCTTTCAGTTTCTCCTCGGCGGTGTCCAGCGAGAGGTTGAACCGTGCGCACACGCCGACCTCGTGCGGTGCCAGGCCTTCGGTGAGCAACGCCCGGACCCGGTCCACCAGCGCCTCGGTCTCCTCCTGCCGGGTCGCGTATCCCCGCGCCTGGGGATGGCGTCCGTGCAGCAGTGAGCGGTACCCGGCCAGCGAGTCGGTCCCCTCGCCTTCGAGGGCGTCGACGGTGACGGGTGCCAGGAGCCGCGCCGACCAGGCGAGGATCTCTTCGGTGGAGCGGTAGTTGAGGCGCAACCGGAAGCTGCGGCCGGCCGTCATGATGCCCAGGGAGCCGAGCGAGACCCGGGAGTCGTAGATCCGCTGGTGTGGGTCTCCGGTGGCGAACAGGTCGTCGGGGCCGGGGGCGACGGCGGCGCGCAACACCCGCCACTGGGCGGGGTGCAGGTCCTGTGCCTCGTCGACGACCACATGGGCGTACGGAGCCGGCTCGTCGCCGAGGAGTTCCGCCGCGCGGGCGCAGACCCGCAGGTGTGTGGTCTCGCCGCGATCACGCAGGAGCTGTTCGAACCGCTGGACGCCACTCCACACCGCGCGCCGGCGCGTGGGGCCGAGACCGGTGCCGCGGCCGCGGCGGCTCGCACCCAGGTAGGCGTCCAGGTCGCGGAGGTTCTGGCCGAGTACGACGTGCCGGTACTCCTGAGCCATGAACTGGGCGGTGAACGGCAGATCGAGCTGCTTGACCGTCTTCTCCCACAGCTGCCGCTGCTCCCGGTCCCCGATCGGCTTGGGCACGGCAGCCGACCTCGTGCGCACGATGCCATTGGCACAGGCGTCGACCGTCGTTACATCGACCCGCGCCAGCAGCTTCTCGTCCTCCTCGAGGAGCAGCCCGAGCATGTCGCGAAGTCCGGCGGCGAGCGCGTTCGTGTAGGTGGTGAGCAGGATGCGGCCGTCCTCGGAACGACCGAGCAGGTGCTTGACCCGGTGCAGGGCGGCTACCGTCTTGCCTGTCCCGGGGCCGCCGGTGACCTGGACGGGGCCGCCGTACGAGGCGCGGTAGGCGACGCGCCGCTGGGAGGGGTGTAGGAAGACCCGCCAGGCCTCGAACGGCTTCTCCAGGATCTCCTCCAACTCCCGCGGCCCGGTGACCAGGCGGATGCGTGCGGGAGTGTTGGCGATGACCGTGGCCAGGTCCTCGACCGGTTCGGCGGGCGCGTCGGCGGGCCGGCGGACGGCGACGACATCCCGGTAGACGTCCTCCGGGCTGAAGCCTTCGGCGAGGTACTGGAGCACCTCCAGCTGGTCCTCCGGCAAGAGGGTGGAAAACGCCTCCAGCTGGGCCTTGTCCATCAACGACCTTGCGGCGCGCAGTACCTGGTCGTCGATGCCGAGTTCCCGCAGAGTGCTGTCGGAGACGTGCGCGAACAGCAGCCGGGGTGCCGTGCGCGCCGCGGTCTCGTACAGCGGTGTCAGCTCGTCCAGGGCGACGGCGTCGCGTACCTCCAGGGCGCGTGTCGCGGAGTTCGCGCTGTACAGGCGCTTCGCCGCCCAGGTGTAGGCGTCGTCGTGCGGCAGGACGTTGACCAGCAAGAACATGTCGCTGCCGTCGTCGGGCGCGAGGACGACGCCGCGCCAGAAGTCGGTGATGCGGATGGTGCGCATCCGCCGGTCGCGGGCGTTCTCCACACACTCCAGGTGCAGTCCCTTGTCCGCGTTGAGCTCGGCGGCGCTCATGGCCTGGAACTTCGCCATGGCCTTGCGCACTCCCGCTCGGACGGGCTTCTCCAACGTGTCGTAGCCGTCCCAGAAACTCTGGGCGAAGGCGAGCCGGGGCATCAGGCCGCTTCCTTTCTTCCGGACGCCAGTTGTCCGGCGATCTCCCGGAGAGCTGTCAGAAGTTGTTCTGGTTCACGGGAGAGATCGAGGCTGTGCTGGTACAGCCGCATCGCCCGGCCGTCCGGTTCCGACGCTGTTCCCCGCACCTCGTGAAAGCGCTCGGGCTGCCGTCCGGCCGCGTACACAAGATGCGCCTCGCGCAGACCGAGCACGGTGGCGTACGCGAGCGCCTGGTACAGGTCGGCGTTGAGGAGTCCGTCGGCCTTCTCGACCTTGTACTTGGCGTCGACGACAGCAAGCGGAGTACGGCCGTCGCCGGTGCGGACGACCAGGTCGGGGCGCATCCGTACGAGACCCGCGAGGTCGAGGTGGTGAGTGTCCTGGAGGCGTGCGGTCAGGCCGTGTTCCTGAAGAGCCTCGCGCAGGGCGACCGTGACGAAGTCCTCGAACAGCTTGTTCATGTCAATCAGGAAGCCGTCCACAGCCAGTGGCGAGGCCCCGGCCGGCCGGTGTTCCGGCGAGGTGCCGCGCAGGACGGCCTCGGCGAGTCGCAGTGCCGGCTGGTAGCGGGCGTTGAGGCGGGACGGCTGCCAGAGAGGCAGTTCCTGCCCGCGTATCAGCGGCAGAGCGTCGGCGAGCCGTGCCCGCTGGTGGGCGAGGCGCCGCCGGACCGGACCCGGGACACACGGCAGCCGCAGCAGCCGCTCGGCCGCGGCCCGCAGGATGCGGTTCTCGGCGGTGTCGGCGGTGTACGCGTCGTAGACGATCTCCGCCGGCGGCGTACGGCCGAAGTGCCGCCGGATCTGCTCGGTCTCACGCAGCCTCCCGCGCACGACCAGCGATGACTCCTCGACCTCCCGGTAGCCCTGGAGGACGCCCTGCCGCAGCGCCGCGTCGATCCGCCGTTCCACGGCGTGCGCGAGAGCGGGGACGACGTCGTCGTGAGCGCCGGTGTCGACGGTGCCCTCCCGGCTGTCGCGCCAGGCCCGCGCCGGGTCGAGGCTGAACCCGAGGAGGAAGAACAGCCGCCGAACCGGGGTCTTGGGCATGATCCGCACGACCGCACCACCGGGGGCGCGCACGGCGCCGACACGGCTGCCCGCCCGCAATAGCCAGTGCCGGTCGCGGCCGGGATCGGGGGTCGCGCTCTCCAGGATTTTTGCGGCGGCGAGGGCCCGCCCGTCCGAGGCGCCCAACGGGACGGAGACTGCGGGCCCGTACTCGCGCAGTGTCACGTCGGCCAAGGACACGGTCACAGGCGCTGCTCGCGCAGCGAGTCGAGGCCGTAACGGGCGGCGACGTCGAGGCCCTCGCCGTAGTGGTGCTCCTCCAGGAGCGGAAGGATCTTCGTGCGCCAGGTCCGTTCGAGGCCGCTGTCGCGGTACACGCCCGGCTTCATCAGGTACGACGGTCCGATGGCGAAGTCGGCGTCGTCGATACGGGCGTTGAGGGCGTCGAGCAGGCGGGCGGGTTCCGGGTCCCGGCCCTCGCGCTTCAGCCAGCGCGCGAGCAGCCCGGCGGTCGGCTCGGTGCGCGGGGACAGCTCCACGAACGCGAAGCGGCGCCGCATCGCCGCGTCCACCAACGCGATCGAACGGTCGGCGGTGTTCATCGTGCCGATCATGAAGAGGTTGGGTGGCAGCGCGAAGTCGTCCCCGGAGTAGGTGAGTCGGACGGACCTCTTCCGGTACTCCAGGAGGAAGTACAGCTCGCCGAAGACCTTCGCCAGGTTGGCCCGGTTGATCTCGTCGATGATAAGGAAGTGCGGGACGTGCCGGTTGCCCTCGCGGGAGGCGAGATCGGCGAGCTCCCGCAGCGGGCCCGCCGTCAGCCGGAAGGCCACCTCCCGCGTCTCGGGATCCTCCACGGGCCGGAACCCCTCGAAGAAGTCCTCGTAGGCGTACGAGGGGTGGAACTGCACGATCTTGACCTGTTCCGGGCCGCCGCCGAAGTACTCGGCCAGCTTCATCGCCAGATACGTCTTGCCGGTGCCCGGTGGCCCGAAGAACACCAACTGCCGCTCGTCGATGAGGAGTTCCCGTATCTCGTCCAGCCAGGAACGGTCGTGGACGAGGAGGTCGGCGGCGAGTGCGCCGGTGATGTCCGGCAAGGTCAGTTCCCCGCTTACCGCGGGGACTGTGAGGTCCGTCAGCCCGGTGAGCTCGTCCAGTCCGTCCAGAACGACGGTCAGATCGACCACGTCATGCTGGACGGACAGCTTCTGCTGCACTTCCTCCGGCATTTCCTCATAGGGGTGGCTGTTTTTGAACCAGGCGACGGTCCGGCGCAGATTGGACAGCCCGCCCGGCGACGAGGTCTGCAGGGCGTCGCCGGTGATCCGTCCGATGTGCAGCCGGCCGTCGCTGATGGTGGCCACGGTGTCGCCGATGCGCATCTGCGTCAGGAAGGCGTGCAGTTCGTCGACGAGGCCTCTCTTCTGGTTGTACGAGGCCGCCCCCTCGTACCCGTCTTCCACGAAGCGGCGCAGCGTGCTCTTGGTCGGGTCGGTCTCCTCCAGCGGTGGCACGTGCGCGCCCGCGAGCGAGACGAAGCCCTCCCGCAGCCACACCTGCCGCACCAGATTGTGCCCCGACACATTGGATCCGCGCACCAGCCACGCCTTGCGCGGGGCACGCCAGCCGGTGGACAGGTAGTCGGCGAGGGGATGGCCCTCGGCGGTGCGCCAGGACTCCGGGCCGGAGGCGTCGTAGCCGTACACCAGCGCGGCGGCGGCCGAGGAGGAGTTGCACTCAATGTCGCGCGCCACCTTCCACCGGTCGGGGGAGACGTCGACGAGCCCGCCGTTCGCGCGCAGCTCCGCGCGGGTACGGCGGGCGTGGTCGCCGAGCCCCGGCCATGCCTCGGCGGCCACCGTCGAGCCCTCGCGCAGAAGGAACTTGTGTGTGCCGTTGCCCCCGAACTCGGTGAGCAGGTGCCCGCACGCCTCACCGCCGCCCTTGGGGAGCTTGATGCGGAACTCGGGCGTGCCGGGGAGGAGTTCGGGCTGGGACATGGGTGACCTTCCGGGAGGGCGAGGTCTGCACGGACACCCCGAGCTTACCTGTTGACGCTGTCAAGAGACTAATGATGGGCAAGAATGTATTCACACACCTGCTCGGTGGCGCCTCACCGCCTGGACGGCAGCACGCTCGCAGCGGCGGACGGAGTCCTCACCTCCGCGTACTCGCGACGGCCTTGTTCGGCGAGACGTCCGAGGCGTACGTGCTGGGTGTCCTGGGCGGCCTGGTCGCCGCGTGCCACGGCGCTGCGCAGGGCGTCGCGGGCGGCCAGGACCTCCTTGCGGAGGGTCGTCGGGTAGGCGTCCTGTTCCGCGAGCCGAATGGTCCGGATCGAGGCGCGGACCGCCGGGTCGAGACCGGTCCACAGTTCCTCGGCCCGCTCCGTGGTGGCCCGCATCGCGTCGGTGTTCATGGCCCCGCGCGCGTCCTTGACCGCCTCCGCCGCTCGCCGCAGTTCCTCCAGGAGCGGCGACGGCAGCAGTCCACGCCCGTCCCGTGCCGCGACCGCCGTCCGGGCCGAGGCTTCGCGGGCCCGCTCGCACAACTCCAGAGTGTCGCGGGCCGAGTCCAGCAGCCCGTCGAGGGAACGCCCGACGGTCTCTCCCTTGCCGAGGGCCGCCAGGTCCGCCATGACCTCGGTGAGGGCGTCGCGCTCGGCGGGCGTGACCTCCCCGCTGAAGTCGTTCAGGAAGTTCTCGCAGCGGCCGTGGAGTTCGGTCGCCTTCCGGCCGATGTCGGCGGAGACCAGGCTGCGCCGCAGTCCGACTCCGTCCCAGTCCTCGGAGCCGATGCGGTGCCTCAGAACGATGGTCCGGTCGGCGTCGAGCCGCGCCTGAAGGACGAGCGGCACGTCTCCCTTGAGGCCGTCGGCGCGCTCGTGGACGTAGCCGCCGCAGAACTCGTTGCGCTGGGCCGAGCGCAGGTGCGGTCCTTCCCACACCTGGAACCGCACCGATCCTCCGCCGCGCACCACGAGGTCGTCCACCGGGCGCCATTCGGTCGGGTAGGGCGTGCCGCCGGGGAAGATAACCTCCACGGTGCCGTCGTCGAGCTCCAGCGCGATGTTCTGTGCTGTGACCTGTTCGGCGGGGGCGGTGCCGAAGTCGCCGCCGCAGAGTGAGCAGGCGGTGAGACCGGCCGCGTTGACCATCCCGCAGCCGGGGCACTTCAGGCCGCCCGCGTCCAGCGGCGCGTCGCAGTCCAGGCACACCGTCGCGGTGACGGGGTTGTCTTCCCGGCCGCATTCCGGGCACTCCGTGTGGGCGGCAACCGGGGCCTTCGCGCGCAGTGCGGACAGGTCCGTGGTGCAGACGGGGCAGGCTGCGGTGAGTTCGGGCGCGGGGACATGGCAGACCGGGCAGTCCACCGTGGCCGCGCCGAGCAGCGGGGCGGCACAGCTCGGGCAGGCGTCGGCGGTGACGGGAATGCCTTCGACGGTGCAGCTTTCAGCAGGGCAGTCGAGAGTGGTGAGGAGCCCGGCCTCCACGGCGGCGCCGTGGGCGACGGCCGTCATGGGATCCACCGTGTGCGACACCTTGCCCGCGCCGAACAGGTCCTCGAGGTCGTGCCGGACGGCCGGGATGCGGGTGGAGCCGCCGACCAGGAGGACACGCCGGACGTCCTCGGGAAGCGAGTCGCCCTTCTTCAGCACTGACTCGACCTTCTCCCGCATCCGCCGCAGGTGCCCGGTGAGCAGCTCTTCGAAGACCGTGCGCCGCACCGCTCCGGACCACGATCCGCCCTGGCGGCCGAGGGGAGCGAGGGTCACTTCGGAGACGTCCCGCGAGGACAGTTCGACCTTCACGCGTTCGGCGGCGGTCCGGATCCGGGAGGCGTCACCGTCGCCGCCGTGGTCCCGCCCGGCCAGCTGCTCACGCAGGTGGCCGTCGAGCAGCGCGTCGAAGTCGGCGCCGCCGAGGAGGTTGTCCCCGCCCAGTTCCCCCACCACGCAGTAGCCCGGACCGATCGCCAGCAGTGACACGTCGAAGGTTCCGCCGCCCAGGTCGAAGACGAGCAGGTTGGCGTAGTCGTCGGCGCCGTCCCCGCCCGCTCCGACACCGAAGGCGTGCGCGGCGGCGGTCGGTTCCGACACGATCCGCGCCACGTGGAAACCGGCCAGCCGCCCGGCCTCCCTCACCGCGCTGCGCTGCGGTTCGGCGAAGTACGCCGGCACCGTGATCACCGCCCGCCGGAACGGCATCCCCGCGGCGCTCTCGGCGTCCCTTTTGAGCCGCCGCAGCAGGATGGCGGAGACCTGCACCGGGGACAGGTAGTGCGTACCGAGCCGGATCTCCACCGAGCCGTCGGCACCGTCCCGGACCGGCGGCGCGTCGTCCGGCCGCGTTTTCAGCACCTGCTGCACGAGCTCGTCGTCCCAGCGCCGCCCGATCAGCCTTTTCACCTCTGTGATCACTGACCCGGGAGCCCCACCACGCCACTGGAGGGCTTCATGGCCGACCAGCAGGCCGCCGAGGTGGTCGATGCCGACGGCCGAGGGGGTGGCCTGATCGCCGTCCCGGTTGGGCAGTACGACGGGGACGCCGTCGGACAGCCAGGCCGTGACGGAGTTGGTGGTGCCGAGGTCGATGCCGAGAGTCCGGTGCATGAAAGGCTGCTTCCTGATCGTCATGGGGCGTCGGGCGCGGGAGGTGCGGGAACGGCGCCGGGTCAGGTCCGTCGGGAGCGACGTCGACGCCCGGCCGAGGGCTTGCGCGGGAGGTGCCGCTGGGAGCGGGTGGTGCGTCGTGGCTGCGCCCGTCCGCCGCCTGCAGAGGCTGCCGGAACCGGCTCCGGCTCCGGCGCGGGGCCCGGCACCGCGATGACCACCTTCGCGGACCGCAAGACGGACGCGCCCAGCCGGAAGCCGGTTTCTTGCTCCTTCAGCACTGTGCCCTCCGGGAGGGAGGGATGGCCTTCGGTCCCCACGACGTGCATCTCCGCCGGGTCGACCGCCCTGCCCACTACATCCATCGCGGTGACGTCGAGCCGGGCGAGCTCGCCGCGCAGCATCCGCTGAGCCGCGTCGATCTGCTCGCTCAGCGCGACGGCGGCCGAGGTCGCCTCGCGCGCGGACCGCGCCACGTGCAGGGCACCGGTCCGGCGGCGCGTGTCGCCGAGCAGGTCGTCCAGCGGCAGCAGGGCGTTCAGCAGGCTGTGCAGCCGGGCCTCGGCCTCCTCGCGTTTGCGGGACAGCGCCTCGACCCGGCGCCGCAACTTGTCGAGTTCCGACGGCGGGCCGGTGGGGGCGGTCGGGGCGGGACCGGTCACGGATGTTCCTCCGTATCGGGGCGGGGCAGGGGCGGGGTGAGCATCTCGGCGACGAGGGCGGTGACGGAGCCGCGTGAGTTCCGGTCGGCCCGGCCGATGCGCTCCAGCCGATCCGGATCCTGCCGGGCCGCGGCGCGCGCCCGCCCCGCCTGCGCCCGGAGGGCCGGGAGCCGGGCACCCGGCACGCAGCCGGGGACGAGTTCGTGGAGCGTGGGGCCGAACCAGGGAATCGGGGGTACCTCGGCACCTCTGGCACCCGGGACGGGCTGGTCGACGGTCAAAAGAGGGCTCCCTGTCCGGAGTCGTCATGGCTGTCACCGCCGGGAGCGGGCCCGAACAGCAGCCCCTGGTCCGGCAGTCCGGCACCGATCCGTGCCGCGCACGCCCGGTCGTGCCGTGCCCCGCCGAAGTCGCCCTTCTCCTCGCGGATCTCGGCGCGGCGCAGGTACGCGGTCTCCACGGTCCGGTCGAAGCGTGCGCTGACACCGATCCGCAGCAGGTCCCGCAGGAACAGCTCGATGACGTCCGACGGGGACGCCGTGGCCTCCAGGTGCTCGGCGAGGTCGAGCACCGCCCTGTCGAGCTCCTCCCTGACGGGGCCGTGGGCCGGGCCGGCGACGCCGACAGCCGTACTCAGCAGGTCGACGCGGCGTTCCAACCCGGTGCGAGGGTTCTCGGCCTCCGCGAACAGTGCCGCGTGGAACAGGAGGGCGACGAGCTCGTCATCGATGTCTTCTTCGTCGTATTCGTACGGGTCACCGTCGCCGCCGTAACGGAGCATGTCGCGTACGGCGGAGCGTGCCGCCGCCGTACGCCCGTCGGACGCGGCGGCCACGGCCTGCTCGGCGTAGTGGTCTCCCAGCCACCGTCGGGCCGGTGCGCAGTCGGGGTCGCGCAGCAGCAGCTCCCGTACCCGGCCCTCGTGGATCCTCTCCCGGGGCTGTTCCCCGTCCACCGTCCGGCGCAGGTCCGCTCGCAGATGGTCGTCGAGGCCGGTCCTGGCGTCGTGGTCGCCGGGCGACACGAGCAGGGCGCGCGTGAAGCGGTCCCTGCTCTGTCTGGGGTCGCTGTCGAAGACCTTACGGCCCTGCCGCACCAGCTCGGCGGCCAGTTCGGCGGCCAGCGCGTCGTCGTCCGGCAGCAGGGCGTGGGCCTGCTCCAGCCCTTGGATCCGAGTGATGGGGGAGTAGCCCCGCCCGGTACGGCTCCGTCCGACGTTCTTCCCGGCGCGGACCACGGCGGTCCGCTCAGCTGCGCCGAGGGTGAGCCCGAGCCGCGCCGCCGTGGTGAAGTCCGTGAGAGCCTCGCTCCACTCGTGGGCCCGCACCCGGTCCTGAGCTTGTTCCGCGAGGGCCTGGGCGATGAGGTCGGCGCACGCGCGGTGGTCGGGCGAGTCCGCGCTCCAGGTGGCGGTGTCGGGATGGCGTGCGGTGTAGGCGTCGAGGAGGGCTTGTCGGTGGCCGTGGGCCAGGAGCTGCCGGGCGGCTCTGCTGACCGGGATCAGACCGTCGGGCCCGACGGCCGAGAGACCGACCGCGAGAGTGGCGCGTTCGGCCTCCCAGGCCGTCTTCCACGCGGCGAGGACGTCCCGGCCGGCCCGGACGTCCAGAGCGTCCAGCAGGTCGGTGATACGCCCGAGCAGATGGCGGCGGGCGTCCTCCCAGAGCTCGTCGGGTACGGGAGCACCGCGCCGCTCGGTCAGCAGCGCGCGGAAGTCGCCGGGGTCGTCCTCGTCCAGGAGATGCGCCCACAGGACGATTGCGAGCGCCGCGGTGCCGAATTCGGTGTGCCGCCCGTCCTCTTCCCCCAGCCGACGAAGGGCACCCACCGCGAGGGCATGCACGACCCCCGTCTCAGCCAGGTCCAGGTCACTGTCGGGACACCGCCGCACCGCCTCCGGCCAGTTCCCGGCCCGCGCGGCCAGCGCGGCGCGGAGCACGGCGTACGGTATGGCGTCAGGGCCGTCGATGTCGGCGGGGTCCGGTGTACCGAACGTGGCTTGAAAGCGTTGAAGAAGCGGTCTTACGACGCTGAACTCGGCTCGCACGTAGGCGCGTTCGGCGGCTTTCAGCAAGTGGTGGGCCGTGACCGGCCGGTCCGATTCACCGGTGTTGCCCCCCTGCACGGCTTGTTGCCCCCTGAGCCCTTGCGTATCAACAGCCACCGTAGATAAGCGCGTTGGCGACGTCAACGCACTGACGGGTGGGATGGCTGGTTTCTGCATGCCCAGGACTCGACCCCGGTGTTCTCGACGATCTCACTGCGAGCAGTCGTTCCTACGGCGTCGAGAGCAGCGCGCGAACGGTCTTGCCGCTGGGCGGGTAGGGGACGCAGTCCCAGTGGTCGGCAACGGCGGCGACGAGGGACAGGCCGCGCCCGCAGGTGTGGAGCGCGTCGGCGTCCGTCGGGGGGATGTGCGGGAGCAGGTCCCCGCGGGCGTCGGTGACCTCGACGCGCAGCCGCCCGGCCAACGGGTCGAGGACAAGTGTGAGCCGGAAGCTGCGGCCCGGTGAGCGGCCGTGGAGAACGGCGTTCGCGGCAAGCTCCGCCACCACGGTCTCGGCACGCTCCGTGAGGTCCTCCCCGGCATCCCAGGATCGCAGTTGGGCCACCGCGAGCAGCCGCGCGAGCCGGGCACCGCGTCGGGTGGACGACAGTAGCTGGGTGAAGGTACGGGTGGGGGTGGCAAGTTGGGAAGCGGGTTGGTTCATGACGCCAGCGTGGCGGTCGCGCACGGGTGGGAGCGAGTACGGCGCCCCGTACGCGGAGTCAGCGTACGGGCACACGGAGTGGACAGTACGCTCCCCGTTCCGTCACGCTGAGTGGCGAGTGCGGGTGGCGTGAGAAGCCGCCTCGGTACGGAGATAGGGGCGGCGGATGGGCATCGTCGAAGGGGACGTGGCCGAGGGCGTCGAGGCGCGGGCGGTTCCGGCGGGGGAGTGGGAGCGCGAACCCCATCCGTCCGACAGTCTGCGCACGTTCGGCGCGGTCGTGCAGGCGCTGCGCGAGCACGCGGGGCTCAGCAGGGCCGAACTCGCCACGAGGGTGCGGTACTCCAAACACACCGTGGAATCGGTGGAGTTGGGGCGTCGGATGCCGGACACCCCCTTCGTGGACCGGGCAGAGGAGGCCCTCGGGAACACCGGTGCGCTGCGGAAGGCCGCCCAGTATCTCACCCGGGGCGAGGCGGGGCTGGCGGCCTGGTTCCGGAGGTGGGCCCGGCTGGAGCGGGAGGCGGTGAGCCTGTGTACGTACGAGTGCAGGCTGGTGCCGGGGCTGTTGCAGTCGGAGGCGTATGCGCGGGCGGTGTTCGAGGGCACGATCCCGTTGCGGACGGACGGGGAACTGGAGGCGCAGCTCGCGGCCCGGATGGAACGCCAAGCGATGATGCGGGAGCGGCCGACCGTGCCGTTCAGCTTCATCGTCGAGGAGCATGTGTTCCGGCGAAGGTTCGGGGACGCGGAAGCGATGCGGGAGCTGTTCGACCACGTACTGGAGCGGAGTGCTCCGCGGAATGTGACGCTTCAGGTGGTGCCGCTGGAAGGCGGGTTGCATGCGTGCCTGGATGGACCGGTGCGGATCTCGGAGACCCCAGCGGGGCAGCGGCTCGGGTACTCCGAGGGGCAGAAGAACGGGCGGCTGATCTCCGGTCCGAAGGAGGTAAGTGCGCTCTGTCAGCGCTATGAAACACTGCGCTCGCAGGCCCTGAGCCCTAACGAATCCCGGGCCTTGCTGGAGCGACTCCGAGGAGAGCTATGAGCAGCGGTACGACGGACCTTGCCTGGTTCAAGTCCAGCTACAGCGGCAGCGAGGGCGACGACTGCGTGGAGATCGCGATCGCCGAACGAGCCATCCACGTACGGGACTCCAAGGATGTGAGCCGTCCGGCCTTCGTGGTTGGCCGTGATGGCTGGCAGTCGTTCATGCGGTTCGTAGACAACGCCTGAGCGGGGCGGCGGAGGCGAACGGTGGCGCTCTGGTCGGGCGCCACCGCAGCACTCACGTGGCGTTGGCCTGGGTGTCGTCGTCCTCGTCGTCGGTCGCCAGTGCGGCTGGGAGCGGCAGTCCGTACTTCTCGCACAGAAAGCGAGTCTGGCAGTACCGCTGGGCGTCCTTGGCCACCCTGCCGAGGACCGCGGAGTTCATGCCGGCGCCGATGAGGATGCCCACGAACGGTACGACCTTGGCGACGTTCTGCACCGGCACCTTGGAGCCGGCCGGGCCGAGCTGCTTCATCAACTTCTCCAGGGCGGCCACAAGACGGTGGTCGTTGCGGAGCTTCTCCGACCACTTCACGCGTCCCTTGAGGGCGTGCGCCGCCCGGGCGGTGTCACGCAACGGTTCGGCCTTGGCCGCCTGGGTCATGAAGGAACGCCGTACCAGGCGCTGGATGAAGACCTGCTCGTTGGGGTCCTTGGCGTCATAGCCGTAGGAGTACGCGACGCGCGAGGCGATCGACGTGCTCAGGACCTGGATGACGAGGATGTCCGCCGTCATCGCGGCGGGGATACCGGCGACGGGGACCAGCGCCAGCAGCCCCATGGCTCCGCCTTCGAACGCGCCGGCCGTGCGCCACTTGAGGGTGTTGCGCGTCAGCAGCCGGTCGCAGAACTTGAGGTCCTGCTTCCGTAGTTCGGTGAAAGTGTCGAGTTCGAGACCCTGCTTGCGGGCGAGCTTCTCGACGTTCTTCGGGTCGTTGAGCTCCATGGCCCATTCGTTGACCAGATCCAGCAGCGCCGCCGCGCCCGCGAGCGCCGGTCGCATGGCCTTGTCGGCGACCGCGTCGCCCGCGCGCCGCACGGGTTCCGAGACTGCGTCGGGGACGGCGTCCGCGACCCGTTTGGTGGCCTTCCCGGCGGCCTCGCCGGTGCGACTCAGCGCTGTGCTCGCCCAGTTCGGTAGGCCTCGGCGATTGTTGCGGCGCTGCCAGTGGTCGTTGAGCGTGGCCCATACCTGCTCGTCGTACTCGCTCATCGCGGGTATGCCGTCGAGGAGGTGGTCGGCGTCAGTGCTCACTGAGGTTCTCCGTTTCGACGGTGGTTGCCGGGTGGTGTGGTGCGGGGCTGGGCGTGGTACGGGTTCGTGTGACTGCTTGTTGAAGTGCGAGCCCAGATGGGGGTCGGGGCCGGGCTGTCAGGCCGGGTGCCTGGGGCCGTGGCCCGGGGGCGGTGTGAGGGGGGATCGGTACGTGCCGGACTCGCCTTCGGTGAGCGGGCTTTCCAGGGTCAGGCCGGCGGTGGCCATGCGGTCGTACTCGGTGAGGACGAGGCGCTTGGTCCGGTACTCGCCGAACGCGGAGATCTCGTTGTTCTTCAGGCCGCCCGACTCGGACTGGAAGGACTCCAGGATGTAGTCGGTGTCCTCACGGGAGATTCCGTAGAGGTGGAAGAAGTGGGCGTCCAACTCGGCGCGTAGTTGGGCGCGGCGGTCGTCGTCCCACTGGAAGGGCTCGCCCTCGTCATCCAGGTCGCGGGCGAGGGGGGTCATGTCGTAGGCGGTGTAGACGAGTTCAAGGACGCGGGGGAGGAGGAAGGGGAGGTGGGGTTCGAGGGTCGTGGGAGTGGGGACGGGGAGCTGCTTCCAGATGAACGGCTTCATGTGGGCGTCGCTGATCTTCTGACGGCTCACGAAGTCGAAGACTAGGGAGGACTGGGTGGCGATCAGGGCGGCGACCAGTGGGGGTGCGACGCGCGGCAGCATCAGGGTGAAGGTGTTGCCGACGGCAGCGCGGGGGAGAAAGGCGGGGATGCCGGTGCGTTCGTTGGTGAAGTAGGTGACGTCACGCCACCCCAGCAACCAGTCGTACGGCCAGTGCACTTCAGCGAGACGCATATTGACGCCACGTTCCGCGGCGTCCTTACCTCTGCGGACTGTGGGGATGAGGCCGTCTTCCAGGATCCAGTATCGGGGGTCAGCGTACGTTGCGGGATTCACCTTCTCCCAGGCGCAGATACGGCGGCGGTCCTCGTTACCGGTACCGGTGTACGAGTTCCAGCGGTGGTCGAAGAGGTGTGCCATCTTGCCCTCGTACAGCGGCAGCATCCGCTCCCCATCCCGTTCGAAGGCGTTGCCCCGAAGCTCCCATCCCTCAGCCTCAAGCCTCTCGCGGCTGCGGAACAGGTCGGAGTCATCCGTCATGTTGAAGAGGTGTTTGAAGGCCATGCCCCATGGGTTGCCGTCCCGGCGCCGCTGGTTCCACAGCACGGGCACACGCCGGTGGATGCCTGCCACGAGGGCTGCGTCCCGCTGGGATCTCAGCTTGGGGAGGGTGCCCGTGTTGGGATTGATGATCGCCAGGTCCTCAGGCCTCAGTGCTACGACTCGGCCCCGGTCGTAGATATCTGTGACATCAGACATGGAGAAGCCGAGGCGTGCTGCATCCGCTTGGATCGCGCGGCCGGTGACGGAGAGCAGACAAAATGACTGCTTCGAGTCGATATCGAACCACTTTCCACCCTTGGGGAGCGCTGGGGACTTCGGACGTCTGACTTCGAAGTCGTACAGCGAAGCCAGTACTCCCCGTTGCGTGAAGTCCGCGAACAGATGCTGGGAGCCCGCGCCCGTCGCGACCGCTGTCGGCAGGATCAGGCCGAACCGTCCCTCAGCCGCGACCACATTCGCCATTCGCTCGGCGAAGAGCTGGTCAGTCTGGAGGGAGTTGACGCCCTTGACCGTCAACCCCTTCGCGCACAAAGGGAACCCCCCCGAGTCACCCGCGAAGTGGAATATCCCCTTAACCGCGCGCCGCGCCTCCCGGTACCGCTTCCCGGCCTCGGGGTTCTCCTCCTCCCACTGGGCGATCCGGTTGCGCCGGGCCGTGCCAGCGATTTCCGCGATCTCGGGGGCGACCACGCTGAAGTAGTTCTTGTCGTGAAAGTCGACCTTGTCCCACGGCGGATTCCCCACCACGCAGGAGAACCCCCCGGCCCACCCCGTCCCCGAATCAACGGAACCCGCCCCCGTCGGCACGTCCCCGTCCTCCGGAACTGCGAAGACCTCCGGGAACTCCAAGTGCCAGTGGAAGAAGGCGTACTGGTCCCGCAGCCTTACGATCTCGTCGTGGGTCGACTGCGGCGCCGCGTCCCCCTCGGGGTCCTCCAGCCCTCGGAACACCTTGTGCGTGATGGCCGGCGGCGCCTCCTCGGTCTTCACCCAGACGAACGCCGCACACCACGCGTCCGCGAGGTGCAGGGCCCGCAGATACTCGGCCGAATTCGCCCAGTCCCGGTAGTCGGCCTCCTTGCGGCGGATGTCCTTGAGGTCACCGGCAGGGGCCGCCGTGATCCGGCGCAGCCCGCGCGCGAACGAACCGTTGGCGACCTTCGTCTCCGTCTCGACCTCGAACAGCCCGCCCTGGCCCTCACGTTCGAGGGCGTTACGGGCAAGAAGCTGCCGTGCCCACCCCTCGTCGTCACCCTCGGCCTTCTTGAACGCCTTGTTGGGGATCCCGTCCCGCATCAGCGCCGGCGTCGCCCCGATCAGACCGTTGCCGTGCTTGATGTGAGCGTCGAGGAAGCCGAGCGGCCGTCCGGGCTCCATCGCTTCCAGCCACAGGGACACCTTGGCCAGTTCGACGGCCATGGGATTGAGGTCCACGCCGTACACACAGCGCGCCACGACCTGGTGCAGGGCGTGGCGCACGGCCTCGTCCGTGGGCTCCGGGTTGCGCTCACGCACCGCGGCGACCCGCTTGGCGATACGCCGGGCCGCCGCCACAAGGAAGTGCCCCGATCCGCACGCGGGGTCGCACACCGTGAGGGACAGGAGCTCCTCGACGATCGTGTCGGCGGGGTCGGGCTGCCCCTCGGCGCTCGCGCGCTGCTCCCCGCGCTTGACGGCGTCGTCGATCACCGGGTTCAGCGTGGAGTCCAGCAAGGTTTCGGTGAGCGGGGCAGGGGTGTAGTAGCTGCCGGTCTTCTTGCGGTCGTTGCCGATCCGATCGACCAGTTCGAAGGTGCGGTCGGCGGCGCTGTGCTTCGGCACCAGCTCCAGCAACGCCTCGTACACGGACCCCAGTTCCTCAGCGCCCATGCGCAGGTAGTCCACCGGACGCCAGCGCGCAGAACCGGAGTCCCGTACGCGGGCCAGATGCTTGACGGCCTCGAAGAGGTGGCGGTTGGCGAGCCGCACTCCACGCAGGGGCTTGTCGGCGGGGGTGTCGTTGAAGAGGCCACCGAGTCCCTTCAGGCCCAGTTCGGGACGGCCCCGCTCGGAGCCCAGCGCCTCGATCAGCAGCTCCAGGGCGCGGTACCGGTCGTCGTGGGCCGTGCCCAGGCGTCGTAGCGCATGACGGCGGAGGCGGGCCGTGGAGAAGTAGCGAGTGAAGCGGTCGACGGTCCGTTCGTCCGCGTCGGGGTCGAGCAGGGCGCCCCGGTCCTCGGCCACGAAGAGGAAGATCATGCGGTAGACGAGCCGTAGCAGGGCCGTCTGGAAGGCGTGGACGTCCAGGTTGGCGCGGAGGGCGGTGTTGTCCGGGTGGCTTAGGAACCCGGTGCCGAGGACGGTGAGGGCCGCCTGGACGCCGTCGCGGAAGTGGTCGAGGGCACGGCTGCCGGACTCTATTGCGACCGTCCGCCACTTCTCCAGCCAGCACCCCGAAGCCACCGCCCCCTCCGCCACCGTGAACCGGGACGCGTGCAGCACGCAGTACAGCAGCACGAACTCGCTGAAGAGCTCGCCGTCGAAGATGGCTTCCAGGTCGAAGTCGACGTAGGCGGCCGTAGCGAAGGACGAGGAGTCGCGCAGCAGACGTACGCGACGGCCGTTGGTGAGGACCGCCCACAGGTGGGCCTCGGTGCGGTTGAGGCAGTCCTGGAGCATGGACTGCGGGGGCACCTGGCCCGCCGCGCGCTTGTCCAGGTCCTGGTTCCACGGGATGAGGTGGACGAGGGCCGGGCCGTGGCGGTGGGAGACCGGGAAGCGCTTGTCGGGGTCGGTGTCGGCCGGGATGCCATGCGGTCCCACCTCCGTCAGCGCGCCGAAGTCCAGTTTGCGGAAGAGCTGGGCGAGCCAGTCGGTGCCGGCGCGGCCGGTCGGGTCGGCGGCGGGGGCGCCGGTCTCGGGGTCGGCGGGCAGGGCGGCGCGCAGGTCGCGCCAGAGCGGCTTGAGGTACTCCCAGGCGCGCTCAGCTTCGTCGCGCACGGGCACCGAGGAGGGCAGGCCGTAGTCGGCGGGCTTGGTGCCCGGCAGGTT
This sequence comes from Streptomyces sp. NPDC093598, assembly GCF_044764825.1. Lineage (NCBI taxonomy): Bacteria > Bacillati > Actinomycetota > Actinomycetes > Kitasatosporales > Streptomycetaceae > Streptomyces > Streptomyces sp. NPDC093598. Next base: position 127,179 of record NZ_JBIWIV010000013.1, on the reverse strand, counting down.
CCGCCCCTCGGGGATGCGCAGCAGCATGTCGGCGGGGAGGAGTCCGCCGACCGTGGTGACGGCGGTGAAGGCCAGGGCGGTGCGGGTGGCGGCGGACATCAGGCTTCGGCTCCGGACGCGGTAGAGGCGGGCTGCGGCAGGTAGACGTACACGCCGAGGACGTCGGCCGGCTCCTGGGGGACGACCTTCAGGCCGCGAACGATCTCCTCGTTGGCCTTGCGGACCCGGCGGTGCGAGGCGTCGAGTTCGGCGGCCAGGCGGGTGCCGTACTCGGAGAGGTGTCCCGCGAGGTCCGGCAGAGCGTCCAGATCGCGGCTGATCTGGTTGCGGGCCCGCTGCTCGTGGGTGTTGGCGCTGGCACGGGCCGCGAGGAGCGCGGTGGCCGCGTCGTCGTCCAGCCAGCGGGCGCGGGAGGGCAGACCCTCGTAGGCGAGCAGACGGGCGTCCTCGGCGACCAGTTGCCGCTCGCCCGTACGGGAGGGGAGTGTGAGGTGGAAGCGGTAGCGGACCAGCAGGAGCGTGGTGCGGATCGTCACCGCGTCCGTGGTGACCACACCGCAGCGGCGGGCCGGGCGGGGGCCGGGGGTGTTCGCGTCGAGCGCCGAGTCCAGGACGTACGAGGCCACGGCTCCGATCGCCGGGTCGGTGCGGACCAGGGCGGCCTCGCCGCGGGCGACCGCCGGGGTCGTACGGAACGGGATCTCGCGGTCCTCCTCGACGAGCCGGCCACCGAGGGTGGCGGCGAGCGCGTCCCGCAGGCCCGCCGGGGTGCCGCCGACCTGCGCGGTGAAGTCACCGCCGCCGTCGCGTGGTTCACGGACCAAGGCGTCCAGCTCGCGCAGCGCCTCCAGGGCGAAGTCGCGGACCTCGTCGGCGCCGCCGAGCGCGGCCCGCACGGCGGCGACCTCGCGGGCCACCTCCTCCGGGTGGATCGTGCGCTGGGCGTACTTGGACTGCGAGGTCTTCTCCCGCTCGGCGGCCGAGGTCCACTCGCGCTCGATACGCTCGAAGGACTCCTGGTGGCCGTCCAGCTCGAAGAGGCTCTCCTGACTGCCCTGCCGTCCATGCAGCAACAGCCACTCCACCACGGCGTCGGTGACACCGGAGGCGGTCTCGTCGGGGACGGAGACGGAGATGCCCAGGTCCTTCTTGATCTGCCGGTGCTTCGCGAAAAGCACCTCCAGGACCTTGCCGTCGATACCGTTGTCCTCGCCGAACATGGTGATGACCCGGACCTCGTCGCGCTTCTGGCCGTACCGGTCGACGCGGCCCTCGCGCTGGTCGTGACGGGTCGGGTTCCAGGCCAGGTCGTAGTGGACGACGGCGTCGAAGTGGTGCTGGAGGTTGACGCCCTCCGACAGGCAGTCGGTGGCGATCAGCACGCGGCGAACGGCCGGGTCGCCCGCCTCCTCGGCGGAGTCGGCGCCGAGCTCCTCGATGCGCTCGAGGCGCTGCTGCGGGGAGAGCGTGCCGGTCACGGCGGCGATCTTCGTCTTCTTGCCGAGCTTGCCCTCGAGCTGTTGGGCGAGATACTCCGCAGTGGGGATGTAGCGGCAGAAGACGATCGGGTGGTAGCCGTCGGCGATCAGCTTCTTGAGGTGGCCGGTGAGCGCCTTCAGCTTCGCATCCTCGGCAGGGCCGACCAGCCGCGCCGCCCGCTGCGAGAGTTCGAGCAGCCGGGCGCCCGCCTCCTCCGACTCGGCGGCCCCCGGAGCGACGTCCACGCCCTCCAGCCGGTCGTTGTCAGCGGAGTCGGCCGCCACCTTGGCACCCAGCGCATCCGCCTCCTGCGCGGTGCGGGCCGCAGCGGACTCGGAACGGGTCTTCAGTGTCTGCGCTGCGGTCGCCGGCGAAGACACCATCGAGCGCAGCAGCGCGATCACCGACCACCAGGCGATACGGGCCTCCCGCTTGCCCTGCTCCCCGGCCGCCTCGACGCGGTCCCGGGCATAGGCGATGGCGTCGTCGAGCAGCGCCCGGTATGCGGGTGTCAGCCGGTACGGCTCGTCCTTCGTCCAGCGGTCGGAGGGGAAGGCGGTCCGCTCGGCCAGGGAGTCGTCGGCGAGGCCGTCCTCCTTGGTGAGATAGGTACGGACGTCGGCGCGCTTGCGGGCGACGAAGTACTCGGCGAGCTTCGCCCGCCCCGCCGGGGTTTCCAGGTTCACCGTCGCCAGCTCGGGCCGGACCAGCCCGAGCAGGTTGCGGAATGCGGACTCCTTGCCGGAGTGCGGGGTCGCGGTCAGCAGCAGCAGATGCCGGTCCGCGTCCGCGGAGATCCTGCGCAGCAGCTCGTAGCGGAGCTGGCTCGTGGAGGACGTGCCGCCCTGAGTGGCGTCGTCGGCGGCCACGCAGGAGTGAGCCTCGTCGACGATCACCAGGTCCGGGCAGTGCCGGACGAAGTCCTCGCGGTGGCGGGTCGACTTGATGAAGTCCGTCGAGATGATCGTGAACGGGTGCCTGTCGAACAGGGACTGGCCCAGCTCCAGACCGCGCTCCAGCCGGGACACCGTGGAGGCGAGGACCAGTTCGGCGTCGATCCCGAACTTCTCCCGCAACTCCGACTGCCACTGCTCGGCGAGTGCCGGAGAGCAGAGCACCGCCAGCCTCGTCGCCTCGCCCTGCGCGAGCAGCTCCTTGACGATCAGGCCCGCCTCGACCGTCTTGCCGATACCGACGTCGTCCGAGATCAGCAGCCGTACGGTGCGCTGCCGCAACGCCATCAGCAGCGGAACCAGTTGGTAAGCGCGGGGCTCCACGGCGATCGACGCCAGCGAGCGGAACGGGCCCGCGCCGGACCGGAACCCGACGCGCAGCGCCGTGCGCAGCAGACCGGCGGCCCGCTGGTCACCCAGGTCGTCCGCGCTCGGCTTTGCGAACTCCGCGTCGCGCACGTCCTCGAACGCGGGGAAGACGGCCGCGATGTCGTCCTCGCTCCCGCCCAGCGGGCGCAGCACCAGCATGTCGGCGGCGCTCTCGGGCAGGACCACCCATTCCCGGCCACGGGCGGCGACCAGCGAACCGGCTGTGTACGTGAGGCTCATGAGATGTCTCGGTTCCTAGCGGTCAACGGAGGTGGAAATAGGTGGCGTTGTGGTCGGCGATGGCGTCCCAGTCCGCGTCCGTGGGGAATCGCAGTACGTCCCAGCCGGCCTCCTCCAGGCGGTAGCCGGCTTCGAGGTCACGGTCGGCACCGGGCGTGTGGCCGGGTACGTCGACGAACACGGCGAGATCGGCGCCGTCCAGATGGAATACGAGGTCGGGGCAGGCGTCCGCCTCCGGGACGGGCACACGGACCTCGTCGGGGAGTCGGTGGCCCTTCGCCTTCAGCCACCCGAGCAGGTCGCCGTCCGCGACGAGCGCCGCGAGATCGGCCTCTACGGGGGTCGGTGGCGTGCTCGTGGGGGTAGGGGCCTGTGGCCTGGCGGGCGCCGGGGCCAGCCTGCGGAAGCGCTCGCTGCGGGACTCGTCGCGGTCCTCGCGCTCGGTACGGGCCTCGGACAGCCGCAGCAGCAGCGGCTGGGCCGCGTGCCGGCTCAGCTGACGGTGGTGTGTCTGGTTGCCGTAGGTCAGCAGACAGGCATAGCAGCCGCGAGCGCACTTCTCGCCGTCCGCCGGCCCGCCCTCGTCCTCGCCGGTGTCCCGGTCGAAGTGGCAGATCTCCAGGGCGGTTTTCGCGGCCTCGGCGAGGGCGCCCCTCTCGTGCTGGATCCGGCGCAGCACACCGGCGCCGCCCTCGGCGGCCTCCGTGAACAGCATGCGGCGGCGCGGCCCGTCGTCCGGCGGCAGCAGCTCCGCGGTCAGCTCGGAATCCTCCAACTCGAACGCCGCCTCGATGCCTCGCTCCAGCGCGTACAGGAACGACAGCGCCGCCGGCTCGGGCAGCGGCTCGTCCAACGTGACGACGAGGATGTTGCGCCGGTCCTCCACGAACGGCAGCACCCGCTTCTTGCGCCGCTTCTCGTTGCCGTCCTCGTCGACCACCGGCATGCCGGTGCCCTCGATGGCGTCCGCGGCGGCCCGGTCGTTGAGCCAGCGACCGTCGCCCAGGTCCAGCCAGTAGCCGTCCGGCTCCCCCTCCTTGTCGCGGACCCGGCCGAGATTGGTGATCCGGACCGTAGCCGAGTCGCCGTAGTCCAGGTCGAGGACGTGCGCGCCGCCGACGTCGGCGACATGTGAGGTGAGACGGCCCTTGCGGGCGCCGTGGTCCTGGAAGGCGTACGAGGTCTCCAGGCGGAAACCGGCCCTCCGGCGCTCCTCCTCGTCGGAGGAGATCCGCTCGCGCGGAGTGGTGTACACGGTGTGCAGATGCAGCAGACCGGTGCGCTTGCCGCGCAGCTCCTCCCCGCACATGTCGCACCGGTCGAGGCCGGGCCTGACGGCGTAGTGATAGCCGCAGCCGTCGCAGCGCCGGGCCTCCGCCGTCGCCAGCTCGCCCGAGGCGTCCGGCGGCAACTGCACCCGTGTGACCTGGTAGCGGGCACCCTCGTGGTAGATGAGCGCACCCGGACCGAACTCGCGGATGGCGAGGAACCGGGGCCGCTGGAGATAGTCCCCGTCGGCGTTGCGGCGGTTGCCGGACCGAGGGATGTACGCGGCCAGCGGCAGCCGCGGGAAGCTGTAGCCGGGCAGGAACCCCTCGGACGCCAGATAACGGTAGGGATTGAAGTCGCTCATCACCGACTTGTTGTCGGTGGAGCGGTTCAGCAGCAGGTTCGTCTGCGTCTCGGCCTCCCGTCGGCGGCTGCGGGCGCGGCTCTGCTCGCCCTGCGAGAGGGTGTGGTCGACGACCCGCTTGTTCTGCTCGTACTGGTCGATGACGGCCGCCCGGAACAGGTCCCGCCACCGGTCGAAGGCGGCGTCGAACTCCGCCGGGGCCCGCTCGATCCGGTCCTCGATCCACTCGTCGTACCACCACGTGGTCGCCTCGAAGTCGGCGATCAGCGGGGCGAGAACGGTACGGGCGGTGTCGGCCGCGCGGCTGCGGGCGGCGTCGTCCAGGGACCGGTCGCGGAACTCCGAACGCAGCGGCAGCGGCATCAGCGGATCGGGGCGGTCGCCGCCCTCGGGGTCGTAGGCGACGTCGATCACCTCCGGGATCGCGGTGCCGAGCTTCATGTCGGCCTCTGCCAGCCAGATGCCCTGGAGATGGGAGCGGACCAGATCCTCGTTGGCCAGGTCCAGCCGTGGGGGAGCCACCTGTCCCGACACCATGTCCTGGGATTTGCGGAAGTAGTACTGGTCGTGGCTGTTGCCCGTCGCGCAGTACGTGGTCACCAGCGCGGGCTGCCCGGAACGCCCCGCTCGGCCCGAGCGCTGCGCGTAGTTCGCCGGGGTCGGCGGCACGTTGCGCATCAGCACGGCGTTGAGCGAGGAGATGTCCACACCCAGCTCCATCGTCGGCGAGCAGTACAACAGAGGCAGCTTGGCCTCCCGGAACAGCTCCTCGCGCTCCAGCCGGTCCTCCGGAAGGACCTGGGCGGTGTGCTCTCGCGCGTACAGGCCGGCCAGCTCGGCGGCTGCGGTGCGGTAGAGGTCCCGGAAGAACGGGTTGACTCGCGGGCCCTCGCCGCCCCGGTAAGTGCGAGCCAGCGGGTCGACCACGCCGCGCTCACCGGTTCCGGCCCGCCAGATGAGGTGGGCGGCCGACACCCGGTAGCCCGTGCGCTTCTGCGCCGCCCGGCGTCGGTAGGCCGGGCCGGAGAGCTCGGGGGTCGCGTCCACCTCACGCACCAGATCCGCGTCCCTCAAGACCTTCAGCAGATCCTCGATGACGGCCTGTACGTCATCCAGCGAGAAGGACGGATCGCGCAGCTCGGGCATGTTCCGCTGCAGGTACTTGCCGAACTTGCCCCGGGCCGACAGGAACAGCGCGGAGCGCTCCATACCCGGCCGGGACCCGTAGGGGTAGGCGGTTCCGACGGCCGGCCGGTCGCTTTCGCTCAGCACCCATGCCCCGGCCAGCCGCTCCTCGCTCGCCCGCTGAAGGACGTCGAAGTCCTCGCGGAAGTACTGCACGTCGATGGCCAGCGCCCGCCGCATGAAGTCGAGCAGCGTACGGGTGATCTCCTCGCGCAGGGCGGGGTCGGCGCCCCGCAGCACGGCGTGCGTGGTTCGCCAGCGCTCGTCGTTGGCGGCGAGCCAGTCCAGATCCTCGTAGTCGATCCGCAGCAGCCCCGTCTGCTCCAGGTTCGGCATCGTGATGCGCCAGCCGCGCTCCAGGTCGCGGTAGAGGCGGTATCCCACGACCTCCCGGAAGGTCTTCAGAGCCCGGCGTTCCATGGAGGGCGTCAGGTCCGCGCCTGTCGTGTACTCGCGGGGCGTCAGGCCCATCACCTCGGTGACCGCCTCGGCGAGGTCGTCGTGGCTCAGCCCCTCCTCACCGGCCCGCACCGCGGCCTGGTACAGGGCCCCGCGCAACTGCGTCACCTGGGCGAAGTCGTTGAAGTGCCCGGCCTGGAGCGAGGCGTCCTGCCGGTTGTCGACGAAGGTGAGCAGCTTGCGGGCCTCCTTGCCCAGGCTCTCCTCCGGCACCGCACGCAGGGACTTCACGATCGACGCGGAGATCAGTGAGGTCGCCGAGGAACGCCCCTCCTGGTCCAGGGTGGCCAGCTTGGCGAAGTCCCGGCCGCGGGTCTGCTCGTAGGAGACCTGGCAGTGCACACAGAACAGGAACGGCGCCGGGACGAACGCCGCGGTCAGCCCTTCGCCCGACTCGTTCCCGTGGGCATCCACGACGACCCGCCGGGGCACTCGGGGCCGGTAGGACTTCTTGACGACCGTCACACCTTGGGCGTCCGGCTCCAGCCACGACTCCGGCAACCGCCGGTCGTCCACGGCCTTCTGCGGATCGGCCGGCCACTCGTAGTCCTCACCGGGCATGCCCAGATACAGATACCCCTCACCCTGGCGGCCCCCCGAGGCGGAGGTGTCCCGACGCGGCTCGTACCGGAAGGTGCCGCCGTCCTCGGTCCGCCACACGGTCAGGTACTCCTGACCGCACTCCCGGCAGAACGCCAGCGGGAACAGCGGCTTGCCGTCGCTGTCCGGCTGCTCCAGCTGGTAGGTGCGGGTGAGCGGCCGGGTGAGCGGATCCTCAAGCGTCGTGTAGACGGTGTCGCCCTTGGACAGGAACTGGTGCAGCCGGAACGCGAACAACGGCCGCTCCGTCACCGGGTGCTTGGCCTGCGCCCCCGCCTCCAGCGTCGTACGGATCGCCTCGCGCACACTCTCTTCGGGGACTCCGGAGGCAGCGGCCAGTTCCGCCGCCGCGGCCTCGACGGTGTCCGGGGCGCAGCGACGCAGCCGCCCCGTACCCTCCTCGGGCTCCAGGCCGAACCGGGACTCCACCCAGCGGGCCAGCGGATCCCTCGTCAGCGCGTCGTACGAGCGGGGCGCCGCCGGTACCCGCAGCCGCTCGGCGGGTACAGTCCCGGGCGCTTCGTCGGTCGCCCGGACCAGGGTCTCGCCGATGACCCGCTTCGGCAGCACCGTCGTACCGAACAACCGGCCGGCCACCCTGGCCACCTCGCGCCGCTGGTCTTCCCAGGAGCCTTCGGTGGACATGGTCGCCGAGGTGCCGATGCACTGAAGGGTCTTCGAGGCGCGGCAGGCCTCACGCACGCGGCGGATCAGGAGCGCCACGTCCGCGCCCTGCCGGCCCCGGTAGGTGTGCAGCTCGTCGAAGACCAGGAACTGCAGCCCTTCGGCCATGCGGATCAGGCTGGTCCGGTCGTCCGGCCGGGTCAGCATCAGCTCCAGCATCACGTAGTTGGTCAGCAGGATGTCCGGAGGGTCCTTGCGCAGCTTGCGACGGTCCTCGTCGGACTCCTGGCCCGTGTAGCGGGCGAAGGTGACCGGCTCACGGCCCTTACCGAAACCGTGTTGCAGGTACTTCTCCAGCTCGCCCAGCTGCGAGTTGGCCAGGGCGTTCATCGGGTAGACGACGATCGCGCGCACCCGGCCGCCCGCGTCCGGGCCCGCCGCCTGACGCTCCTTCAGTACCCGGTCCACGATGGGGACGATGTAGGACAGCGACTTGCCGGAGCCGGTACCGGTGGTGAGCACATAGGAGTCGCCCGCCTGCGCGGCCTCGATCGCCTGCCGCTGGTGGAGGTGGAAGTTCAGCGGCCGGCCGTCGGGGCGCGGAGAGGTCTTCTTCTTGCCGGCCTGGAAGATCTCCGCGCACCGCGGGTGCAGTACGCCGTCCCGGACGAGATCGGTGACCTGGCCGCCGTCGGCGAAGAACGGGTTGAGCGAGAGCCACGGGTCTGGCCACTGGGACTTCGCCGCCAGATCGTCCGCGACGAAGCCCTCGATCCGGGCGTCCCGGATCACCGTCGCGCTCCTGGTGAAACTCTCGTACTCGCCGATCAGGTCGGCGTGGATACCGAAGACGTCCATCGCCTCGGGAAGGCGCGGATCCCTGCGCGGCACGGGTGCCGGCGCGGCCGGAGCGGGCTCGGGGAGCAGGGCACGCAGCCGCGCCACCGGGTCCATCGCCTGCCAGTGCGGAGCGAGCAGGGCGGCCGTGTCGTCCGGCGCGAACGCGAGCGGGATCAGCGCCTCACGGACCAGGGCGGCGTTGTCCGGCCGCAGTTCGCCGTCCTTCTCCAGGAGCCGGTCCACCAGCCGGACCAGTTCGGCGGGCAGATCCGGGCGCACCAAGGTGAGCCGGGGCGGACGCTCGTACTGGTGCTGCTCGGAGAGTTCGTAAGGGGTTCTGGCGGAGAACGGCGGCCGTCCTATCAGCAGCTCGTACAGGACGCAGCCGAACGCGTAGAGGTCTGCGGACGCGGTGACCTGTTCGGCACGGAACTGCTCCGGCGCCATGTAGCGGGCCGTGCCGACGCTCACGCCCGTGCTGGTCAGGCGGGTCTGGTCGGGATCGTCGACGACCGAGCCCATGCCGAAGTCGAGAACCTTGACGGTGCCGTCACGGGTCAGCATCGCGTTGGCCGGCTTCAGATCACGGTGGACGACCCCGGCGGTGTGCGCGGCGGTGAGACCGGAGGCGATCTGCGCCCCGATGGCGGCGGCCCAGGAGACCGGGAGCTGGGGCTCCTCGTCGATGAGGTCGGCGAGCGGATGACCGTCGAGCAGTTCCATGGCCAGGTAGGGCAGGCCGGTACCGCCCGGTGCCCCGTCCGCACCGCCGTCCACTCCGCCATCGACGAGCAGGGTGAGGTTCGGGTGGCCCTGGGAGAGCATGCGCATGATCCGCACTTCGCGGCGGAACCGGTCGATCTCCTTGCCGGACCCCGAAGAGTCGACGGCGATCCCGGTCCGGGCCCGCAGCACGGTCTTGAGCGCGACCTCCCGGTGCGGGGAGTCCGGGGCGGCCTCAAGGTCCTCGGCCCGGTGCACCTCGCCCATGTTCCCGCGCCCCAGCATCCCCGTGATCCGGAAGCGTCCGTCGACCGTTCCCCCCAGGCTCACTAGCCCTCCCCGTCTCACCCGGCGTATACAAGGTGGGTACATCCCGTGGGGAGCGTATACCTTCACCTGTTGACGAGCATCACACCTTCACGTTGACACTGTCAACGTACGATCGTTTACTCATCGCGCTTCCTTGTGCTTTGGCCGGAAATCCTCGCTTGTGGGACAGCCGGCGGCGCAAGCGGTACCTGGACGGGTCGTATCAGTCACGACAGGCGTGGGGAGGGTGGCCGAACCGTTCCGGCGGCGTGGAAGACGTGTGCGGGCAGCGGTGACGGGACGCCGAGTCCGTTCCGTCCGCGGCGCGTTGATGCTGGACGTGTAGCCTCGGATCGGTCCGCTGCGGACGCCACCCACTTGTTCCGGCCCGCTGTGGAACGAGGCCAGAAGTCCCTGAGGAGTCGAAAAGGCGCCGCCGCATCTGTCCCGAGCGGTGTTCGTGCTGGCCGGGAAGGGTGCGGCGGCGTTGGGTCGGGGGAGTGTCAGATGTCCCGGAACGTCTCGATCTGCGCCCCGACGGAGTTAAGCCGCTCCGCCAGGTCCTCGTAACCCCGGTTGATGACGTACACGTTGCGCAGCACCGACGTGCCCTCGGCCGCCATCATCGCCAGCAGGACGACGACCGCGGGGCGCAGGGCCGGCGGGCACATCATCTCGGCGGCGCGCCAGCGGGTCGGGCCCTCGACGAGGACGCGGTGCGGGTCCAGCAGCTGGAGCCGGCCCCCGAGGCGGTTGAGGTCGGTCAGGTAGATGGCGCGGTTGTCGTAGACCCAGTCGTGGATGAGGGTCTGGCCCTGGGCGACGGCCGCGATGGCCGCGAAGAACGGGACGTTGTCGATGTTCAGGCCCGGGAACGGCATGGGGTGGATCTTGTCGATCGGCGCCTCCAGTTTGGAGGGACGGACGGTGAGGTCCACCAGCCGGGTGCGGCCGTTGTCGGCGAAGTACTCGGGCGTGCGGTCGTGGTCGAGGCCCATCTCCTCCAGGACCGCCAGCTCGATCTCCAGGAACTCGATCGGCACCCGGCGCACCGTCAGCTCCGACTCGGTGACGACGGCCGCCGCGACCAGGCTCATCGCCTCGACCGGGTCCTCGGAGGGGGAGTAGTCCACGTCGACGTCGATGGTCGGCACGCCGTGCACGGTGAGCGTGGTCGTGCCGATGCCGTCGACCTTGACGCCGAGGGCCTCCAGGAAGAAGCAGAGGTCCTGGACCATGTAGTTGGACGAGGCGTTGCGGATGACGGTGATGCCGTCGTGCCGGGCGGCGGCGAGGAGGGCGTTCTCGGTGACCGTGTCGCCGCGCTCGGTCAGGACGATCGGACGGTCGGGGCTGACCGCACGGTCCACCCGGGCGTGGTACTGCCCCTCGGTGGCGGCGATGTCCAGGCCGAAGCGGCGCAGCGCGATCATGTGCGGCTCGACCGTGCGCGTACCGAGGTCGCAGCCACCGGCGTACGGCAGCTTGAAGTGGTCCATGCGGTGCAGCAGCGGGCCGAGGAACATGATGATGGAGCGGGTGCGGCGGGCGGCGTCCGCGTCGATCGCGGCCAGGTCCAGCTCCGCCGACGGCACGATCTCCAGGTCGACACCGTCGTTGATCCAGCGGGTGCGCACACCGATGGAGCCCAGCACCTCGAGGAGGCGGTACACCTCCTCGATGCGGGCGACGCGGCGCAGCACCGTGCGCCCCTCGTTGAGCAGTGAGGCGCACAGCAGGGCCACGCACGCGTTCTTGCTCGTCTTCACGTCGATGGCGCCGGACAGCCGCCGCCCGCCGACCACCCGCAGATGCATCGGACCGGCGTAGCCGAGCGACACGATCTCGCTGTCGAGGGCCTCCCCGATACGCGCGATCATCTCAAGGCTGATGTTCTGGTTGCCGCGCTCGATCCGGTTGACGGCGCTCTGGCTGGTTCCGAGCGCCTCGGCCAGCTGCGACTGCGTCCAGCCCCGGTGCTGCCGGGCGTCACGGATGAGCTTGCCGATGCGTACGAGGTAGTCGTCTGCCATGTGGTTGAGGTTATCTCAGATATGAGATGGCGCCCGACCGGGGGTCCGAACGGGTGACGGGACGTCAAGCCCCTCCGTCGGCCTCAGTGTCGACGCTCCCGCGTGGTGCGCCGCCATCCGAAGGGTCCGGGCAGGTCCATCGATGTCGTACGACGTCCTGTGCTGCTGCGGGTGTAGCGCGGGCCGTTCTTTCCGCCGCCGGTGGTGATGGACCAGGAGCGCTTGTTGATGTTCAGTCGCACCCCCGGAAGGATCCGGAAACTCTTGCGGAACGTGAGCGGCATGCCTGTCTCCTCTCCGTTGTGCGTGGATGTCGTGCGTGGGCACCTGGTTCGGATACCCGGGAAAAGGGCGCGCATGACCGCATGGCGGGCGCCGGGGCATGACCATCCGGCGCTCGTGTACTAGAGTTATCTCGACATCGAGATATCTGCCGAGAGAGCACCGCAGCCGCGCCATCATCTCGTCTGGCGGTAAGGGTTACCTAACTTAGCCTTACCTTAGCGGATCGGTCGAGATGCCGTGGCGGCAGGATCGTGGTGGTACGCGCACATCAATGAAGGAGACTGTCGTGTCGGCGAACAGCTTCGACGCCCGCAGCACGCTGCAGGTGGGCGACGAGTCGTACGAGATCTTCCGGCTGGACAAGGTGGAGGGCTCGGCCCGCCTTCCCTACAGCCTCAAGGTCCTGCTGGAGAACCTGCTCCGTACCGAGGACGGCGCGAACATCACCGCCGACCACATCCGTGCCCTCGGTGGATGGGACTCGCAGGCCCAGCCCAGCCAGGAGATCCAGTTCACGCCGGCCCGCGTGATCATGCAGGACTTCACCGGCGTTCCCTGTGTCGTGGACCTCGCGACCATGCGTGAGGCCGTGAAGGAACTGGGCGGCGACCCGGCGAAGATCAACCCGCTGGCGCCGGCCGAGCTGGTCATCGACCACTCCGTCATCGCCGACAAGTTCGGCACGAACGACGCCTTCAAGCAGAACGTCGACCTGGAGTACGGCCGCAACAAGGAGCGCTACCAGTTCCTGCGCTGGGGCCAGACCGCCTTCGACGAGTTCAAGGTCGTCCCGCCCGGCACCGGCATCGTCCACCAGGTGAACATCGAGCACCTGGCCCGCGTCGTCATGGTCCGCGACGGCAAGGCCTACCCGGACACCCTGGTCGGCACCGACTCGCACACCACCATGGTCAACGGCCTCGGCGTGCTCGGCTGGGGCGTCGGCGGCATCGAGGCCGAGGCCGCCATGCTCGGCCAGCCGGTCTCCATGCTGATCCCGCGCGTCGTCGGCTTCAAGCTCACCGGCGAGCTCCCGGCGGGCACCACCGCCACCGACCTGGTGCTCACCATCACCGAGATGCTGCGCAAGCACGGCGTCGTCGGCAAGTTCGTCGAGTTCTACGGCGAGGGCGTCGCCGCCACCTCGCTGGCCAACCGCGCCACCATCGGCAACATGTCGCCGGAGTTCGGCTCCACGGCCGCGATCTTCCCGATCGACGACGAGACCATCAAGTACATGCGGCTCACCGGCCGCAGCGAGCAGCAGCTCGCGCTGGTCGAGGCGTACGCCAAGGAGCAGGGTCTCTGGCTCGACCCGGCCGCCGAGCCCGACTTCTCCGAGAAGCTCGAGCTCGACCTGTCGACCGTCGTGCCGTCCATCGCCGGCCCCAAGCGCCCGCAGGACCGCATCGTCCTCGCCGAGGCCGCCCAGCAGTTCGCCAAGGACGTCCTCAACTACGTCGAGGCCCCGGTCGCGCAGCAGCCCGGCGCCTCCGCCTCGCCGGTCGACGAGGCCAGCGCCGAGTCCTTCCCGGCCTCCGACGCCCCCGCCTACGGCAGCCAGGAGAACGGCGCCGGCGCGCCGCAGCACGCCGACGGCACCGGCGGCGCCGTCCCGTCCAACCCGGTCACCGTGACGGCCCCCGACGGCACGTCGTACGAGATCGACCACGGCGCGGTGACGGTCGCGGCCATCACCTCCTGCACCAACACCTCCAACCCGTACGTCATGGTCGCCGCCGCCCTGGTGGCCAAGAAGGCGGTCGAGAAGGGCCTGACCCGCAAGCCGTGGGTCAAGACCACCCTCGCCCCGGGCTCCAAGGTCGTCACCGACTACTTCGAGAAGGCGGGCCTGACCCCGTACCTCGACAAGGTCGGCTTCAACCTCGTCGGCTACGGCTGCACCACCTGCATCGGCAACTCCGGCCCGCTGCCGGAGGAGGTCTCCAAGGCCGTCAACGACCACGACCTCGCGGTCACCTCGGTCCTCTCCGGCAACCGGAACTTCGAGGGCCGGATCAACCCCGACGTCAAGATGAACTACCTGGCGTCGCCGCCGCTGGTCGTGGCCTACGCGCTCGCCGGCTCCATGAAGGTCGACATCACCCGGGACGCCCTCGGCACCGACCAGGACGGCAACCCGGTCTTCCTGAAGGACATCTGGCCCTCCGAGGCCGAGGTGAACGACGTCGTCGCCAACGCCATCGGCGAGGACATGTTCTCCAAGTCCTACTCGGACGTCTTCGCGGGCGACGCCCAGTGGCAGGCGCTGCCGATCCCGACCGGCAACACCTTCGAGTGGGACGCCGAGTCCACCTACGTGCGCAAGCCCCCGTACTTCGAGGGCATGACGATGGAGACCACCCCGGTCTCCGACATCTCCGGCGCCCGGGTGCTCGCCAAGCTGGGCGACTCGGTCACCACCGACCACATCTCCCCGGCCGGCGCCATCAAGGCCGACACCCCGGCCGGCAAGTACCTCACCGAGCACGGTGTGGAGCGCCGCGACTTCAACAGCTACGGCTCGCGCCGCGGCAACCACGAGGTCATGATCCGCGGTACGTTCGCCAACATCCGCCTGCGCAACCAGATCGCGCCGGGCACCGAGGGCGGCTACACCCGCGACTTCACCCAGGCGGACGCCCCGGTCTCCTTCATCTACGACGCCTCGCAGAACTACCAGGCCGCCGGCATCCCGCTGGTCGTCCTGGCCGGCAAGGAGTACGGCTCCGGCTCGTCCCGCGACTGGGCCGCCAAGGGCACCGCGCTCCTGGGCGTCAAGGCCGTCATCGCCGAGTCGTACGAGCGCATCCACCGCTCGAACCTCATCGGCATGGGCGTCCTGCCGCTGCAGTTCCCGGAGGGCCGGTCCGCCGAGTCCCTCGGCCTCACCGGTGAGGAGACCTTCGACTTCACCGGCGTCGAGGAACTCAACAACGGCACCACCCCGCGCACGGTGAAGGTCACCACCGACACCGGCGTCGAGTTCGACGCGGTCGTCCGCATCGACACCCCCGGCGAGGCGGACTACTACCGCAACGGCGGCATCATGCAGTACGTGCTGCGCAGCCTGATCCGCAAGTAAGCGGAGGGCCACGGCAGTTCGAGGGCCGCGTTCCCGGGTGACCGGGGGCGCGGCCCGCGCCGTTCACGGCTGTGAAAACGCCCCCGCCCGGATCGTCGCCGTCCTCGTCGCCGTCTGTGCCGCCATGGCATCGGCGGCCTTCCTCGTCCAGCGGGCCCTGCTGCCGGGCGAACTCGACGGCCGGGTCACGGACGCCGCCGACACGGCCCGGCCGGGCCTCGCTCCCGACCTCACGAGGCTCGGTGCACGGTCACCGCGCCGCCCTGCGCGGCATCGCCCCCGACGGCACGGCCGCCGGGTCAGTCGCCGCGGTACTTCGCCGCCGCGGCCTGGGCCAGGTCCTGTGACTTGTCCAGGGCCGCGTCCACCGACTGCTGCCCGGCGATGGCCGCGGCGATCTGCTCGGAGACCGCCGTGCCCAGCACGGTGAACTCGGGTATGCCCAGGAACCCGATGCCCTCGTAGGGGCGGGGGGCGACGCCGGGGTCCTTCGGGTCGGCGGAGTCCGTCGCGGCGGTGTACTCCTGCCGGTACCAGGCACCGGCCGCCTGCTGGTACTCGGGCTTCTCGTAGAGCGACTTGCGGTTCCCGGCGGGCGCCGAGGTCCAGCCCACCTCCTGGCCGACCAGCTCCTGGAACTCCTTGGAGGAGGCCCAGGAGATGAACTCCCACGCGGCGTCCTTGTTCTCGGAGGCCTGCTGGATGCCCCAGGCCCAGGTCCACAGCCAGCCGGCCTTGTCGGTCCGCTCGTGCGGGGCCGGGACGTAGCCCACCTTGCCCTTGACCGAGGAACTGTCGGCCTCGATCGACGAGGCCAGCGACGTGGCGTCGTACATCATGGCGCACTTGCCCTCGACGAAGCGGTCCAGGATCTCCAGCACGCCCATCCTCTCGGCGCCGGGCTGGCCGTGGGAGCGGAGCAGCTCCACGTAGAACCTGACGGCCTTTTTGAACTCCGGTGAGGTCAGGCGGGCGTTCCAGTCCATGTCGTACCAGGCGCCGCCGAAGGTGTTGACGACCGTGTTGATCGGGGCGAGGTTCTGGCCCCAGCCGGGCAGGCCGCGCAGGCAGATGCCGCTCGCGCCGTCGGTGCCGTCGACCCGGGCGGCCAGGTCGGCGACCTGCTCCCAGGTCGGGTTCGGCGGCATGGTCAGGCCGTCCTTGCGGAACAGGTCCTTGCGGTACATCAGGAAGGAGCCCTCGCCGTAGAAGGGCTCGGCGTAGAGCTTGCCGTCCTCCCCGGTCAGCGAGGCCGTCAGGTTGGGGAAGACGTCGTCCTGATCGAAGTCCTCGTCCGCCTTCACATAGGAGTCCAGCGGGGCGAGCCAGCCGTTCTCCGCGTAGATCGGCACCTCGTACGCGCTGACGCTCGCCACGTCGTAGGTGCCGGCCTGGGTCGCGAACTCGCGGTTCATCCGCTCCCGCGCCTCGTTCTCCGGCAGGACCGTGTACTCGACGGTGATGCCGGTCTCCGCCGTGAAGTGCTTCTTGGTGAGCTTCTCGAGGGTCTGGATCTGCGGCACGTCGGTCGCGAGCACACTGAGGTCGGCCTGCTCCTCGCCGCCGGGCCGGTCGGTGTCACCGCATCCGGCCAGAGTCAGGCCGACCGCGACCGCGGCGGCCACGGCCGCCTTGGTGAGGCGGCTGCGTTTCATGGCACTCCGGCCCTTACCCACCTCTGCCAGTGTTAGGCATTTCGTGAGAAACAGGATGATGACCGAATTCCCGGCATGCCGTGGCCCAGGGCTCAGGGCCGGCCGCGTCTGGCCTCGGCCCGTCGGGACAGCGCGTCGGCCGCCACGGCCGCCAGCAGCACCCCGCCGGTGATCATGAACTGCACGGCGTCCTGGACCCCCAGCAGGCCCATGCCCGAGGCGATCGACTGGATGACCACCACACCGAGCAGCACCGACCAGGGCGAGCCCCGCCCGCCGAACAGACTCGTCCCGCCGATGACGGCCGCCGCGATCGCGTTGATCAGCAGCATCCCGGAACCGGCGGCACGCGCCGTCGTGGGGCTCGCCGACGTCAGCCCCGACGCCACGAACAGCCCGCCGACCGCGGCCAGCGTCCCCGACACCATGAACATCGCGACCCGCACCCGCTCCACCCCGATGCCGGCCCGCCGCGCCGCCTCGACCCCGCCGCCGAGCGCGTACACCCGCCGCCCGTAGCGGGTGCGGCGCAGCACGTAGTCCGAGACGACCAGGACCACCAGGAAGATCAGCAGCGCCAGCGGCAGCCCCTGGAACCGGTTGAGGGTGTGGGCCGCGGCGAACGCGACCACCGCGAGCAGACCGGTGCGCATCCAGATCTCGCCCGCGGACCGGTAGGGCATCCCGGCCGCCCGGTGGCGGCTGTGCCGACGACGGGCGGCCAGGACGTACCCGGCCGTGCCGAGCGCCGCGACCGCGTACGCCGCCAGGTCGTCGCCGAAGTGCCGGCTGGTCAGGGAGGCGACCAGGCCCTCCTCGTCGATGTTGATCGTGCCGCTCGCCCCCAGCAGGTAGAGCGTCAGGCCGTTCCAGATCAGCAGCCCGGCCAGCGTCACCACGAACGCGGGCACGCCGAGCCAGGCGTGGAAGAACCCGTGGAAGGCACCCACAGCCGTGCCCGCGGCCACCGCCACGGCCACCGAGAGCCACTCCGGCACCCCGTGGTTCACGTTCAGCACGGCGAACGCGGCCCCGGCGAGGCCGCTGACGGAACCGACCGACAGATCGATCTCCCGGATCAGCAGCACGAACACGATGCCGACGGCGACCAGGCCGGTCCCGACGATGTCCACACTGAGGTTGGACAGGTTGCGCGGCGAGAGGAACTTGTCGTCCAGGCCCTGGAAAACGATCCAGATCACGATCAGCCCGGCGATGACCATGAGCGGTCCCCGCTCCCCGCCGCGCACACTGCCGCGGACCTCCGTGGCGTACTCCCGCAGGCTCTCCTGCCAGCCGCGGGCGCGCTGCTCGCCGCCGGTGGTGACCGGCCCGGCCGGTCCGCCGTCGCGGTGCGTCCCGCCGCGGCTCACGGCCACGCCTCCTCGTCACCCCTCGTGCGATGGGCCACCGCGTTGTCCGCCGCCCCCGTGACGGAGGAGATGATCTGCTCCTGGGTCACCGTGCTCACATCGAACAGACCGTTGTTGCGGCCCAGCCGCAGCACGGCGACCCGGTCCGCGACGGCCTTGATGTCGCCCATGTTGTGACTGATGAGGATGATCGCCATACCTCGGTCGCGCACCTCCTCGATGAGGTCGAGCAGATGGCTGGTCTGCTCCACGCCCAGGGCGGCGGTGGGCTCGTCGAGCAGCAGCACCTTGGGGGCGCCCATGAGGGAGCGGGAGATCGCGACGGCCTGCCGCTGCCCGGCCGACAGCGCGGCGACCGGCATCCGCACGTCGGGGATGCGGATCGACAGGGCGCGCATCAGGTCACGGGCGCGGCGCTCCATCTCGACTTCGTCGAGGATGCCCACCCGGTCGATCTCGCGGCCGAGGAACAGATTGCCTACGACGTCCAGGTTGTCGCACATGGCGAGGTCCTGGTAGACGGTCGCGATGCCCAGGGCGTGGGCGTCGTGCGGGCGTTTGATCTGCACGAGGCGTCCCTCCCACTCGATGACGCCCCGGTCGGCGGGGCTGACCCCGGAGATCACCTTGACCAGCGTGGACTTGCCGGCTCCGTTGTCGCCCGCCAGGGCCACCACCTCACCGGCCCGGACCTTCAGGCCGACGTCCAGGAGGGCCTGGACGCCACCGAACCGCTTGGTGATGCCGCGCAACGCCAGTACGGGTGGATGGGCCATGGGGACCACCTCGCTCACCGGGTGAGTCCGGCCCGGTCGCAGGCCGAGCGGAGCTTCGGGGTGCAGATCTGGTCGAGCGTGTAGACACCGTCCCGGACGAGCGTCCGGCCGATCGTCTCGCGCGTCACGGCGGTCGGGTCGAGCAGAATCGCCGGGACGTCCTCGGTCGTGGGGCTGTCCACCTTCGTCGTGACCAGGGCGCTGATGTCGTTGCCGCGCGCCAGGGCGACGGCCATCGCGGACGCCGCGTCGGTCTCCAGCCGGAACGGCTTGTAGACCGTCATGTACTGCTCGCCCTTGACGATGCGCTGCACGGCGTCGAGGTCGGCGTCCTGCCCGGTGACCGGGGGCAGCGGCGAGATGCGGGCGCTCTTGAGCGCCGCGATGACACCGGCGGCGATCGAGTCGTTGGCCGCGAGCACCCCGTCGATCCGGCTCGGGCCGAGGTCGCTGATCGCGGCGGACATGTGGTCGTGCGCGTTCTCCGTACGCCACCCGAGGGTGTCGTACGACTTCAGGATCCGCACCTCGTCCCGCAGGACGGCCCGGGCCCCGCCCTCGTACCAGGCTGCGTTGGGGCTGGACGGGTCACCGTTCACCATGACGACGCCGCCGCCGTCGGCCCTGGCACCCATGCCCTCCAGGAGCGTCCGGCCCTGGAGCCTTCCGACCTGGGCGCCGTCGAAACTGACGAAACCCGAGATCGGGCCCTCGGCGAGCCGGTCGTAGGCGACGACCGGGATGCCCTCGCGCTGGGCCGCACGGACCGAGGAGCGCAGGGCCTTGGGGTCGACGACGTCCAGGAGCAGGGCCGAGACCCCCCGGGTGATCATGGAGTTCATCTGCTGCCGCTGGCTCGCCGCGTCGTTCTCGGCGTTGGCGTACACGACCGTGCATTCCGAGCACAGCTCCTTCACCCGCTTCTCGATCAGGGGCTTGTCGGACTTCTCCCAGCGGGGCACGGCCCGGCTCGGCAGCAGCAGCCCGATGGTCAGCCCGCCGCCCTCGCCCTCCCCGCCGCTGTCGGTACACCCGGCCAGGGACACGGCCAGGACGACCGCCAGCAGCCAGGCGGCGCCGCGTCGGCTGAGGCCACGCATCAGGAATCTCCCGCTTCGGGCCGGTCCTGGGGCAAAGGCGCCTTCCGGCCCGGCCCCAGCCCCCCGCCCGGGCCGCGCGCCCGGGCCCCGCTCCAGAGTCGGCCCCGGCCTGCGGCCCGGCCGGGGTCCGGGTCCTGAAGCGTGCGAGCGTCTCCGCTCCGGACCGGGGCCGGGCCCCGGTCCAGGGCCGGGTCCGTGCTTCGGTCCGGGGCCTGGCCCCCGCTTCCGTTCGGGTCCGGGGTCCGGCTCCTGTCGGCGTGGCGCTCACCGCTCCGGTCCGCGACCGGATCGCCGGTTCGGTTCGAGGGCGAATCCTCACCGGGGTGCCGGTTCCCGGGCCGGTCCCGGTGGCTCCTTTCGCTCTCGTCCTGGCGGCCGCCCGCGCTCCCGTCCTGGTCCCCGTCTTCACTCGGGGCCGTGCCGTGGTCCTCGGTCCCGCGCGGGGACCGGGCGCCGTCGGCGTCGCGGTCCGTGAGCCGGTCGGCGTCGCGGTCCGTGGGCCGGTCGCCGGCGCGGTTCCTCGTCCGGTCGCTGTTGCGGTCCGAGCCCTGGTCACGGGCCTTGCGGCGGTCGCGGTTGCGGCCCAGGCCCCAGGTGCGGTCCCGGCCCAGGCCCCAGACGCGGCCCGGTCTGCGCTCCTCCTCCGGTTCGGTCTCCGGTTCCGAATCCAGGTCCGGCTCCTCGCCGGGTTCCGCCTCCTGTTCCGGACGGGTCACGACGATCTCGCTCCACACCTGCTTGCCGCCGCCCACCGGTACCGAGCCCCAGGCCGCCGACACGGCCTCGACGAGGAAGAGCCCACGGCCGCCCGTCGACTCCCAGTCCACGACCACCGGCTTGGCCGGCGCCCGGGGCGAGGAGTCGCTCACGGTCACCCGCAGCCGGTCCGCCGCCAGGGTCAGTTCCACCCGGACCGCGCCCTGCGTGTGCACCAGCGCGTTGGTGACCAGCTCCGACACCACCAGCAGCACGGTGTCGGCCTCCGCCGCGATGCCCCACGAACGCAGCGTGCGCGCACTGAACCGCCGGGCGTGCATGACCGCGTCCGGCAGCCGCCACACCACCCAGCCCGCCCGCACCGGCCGTACCCGCATCCCGTCGTAGCGCAGGAGCAGCAGCGCCACGTCGTCCTCACGGCGCCCGGCCTCGCCGAGCAGCTCGTCGGCCATCCGCCCCGGGTCGGCGGGATCGGCCGCGGCGAGCGCCTGGCGTACGAGCCGCATGCCCTCGTCCACCGGAAGATCCGCCGATTCGACCAGTCCGTCCGTCACCAGCGCGAGCACCGAGCCCGGGGCCAGCGCGAGCGCCGTCAGCGGGAACTCCGCGTCCGCGAGGACGCCCAGCGGGAGCCCGCCCTCGACCGCGATCTCCGCGGTGCCGCCGTCGGGATGCCGCACCAGCGGGGCCAGGTGCCCGGCCCGCACGAACAGCGCGTTGCCCTCCTCCATGTCCAGCTCGACGTAGCAGCAGGTGGCGAACAGGTCGGTCTCCATGCCGACGAGCAGCCGGTTGGCGTGCGCCACGACCACGTCCGGCGGATGCCCCTCCACGGCGTAGGCCCGGACCGCCGTACGCATCTGCCCCATGATCGTCGCGGCCCCGGCGCTGTGCCCCTGCACATCCCCGATGACCAGGGCGACCTTGCTCTCCGACAGCGCAATCACGTCGTACCAGTCGCCGCCCACCTGGAGTCCGCGCCGGGCGGGCAGATAGCGGGCCACCGCGGTGCCCCCGGGCAGCCGGGGGAGCCGGCGCGGCAGCAGGCTGCGCTGGAGCATCGTCGCGAGCTCCTGCTCGGCGTCGTAGGCGTGGGCGCGTTTCAGGGCCTGCCCGACCAGCCCCGCGGTCGCGGTCAGCAGAGCCCGCTCCTCGGGGGCGAACTCGTGCGGGGTGTCCCAGCCGACCAGGCACACCCCGGCCACCCTTCTCTTGGCCGGCAACGGCAGTACCGCGAGCCCCCCGGGGCCGATCCCGGCGAGCGCGGGCTCCAGCACGGAACCCGCAGGCCACAGGCTCATCCGCCCGTCCCGCAGCGCCGCCTGGAGGGTGGGCAGGGCGGCGACCGGCGCGTCGGGCCACTCCGAGCGCCACTCGCGCCGCCACAGCTCGGGCCAGGCACCGGCACCCGGCGGATCCAGCACGGTGACCGCCAGCCGGTCCTCCAGCAGCTCGGCGAGCGCCACCCGGTCGGCGTCCAGCGGCTCGCGCAGCGCGGCGACCACCACACGGCTGACGTCCCGGACGGTCGTGGCGTCGTCGAGTGCGGCCGTCAGCCACTGGATCCGGGCGACATCGCTGGCACCGCGGCGCAGCACGGGCGCCGCGGTCACCACGCCCAGCACCCGCTCCGGGGCGCCGTCGGGCCGCTTCAGCACCCGGCAGCTCAGCCGCAGCCAGCACAGTTCACCGGTGGGACGGCGGATCCGGTACTCCAGCTCACGGCGGCCCGGCGTCTGCGCGGACGGTTCGATGACCGACATCAGGGCGGGGACGTCCTCCGGGACGCTGCACGAGAGCAGGGTGTCGGTCTTGCCGTCGAAACCGCCCTCGGGGATACCGACCAGTTCCAGCAGGGCCGGGTCCGTCTCGACCAGCCCGGTGCCGGGCGACAGGGCGAAGGAACCGACCCCCATGGCGCGCAGGGCCGAATCCAGCAGGGGCGAGGGCGCCGACCGGTCGGCCTCGCCGCGGAGCCGCTCGGCGACCGCCTCGGCGTACCGTTCCAGGAACTCCCGTTGTTCGCCCCCGAACCCCTCCCCGGCCTCTCCCACCAGGAGGAGACAGCCCAGCCACCCTCCCGCGGCCCCCAGCGGCAACGCCCCGAGCGGGACGGTGGCGGCCGTGCCCTCGTCCCGCCCGGTGACCACCGCTCCCGCGAGCCACACCGGCCGCCCCCGCAGATAGGCCTCGGCGACGGCCGGGCCACTGCTTCCCTGCTCCGGCGGGCCAGGAGGCGCCGGGGCGGGTGAGGTCTCCGCGGAGGGTGACCGGACGCTGTCCGGATCCGGGCCGGCGGAGGGGGCGTCCTGCGGAGCGACGTGTGCGTCCGACCCGGGGGAGGCGCCCGGCTCTGTGCCGGGAGATCCCTTCGCGACCGCCACGCGCCCCGGCACCTGGTACCGCTGCTCGGACTCGGCCCCGGCCGACTCCACCAGCCGGAGCTCCGCCCCGTCCTCACCGCGCACGTACACCGCTGCCAGCGCCACCCCGGCGAACGCCAGCACGCGTGTCCGCGCGGCGAGCTCCGGCGTGGGGCGAGACGGACCGGTGCCCCCGTTCCCCGGTGCCCGACGACCGGGGACCGCGGCCCGGGCATCGCCGTAATGGGGCATGTCCGCATCCACCTCCCGTCCATGCCGCAGCCACCGGCAGGTGGGAGTCCCCGGAACTCAGGTGACGACGACGCGGGCACGGGACCGGCGGCGCGGCGTCGCGCCTCCCATGGCGGATCCACGCCGCACATGAGCGGCAGGGCACCCACACAACAGAATCGCACACCTGGATAACACCGACATATGGGGCGATCGGTCCGATCCGTTCAGTACCTCCGACGGGTGCTGATCACACCCCGTCTCGCGGGACGTCGCCCGGCCGACGCGGCGCCGCATGGCCCACACGGAGATCGAGACGACCGCGACCCGGCACCAGCCCTCAGCGGGGCTCGGCGCACACGGCTGGGCCGGCCGGCTCCGGCGGCTCGGCGACGACCTCGCCGCAGCGGCCCGGCCTCTGCGCTCGGACGGCGCCGCAGACCGCTTCATCCACCCCCACGAGCCGTCCCCGGCCCCCGCGCCCCTCCGCCGCCCACGGCTGGACACTCCTGCGCGCCCTCACTCGCCCCCTCACCGCCGAGCCCGGCACCCAGGCCCGCCCGGCGCCAAACCGGCCTCAGCCCACCGGCCCGGGCGGGACTGCGCCGCCTGGTCACTACGGCCGGCATCCAAGGGGCCGATCAGCTCCCGAGGTCATCACCGCCAGCCGGCGAGGCCCCGCAGCTCGCGGACCTTCATCAGGCGGGCCAGGGCGAGGTATCCCGCCGCCATCACGGCCGTTCCGGCAGCGAGACCGACCGCGGTGGGCCAGGTGCCCGCGCCCAGCGAGGCGGCACAGGCCCGGGCGGCGGCCCAGCCCAGCCCCGCGGCGAGGGCAGCAGCGCACAGCAGTTTGGTGTAGGTGCGGCGCAGCTCCCCGTCATCGAGGCGACCGCCCAGCTTCCTGCGCAACCGCCACGCCGTGACGGCCAGGCCGGCCAGATACGACACGGTGTAGGCGCCGGCCATGCCGGTCACCGCCCAGCGCGCGGGAAGCAGCAGGTGGCAGACGGTGGCCAGCGCGATGTTCACCGCGCCGATCCACGTCGCCATGAAGAACGGGGTGCGGGTGTCCTCGAAGGCGTAGAAGGCCCGCAGGAAGACGTACTGCGCCGAGAACGGGATCAGCCCGAGCCCGAACGCCTGGAGCATCTGCCCGAGCGGCTGGGCGGAGGCGGCATCGGCCGCGCCGTGGGCGAACAGCAGCGTCGAGATCCGGGGTCCCAGCGCCAGGAAGAGGAACCCGGCGGGCACGATGACGACCCCGGTGACACGCAGCGCCCGTGAGAGATCGGCACGCAACTCGGGGACCCGCCCCTCCGCGGCGGCCCTGCTCATTCGTGGCAGCAGCGCGGTCACCAGGGAGACGGTCACGATCGACTGCGGCAGCATCCAGATGGTCTGCGCGTACATGTAGGCCGAGTAGCCGGCGCCGGCATGCGGCAGTGCCTGGTCCGCGGCGTTGGCGAAGTTCGTCACCACGGTCAGCGCGACCTGGTTGACCAGGACGAACAGCAGCGTCCACTTCGCGGCATGGATACTTTTGCCCAGGCCGGTGCCCCGCCAGTCGAAACGTGGCCGGAACCGGAAGCCCGCGGCGCGCACGAAGGGGATCAGCGCGAGGGCCTGCAGAGCGATTCCGGCCGTGGTCCCCAGCCCCAGCAGCCGTACCTGCGTCGCCGTGATGTCCTCCACCCGGTCCGGGGCTGTCATGAGCCCCAGATACGCGGCGAACATGCCGATCAGAACGACGTTGTTCAGCACCGGCGTCCACATCATCGCGCCGAACTTCTCCCGGGCGTTCAGCACTTGGCCCAGGATGCCGAACAGGCCGTAGAAGAAGATCTGCGGCAGCAGGAACCGGGCGAAGACAACGGTCAGTTCGAACGCCTCGTGACTGTCCGCGGTGTCACGCATGTACAGACCCACGATCTGCGGCGCGGCCCATACGGCCAGCGCCGTTCCCACGGCCAGGACGCACAGCACGAGCGTCACCAGCCGCTGCTCGTAAGCCCTTCCACCGTCGGCCTCGGTGGCCCGCGCCCGGACCAGTTGCGGTACCAGCACGGCGTTGAGCGCGCCGCCGATCACCAAGGTGTACAGACTCGTCGGCACGGTGTTCGCCGTGTTGTACGTGCTCGCCAGCAGCCCCGTGCCCAGCGCCGCCGCCTGAAGCACCTGCCGGATCAGCCCCGTCGCCCGGGACACCACCGTGCCCAGTGCCATCAGCAGGGACGAGCGGGCCGCGCCGCCCTTCTTCGCCCTGCTGCTCCGTACCGGTTGCCGCCCCCGGGCCTGCTCGCTCCCGGCCGCCGACTCAGCCGCGGCCTTCGCCCCCTCCACCATGGCGTCAACCTATGCGTTCAAGATCCCGTAGCGGGAAGCGGCCGGCGCGTTTCGGCCGGCACGGCCGGACGGCACGCGTCGTGCCGACGGGCCCGGTGAACACGGCGCTCCGGCCACCGGGCCCGCCCGATACGTTCGTTCAGCCCACCCGGCAGGGCAACGCGCTCGTACTGTCACCCCCCGGCCCGGAGACGACGTAGCCGAACGTCGTGCTCTTGCCCGGGGCCAGCGAGCCGTTCCAGTTGGCGTTGTGGACCATCACCGCCTGGCCGTTGTAGGTCGCGCTGCCGCTCCACAGGCTGTCGACCTTCTGGCCCGCCGGGAGGGTCCAGTCGACCATCCAGCCGAGCATCGGGACCGTGCCGGTGTTGGTGACGGTCACCTCGGACTGGTGGCCGCCGTTCCAGGTGCCCGTGGTCTTGCGGGTGGCCGTGCAGGTGCCGGGCACCGGCTCGGACGGGTTGCCCGGCTCCTTGATGCCGGTCACCTCGCCCTTGCCGCCGTCGAAGACGACGTCGGAGCAGGAGTAGAAGGTCTCCTGGCTGTCGGAGCGCTGCCAGACCATGTAGATGATGTGGCGGCCCGACTTGTTGTCGGGGAGCTTCCCGGTCCAGGAGTAGTTGGCCTCGACCGTGCCCGGGGAGCCGTTCAGCGGCGGGTGGTCGACGCTCAGGAACGGCCGCTCCTCCATGTCGTTCCAGGTGAGCGTCCTGGTCGGGTCGAAGCCGTCCTTGGTGATGTAGACGTAGAACCAACCCGGGTGCGCCGCCCAGGCGTTGTACGAGAAGTCGACCGTCGCGCCCGAGGTGAGATGGGTGAGCGGCCAGTCCTTGCTGGGCGTGTTGAACCCGGTGAAGTTGGGGTTGCCGCCGCTGCACAGCTCGCCGTCCGGTACGAAGCCCTTGGTGCGGCCGGCACCGTCCGAGCGCAGCACCGAGAACCAGTTGTAGAACGGTGTCGTGCCGCTGACCTGCTGTGCGCCCCGGCACGCGGGGTTCACCGGCTTGATCTCGCCGGTGTCGGTCAGTCCGTCCTGCCAGCACAGGAACGTACGGCTGCCGGGCTTCATGGGGGTGCCGTGGGCCTCCGCCTCACCGCCGGCCGTCATGACCAGGCCGATGGCCGGGACGGTGACGAGGAGGGAGAGCAGTACGAGGAAGAGGGCTCTGGCCCGGGTGGGGAGCGCTGATCGGGGCATCGGGGATCCTCCCGGCCTGCTTGTCAGGATCATGACAGCATCATCCGTTCGTGGGGGTACGGGCCTGCGGATGTGTGTGCACGGATGCGCGGGGTGGGAGCGACTCGCGGGCGGGTTCCGGTCCACCGTATGGGAGCGCTCCCACCCCGCCTGTGGCGGAAGGTAGCGCCGCGCGGCCCAGTTGTCTACGGCCGGCGCACCGGATGCCGGTCCGGATGTGGGCGGAACGGGCCGGTGCCCCAGGCCTTCCACTGCCCGGGTCCTGGCCCGGGCGCCGGTGGTGCGAGTGATGGTGCCCTCGTGCACGCAACCCGTCGTCGGCGCCGCCGGTTGACTTGGCGTCAGCTCGAACGCACGCAGGGCGTGCACCTCGCAGGAGTCGGTCGTCCACCAGAAACTTGCGGCACGGAAGGGGCCGTTGGCCCTGGGTCGAGCCACCTTCGACGCGGATCCAACGCGGCACACGAGCCCCGTCCGACTGCCGCAGTACCCATTGACAGCGCTTTCTGATGCCCCTAGGTTGCCGCGAAGTTACCGGTAAGAGCTCGAAAGTTTCGGTTCCGCGTCCCTGCCCACGGGAGGCCCGAGCAATGAGCACGTCCACCACACCGGCCCCACCGGGCACCCAGGACCCGCCTCCGGCCCGGGCCGCCCCCCGACGCGGCAGGCGGACACCCGCCCCGACCGGCTGGCGGCGGGCGCTGCGCCGCGACTGGCAGCTGTACTCGCTGGCGATCCTGCCGCTGCTGTTCTTCCTGGTCTTCCGCTATCTGCCGATGATCGGCAACGTGATCGCCTTCCGGCGCTTCGAGCCCGGCGGTTCGCTCTTCGGTGAGGAATGGGTGGGCCTGCGCTATGTGCGGATGTTCCTCAGCGACCCCACCTTCTGGCAGGTGTTCCGCAACACCCTGTGGCTGGGCGGGCTCACGCTCGTCTTCTGCTTCCCGATCCCGATCGTGCTCGCGTTGCTGCTGAACGAGGTGCGCCGGCGTTCCCTGAAGCGGTTCGTGCAGTCGGTGTCGTACCTCCCGCACTTCCTGTCGATCGTGATCGTCGCCGGCATCACGATGCAGATGCTGGCGAGCGACGGCCCGGTCAACCACGTCCTCGGCATGCTCGGCCACGAACCGGTCCGCTTCATCCAGGAACCCGAGTGGTTCCGCACGATCTACGTCGGCTCGGAGATCTGGCAGACCGCCGGGTGGGGCACGATCCTCTACCTCGCCGCGCTCACCACGATCGACGAGGACCTGTACGAGGCCGCCCGGATCGACGGCGCGGGCCGCTGGCAGCAGATCTGGCACGTCACCCTGCCCGGCATCCGCCCCACCATGATCACGCTGCTGATCCTCAACGTCGGCACGTTCATGGCGGTCGGCTTCGAGAAGGTGCTGCTGCTGTACAACCCGCTGACGTATCCGACCGCCGACGTGATCTCGACCTACGTCTACCGGGCCGGCGTCGAGTCCAGCAGCTTCAGTTACGCCGCCGCCATCGGCCTGTTCGAGGCGATCATCGGCCTGGTCCTGATCACCTCCGCCAACACGCTCTCGCGCCGCACGGTGGGGACCAGCCTGTGGTGAAGCCGAGCCGTTCCTACCGGGTCTTCCAGGGCGTCAACGGCGTGGTCCTCACGATCGTCGTGCTGGTGACCCTCTACCCCTTCGTCAACATCATCGCGAGGTCCTTCAGCGGAGAGCGCCAGATCCGGGCCGGTGAGGTGGCCCTGTGGCCCAAGGGGTTCAACCTCACCACGTACAAGATCGTGTTCCAGGACTCGATGTTCTGGCGGACCTACGGCAACACCGTGCTCTACACGGTCGTGGCGACCGCTGTCGCGATGGTCCTGACGACCTGTTACGCCTACGTCCTGTCGAAGCGGCACCTCAAGGGCCGCGGCGTACTCGTCGGCATCGCCGTGTTCACCATGTTCTTCACCGGTGGCCTGATCCCGAACTACATCCTGGTCACCAGCCTGGGCCTGAAGAACAGCGTGTGGGCGATCGCCCTGCCGAACGCCATCAGCGTCTTCAACCTGCTGGTGATGAAGGCCTTCTTCGAGAACCTGCCGACGGAACTGGAGGAGGCCGCGCAGATCGACGGTCTGAGCACCTACGGCATCCTGCTCAGAATCGTGCTGCCGCTGTCCAAGGCGGTCGTGGCGACGATGGTGCTCTTCTACTCGGTGTCCTTCTGGAACTCCTGGTTCAGCGCCTTCCTGTACATGGACCATTCCGACCTGATGCCGGTCACCGTCTATCTGCGCAACCTCATCGCGGGTGCCACCGGAGGCGGCAACGCGGGCGCCGGCACCGCTGAGCTCAGCCAGGTCGGCGCGAGCATCCAGGCGGTCACCATCGTCCTCACCGCCCTGCCGATCCTCCTCGTGTACCCCTTCGTCCAGCGCTTCTTCGTCTCGGGCGTGATGCTCGGCGCCGTCAAGGGCTGACCGCCGCTCCTCTCCTCGACCGATCCACGGAACAAGGGAGTTCCAGTGAACAACGCAGGGCAGCTGTCGCGGCGTCAGATCCTCGCCGCCGCCGGGTTCATCGGCCTCGCCACGGTCACCGGCTGCGGCAGCGGGGACGACGGCGGCGACGGGAAGGACCTGTCGAAGAAGCAGGACGGGGCCATGAAGAACTACCGGGCCGGGCAGCAGTTCAAGGCGGCCCGGCCGCTGTCCTTCTCGGTGCTGCACAACAACAACCCGGTCTATCCGATGAAGAAGGGCTGGCTGTTCTGGAAGGAGCTGACCAAGCGCACCGGCGTGACCCTCGAGCCGGTCGACGTCCCGCTGGCCGACTACGAGAAGAAGCGCAGTGTGCTCATCGGCGCGGGCGACGCACCCTTCCTGATCCCGAAGACGTACCACCCCTCCGAGGTCGCCTTCGTCTCCTCGGCCGCGATCCTCCCGGTCAGCGACTACGTGAAGCTGATGCCCAACTTCCGCGACAAGGTGCGCAAGTGGAAGCTGGAGCCCGAGCTCGACTCGATCCGCCAGTCCGACGGCAAGTACTACCTGCTGCCCGGCCTGCACGAGCGGGCCAAACCCGGCTACTCGCTGTCCTTCCGCACGGACGTCCTCGCCCGGCACGGCCTGAGCCTGCCGACCACCTGGGACGAGGTGTACGACGTCCTCAAGGCGCTCAAGGAGGAGTACCCCGGCACGTACCCCTGGACCGACCGCTGGAGCACCAACACCCCCTTCCCGTGCGGCGCGTTGTTCATGTACCTCGGCCAGGCGTACGGGGTCAAGGCGGGCTGGACGTACGACAACATCACCTTCGACTCGCAGGCGCACAAGTTCGTCTTCAACGGTGCGACGGACGGCTACCGCGACATGATCGAGTACCTGAGAAAGGTCGTCGCCGAGAAGCTGCTGGACCCGGAGAGCTTCGCGCAGCAGGACGAGCAGGCCGTGCAGAAGCTGCTGGCCGAGAAGTCGTACGTGATCAGCGCCAACCCGCAGGAGCTGGTGCAGAACTACCGCTACAACCTCCAGAAGCAGGTCGAGGGCGCGAAGATCGAGATGGTGCCCGTGCCGCTCGGCCCGGCCGGTCCCGTCGTGCTCGGCGGCACCCGGCTGGAGAACGGCGTCATGGTCTCCAGCAAGGCCCTCGAGAGCGACGAATTCGTCGCGATGATGCAGTTCCTCGACTGGCTCTGGTACTCGGACGAGGGCCAGAAGTTCTGCAAGTGGGGCGTCGAGGGCGTCACCTACACCCGGTCCGGCGGCCGGTTCGAGCTGAAGCCCGGCATCTCCCTCATGGGCTCCGACCCGGACGCGCCGAAGGACCTCCAGAAGGACTACGGCTTCTTCAACGGCGTCTTCACCTACGGCGGCAGCTGGGACCTGGTCTCCTCCTCGTTCAGCCCGGACGAGAAGAAGTTCCAGGACGCCATGGCCCAGCGCGAGCAACTGCCCATCGACCCGGCCCACCCCCTGCAGTCCTTCGAGCAGGAGCAGGCGACCCTCTGGGACACCCCGCTCAAGGACCACGTCATCCAGAACACCCTCCAGTTCGTCCTGGGCAAGCGCCCGCTGTCCCAGTGGGACGCCTACCTCGCCGAGCTGAAGTCGAAGAACATGCAGCAGCTCGTCGACCTGCACAACAAGGCGTACGAACGGTTCAGGAAGGAGAACGGGTGATCCGGGTCCCCGACTCGCCCCGCGGCCGGCTCACCGGCGCCGGGAGCCACCGCGCCGGTACCGGCCGCCTCGACCTCACCCCGCGCCGCGACCACCAGGACCTTCCGGCACCCGCCGGTGAAGGCCTCGTCCGCCGTTCCTCCGTGGAGGAGGAGCACGGCACCTCGTACACGGTCTCGCGGGACACAGGCGGCCTCCGCTCGCCGAAGCCCGGACGGATCGACGTCCTGTACGAGGCCGCCGAACCCACGCGCACCCACCGGCGGCCGGCCGCCCGGGACGGCCGCGTCGACCTCCCCCTCACGAGCCGCCACGAGGTCACCCCCGCCGAGCCCACCTCCGTCCACGACGAGGCCCCGCCCCGGTGGTGGGACGAGCGGCGGCTGCTCGGCCGGAAGGCCACGGCGTGAGCACCGTACGCACCTCCGGCTTCGGCACCGGGACCCTCTCCCGCGCCTCCGCCCTGATCCACACCCTCCTCACCGTGGAGGCACTGCTGCTCCTCGCCGCCTCACCGGGCCTGGCCGGACTGCTCCTGCTCGGCCCCGACCCCGCGAACCTCCCCCTCGCTGCCCTGTGCCTGCTGCCCCTCGGCCCGGCCCTGTCCGCCGCGCTCTACGCCCTCCACCACCGCAGCCGCGACCTCACCGAACTGCACCCGGCCCGCGCCTACCTGCGCGGCTGGCGGCTCAACGCCGTACCGGCACTGAAGCTGTGGACACCGCTGCTGGCCTGGCTGACGGTCATCGCCTTCACCCTCACGCACTTCCCCGCCACCGGCCTGCCCGGCTGGTGGGCGCTGCTGCTCGCGGCGATCGGCGCCGGCTCCCTCCTGTGGGGCGCGCACGCCCTCGTCCTCGTCTCACTCTTCGCCTTCCGGGCCCGGGACACCGCCCGCCTCGCCGCCTACTTCCTGTTCCGGCACGGCCGCGCCACCCTCGCCGCCGCCTCCCTGCTGCTCCTGACGGCCGCGTCGACGGCCCTGCTGACCGAAGCCCTGCCCGCCCTGCTGGCCGCCCCGCTGCTGCTCTCCCTGCTGCACGGCAGCCGGACCGTGATCGCCGAGACGCGGAAGGACTTCACCGCATGACGCACAAGATCCGCTACGGCGGCGACTACAACCCCGAGCAGTGGCCGCACGAGGTCTGGGACGAGGACCACCGCCTGTTCACCCGGGCCGGCATCGGGCATCGACACCCTCGCGGACGAATGGGACGCCCGCCCACCGGAGTTCACCCAGAGCGTCCCCGAACTGGGGGCGCAGGCCCGGCTCGTCTTCGAGATCGTGCTCCCGCGCGGCGCCGAACCGGTCGCCACCTACGGCACCGACTTCTACGCGGGCACCCCGGCCGTGACCCGCAACCGCTTCGGCTCCGGCGAGGCCTGGTACGTCGCCACCGCCCTCGACCAGCCGGGCGTCGACCAGGTCGTCCGCCGGGTCCTGACCCGCCACGACCTGCCCGGCCCCTACGCCGGCCACCCGGCGGTGGAGACCGCCACCCGGGTCGCCCCCGACGGCACCCGCCTGCTCTTCCTCCTCAACCACGCCCGGGAACCGGCCCGTCTGACCGCCCACGCCCCGGCCACCGACGTGCTCACCGGCAAGCGGGTGGACCAGGGCGAGCCCCTGGTCCTCGACCCTCTGGGCGTGGCGATCCTCCAGTAGGTCCGCCCGTCAGTGGATGAGCCGCCCCCGCCCGTCCGGCACCCCCGACTTGCGGAAGAAGTAGCTGTTGACCTGGTCGCGCCACTCGCGGGCACTGCGGAGCTGCTCCTCGTAGCGCTCCGCCACCCGGCCGTGGCGCGCCGGGTCCACCAGCCCGGCCAGCAAGGCCCACACCGACAGGGCCTCCTCGACCTCCTCGACACCCTCGAAGTGCGTGTCGTAGATGTGCTGGATCACGGTCTTCCCGCTCTTCAGTACATGCCCGTACGGCACATGGTGGAAGAACAGCAGCAGCTCGTCCGGGCAGGTGTCGGGCGACTCGTAGCGCCCGGCCCACGGTGTGCCGTACTGTCCGGCGAAGCCCGTACCGCTCGCCACACTGCGGTCGACTCCGATCCCGTCCCGGTCGGCGAAGTGGTACGTCCCCCACGGGCTGTACTCGTAGCCGTCCACACTCGGCCCGTAGTGGTGCCCCGGCTGCACCATGAAGCCGACACCCAGGGGGGCGGTGTACTTCTCGTACGTCCGCCACGAACCGTCGAGGACGGCGTGCAGCCCGTCGGCCAGCCGCGTGGGGGCGTCCGGGAAGCTGAGGGAGATCCACTCGTCGAGCACGGCACGCGGCTCGGCGTCCGGCTGCCAGGCCAGCCGCCCGAAGGTGTACAGGTTGGCCTGCGCCAGCGGATGCCCTGTCCAGAAGGGGTCGTCACCGACGTTCGCCACGGCGACGAGCCCGCCCCGCGCCGACTCGCCCACGGACGTCCCGTCCTCGTGCCGGAACCGCAGCACCTCGCTCCACATCGGCCCCAGCCAGCACACGTGCCGCTGCTGCCCGGTGTACTCCTGGGTGGCCTGAAGCTCCACCGCGAGCCGGGTGCGCGGCACCGCCCCGATCAGCGGCGAGACCGGCTCCCGCACTTGGAAGTCCATCGGCCCGTGCTTCACCTGGAGCACGGCGTTCGCCGCGAACTCCCCGTCCAGCGGCACGAAATGGTCGTACGCGGCCCGGGCCCGGTCCGTGGTCCGGTCCCGCCAGTCCTGGCGGTGGTCGTAGACGAAGGCCCGCCAGTGCACCGTGCCGCCGAACGGCTCCAGCGCCGCCGCCAGCAGGTTCGCGCCTTCGGCGTGACTGCGTCCGTACGCGAACGGTCCCGGCTGCCCCTCCGAGTCGGCCTTCACCACGTACCCGCCGAAGTCGGGTATCGCCTCGTACACCCGCCGCGTCGCCTCGGCCCACCAGGAGCGCACGGCCCCGTCCAGCGGATCGGCCGTGGACAGCCCGCCCAGCAGGACCGGGGCGGCGAAGGAGACGGACAGGTGGGTGCGGACGCCGTAGGGACGCAACGCCTCCGCGACCGCGGCCACTTCACCGACCCGGTCGGTCAGCAGACGCGCCTCGGTGGCGTGCACGTTGACGTTGTTCACGGAGATCGCGTTGATCCCGCAGGCCGCCAGCAGCCTGCCGTACGCCCGCACGCGGTCGAGGTCGCCCCGCGCCCTGCCGTCCCGCCAGAACAGCGAGCCGCCCGCGTACCCGCGCTCCACCTGGCCCATCACCGGGTGCACGGCCACGTTGTCCCAGTGGTCGAGCATGCGCAGGGCGAGGGCCGGGTGATGCGTCCGCCGTGATGGTCCACCGGTGAAGGCCGCCTCCCCGAGCCGCACGACGTGGAACAGCCCGTACAGCAGTCCGCGTCCACCGGAGGCGGTGACGGTCGTCGTCCCGCCCTCGCGGGCGGACGTGAACCCCTCCTCGCCGAGGAGCTCCGGGCCGTCCGCACCGAGGCCGAGGACCAGGTCGTACGGACCGTCGTCCGACGCGTCCCGCACCACCCGGCCCCCGAACCGCCGGCAGGCATCGTCCACCTCCCCGTGCACCGTCTCCACCAACGGACCCGATCCCCGGATCAGCGTGCGCCGGCTGCCGACCGCCCGGAAGGCGGCGGGCGGCAGCCAGGCCGGGTCGACACCCTCGGGCGGGACGGGCACGGGAAGCGGCATGAGACCCCCAACTCACTCGGTCAGACGAGCAGTTCGACCTCCGCCAGCGTCGCCTCGCCGTCGAGGACCAGGCGGTACTTCTCGTACGTACCCGGCGACCTCACCGTGAACGCGCGCGTCTGCCTGTCCCAGGCGAAGGCCTCCCCGGAGCGCCGGTCGAGCGTCCGCCAGGTCGTGCCGTCGGAGGAGCCCTGAAGCGTCCATCCGGCCGGTGCCTTCGTCCGGTCCGCCGACGACGTCAGCGTGTACTGGACCGCCTCGGCGCCCTTCGAGACCGGCAGGTCCACGGACGTCACCGCGGCGTCCGTCGCCGACGTGTCGTCGAACAGGGCGCCCTCGCCCTTCAGCACGTCCGCGTGCGGCACCGGCACCTCGTCGCCGTGGGTGATCGACACGGGCGCGGCGTGCCGGCCCGTGCCCCAGGACGACGGCCGCGAGCCCATGTCGAACTCCAGGACTCCGCCCTCGGCGATCAGCGAGTGCGGCAGTGAGGTCTTCGTCCAGGTGCGGCCGTTGACCTTCAGCCCCTGCACGTAGACGTTCTTCGCGCTGTTGCGGGGCGCCTTCACCACCAGCTCGCGCCCGTTCTCCAGATGCACGGTCGCCTTGGTGAACAGGGGTGAGCCGATCGCGTACTCGCCGCTTCCCATCACCAGCGGGTAGAAGCCGAGGGCGGAGAACAGGTACCAGGCCGACTGCTCGCCGTTGTCCTCGTCGCCGTGGTAGCCCTGACCGATCTCGCTGCCCGTGTACAGCCGGGACAGCACCTCGCGCACGTTCTTCTGCGTCTTCCAGGGCTGCCCGGCCGCGTCGTACATGTAGAGGGCGTGGTGGGCGACCTGGTTGGAGTGCCCGTACATGCCCATCCGCACGTCCCGCGCCTCGGTCATCTCGTGGATGACACCGCCGTAGGAGCCGACGAACTCGGGGGAGGCGGTCTCCGGGGTGGAGAGGTACGCGTCGAGCTTGTCGGCGAGGCCCTTGCGGCCGCCGTAGAGGTTGGCCAGGCCCCGGCTGTCCTGCGGGGCGGTGAAGGCGTAGCCCCAGCCGTTGGTCTCGGTGTAGTCGTGGCCCCACACCCGCGGGTCGTACGTCGCGGACTCCACCCGCCAGTCGCCCTCGGCGTCGCGGCCCTGGAAGAACCCGGCCTTCGCGTCGAAGAGGTTCACGTAGTCCCGGGCGCGGTTCAGGAAGTACTCCGACTCCTCCTTGTAGCGCCGCTCACCGGTCTCCTCGTACAGCTTCCGGCCCATGCGGGAGATGCCGTAGTCGTTGAGGTAGCCCTCCAGCGCCCAGGACAGGCCCTCGTGGGTCTCGGTGCTCGTGTAGCCGAGGAAGGGGGAGGTGGCCATACCCTTGCGGCCGACGCCCGAGTTCGGCGGGACGACCGTGGCGTTCTTCACGGCCGCCTCGTACGCCGCCTTCGCGTCGAAGTCCACGCCCTTGACGTACGCGTCCGCGAACGCCACGTCCGAGGAGGTGCCCGTCATCAGGTCCGCGTAGCCGGGGGAGGACCAACGTGAGGTCCAGCCGCCGTCCTTGTACTGCTGCACGAACCCGTCGACCAGCTCACCCGCCCGGGACGGGGTCAGGAACGAGTACGCGGGCCAGGTCGTCCGGTAGGTGTCCCAGAAGCCGTTGTTGACGTACACCTTGCCGTCGACGATTTTCGCGCCGGTGTGCGTGGGGGTGTCCGGGTTCGGCATGGGGGAGAACGGCGAGGCGTACTGGTACTTGCCGTCGACCTTCTCGAAGCCGGAGTTCGGGTACAGGTAGAGCCGGTACAGGCTGGAGTACAGCGTCGTCAGCTGGTCGGGTGTCGCGCCCTCCACCTCGACCGTGCCGAGCAGCCGGTCCCACTGACGCTGGGCGCTCTTCTTCACCGCCTCGAAGGACCGGCCCTCCGGGATCTCCTGGCGGAGGTTGTCCTTGGCCTGGTCGATGCTGATGAGCGAGGTCGCCAGGCGCAGGGTGACGGTCCGGTCGTCGGCCGCGAAGCGCAGGTAGCCCTTCACCCCGGCGGAGTCTCCTCCGGTCACCGGCTTGTCGAACTCGCCGTAGACGAACAGCCGGGTCGCGCCCGTCGACAGTCCGGACTTCACGTCCGAGTAGCCGGTGACGACCCCGTTCTCCTTGTCCAGGGTCAGCCCTGCCTGGTCCGTCACGTTGTCGAAGAGGACGCTCGCGTCATCGCCCGGGTAGGTGAAGCGCAGCGCGGCCGCGTGGTCGGTCGGCGCCATCTCCGCCTTCAGCCCGTTCTCGAACCGCACCCCGTAGTAGTACGGCCGCGCCGTCTCGTTCTCGTGCCGGAAGGCCAGCTCCCGCGCCTCCCGCCCGTACTCCGGGGTCCCGGTGGCCACGGACGGCATCACCTGGAAGGTCTGCCGGTCACCCATCCAGGGGCTGGGCTCGTGGCTCGCGCTGAACGCCTGGATCGTCGGCAGGTTGTCCGCGTTGTTCGCACGCGCGTAGTCGTACAGCCAGCTGAGCGAACCCGCGTTGGTCACCGGCGTCCAGAAGTTGAAGCCGTGCGGCACCGCCGTCGCCGGGAAGTTGTTGCCCCGCGAGAAGCCGCCGCTGGAGTTGGTGCCCCGGGTCGTCACCGCGTAGTCGGACAGATGCGCCTTCGGCCGCTCGGGGGCGACGGGCTCGATGCTCACGTCGTCCAGCCAGCCCCGGAACCTGGCCGGGCCCTTGGGGGAGTCGTAGGCCACCAGGATCCGGTCCACGGTCTTCCCGGCCGCGACCGACCCGATCCGCGAGGCCACGTTGTTCCACTGGTTGACGTAAAGGATCTTCGCCGCGCCCTGCCCCTGCGGAGTCAGCGGGAAGCCGTGCTGGTCGGTGGCGCGCAGGTCGCTCAGGTGGGTGCCGTCGGTGAAGGCCAGGTCGACGGAGACGTTCGTCGCGTCGTAGTCGAGGTCACCGTCCGCCATCGACGGGAAGATCCGGTACGACAGCCGCGTGTTCCGGCCGACGGCCACGTTCACGTCGAAGACCTTGTTGTACGAGTACGCCCGGCCGTCGGCGGTGTGCCGGCCGGCGTACCGCAGGGCGCGCTTTCCGGTGAACCCGGCGCCCGCCTTGGCGGTGGGGGAGCCGCTCGGGCCGCGGTCGACCAGGGAGAGCATGTCCTGCGGGACCGGCCCGTCGTTGCCGCCGGTGGACAGCTGGAGGTCGGCGAGCTGGAGGATGCCACCGCCGTTGTTCGCGGTGACGTCCAGCCGGAAGTGCCGGTACTCGCCTGGCTCGGGCAGCTCGTACGTCTTCGTCTGGAACCGCTCGGAGAAGGACTCGCCGGAGCGGGTGTCCAGGGTCTTCCAGTCCTTGCCGTCGGAGGAGCCCTCCAGGGTCCAGTCCTTCGGGTCGCGTTCGTCGTGGTCGTTGGCCGACGTCAGTGCGTAACGCACCAGCTTGACTGGTTTGTCCAGGTCGAACTCCAC
Source organism: Streptomyces sp. NPDC093598 (assembly GCF_044764825.1). Lineage (NCBI taxonomy): Bacteria > Bacillati > Actinomycetota > Actinomycetes > Kitasatosporales > Streptomycetaceae > Streptomyces > Streptomyces sp. NPDC093598. The sequence goes on along the minus strand of NZ_JBIWIV010000013.1, from coordinate 89,343 downwards.
CCAGCCGGTGGGCTCGAAGGTGAGCCACTTGGTGCTCGGCTCGCCGTCGACGAGGTTCTCCTTCACCTCGCCGTCGCCCGAGTTCTCGGCACTGGCCCGGACATCGGTGACCTGGTCGGTCACATGGCCCGGTATGCCGCTGCTGTAGCCGCCGTCCACTCCCGAGGCGCGTTCGGCGCCGTCGGGGCCGGTGTCGACCGTGTTCGTCCAGTCCGGAAGCGGGTCGTCCGCCTCGAAGGAGGACGTGAACCCCCCATCGGGTCTCTCGGGGGCCTGGGGCAGTGCGACCGCAACGCCCTGTGAACCCAGGGCCAAAGCGAAGGCGGTCGCCGACACGACCGCCGAACCCCATCTGTGCCGAGCTTTCCGCTGCATCAACGGGTACCCTCCCTGCGCAGTGGACAACGTTGTCACCTTCGATGCGCAAGGACCAGTAGTTGCCCAAGTGGTGTGGAGTGTCAAGGGTGTTGCCTGTGGCATTCAGGCGCGACGGCCGGGATATTTCCGGCGGAGTGCCCGCAGGCCGCTCATACTTCCGCGAGGTCTCAACTCGGATAAGACCCACGGCCAACCTTGTGTTCGATCTTGATCCGCTGGCGGGAAGTGGACTATACCTGTCGGGCGCTTCACACGATCCGCACGTCACCACCCGCACTTTCCTGCACGACCCAGCTTGACCCGATCGCGGTGCCGGGAAGGATCCGGTTCACCGCCTGAGTCCTGGAGAAGGCGAGGACTTGAGCATGGGATCCACTTCCGCCGAGAGCCACGGCACCGAAGGTGTCGGCCGCCGTGATCTGATCAAAAGGTCCGCCGCGCTCGGGCTGATCTCCGTCCCCACCATGAGCTTCCTGTCCGCCTGCGCCAGCAGCGGCGGCGACGACAGCGGGGACAAGGCCAAGGCCGGCAAGAAGACCGCGAAGAATCCGCTCGCCGTCAACGACACGGCCGGTATGGAATTCGTCCTGTTCGACGGCGGCTTCGGCAAGGAGTATGCCGAGGACGCCGTGAAGATCTACGAGAAGAACTTTCCCCAGGCCAAGGTGAAGTTCTCCGCCACCCAGAAGATCCAGTCCACCCTCCAGCCCCGCTTCAACCAGGGCACCCCGCCGGACCTCATCGACAACTCCGGCGCCGAGCAGATGGACATGGGCGTCCTGGTCGGCAAGAACCAGCTCACCGACCTCACCCCGCTGCTGGACGCGCCCTCCTACGACGACCCGAACAAGAAGGTCCGCGACACGCTGCGCCCCGGCATCGTGGAGATGGGCCAGTTCGACGGTGAGAAGGTCTGGATCCTGTACTACGCCTACACGGTCTACGGCGTCTGGTACTCGCAGAAGGCCCTGGACTCGCTCGACGAGCAGTACCCCGAGACCTGGGACCAGATGCTCGCGGTCTGCGCGAAGGCCAAGAAGAAGGGCATGGCGGGCTGGACGTACGCGGGCAAGTACCCGTACTACATCCCCTTCTCGCTCTACCCGATGATCGGCAAGGTCGGCGGCCGCGAGGTCCTCGACGCGATCGACAACCTGGAGCCGAACGCCTGGAAGCACCCGGCCGTCAAGGCCTGCTTCGAGGCCTACTACGAGCTCTACAAGAAGGGCTACGTCCTCAAGGGCACCCCGGGCCTCGACCACATCCAGTCGCAGACCGCGTGGGCCGAGGGCAAGGCGCTGTTCATCCCGAACGGCTCCTGGGTGGAGAACGAGTCGGCCAATGTCATTCCGCAGGACTTCGACCTGGCCGTCTCCGCCCCCACGGGCCTGGACTCCTCCGACAAGATGCCCTTCGGCACCATCTGGGCCTCCGGCGGCGAGCCCTTCATCGTCCCGGCCAAGGCGAAGAACACCGCCGGCGGCATGGAGCAGTTGCGCATCATGCTCAGCGAGGCCTCCTCGAAGAACTTCACCGGCAAGGTGAAGTCGCTGACCGCGTACAACGGCGGCACCGACGGCGTCGCCCTCACTCCCGGTCTGAAGTCGGGTGTCGCGGCGCTGGACAAGGCCGGCGAGAACGTGGTGAATCCCCGTCTCCAGGACTGGTACGTGCAGTTGCAGAAAGAGAAGATCGGCGTCTCCGGCCTCGGCGAGATGATGGCCGGCCGCCTCACCCCGGCCGAGGCCATCAAGAAAATCCAGGGCTTCGCCGACGAGGCCGCCAAGGACGACTCCATCAAGCACTACAAGCACCAGTAACAGCACCGGAAATCGATTTCCGCAACGGCACCGGAGTGGCGATGCAGCACGGCAAGTACCGGTTCATCGTGGGCTTCCTCGCGCTGCCCCTGGGACTGTACGCGCTCTTCGTGGTCTGGCCGTTCATCCAGTCCATCTATTACTCGTTCACGGACTGGACCGGCCTGAGCCCCGAATTCAAGATGGTCGGTTTCGACAACTACAGCCGCATGCTCGACGACGACATCTTCTGGAAGTCGTTGCAGCACAGCATGCTGTTCGCCCTCCTGCTGCCGGTGGTGACGATCGGCCTCGCGCTGTTCTTCGCCTTCATGATCAATGTGGGCGGCAGAAAGAGGAAGAACGGCCCGGTGATCACCGGCGTCCGGGGCTCCTCGTTCTACAAGATCGTCTACTTCTTCCCCCAGGTCCTCTCGATCGCCATCGTCGCGCTGCTGTTCGCGTTCGCGTACAACCCGGACAGCGGCGCGATCAACTCGCTCCTGCGCGGCATCGGCCTCGACGACGTCCAGCCCCTGTGGCTGGGCGACCCCGACCTGGCGCTGTGGGCCGTGATGGGGGTCCTCGTCTGGTCCACGGTCGGCTTCTTCGTGGTCCTCTTCTCCGCCGGCATGGCCTCCATCCCGGCGGAGATGTACGAGGCCGCGCTCCTGGACGGCGCGAACCGCGTCACCACGTTCTTCCGCGTCACCCTGCCCCTGCTGTGGGACACCGTGCAGTCCGGCTGGGTCTACATGGGCATCCTCGCCCTGGGCGCCGAGTCGTTCGCGGTCGTGCAGATCATGACGACCGGGCCGGGCGGTCCCGACTACTCGACCACCGTCATGGTCCTGTACGTGTACCAGAAGGCGTTCCGTGACGGGCAGGCCGCCTACGCCACCACCATCGGTGTCGCCCTGCTCGTCGTCACGCTGGCCTTCGCCGCCGTGGTGATGCGGCTGGGCCGTCGCGAGCGGCTGGAGTACTGATCGATGAAGACGACCGAAACCCCCGCGCCCCTCCCGGCCGAGTCCGGAGCCCCGATCACCAAGACGGACATCCAGCCGCCGCCTCCCGTGAAGGAGAAGAAGGAGGGCACGCTCCTCAACGTCTTCTCCCACGGCGTCCTGGTCATCTGGGCGTTCATGGTGGTCATGCCACTGCTCTGGGCGGTCATGACCTCCTTCAAGGACGACCGCTCCATCTTCAGCTCCCCCTGGTCCCTCCCGGACTCCCTGCACTTCGACAACTGGTCGCGGGCGTGGACCCAGGCCAACATGAGCGACTACTTCCTCAACACGGTCCTCGTGGTCGGCGGTTCACTCATCGGCACCCTGGTCCTCGGCTCGATGGCGGCCTACGTCCTGGCCCGCTTCGACTTCCCGGGCAACCGCTTCATCTACTACCTGTTCATCGGCGGCATGAGCTTCCCGATCATGCTCGCGCTGGTCCCGCTGTTCTACGTCGTGAACAACATGGGCCTGTTGAACACCATCCACGGCCTGATCCTGGTCTACATCGCCTACTCGCTGCCGTTCACGGTGTTCTTCCTGACGGCGTTCTTCCGTACCCTGCCGACGTCGATCGCCGAAGCGGCCTTCGTGGACGGCGCCTCGCACTCCCGGACGTTCTTCCAGATCATGCTGCCGATGGCCAAGCCGGGCCTGATCAGCGTCGGCATCTTCAACTTCCTGGGCCAGTGGAACCAGTACATGCTCCCCACGGTCCTCAACACCGACCCCGACAAACGCGTCCTCACCCAGGGCCTGGTCCAGCTGGCGGTCAGCCAGGGCTACAAGGGCGACTGGTCCGGCCTGTTCGCGGGTCTGGTCATGGCGATGCTGCCGGTGCTGGCGGCGTACATCATCTTCCAGCGCCAGGTGGTGCAGGGGCTGACGGCCGGCGCGCTGAAGTAGGAGCCGGGGGTTCGCAACCCGGCGTTCCCGGATGCTCGGCGTTGCCGCCCTTAGCGGCACGCATGCCCGCAGCGGGGGCGCTGCCGCCGTACGACGCAAGGGGCCGTGTCGGGGGGTGTCCGCCCGCAGCGGTTGGCGCGTCAACGCCAGTCAGTCGGCGTCCGACCCCATCGCGCCGTTCCGAGGACGGACACCCCCCGGCGCGGCCCCGACCCACCACCCGGCGCAAGGCGCCGCGCGCACCCCCGACAGCCGCCGCAGGCAGAAAGCGCGTACCCCCACATAGCGCTCCGCGACGACGCGCGCACACCCCGGAATCAGTTCAACCTCTTGACGGGAGGCAACCCAAACGGCTCAGCTTAGAGTTCACTAGTTGGACATAGACGGGGTCTCATCGAAGCGGCCCCGTGCGCAGGAGGTCGTCGTGGAGACTCCGGGGTCGCAGTCGTCGCTGCACCGAGCCAACCTGGAGCGGGTCGTACGTGCCGTGCGCCTGGCGGGCTCCCTCACCCAGGCCGAGATCGCGCGGACGACAGGCCTGTCCGCGGCGACGGTCTCCAACATCGTCCGGGAGTTGAAGGACGGCGGCACCGTCGAGGTCACTCCGACCTCCGCCGGCGGCCGCAGGGCCCGCAGCGTGTCGCTGAGCGGCGACGCCGGCATCGTCATCGGTGTCGACTTCGGTCACACCCACCTGCGCGTCGCCATCGGCAACCTCGCCCACCAGGTCCTCGCCGAGGAGTCCGAGCCGCTGGACGTGGACGCCTCGTCCACCCAGGGCTTCGACCGCGCGGAGCAGCTGGTCAGCCGCCTGATCGAAGCCACCGGAGTCGACCGCTCCAAGATCGCCGGCGTCGGTCTCGGCGTCCCCGGCCCCATCGACGTCGAGTCCGGCACCCTCGGCTCGACCGCCATCCTCCCTGGCTGGACCGGCACCAAGCCCGCCGAGGAGCTGCGCGGCCGCCTCGGCGTCCCCGTGCACGTGGACAACGACGCCAACCTCGGCGCCCTCGGCGAGATGGTCTGGGGCAGCGGCCGAGGCGTCCGCGACCTGGCATACATCAAGGTCGCGAGCGGTGTCGGCGCAGGCCTGGTGATCGAGGGAAAGATCTACCGGGGCCCCGGCGGCACAGCCGGAGAAATCGGACATATTACACTCGATGAATCCGGCCCGGTCTGCCGTTGCGGCAACCGCGGCTGCCTGGAGACCTTCGCGGCCGCGCGCTACGTGCTCCCGCTCCTCCAGTCCAGTCACGGCACCGATCTGACCATGGAAGGCGTCGTACGGCTCGCCCGGGACGGAGACCCGGGCTGCCGTCGGGTGATCGCCGACGTCGGCCGCCACATCGGCAGTGGAGTGGCCAATCTCTGCAACTTGCTGAACCCGAGCCGGGTGGTCCTCGGCGGTGATCTCGCCGAGGCCGGTGAGCTGGTGCTCGGGCCGATCCGGGAGTCCGTCGGCCGCTACGCGATCCCCAGTGCGGCACGCCAGTTGTCCGTTCTCCCCGGTGCCCTCGGCGGCCGTGCGGAAGTGCTCGGAGCGCTCGCTCTCGCCCTCAGCGAGATGGGTGATTCGACCCTTTTGGACGGAACTGCCGCAGGCCCGCTGAAGGCAGTCACCCCTGCCTTCACTTAGAGAACGGATGGCACCGTTGCCATCTCGTTAAGGATTTACTTCTTGACGTCGCACGTGTGGCCGAGTTGACTTCCAGCCACCTCGGCCGCAATGTCGCGGCCTCGTCAGGGAGGTTTCTGAAGTGAACACGCGTATGCGTCGCGCCGCTGTTGCTCTTGCCGCCGGTGCGATGGCTGTTTCGCTTGCTGCCTGTGGCAGCGCCAAGGAGTCGGGCGACAACGCCGATTCCACCGGGTCCGCCAAGAAGGGCGACGACATCAAGGTCGGCCTGCTCCTTCCCGAGAACGCGACCGCCCGTTACGAGAAGTTCGACCGTCCGCTCATCCAGAAGAAGGTCAAGGAACTCACCAACGGCAAGGGCGAGGTCGTCTACGCCAACGCCAAGCAGGACGCCAGCACGCAGAACCAGCAGGTCGACACGATGGTGACCAACAAGGTCGACGTGCTGATCGTGGACGCCGTGGACTCCAAGGCGATCGCCGGCTCGGTGAAGAAGGCCAAGGACGCGGGCATCCCCGTCGTCGCCTACGACCGCCTGGCCGAGGGCCCGATCGACGCCTACACCTCGTTCGACAACGAGACGGTCGGCAAGACTCAGGGCGAGGCGCTGCTGAAGGCGCTGGGCGACAAGGCCAAGGACGGCCAGATCGTCATGATGAACGGTTCCTCCACCGACCCCAACGCCGCCCAGTTCAAGAAGGGCGCGCACTCCGTGCTCGACGGCAAGGTCAAGATCGGCCGCGAGTACGACACCAAGGAGTGGAAGCCGGAGAACGCCAACTCCAACATGGAGGGCGCCATCTCCGCCCTCGGCAAGGACAAGATCGTCGGCGTCTACTCCGCCAACGACGGTATGGCGGGCGGCATCATCACCGCCCTGAAGGCCGCCGGCATCGCCGACATCCCGGTCACCGGCCAGGACGCCGAGCTCGCGGGTGTGCAGCGCATCGTCACCGGTGAGCAGTACATGAGCGTCTACAAGCCCTACCCGCAGGAGGCAGACGTCGCGGCCGAGATGGCCGTCGCCCTCGCCCAGGGCAAGTCGCTCGACTCGATCGCCAAGGACAAGGTCGACAGCCCGACCACCAAGGCCATCCCCTCCGTCCTCGTCCCGGTCGTCTCGCTGACGAAGGACAACATCAAGGACACCGTCATCAAGGACGGCATCTACACGGTGAACGAGATCTGCGCGGGCAAGTACAAGGCCGCCTGCGACAAGATCGGCCTCAAGTAACCAGCCGCCAAGTCCCCTGAGGGGCACGGGAGTCCGGACCGGGCTCCCGTGACTCCCGTGCGGGGACCGGTCGCCCCCGAGTTCCTCCGGCGCCCCGCCACATCAGCCCCGCAAGCTCCGCGGGGCGCCGGACGGATCACTCCTCCCACCCTTCTGCACAACCTCCCGCCGGGTCAGGCGGCGAAGGAGATGGTTCACGTGTCCGCTACGCCCGTGCTGGCGTTGCGCGGGGTCTCCAAGCGGTTCGGTGCCGTTCAGGCGCTCACCGACGTAGAGCTTGAGGTCCACGCCGGTGAGGTGGTCGCCCTGGTGGGCGACAACGGAGCCGGAAAGTCCACGCTGGTCAAGACGATCGCCGGCGTGCACCCCATCGATGAGGGTGTCATCGAATGGGACGGCAGGTCCGTCCAGATCAACAAGCCGCACGACGCCCAGAACCTGGGCATCGCGACCGTCTACCAGGACCTCGCGCTCTGCGACAACATCGACGTCGTCGGCAACCTCTACCTGGGCCGGGAGATCCGCAAGCGCGGCGTCCTGGACGAGGTGGAGATGGAGCGCCGCTCCCGGGAACTGCTCGACACGCTGTCGATCCGCATTCCCAGCGTGCGCATCCCGATCGCCTCGCTCTCCGGCGGTCAGCGCCAGACCGTGGCCATCGCCCGTTCCATGCTCGGCGAGCCCAAGCTGGTCATCCTCGACGAGCCCACCGCCGCCCTCGGCGTCGAGCAGACCGCGCAGGTCCTCGACCTGGTCGAGCGGCTGCGCGAGCGCGGCCACGCCGTGATCCTCATCAGCCACAACATGGCCGATGTGAAGGCCGTCGCGGACAAGGTCGCCGTGCTGCGCCTCGGGCGCAACAACGGCGTCTTCGAGGTCAAGTCGACCTCGCAGGAAGAGATCATCTCCGCCATCACCGGCGCCACCGACAACGCCGTGACCCGCCGTGCGGCGCGCACGAACGGGGAGGTTTCCAAGTGAGCATCGACAAGACCTCCGCGGCTCCGGACGACCACGTCGTGGAGAACCCCGAGGCGGCCAAGGCCGCCGTCACGGTCGTCGACCCCCGGCTGCTGGTGCGCGAGCAGGGCCTCGCGGGCTACGTCACCGAGTTCAAGCGGAAGATGAAGTCCGGCGACCTGGGCTCCATCCCGGTCGTCATCGGCCTGGCGATCATCTGGCTCATCTTCACGAGCCTTAACTCCAACTTCCTCACCGCGGGCAACCTGTCCGACATGTCCGTCGCCATGGTCGGCACGGGCATGATCGCCGTCGGCATCGTCTTCGTGCTGCTGCTCGGCGAGATCGACCTGTCGGTCGGCTCGGTCTCCGGTGTGGCGGGCGCGAGTTTCGCGGTGCTGAACGTCACCAACGGCATGAACGAGTGGCTCGCCTTCGTGCTGGCCATCCTCACCGGTACGGTCGCCGGTGTGCTGCACGGCTTCTTCTTCGCGAAGATCGGCGTGCCCGCGTTCGCCGTCACCCTGGCCGGTCTGCTGTTCTGGAACGGCTTCATGCTCCAGATCCTGGGCGACAACGGCACCATCAACCTCGACCCGGACGGGGTCGTGGCCCAGCTGACCAGCTACTACTTCTCCGACGTGGCCGCCGCGTACGCTCTGGCCGCGGTGGTGACCGCCGGGTACTTCCTCAGCTCCTTCTACGGCAACCGGCGCCGCGAGGCCGCGGGCGTGCCGTCGCGGCCGCTGAGCGAGACCATCGTGCGGACCGTCCTGCTGGCGGTGCTCGCCTTCGCCGTCGCCATCGTCTTCAACCAGTACAAGGGCCTGCCGCTCGCCGTGGTGATCTTCATCGCGGTGCTGCTGGTCACGGACTTCGTGCTGCGGCGCACGGCGTACGGCCGGAAGGTGTTCGCGCTCGGCGGCAGCGTCGAGGCGTCCCGCCGAGCCGGTATCAACGTGGAGATGGTCCGGATCTCGGTGTTCGCGATCTCCGGTACCTTCGCCGCGGTGGGCGGCCTGTTCATCGCCTCCAAGATCGCCGCTGCCAACCAGGGCGCCGGCGGCGGTGACCTGCTGATGAACGCGATCGCCGCGGCGGTCATCGGCGGCACGTCGCTGTTCGGTGGCCGTGGACGCACCTGGAACGCGCTGCTCGGTGTGCTCGTGATCGTGTCGATCCAGTACGGCCTGGCCCTGGAGGGCATCGCCTCCCCGGTGCAGTACATGATCACCGGTGGTGTGCTGTTGGCCACGGTCGTCATCGACGCCGTCACCCGTAAGACGCAGAAGACCGCAGGGCGCGCGTAGCGCCGGCAAACACAGCTGTGCCCGGTACCTCCCCGGTACCGGGCACAGCTGTGTTGTAGGTGTGGCACAACATGGGTACAGCCGAACGCGTGACGTACGACGCACAGCCTCGGCGCCGCCCGCGAAGGCGGAACATTAGACTCGACAAGCCCGGCAACAGCTCTACTGCAAGGAGGCACGGGTGCCGCTGCTGACCCGTATCAGGGGACCGCGCGATCTGGACCGGCTCAACCTCGAGGAGCTGAACCAGCTGGCGGAGGAGATCCGGAGCTTCCTCGTCGAAGCGGTCTCCAAGACCGGTGGTCACCTCGGCCCCAACCTCGGCGTGGTGGAGCTCACCATCGCCCTGCACCGGGTCTTCGACTCACCCAAGGACAAGGTGCTCTGGGACACCGGCCACCAGTCCTACGTCCACAAGCTGCTCACCGGCCGCCAGGACTTCTCGAAGCTGAAGATGAAGGGCGGCCTGTCCGGCTACCCCTCGCAGGCCGAGTCCGAGCACGACGTCATCGAGAACTCGCACGCCTCGACCGTCCTCGGCTGGGCCGACGGCATCGCCAAGGCCAACCAGATTTTCGAGCGCGACGACCACGTCGTGGCCGTGATCGGTGACGGGGCGCTGACCGGCGGCATGGCCTGGGAGGCGCTGAACAACATCGCCGACGCCAAGGACCGCCCGCTCGTCATCGTCGTCAACGACAACGAGCGGTCCTACGCGCCGACCATCGGCGGCCTCGCCAACCACCTGGCGACCCTGCGCACCACCGACGGCTACGAGCGGTTCCTCGCCCGCACCAAGGAGGTGCTGGAGCGCACCCCCGTCGTCGGACGGCCGCTCTACGACACCCTGCACGGCGCCAAGAAGGGGCTGAAGGACTTCATCGCGCCGCAGGGCATGTTCGAGGACCTCGGCCTGAAGTACGTCGGGCCCATCGACGGGCACGACCTGGAGGCCCTGGAGTCCGCGCTCGCGAAGGCCAAACGGTTCGGCGGGCCGGTCATCGTGCACTGCCTCACCGAGAAGGGCCGCGGATACCAGCCCGCCCTCCAGGACGAGGCGGACCGTTTCCACGCCGTCGGCAAGATCCACCCCGACACGGGCCTGCCGATCGCCAGCTCCGGCGCCGACTGGACCTCCGTCTTCGGCGAGGAGATGGTCAAGCTCGGCGAGGAGCGCGAGGACATCGTCGCCATCACGGCCGCCATGCTCCAGCCGGTCGGCCTGGACAAGTTCGCCAAGCGCTTCCCCCAGCGGGTCTACGACGTCGGCATCGCCGAGCAGCACGGCGCCGTCTCCGCGGCCGGTCTGGCCACGGGCGGCGTGCACCCGGTGTTCGCCGTGTACGCCACGTTCCTCAACCGCGCCTTCGACCAGGTGCTGATGGACGTGGCCCTGCACAAGTGCGGCGTCACCTTCGTGCTCGACCGGGCCGGCGTCACCGGCACCGACGGGGCCTCCCACAACGGCATGTGGGACATGTCGATCCTCCAGGTCGTCCCGGGGCTGCGGCTGGCCGCGCCGCGCGACGCCGACCAGGTGCGCGCCCAGCTGCGCGAGGCCGTCGCCGTCGACGACGCGCCGACCGTGGTCCGCTTCTCCAAGGGCGCCGTCGGCCCGGCCGTGCCCGCCGTGCGCCGCGTCGGCGGCATGGACGTCCTGCGCGAGCCCGGCACCGAACGGCCGGACGTGCTGCTGGTCTCCGTCGGCGCCCTGGCGCCGATGTGCCTGGAGATCGCCGCCCTGCTCGACAAGCAGGGCATCTCCACGACCGTCGTCGACCCGCGCTGGGTCAAGCCCGTCGACGAGGCCATGGCCCCGCTCGCCGAGCAGCACCGCGTGGTCGTCACCGTCGAGGACAACAGCCGGGTCGGTGGCGTCGGCTCGGCGATCGCCCAGGCGCTGCGCGACGCGGGCGTCGACGTGCCGCTGCGGGACTTCGGCATCCCGCCGCGCTTCCTCGACCACGCCTCCCGCGCCGAGGTCCTCGCCGAGATCGGCCTCACCGCGCCGGACATCGCCCGGCAGGTGACCGGCCTGGTCGCCAAGCTGGACGGACGCTATGAAGGCAGCGCCGTGGACTCCGTGGAGAGCGCGCGCGACTGACGCGGCCGGCAGGGCCGACGCGGCCGAACGGGTTGGAGTTGGGCCGGTTTCCCACCGTGAGGGTGGTGGAACCGGCCCATTGGCGTGAATTGGCCTGTGCCGGGGCATACGGATGGTGCCACCTCTCGATCATGTCGAGGACGACGAGCGTGGGAGGTAACCCCGTGAGCAGTACCCTCTTCCGGACGAAGAAGGTCGAGCAGTCCATCCTCGACACCGAGGAGCCAGAGCACGCGCTCAAGAAGTCCTTGTCCGCGCTGGATCTGACCGTCTTCGGCGTCGGTGTGATCATCGGTACCGGCATCTTCGTCCTCACCGGCACGGTCGCCAAGAACAACGCAGGGCCGGCCACGGCTCTGGCGTTCGTGGCGGCAGGCGTCGCCTGCGCCCTGGCCGCCCTGTGCTACGCCGAGTTCGCGTCCACGGTCCCGGTCGCCGGGTCCGCCTACACGTTCTCGTACGCCTCCCTCGGTGAACTGCCCGCCTGGATCATCGGCTGGGACCTCGTCCTGGAGTTCGCGCTCGGGACGGCGGTGGTGGCCGTCGGCTGGTCCGGCTACATCCAGTCGCTCATGGACAACGCGGGCTGGAACATGCCGACGGCCCTCGGCAGCCGCGAGGGCGCCGACGCCTTCGGCTTCGACATCCTCGCCGCCGCGCTCGTCCTCGTGCTCACCGGCATCCTCGTGGTCGGCATGAAGCTGTCCGCGCGGATCACGTCGATCGTCGTCGCCATCAAGGTGACGGTCGTCCTCGTCGTGATCATCGCGGGCGCGTTCCTCATCAAGGGCGCCAACTACGACCCGTTCATCCCGAAGGAGCAGCCCGTCGAGGCCGGGGCGAGTCTCGACTCCCCCCTGATCCAGCTCATGTTCGGCTGGGCGCCCTCCAACTTCGGCGTGATGGGCATCTTCACCGCCGCCTCGGTCGTGTTCTTCGCCTTCATCGGCTTCGACGTCGTGGCCACGGCCGCGGAGGAGACCAAGAACCCGCAGCGCGACATGCCGCGCGGCATCCTCGGCTCCCTCATCATCTGCACCACGCTGTACGTCCTGGTGTCGATCGTCGTCACCGGCATGCAGCACTACAGCGAGCTGTCCGTCGACGCCCCCCTCGCCGACGCGTTCAAGGCCACCGGGCACCCCTGGTACGCGGGCTTCATCAGCTTCGGCGCCGCGGTCGGCCTGACGACGGTGTGCATGATCCTGCTGCTCGGGCAGACCCGCGTCTTCTTCGCGATGAGCCGGGACGGGCTGCTGCCGCGGTTCTTCTCGCGCGTCCACCCGCGGTTCAAGACGCCGCACCGGCCGACCATCCTGCTCGGCGTCGTCATCGCGGTCCTCGCCGGGTTCACGCCGCTGACGGAGCTCGCCGCGCTGGTGAACATCGGCACGCTGTTCGCCTTCGTGGTCGTCGCCATCGGCGTGATCATCCTCCGCAGGTCCCGCCCCGACCTGCCCCGGGCCTTCCGCACCCCGTGGGTGCCGGTCATCCCGATCCTGTCGGTCTGCGCCTCCCTGTGGCTGATGATCAACCTCCCCGCGGAGACGTGGGTCCGCTTCGCCATCTGGATGGCCGCCGGCTTCCTCGTCTACTTCCTGTACGGCCGCTCCCACAGCCGCCTGGCGCGCGGCGAAGCGACGGAGGAACAGCCGAGCGCGGGCGGCGGCACGCCGTAAGCGGCTGCGGCCCGGCGGCCGTGTGCCTGCGGCGGCCTGCCCGGCTGGGCGGGGGTGCGCGCCTTCGCCTTCCGCCGGGTGGTGGGTTGGGGACCGTACGCGGCTGCGGGGGCTGCCCCGCCGGTCGCGCCCCGCTGCGCCGGGTTGAGGACCCACCCCGCCTCACCCCGACGCCGAGCCTCTACGGACGAACAGACCGCGGCCCCGCCACCTCCGCCCCCAGCTCCGCGACCCGTCGCCGCAGTTCCCGGTCCGCCGTGATCACCAGGACGGGGCGGTCACCGGCCGACGCGACGACCTCGACGATGTGGTCGTCCCCACTGCCCGGCGCCGACGACACCCGTACCCCGGGCACGGGCTCCACTCCCCGCGCCGCCCCTTCCACCACCAGGACGATCTCCACCGGGCCGGGGACGGCGGGGACCCCCTCCGACGCCAGCCGGTCCCGCAGCCGTTCCGCCGCGCCCCTGCGGTCCCGCCACCACCCGTCCGGCACCGACCCGACGACATTCGCGGCGTCGACGACGACGAGGACAGGCGCGTTGGCGTTCATGTGGCCAGGGTCGCACGGGAGATGGGCCCGGGGCAGGGGTGGCCCGGCGCGCCGGGCCCTGTCGGCCGCATAAAGTGAACAGGTGAACGGCGACTGGCTCATCCGCGGCCGCGACGGCCGCCTCACCGTCTATCTGCCCTCCGGCGACGCCGTCCTGTGCCGTGCGGAACGCGGCCCCGCCGGCCCCTGGGAGGACACTCCGCGCACCGTCGGCGGCAGCCAGAAGCTGCACCCGGGCGCGGCGGTCGGCCAGGGCACCGACGGGTACGCCCACCTGGCCGCCTGGCGGCCCACCGTGCCGGGGGAGTCGGGGCTCGTGCACTCCACGCACTTCCGGCCCGGGCTCGCGCCCCTGGACTGGGTTCCGATCGGGCACCCGGACCAGAAGGGCGACCGGACGGGTCCCCCGGCCGTCGCCGTCGACGGCGCGGGGCGCGGCTATGTCTTCGTCCGGAACAAGGGCGGCGGGGTGAGCCTGCGCAACCAGAAGGTCAAGGGCGGCTGGGGAGGCTGGCAGGACCTCGAAGGACATGACGTCGAGGGGGAGTTGGCCGCCGTGGCGGGGGAGTCGGGGCTCGTGGAGGTGTACGCCTGCGTGCCCGGCGGGGTCCTGCACTGGCGGCAGGAGGGGGACGGGAAGAAGCCGGTGCGGACCGAGGGCATCGACGCCCCCGCCCGTCCGGGGACCCTGCGCGCCCTCGCCACGTCCGCCGAGCACACCACCCTCTTCTTCACGGACCTGTCGGGAGACCTGTGCGCCTGGCGCCCCGGTGAGAAGCCGGTGACCCTCCTCACGTCCGCCGGCCCGGGCCCGGTCTCCGCCGTACGGTGTGAGATCGAGGGGCACGACTGCACCGTGCTCGCGCAGCGGTCGGCGAGCGGCCGGGTCGCCTTCGCCGCGTATCCGACCGAGCAGGAGTCGGCCGGTGCCTGGTGGACCGAGTCGGGGCCTCAGCTGCCCGCCGACGCCGTGGTGTCGGTGGCGCTCGACGAGCACGACGAGGTCGTCGCCGCCTCCCTCTCGCCCTCGACCGGGACCGTGCTGCTCACCCGCCGCAAGGACGAGCCGGGGCTCGCGCTGGAGGCCTGGAGGGAGATCTGACCCCCTCCGGCAAGGGGAACTTGCCTCTTCAAGCTGTGGCTCTTGTCGCTCCAGACACACGAGGTGTGTCAAGGGTTGTACAGATGTGTGCGTGACAAGGCGCACCTCGGGTGAACATGGTCAAAAAGTGAAGGTCTTGTTAACCTCCTCGGACTTGTTCGATTTGCTCGGGGGGCCGGTTGCTGCTGCGTCTGGCCGACGTCGTGGCAACGGGGTTGGGGAATGATGTCGTGAGCAGATCCTCCACGGTGGATCTTGTCGTTGTCGGACTCGGTTACGTGGGGCTGCCGTTGGCCAGGTCCGCCGCTGCCGCGGGCCTGAAGGTGGTCGGTCTCGACCGCAGCCGACGGGTGGTCGACGGACTGAACACCGGCCGTTCCCACGTCGACGACATCACCGACGCCGAAGTGCGCGCCATGCTGGAGCAGGGCTTCGAGGCCGTCGACCGGGCCGATGTGATCGCCGATGCCGCCGCGGTCGTGGTGTGCGTTCCCACGCCGCTCACCGATCACGGCGCCCCGGACCTCGGTGCGGTGCACGCCGCCGTCGACGACATCGCCGCGCACCTGACCGCCGGCACCCTCGTGGTCCTGGAGTCCACGACGTACCCGGGTACGACCGACGAGGTCGTCCGGCCGCGTCTGGAGGCCGGAGGCCTGCGGGTCGGTGTCGACTTCCACCTCGCCTTCTCCCCGGAGCGCATCGACCCGGGCAACGCCTCCTTCGGTCTGGAGAACACGCCCAAGGTCGTCGGCGGCATCACGGCCGACTGCACCAAGGCCGCCCGGGCCCTCTACGAGCAGTTCGTGCACCGGGTCGTCGAGGCCAAGGGCACCCGCGAGGCAGAGATGGCCAAGCTGCTGGAGAACACCTACCGGCACGTCAACATCGCGCTCGTCAACGAGATGTCGATGTTCTGCCGGGAGATCGGCGTCGACCTCTGGGACGCCATCCGGTGCGCCTCCACCAAGCCGTTCGGTTTCGCGCCCTTCTTCCCCGGCCCCGGCGTAGGCGGGCACTGCATCCCGATCGACCCCAACTACCTGTCGTACAAGGTGCGTTCGCTGGGCATCCCGTTCCGGTTCGTGGAGCTGGCGCAGGAGATCAACCAGCGGATGCCCGTGCACGTGGTGAACCGGGCCGCCGATCTGCTGAACGACCAGGGCAAGGCCGTGCGCGGCTCCCGCGTGCTGCTGCTCGGCGTGACGTACAAGCCGGACATCTCCGACCAGCGCGAGAGCCCGGCCCTGGCCGTCGCCGAGAACCTCCTCGCGCGCGGTGCCGAGCTCGTCTACTTCGACCCGCGGGTCGAGGACTGGCGTGTCGGCGGTGAGCCCGTCGAGCGGGCGGAGGACTACCTCGCCGCCGCCGAGGCCGTCGACCTCACCATCCTGCTCCAGCCGCACCGGGAGATCGACCTGGAGGAGCTCGCCGACCGGGCCCGGGCGCTCTTCGACACCCGGGGCAAATCCGCCGACCACCCGCGGGTGGTCAAGCTGTGACTGCCGACGATACGTACATACCGGGAGCCGCCGACTCCGGTGGCCGTCGGGCCCACCGCAAGCGGCGGCACCTGAAGGTCTCGTACTTCGTCTTCCTGGGCCTGGCCGCGCTGATCGCCACGCGGCTCGACGCCGGTTCCCTGCACCTGTACTCGATGGGTGCCATGGGCCTGCTGGCCCTGAAGATGTTCGGCGCCCTCTTCTACCGTCCGGCCAAGGCCGGGCGGGAGGAGCTGGAGTACCTGGAGAACGCCTGGGTCACCGCGGTCATCCCGATCTACAACGAGGACCCGGTGATGTTCGAGCAGGGCATGCGCAGCCTCCTCGCGCAGAGCCGCCTGCCCAACGAGATCCACATCATCGACGACGCCAGCGCCAACGACTCCGGCATCCGGGCGGCGAAGAAGATGCGCCGCGAGTTCGAGGCCAAGGGCGTCAAGTACACCGTCAGCGTGCAGCCCGAGAACAAGGGCAAGCGCGAGGCGCTGGCGCTGGGCTTCGAGGCCGCGCCGTACTCCGACATCTTCCTGTGCGTCGACTCGGACACCGTGCTGTCCCGCGACACCGTGCGCGAGCTGCTGCTGCCGCTGGCCGACGAGAAGATCATGGCCTCCACCGGCATGGTGCTGGCGCTCAATCACGACAGCAACATCTTCACCCGCCTCCAGGACCTGCGCTACGGCAACTCGTTCCTCTTCGAGCGGGCCGCCTACTCGCGGCTGAAGTCGGTGCTGTGCTGTTGCGGCGCGCTCTCCGCGTACCGCGGCACGCTGGTGCGCAAGTACCTGCCGGACTTCCTCAACCAGCAGTTCCTGGGCAAGCCGGCCGTCTTCGGCGACGACCGCCGCATGACCAACTACTGCCTGATGGAGGGCCAGGTCGTCTTCCAGGAGACGGCCGTCGGCTACACGGCCGTCCCCGAGAAGCTGCCGCACTTCCTGCGCCAGCAGGTGCGCTGGAACAAGTCCTTCTTCCGCGAGTCGCTCTGGGCGTTCCGGCACCAGAAGAAGTACCGCCCGGCCTTCTGGCTGACCTGCATGGAACTCGCGCTGTGGCTGGTCTTCGGCTCGGCGATGTTCTACTCGATGGTCATCCTGCCCATCATCAAGCCCCAGCAGTTCCTCAACCACATCGGCGACTACCTGGTCTTCATGGTCCTGATGGGCTACCTCCGCAATGTGCGCTACCTCGACTTCCCGCGCCGCGGCATGGGCTTCGTCAAGCGCTTCGGCATGTTCCTGCTCGCGCCGATCTACGGCGTGATCCAGCTGACGCTGCTGACCCCGCTGCGCTTCTACGCCCTGTTCACCCTCCACAAGGGCAGCTGGGGCACCCGCCAGGGCGGTGTCGAGGTGTCCGTCGCCGGGGACCACGAGCACGATGTGACGGAGATCTTCGAGGAAGAGGACCCGTACTCCGACAAGAAGGTCACCGAGACGCTCCAGCTGATGCGTCTGGAGGGCGTGGCACTGCGCACCCGGCCCCGTCCGACGGGTGGCATCCCCTCCCAGCCGCAGCCGATCCCCGGGTACGACGAGGAGCAGCACGCGGCCGTTCCGCAGCAGCGCGTGAGCTGGGGGGCGCCGGCACCGGCCGGGCAGCCGCAGTGGCTGGACGGACACCCCGGGCACCACGACCCGTACCAGCAGCAGTACCCGGGTCAGGGCGGCCACGTCCCGCAGCAGGGCGGCTATCCGCACCAGGACCCGTCGTGGCCACAGGGCCAGGGGCAGGGCCAGGGATACGGGCAGGGCGGCGGCTGGTAGAGCCGCAGGAGAACGAAGAGAGGGGCGGCCGGGGGGCCGTCCCTCTCTTGTGTGTCCGGGTCCTGCGCCGGGCCTCAGGTGTAGGAGGCCATGGCCTCCTCGACCGTCAGCACCGGGATGTCCCGGTCGTCGATCGCCTTCATCAGCGTCTCCAGGCCCGCCTTGCCGATCTCGGTGCTCGTCGCGGGGGTGCCGTCGACGACCTTGTGCAGACAGAGGATCAGCCAGTCGCCGCTGTTCACGCACCGGTCGAGCCGGCCGCCCGCACCCGTCAGCTTCGACAGGGCCGTACCGCCGATGCCCGTGCCGTCGTTGATGCCCGTCAGCGCCTTGAGGCGGTACGGCATCGCCGGGGCGAAGGACTCGATGGTCTCGGAGATGATCGACCGGGCCGTGGTGAAGTGCCGGCTCGCGATCTGGTCGACCGGGACCCCGTCGGACGTCTTCTGGAACGCGCCGTGCGGATAGGCGAAGTGTTCACTGGTGAAGCCGTTGGACACCAGCCACTCGCGCAGCTTGCGGAAGTCGTCGTCGGCCTGCTCGGCGGTGAGCTTGGGGTAGCTGGCCGTGTGGACGGCGTTCGCGTACGAGTGGCCCCCCATCTCCCAGCCGGAGAAGTCCTGCATCGACCGCATCTGGTTGAGGGTCAGGAAGCTGCCGGTGCCGATGGCGTCGGCGATGTTGTAGACCGTGCCGGGGAAGCCGAAGCGGTCCATGACCGGCCGGGCCAGGTCGTGGATCGACTTGTGGGAGTCGTCGAAGGTGATGGAGACGACGCCCTTGGGGAAGACCGAGACGGTGTCCGGTATCAGCTCCACGGCCTGGAGCCGGTAGGTCACCGGACCGCCCGCGTCGTCGTACACGGCGAACGACATGTCGGTGAAGCCGGTCTTCGTGGACGGTTTGCCGTCGGCGCCGATGGAGTACGTGCCGGCCGCCGCGTTGACGTCCGCCCACTGGAGGTGGACGGTCACCCACTCCCCGGACTGGACGTAGTTGGCCGACGTCTTGGAGTGGACGTGGTGCGTCCAGGCGAAGTGGTTGGCGAGGGAGCCGCTGCCCAGGTAGAAGACGAGCTTGGCCAGGTTCGTCACGTCCTCGACGCGGAAGACCAGCCGGATCATCTTGCCCGTCAGGCTCATCGCCGGCAGGCCCGTCTTGCGGACGTAACTCTGCTTGCCGGTGCCGTTCGTGGTCACCCGGACCGACTGGGTGCCGCGGACGAAGACGGACTTGTCGTTCGCCTCGGCCGATGCGGTGCCCGCGCCCCCGGGCGTCCAGCCGTGGCCGGACTGGAACTGCTGGGACCACGTCGCCCGGCGGTACTTGGGGCGGCGGCCGGAGGGGGCGTAGAGGGGAGGCGTGGTGAGGCCTCCGATGCCGCCCGCGGCGAGCGGGGCGGCGGCGGGCTGCGCCACCACCTTGCCCAGCCACGCGCCGCCGCCGGCCATGGCGACGCCTCCCGCACCGCCCATCAGCAGAGCGGAGCGCCTGCTCACCACCGGCTTGTTCTCCGTTGCCTCGGCAGCGTGCCTGTGGGCACCGGACCGACTGTTCCTCACCGGGACTCCCGAACCGTGTCGAAGTAGTTCATGCCCTCGTCGGTGAAGCCGTCGACAGCGGACTGCACTTGCTTCGCCGACAGGGTTTCGTTCGCGTTGTAGTAGAGCCAGTCCACCTTCATGTCCCAGGCGCGGTCGCCCTTGAACGGCAGATCGATGAACCAGTGGTTGAAGTTCACGGACATGTCCGTGCGCGGGGCGTACTTGCCGTTGCTGAGGAAGAGCTTCTTGCCGTCGAGCCAGTAGGCGACGACGCCGTCCTTCACCCTGATCAGCACGGTGTGCCAGGCGTCGAGGCTCTTCTTCGTGGTCTGGTAGACCCGGTCGTTCGTCTTGTGGTCGTACCAGGTCACGGTGTCGAGCTTGGGGCCGGGCCGGCCCCAGCCGCCGTTCGGCATGTACTCGTTGTCCAGCTCACTGTACTTCGAGCCCGTGCCGCCGATGGTGTAGAAGGTCTGGTTGACGTGGTCGCCGGAGTCCCCGGTGGCCGGCTCGTCGCTGAAGTGGATCCGGGCCGCGTAGGTGCCGTCGCGGAACTTGCTCGCGGCCGTGCCGAGGCTCGCCTGCTTCGTCCCGGCCTTGGTGCCGTCCGTGCTCGCCCGCAGGTTGAGCACCTGGCCGTCGGCGTGCGAGCCCTCGGCGGTGGGGAAGCTGACGCCGCTCGCCGACCAGGTGTTCTCGACGCCCGGGCCGCCCTTGCTGGTGCGGACCAGCCAGCCGTGCTTGAACAGGGCCGGGTCCTTGGGGCCCTGGTAGGTGAAGTCGTCGAAGAGCACCCCGGCCGGAGGGGCCGACAGCGGTGCGGGCGCGTCGGCCTTCGCCGAGGCCTTCTTGTCGTCGCTCGCCCTGCTGCCGTCCGGCTCCTCGCCCCAGGCGAGGACGCCCCGCTTGTAGGCGGTGACCTTCTCCGCCTCCTTGTAGCTGGTCATTCCCGCGTCGAAGGAGCGGTCGTCGGACTGCTTCAGCTTCCTGTGGTCGGTGCGGAAGAGCTGGAGGTCGATGCCCTTGCTGTTGGCGCCGGGCTTCAGATCGCCCGCGGCGGCCGTGAACCGGACCTCCAGGTAGTGGTCGGCGGTGTCCGTGGGCTTGTCCATCGCGACGATCCGACCGGCGACGTTCGAGCAGCCGAAGACGGCGTTGACACAGTTGAAGGCGTACGAGGAGAGTCCCGCGGTGCCGTCGGCGGTGAACCAGTACCGGAGCGTCACATCGCTCAACGGCAGGGGCTGGTCGGTGTCGTTGAAGACCTCCAGCGACGGCTTGGCCGCCGTCGCCGTCGCCGGGGTGTCGGTCCGGTAGCGGACCTTCAGCTCGGGCGGATCCGGGTTCGCGGCCTTCCACACGGGATAGAGCGCCGTGCCGCCGGCGGCGACGACCGCCACGAGGAGCAGGAGCCTGATCTTGGGCCAGACCCGGCGTCGGGGTGTTCGGCGACGAGGGGACGCCACGCAGGACTCCTTCGAGGACACCCGGCGGTCTGGGGTGGAGACCGTCAGAGTCAGGTAAACAATGGTCGGATTGTGTGAGGATCCTATCTGCGGCGGCATGTACAAAGGGGGGCGGGTGCGCGGATTGTTACCGCACGCCCCACCCCCCTCAGGGGTAACGCGTTACGCCGGGACGCTCGCGACGCCCTGCGCCAGGAACCTCTTGCCGTTCACCCGCTCGGAGACGCCCTCGCGGTCCAGGTACGGCGTGATGCCGCCCAGGTGGAAGGGCCAGCCGGCGCCGGTGATGAGGCACAGGTCGATGTCCTGCGCCTCGGCGACGACGCCCTCGTCGAGCATGATGCCGATCTCCTGCGCCACCGCGTCGAGCACGCGCTCGCGGACCTGCTCCTCCGTCAGGACGCTGTCGCCCTGCTTCAGCAGCGCGGCGACCTCCGGGTCCAGCTCCGGCTTGCCGCTGTCGTAGACGTAGAAGCCACGCTTGCCGGCTTCGACGACCGCCTTGAGGTTTGGGGAGACCGTGAAGCGGTCCGGGAACGCCTTGTTGAGCGTCTCGGAGACGTGCAGGCCGATCGCCGGGCCGACCAGCTCCAGCAGCACCAGCGGCGACATCGGCAGACCGAGCGGCTCGATGCCCTTCTCCGCGACCTCGACCGGCGTGCCCTCGTCGATGATGTTCTGGATCTCGCCCATGAAGCGGGTCAGGATGCGGTTCACGACGAACGCCGGGGCGTCCTTGGTGAGGACCGCGGTCTTCTTCAGCTTCTTGGCGACACCGAACGCCGTGGCGAGCGAGGCGTCGTCGGTCTTCTCACCGCGGACGATCTCCAGCAGCGGCAGGACGGCGACCGGGTTGAAGAAGTGGAAGCCCACGACCCGCTCGGGGTGCTGGAGCTTCGATGCCATCTCCGACACCGACAGCGAGGAGGTGTTGGTGGCCAGGATCGCGTGCGCCGGGGCGACCGCCTCGACCTCCGCGAACACCTGCTGCTTGACGCCCATCTCCTCGAAGACCGCTTCGATGATGAAGTCGGCGTCCGAGAAGCCCTCGGCCTTGTCCAGCACACCGGTGACCAGCGCCTTGAGGCGGTTGGCCTTGTCCTGGTTGATACGGCCCTTGCCGAGCAGCTTGTCGATCTCGGCGTGGACGTAGCCCACACCCTTGTCGACGCGCTCCTGGTCGATGTCGGTCAGCACGACCGGCACCTCCAGACGGCGCAGGAACAGCAGCGCGAGCTGGCTGGCCATCAGACCGGCGCCGACGACACCGACCTTGGTGACCGGGCGGGCCAGGGACTTGTCCGGGGCGCCGGCCGGGCGCTTGCCGCGCTTCTGCACCAGGTTGAAGGCGTAGATGCCGGAACGCAGTTCGCCGCCCATGATGAGGTCGGCGAGGGCCCTGTCCTCGGCGTCGTAGCCCTGCTGGAGGTCGCCGTTCTTGGCGGCGGCGATGATGTCCAGGGCGCGGTAGGCGGCCGGGGCGGCGCCGTGCACCTTGGAGTCGGCGATGAAACGGCCCTTGGCGACGGCCTGGTCCCAGCCCTCGCCGCGGTCGATCACCGGGCGCTCGATCTCCAGCTCGCCCTTGAGGACGGCCGCGGTCCAGATCAGCGACTGCTCCAGGAAGTCCGCGCCTTCGAAGATCGCGTCGGCGATCCCGAGCTCGTAGACCTGCTTGCCCTTGAGCTGCTTGTTCTGGTTGAGGCTGTTCTCGATGATCACCGAGACGGCCTTCTCGGGGCCGATCAGGTTCGGCAGCAGGGTGCAGCCGCCCCAGCCGGGCACCAGGCCGAGGAAGACCTCGGGCAGGGAGAACGCCGGGAGAGCCGCGGAGACGGTGCGGTAGGTGCAGTGCAGACCGACCTCGACACCGCCGCCCATCGCGGCGCCGTTGTAGTACGCGAACGTCGGCACGGCCAGCGTGGACAGCCGCTTGAAGACCTCGTGGCCGCCCTTGCCGATGGCGAGCGCGTGCTCGTACTCCTTGAGGATCTCCACGCCCTTGAGGTCGGCGCCGACCGCGAAGATGAACGGCTTGCCGGTGATGCCGACGCCGATGATCTCGCCGTCCGCCGCCTCCTTCTCGACCTGGTCGATCGCGGCGTTCAGGTTCGCCAGCGAGGCCGGGCCGAAGGTGGTCGGCTTGGTGTGGTCGTGGCCGTTGTCCAGGGTGATCAGGGCGAAACGGCCCGCACCCAGCGGGAGGTCGAAGTGGCGTACGTGCGCACTCGTGACGACCTCGTCCGGGAACAGCTCGGAAGCCTGCTTGAGAAGCTCGGCGGTGGTGCTCACTTGTCCCCCTCGAAGTGCGGGTTCTCCCAGATGACCGTCGCGCCCATGCCGAAGCCGACGCACATGGTGGTCAGGCCGTAGCGGACGTGCGGCTGCTCCTCGAACTGGCGGGCCAGCTGCGTCATCAGGCGGACGCCGGAGGAGGCCAGCGGGTGGCCGAAGGCGATGGCGCCGCCGTACTGGTTGACGCGCTCGTCGTCGTCGGCGATGCCGTAGTGGTCGAGGAAGGCCAGGACCTGGACGGCGAAGGCCTCGTTGATCTCGAACAGGCCGATGTCGGAGATCGACAGGCCCGCCTGGGCCAGCGCCTTCTCCGTGGCCGGGATCGGGCCGTAGCCCATGACCTCAGGCTCGACACCCGCGAAGGAGTAGGAGACCAGGCGCATCTTCACGGGGAGGTCGTGCTCGCGCGCGAAGTCCTCGGAGGCGATGAGTGAGGCGGTGGCGCCGTCGTTCAGACCGGCCGCGTTACCGGCGGTGACCCGGCCGTGCACACGGAACGGGGTCTTCAGACCCGACAGGTTCTCCAGGGTCGTGCCCGGGCGCATCGGCTCGTCGGCGGTGACCAGGCCCCAGCCCGTCTCACCGGCCTCGGGGGAGGTGCGGCGGACCGAGATCGGCACCAGGTCGGCCTGGATCTTGCCGTTGGCGTACGCCTTGGCGGCCTTCTCCTGGGAGCGCACGGCGTACTCGTCGGCGCGCAGCTTGGTGATCTGCGGGTAGCGGTCGTGCAGGTTCTCCGCGGTCATGCCCATGAACAGGGCCGACTCGTCGACCAGCTTCTCGGAGACGAACCGCGGGTTCGGGTCCACGCCCTCGCCCATGGGGTGGCGGCCCATGTGCTCGACACCGCCCGCGATGGCGATGTCGTAGGCGCCGAACGCGACGGAACCGGCGACCGAGGTGACGGCCGTCAGGGCGCCGGCGCACATGCGGTCGATGGAGTAGCCCGGCACGGACTGCGGGAGACCGGCGAGGATCCCGGCGGTGCGGCCGATGGTCAGGCCCTGGTCACCGATCTGCGTGGTCGCGGCGATGGCGACCTCGTCGATCTTCTTCGGGTCGAGTCCGGGGTTGCGGCGCAGCAGCTCCCGGATCGCCTTCACGACGAGGTCGTCGGCACGGGTCTCGTGGTAGATGCCCTTCGGGCCCGCCTTGCCGAACGGGGTGCGGACGCCGTCGACGAAGACGACGTCCCTGACGGTACGAGGCACGATGGCTCTCCTCCAGGGTCAGGATCTGCATTGCTGCTGCGATGCGCTGAGCGCGCGCTCAGGCCCCATGCTACTTATGAGTAACGTAGCTGCACAGTCCTGGCGGGTGGAGCGGTGAAGGTCACACCTTCGGCGGTGCCGTGGAGCCTCTGGGCGTCAGCACGGGAGTGGGCACCGGATGAGATCCGGCCTCGCCCCCGGTGATCACCGAGAACAGCGTCCGGGCCACCTCCGCCCCGAAGCCGTGCACATCATGGCTCATCGCCGACAGGGTCGGGTGCGTCAGCCGGCACAGCTGCGAGTCGTCCCAGGCCAGCAGCGACACGTCCTGAGGCACCCGCAGCCCCATCTCCGCCGCCACCGACAGCCCCGCCACCGCCATGATGTCGTTGTCGTACACGATCGCGGTCGGCCGGTCGGCCGACGACGCGGTCAGCAGCGACCGCGTCGCACGCGCCCCCGCGTCGCCCGAGAAGTCCGTCGCGACCTGCCACGCCCCGGCCAGCGCCAGCGCCCCCGCCGCCTCGTCGAACGCCGCCGTCCGGATCGCCGTGTGCCCGAGCTCCGCCGCCCCGCCGACCCGGGCGATCCGCCGGTGCCCGAGCGCGGCCAGATACCGCACCGCCTCCGTCACGGCCGTGGCATCGTCCGTCCACACCGATGTGAGACCCCCGGTCAGCGAGGGATGCCCGACGGCGACCACCGGCATCCCGAGCCGCTCCGCCAGGGCCACCCGCGGGTCGTCCGCGCGGAAGTCGACGAGGATCGACCCGCCGGTCTGCCGCCCCCGCCACCACGCCTCCTGGACGCCCACCTCCTCGTCCATGTTCCGTACCAGCCTCAGCAGCAGCGAGCTGGAGTGCTCGGCCAGCACGCTCTGCACACCCGAGACGAACTCCATGTACCAGGGCTCGAGCCCCAGCACCCGCGCCGGCCGGCACACGGCCAGCCCCACCACGTCCACACGCGATCCGGCCAGCGTCCGCGCCGTGAGGCTCGGCGCCCAGCCCAGCTCGCGCGCCGCCCGGAAGATCCGGTCCCGGGTGGCCTCCGACAGGCCCGGCTTGTGGTTGAACGCGAGGGACACGGCACCCTTGGACACACCGGCGCGCGCGGCGACGTCCTTGATGGTGACGCGAGGGGTCGGCGTTGCCGTCATCGGGTGGGCTCCACGCAGTACAGGGCCGAACGGGCGGTCTCCGCGTCCGGAGTCTTCCAGCCGCGCACCCCGATGGTCACCTCTTCGCCCGGCAGCAGTGTGACCAGCCCCCGGTCGGCCCGCGCCCCCGGCTCCAGCCGGTCGGCCTGGAGCAACAGGTCCCGGACCAGGGTGCGGGCGGTCACCGTGATCCCGCCCGGGGCGAGCGAGACGTCGAACTCCGGCCGGGGGTAGGAGACGTCACGGTCCGGCACCGGAAAGTGCACCGCCCGCAACCCGTCCGTGTCCGCGACCAGGAACTCCTTCGGCCCGTCGGGCATCAGCTCCCGAGGCACATCGAGACGCGTCACGGCCCGCACCCCCGCCGTCAGTTCCCCATCCGCTCGCCCCAGCACCTCACCCTCGACGGACAACCGTCGCAGCGTCAGCCGGCCCCTCCATTCCTCCGCCCCCTGGTTGACGGCGGCCAGCACCAGCGCGCCGTCCCGCACCTGGAGCATCAGCAGCCGGTCCGCGTACAGCCGCTTCAGCTCGTGGTACAGCGGCTTCTCCCGGCCGTCCCCGTCGATCGCCGCCCAGGACGTCACCGGCCAGCAGTCGTTGAGCTGCCAGACGATCGTGCCCGCGCACACCGGCCAGTGGGAGCGCCAGTGCTCGATCCCGGCCGCGACCGCCCGCGCCTGGTTGAGCTGCATGAGGTAGTGCCACCGGTCGAAGTCCCCGTCCGGTACGGCGAAGTGCCGCCGGAGCCCCCGCTCCAGCTTGCCGTTGCCGTCGTCCGCCTTCTGGTGGTGCAGCATGCCGGGGGAGTCCGGCGCGAGCTCCTCCCCGGGCAGGGCCCGGCGCAGCGTCGTGTACGCGGGCGGTGCCTGCCAGCCGAACTCGGCGACGAACCGCGGCACGCTCAGCCGGTAGTCCGCGTAGTCCTCCCGGTTCCACACCTCCCACGAGTGGTGCGTGCCGTGCGCCGGGTCGTTGGGGTGGTGCCCCCACGACCCGGACCAGGGGCTCCCCGCCGTGTACGGCCGGGTCGGGTCCAGCTCGGCCACCACGCGCGGCAGGACGCCCAGGTAGTAGCCCTCTCCCCAGGAGTCCCCGGCCAGCCGCGGCTCCCACTCCCAGTCCCGGAAGCCCCACAGGTTCTCGTTGTTGCCGTTCCACAGCACCAGCGACGGGTGCGGCATCAGCCGTACGACGTTCTCCCGCGCCTCGGCCTCCACCTCGCCGCGCAGCGGCTGCTCCTCCGGGTAGGCCGCGCAGGCGAACGGGAAGTCCTGCCAGACCAGCAGGCCGAGCTCGTCGCAGGCGTCGTAGAAGTCCTCGCTCTCGTAGATCCCGCCGCCCCAGATCCGTACGAGGTCCACGCCCGCGCCGGCCGCCTGCTCCAGGCGCTCCCGGTAGCGCTCACGGCTGATCCGGGACGGGAAGACGTCGTCGGGGATCCAGTTGACGCCCCGCGCGAAGAGCCGCTCGCCGTTGACGACGAGGGTGAAGCCGGTGCCGTGCGCGTCGGGCCGCCGGTCCAGTTCGACGGTCCGGAAGCCGATCCGCCGCCGCCACACGTCCAGGGCCTCGTCCTCGTGCAGCAGCCGCAACTCGACATCGTGGAGCGACTGTTCGCCGTACCCGCGCGGCCACCACAGCCGCGCGTCCGGCACCCGCAGCCGTACGGTCCCGCCCGCCCCCTCGATCTCCGCCCGGGCCCGCACCCCCGCGACGGTCGCCTCCACGGCGAGGGGTGCCTCGACCCGGGTCCGCTCGACGTCGACAGCCAGCTCGACGACACCGGTGCCCTCCTCGACGGTGACCAGCGGGCGCACCCGGGCGATCCGGGCCGTCGACCAGTGCTCCAGGCGCACCGGCCGCCAGATCCCGGCCGTCACCAGGGTCGGCCCCCAGTCCCATCCGAAGGAGCAGGCCATCTTGCGCAGGTACGGGTAGGGCTCGGCGTAGGCGGCGGGCCGCTCGCCCACCCGGCCCCGCACGGCCTCGGCCTCGGCGTAGGCGGAGACGAACCGCACGGACAGCCGCCCGGACAGGCCCGTCACGTCGAACCGGTACGAGCGGTGCATGTTGCGCACCTTCCCCAGCAGCCGCCCGTCCAGGGAGATCTCGGCGACGGTGTCGAGCCCGTCGAAGACCAGGTCGGTCTGCTCGTGCCCCGACGAGCCGCCGATCTCCCGCTCGTAGGTCCAGTCCCGGCGCCCCACCCACGCCACCTCGGTCTCGTTGCGGCCGAGGAACGGGTCCGGGATCAGCCCGGCCGCCATCAGGTCGGTGTGCACGCACCCCGGCACGGTGGCCGGCAGCGTGTCCGAGTCGTGCCGCAGGATCCATCCGTCGCCGAGCGGTGTGGCCTCCAGCATGCGCACTCCCTTAACCGGTTCAGTGAAGAGTCGTAGCACTGTTTCGCATCGTTGGCGGGATTGGGACTTTACCGGTTGAGTGCGCGCTGTCAGAGTTCCGAACCAGCCATACCGCACGTGCTCGTCCGTCCCGAGTTCCCCTCCGCGAACGGAGCTGATGCACATGAACCGCCGTACCCTCCACCGTCGGACCTTCCTCGCCCTCGCCGTGGGCGCAGCCCTGCTGGCCACCGGCTGCACCGGCTCCGGAGGCTCCGCCAAGGGCGCCGACGCCGAGGCGCCCGACGATCCCTCCAAGGTCGACGGGACCATCACCGTCCTCACCCACCGGACCGACCTCGTGCAGGACGGGACGCTGAAGAAGTACGCCGCCGAGTTCAACAAGACGTATCCCGGGGTGAAAGTCGAGTTCGACGGCATCACCGACTACGAGGGCGAAGTCAAGATCCGGATGAACACGGAGAACTACGGCGACGTCCTCATGATCCCCGCGGTGATCGAGAAGAAGGACTACCCCAGGTTCTTCGCCTCGCTGGGCAGCCAGGCGGAGCGGAGCAAGAAGTACCGCTTCACCGACTACACCGCCGTAGGCGGCAAGGTCTACGGCCAGAGCCCGCTCGGCGCGGTCCCCGGGTTCATCTACAACAAGAAGGTGTGGCGCGAAGCCGGGGTCACCGACTGGCCCACGACACCGGACGAGTTCCTCGCCGGCCTCAAGGCGATCAAGTCGAAGACCGACGCGGTCCCCTACTACACCAACTTCAAGGACGGATGGCCGCTCAGCCAGTGGACGGGGGTCAGGGGCTCGGTCAGCTGCGACGAGCAGGCCACCACCAGGTGGGCCGAGGGCAACCCCTGGGCCGAGGGCGGCGAACTGCGGGTGGCGGACACACTGCTGTACGACATCGTCCACGAAGGGCTCATCGAGAAGGACCCGACGACCACCAACTGGGAGGCGTCCAAGCCCAAGCTGGCCAAGGGCGAGATCGCCACCATGTGGCTAGGCTCCTGGGCGGTCATCCAGATGCAGGGCGCGGCGAAGCAGGCCGGCGCCGACCCGGACGACATCGGGTTCATGCCCTTCCCCGCGCAGAAGGACGGCACGTTCTGCGCGGTGACGTCGCCCGACTACAACCAGGCCGTCAACGTCCACTCCGAGCACAAGGAAGCCGCCCGGGCCTGGATCGACTGGTTCACCGACAAGTCCGGCTATGCCGAGGACAATCTGGCGCTGTCCCCGCTGAAGGAGGCCCCCCTGCCCGACGTCCTGAAGCCGTACGAGGAGGCGGGCGTCAAGCTCCTCGACCTCGACGACAGCAAGGGCGCCGAGCTGAAGACCATCGAGAACCAGTCCGAGGTCGGCATCAACAAGCCCGACTACCGCAAGGAACTCGTCGACATGGCCCGCGGCGCCAGGAAGGGCGATCCGGACGACTATCTGGACGGCCTCGGCGAGAAGTGGACCGAGACCCAGAAGTCGCTGGGGTCCTGATGACGGGTACGACCGAGACGGCGGCCGCCGAGGCCGCCGCGGGGGCGGCCGCCCCCGCCCCGGCCCCCGCCCCGCGCCGGACACGTCTGTGGCGCGGGGCCACCCCCTGGCTCTTCCTGCTCGCCCCGCTCGCGCTCCTGATCGTCTTCACCTACGCGCCGATCGCCAACATGGTCGCGTACAGCTTCACCGACTGGGACGGGGTGAGCCCCGAACTGCGCTACACGGGCACCGAGAACTACGCCGAGCTCTTCACGCGACCGCAACTGTTCGAGGTCTTCTGGGTCAGCGGCTACTACCTGGCGGCCTCCGTGGTCCAGATCGTGGCCGCGCTCTACTTCGCCACGATCCTCAGCTTCAACGTCCGCTTCCGGAACTTCTTCAAGGGCGTGCTGTTCTTCCCGTACCTGATCAACGGCGTGGCGATCGGGTTCGTCTTCCTCTACTTCTTCCAGGACGGCGGCACCCTCGACTCCGTACTGAGCCTGCTCGGAGTCGAGACCGACCGAGCGTGGCTGGGCACCCCCACATCGGCGAACACCTCCCTCGCCGCCGTCTCGGTCTGGCGCTACCTGGGCCTGAACTTCGTCCTGTTCCTCGGGGCGATCCAGTCGATCCCGGGGGAGCTGTACGAGGCGGCCGAACTGGACGGCGCGAACCGCTGGCACCAGTTCCGCCACATCATCGCGCCGGGCATCAAGCCGGTCCTGTCCCTCACCGTGATCCTGTCGATCTCGGGCTCCCTGTCGGTCTTCGAGATCCCGTACATCATGACCGGCGGCGCGACCGGTACCGAGACGTTCGTGATCCAGACCGTGAAGCTGGCGTTCCAGTTCAACAAGACGGGCCTCGCCTCGGCGGCCGCGGTCGTGCTGCTGCTGATCGTCCTGGCGGTGACCTGGGTGCAGCGGCGCCTCGCCCCCGACGACAAGGTGGACCTCGTATGACACGCCGCGCGGTGACCCGCGTCCTCGTGTACCTGTCGCTGATCGCGGCGACCGCGGTGGTGCTGCTCCCGCTGACCGCCGTGCTCCTGACCTCCCTCAAGTCCGAGCAGGAGATGGCGGACGGCAGCGGAGCGCTCGCGCTGCCCGACGACCCGTCGAGCTTCGACAACTACGTGACGGCGTTCCAGGACGGCCGGATGCTCTCGGCGTTCGGCAACACCGCGATCATCCTGGTCGTCGCCATCGGCGGCACGGTCCTGATCGGCTCGATGACGGCCTACGCCATCGACCGCTTCCGGTTCCGCTTCCGCACGTCGGTCCTGGCCCTGTTCCTCATCGCCGCGCTGGTCCCCGGAGTGACCACTCAGGTGGCCACCTTCCAGATCGTCAACAGCTTCGGCATGTTCGACAGCCTCTGGGCGCCGATCGCCCTCTACATGGGCACGGACATCGTCTCGATCTACATCTTCCTGCAGTTCGTCCGGTCGATCCCGGTCTCCCTGGACGAGTCGGCCCGCATCGACGGCGCCAACGCCTTCACGGTCTACCGCAAGGTCATCTTCCCCCTGCTGAAACCGGCGATCGCGACGGTCGTGATCGTGAAGGGGATCAACGTCTACAACGACTTCTACATCCCCTTCCTCTACATGCCCTCCGAAGATCTTGGCGTGATCTCGACGTCGCTGTTCCGCTTCAAGGGCCCGTTCGGCGCCCACTGGGAGACGATCTCGGCGGGAGCGATCTTGGTCATCGTCCCCACGCTGGTCGTCTTCCTGTTCCTCCAGCGGTTCATCTACAACGGTTTCACCCGGGGGGCCACGAAGTAGCCGGCTCCCTTCAGGCGTCCTTCGCGGACAGAGCCTCCACCAGCACCGGCGTCACCTGCTCCACCTGCCACGGCCGCGCACCGTGACCTGCCAGCGCGGCCGCCACCGACTCGGCGTCCACCACCGCCGGCGGCTCCCAGCACACCCGCCGCACCGTGTCCGGCGTGATCAGGTTCTCCTGCGGCATGGCGAGCTGCTCGGCCAGCGCCGACACCCCGGCCCGGGCCGCGGACAACCGCGCCGCGGCCTCGGGGTCCTTGTCGGCCCAGGCCCGCGGCGGCGGAGGCCCGGCCACGGGCTGCCCCGGCTGCGGCAGCTGCGCCTCGGTCAGCGCCTTCGCCCGGTCCACCGCCGCCTGCCACTGCTCCAGCTGCCGCTTGCCCACGCGGTGGCCGAAACCGTTCAGCGCGGCCAGCGCGTGCACATTGGCCGGAAGCGCCAGCGCGGCCTCCACGATGGCCGCGTCCCCGAGCACCTTGCCCGGCGACACGTCCCGCCGCTGCGCGATCCGGTCCCGGGTCTGCCACAGCTCCCGTACGACGGCCAGCTGCCGCCGCCGGCGCACCTTGTGCATGCCTGACGTACGCCGCCACGGGTCCTTGCGGGGCTCCGGCGGCGGAGCAGAGGCGATCGCCTCGAATTCCTCGCGGGCCCACTCCAGCTTGCCCTGCCGGTCCAGCTCCTTCTCCAGCGCGTCGCGCAGGTCGACGAGCAGCTCGACGTCCAGGGCCGCGTACCGCAGCCAGGGCTCGGGCAGGGGCCGGGTCGACCAGTCGACGGCGGAGTGCCCCTTCTCCAGGACGAAGCCCAGGACGCTCTCGACCATCGCGCCGAGGCCGACCCGGGGGAACCCGGCGAGCCGCCCGGCCAGCTCCGTGTCGAACAGCCGCGTCGGCACCATGCCTATCTCGCGCAGGCAGGGCAGGTCCTGGGTGGCGGCGTGCAGCACCCACTCGACGCCGGACAGGGCCTCGCCCAGGGCGGACAGGTCGGGGCAGGCCACGGGGTCGATCAGGGCCGTTCCGGCGCCCTCGCGGCGCAGCTGCACGAGGTAGGCCCGCTGCCCGTAGCGGTAGCCGGACGCGCGCTCGGCGTCGACGGCGAGGGGCCCGGACCCCGCCTCGAAGGCGGCGATCACCCGGGCCAGGGCGGTCTCGTCCGCGATGACGGGCGGAATGCCCTCACGCGGCTCCAGCAAAGGGATCGGCGCCTCCGTAGCAGAAGAATCGTCGTCCGGAGGAGCGCCTCCGGTGGTTCGCAGTGAGCTGTCTGCTGCGGTGTCGTGGGCGTCGGTCACATGTCAAGGGTATCCATGTATGGACAGCGCCCGCCGACGGAACGTTCCGTCGACGGGCGCCAGAGGGTCGCAAACCAGTCATGTCGGGGAAGCAGCGGGTTCGCGAACCGTGAGTGACGTGAACGGGGCCGGAGGCCGGTCCCGTTCACGTGAGGAAATGATCACGGGGCGTCACGGCGGAGCGGGTCAGTGGATGATCCCGGTCCGCAGCGCCACCGCGACCATGCCGGCGCGGTCGCCCGTGCCGAGCTTGCGGGCGATGCGGGCGAGGTGGCTCTTGACGGTCAGGGCGGACAGGCCCATCGAGACGCCGATCGCCTTGTTCGACTGACCTTCCGCGACCAGTCGCAGCACCTCGACCTCGCGGCCGGACAGTTCGCGGTAGCCGCCCGGGTGGCTCGGAGCACCCGGGGGGCGGCGGTGCAGACGCGCGGCGGCGGCGCCGATGGGGGCGGCGCCCGGCCGGGTGGGGAGCCCGACGTTGGTACGGGTGCCGGTGACGACGTAACCCTTCACCCCGCCGGCGAGTGCGTTGCGCACCGCGCCGATGTCGTCGGCGGCGGAGAGGGCGAGCCCGTTGGGCCAGCCCGCGGCGCGGGTCTCCGACAGCAGGGTGAGGCCGGAGCCATCCGGCAGGTGGACGTCGGCGACACAGATGTCGCGGGGGTTGCCGATGCGGGGACGAGCCTCCGCGATGGACGAGGCCTCGATGACATCGCGCACACCGAGCGCCCACAGATGGCGGGTGACGGTGGAGCGGACGCGCGGGTCGGCCACGACCACCATGGCGGTCGGCTTGTTCGGGCGGTAGGCGACCAGGCTTGCGGGCTGCTCGAGGAGAACGGACACCAGGCCTCCTGGGGTGGCGGGACGGGGCCGGCTCGTGGGGGGTGAAGCCGGGACGAACCGTGCTTTCAAGGTCACAGTCGTCTTCGGCACCGAACCCGTCCGCCTTTAGAGAATGATCACGATTCGGTGATAACAATCCGTGCAATTCGGACACGCGGTCGATCACTCGAAGGTCGAACGGTTTCGGTCTGCGTCGATTGGCGGTCGAAAGTGGCCGTATCGACAAAGTGATTCGGCCAAGAGGGGTACGCAGGTGTGATCGTCGGCAGGGCATGGTTGACCGCCCCGTACAGGTTCGATCAGTACGGGGTCGGAACGGGTTCGATCAGCGGGACTGCGGCCCTCGCCGCTGCGGCAGCGTCACGACCGACGCGTCCCCGGGCCCGGCCGGTGGCAGCCCGGCGATCTGGGCGAGCAGATCGCACCAGGCCGCCAGATGCGCGGCCGTGTCCGGTGCGCCGCCCAGGCCCTCGCGCGGCGTCCACGACGCACGGATCTCGATCTGCGAGGCGGCCGGGCGCGCGGACAGCCCGCCGAAGTAGTGGGAACTCGCGCGCGTGACGGTGCCGCTCGGCTCCCCGTACGTCAGTCCGCGCGCCTGGAGCGCGCCGGTCAGCCAGGACCAGCACACCTCCGGCAGCAGCGGGTCCGCGGCCATCTCCGGCTCCAGCTCCGCGCGCACCAGCGTCACCAGCCGGAACGTGCCCCGCCAGGCGTCGAGCCCGGCCGGGTCGTGCAGCAGCACCAGCCGGCCGTCGGCCAGGTCCTGGTCGCCGTCGACGACCGCGGCCTCCAGGGCGTAGGAGTGGGGGGCGAGCCGCTTCGGCGGGGGCGTCGGCTCGACCTCGATCTGGGGCCGCAGCCGCGCCGCCCGCAGCGCGTCGACGGCGGCCCGGAAGGGCAGCGGGGCGGAGTCCGCCTCCCGCCGGTCGTTCTCGGTGTCCTTCGCTTCGTCCATTCCGCCAGCGCCGTCCGACAGTCGTCCCTGAGCCGCAGCCATGCGGGAAGATTACGGGGACCGGGGCCCGGGTGCGGGGCTAGACACCCCGCGCCTCTCCAGGGGCTGAATCACGCTGTCCGGCAGCGTGCGAAACTTGGCCCCGTGAGTGCCAACGACGCCCCTCGGGCCCAGCAGCCGTCCGCCCCGTACGAATCCGCCTTCCTCAAGGCGTGCCGGCGCGAGCCCGTGCCGCACACGCCGGTGTGGTTCATGCGGCAGGCCGGGCGCTCACTGCCGGAGTACCGCAAGGTGCGCGAGGGCATCCCGATGCTCGAGTCCTGCATGCGGCCCGACCTGGTCACCGAGATCACCCTCCAGCCGGTGCGCCGGCACGGCGTGGACGCGGCCATCTATTTCAGCGACATCGTCGTCCCGCTCAAGGCCATCGGCATCGACCTCGACATCAAGCCCGGCGTCGGCCCGGTCGTCGAGCACCCGATCCGCACCCGCGCCGACCTCGCGCAGCTGCGCGACCTGACCCCCGAGGACGTCTCCTACGTCACCGAGGCCATCGGCCTGCTCACCCGCGAGCTCGGCGCCACGCCCCTCATCGGCTTCGCCGGCGCCCCCTTCACCCTCGCCAGCTACCTCGTCGAGGGCGGCCCGTCCCGCACGTACGAGAACGCCAAGGCGATGATGTAC
The DNA here is from genome assembly GCF_044764825.1 of Streptomyces sp. NPDC093598. Taxonomy (NCBI): domain Bacteria; kingdom Bacillati; phylum Actinomycetota; class Actinomycetes; order Kitasatosporales; family Streptomycetaceae; genus Streptomyces; species Streptomyces sp. NPDC093598. Next base: position 54,309 of record NZ_JBIWIV010000013.1, on the reverse strand, counting down.
GGCGACCCCGAGCTGTGGGCCGACCTGCTCGACCGCCTCGCGGACATCACCGCGGCGTTCCTGAAGGTGCAGATCGAGGCCGGCGCCTCGGCGGTCCAGCTGTTCGACTCCTGGGCCGGTGCGCTGGCCCCCGTCGACTACCGGCGCTCGGTGCTGCCCGCGTCGGCGAAGGTCTTCGAGGCCGTGGCCGGCTACGGCGTCCCGCGCATCCACTTCGGCGTCGGCACCGGCGAGCTGCTGGGCCTCATGGGCGAGGCCGGCGCGGACGTCGTCGGCGTCGACTGGCGCGTCCCGATGGACGAGGCCGCCCGCCGGGTCGGCCCCGGCAAGGCGCTCCAGGGCAACCTCGACCCGACCGTGCTGTTCGCCCCGACGGAGGCCGTCGAGGCCAAGACCCGCGAGGTCCTGGAGTCGGCGAAGGATCTCGAGGGCCACATCTTCAACCTCGGACACGGCGTCATGCCGTCCACGGACCCGGACGCGCTGACACGGCTCGTGGAGCACGTGCACACGCGGACCGCGCGCTGACGCCAAAGCCCGGTCGGCCGGCTCGGTGAACGCGGCCGTACGCGCGTGCGTATGTGTCGGCAACCGCCCGCGGCGCGGGGAAGGCGGGTCGCGGGGCCGACGTGAGGATCAGGCGATGAACGACCGAGTTACCCCCGCGATGCACGCGCTGCCCGACGGCGAGGCGGAGCTGACGCTGGTGGTGCGGCTGCCCTGGGAGGACGTGGCCCGCCTCGGCCAGGAAGCGGGGCGGCTGGCGACCCAGTTGCGGCGGCCCGTGACGCTGGAGGAGGCGGTGAGTCACCGGTTGCGGTCGACCCGGGTGGCTTCGCACGCGAAGCCGGCGGGGGAGCAGCCGCCGGCGGTGACGGCTTCGGCGTCGGTGTCCTCCTTGCCGTCGCGGCCGCCGGCGGAGCAGGCACGGCAGGCGATCGACCGGATCAACGGTACGGTCGGGACCGCGTAGGCGCTACGCCGTGGGGGCGCGGGTTCACGAGGAACCGCGGACCTTCGCCGCCGCCTTGCGGGCCGCCACCAGGACCGGGTCCCAGACCGGGGAGAACGGCGGGGCGTAGCCCAGGTCCAGCGTGGTCATCTGTTCTGCCGTCATGCCCGCGGTGAGGGCGACCGCCGCGATGTCGACCCGCTTGCCCGCGCCCTCCCGGCCGACGATCTGCACGCCCAGGAGGCGGCCCGTGCGGTGCTCGGCGAGCATCTTGACCGTCATGGGGGAGGCGTTCGGGTAGTAGCCCGCGCGGCTGGTCGACTCGATGGTGACCGACTCGAAGCGCAGCCCCACGCGGTGGGCGTCCTTCTCGCGCAGGCCCGTGCGGGCGATCTCCAGGTCGCAGACCTTGCTGACCGCCGTGCCGACCACGCCCGGGAAGGTCGCGTAACCGCCGCCGATGTTGGTGCCGATGACCTGGCCGTGCTTGTTGGCGTGGGTGCCGAGCGGGATGTGCCGGTCCTGGCCCGAGACCAGGTCGAGGACCTCGACGCAGTCGCCGCCGGCCCAGATGTCCTCGTGACCGCGCACCCGCATCGAACGGTCCGTGAGGAGACCGCCGTGCGGGCCGAGGGGGAGGCCTGCGGCCTTCGCGAGGGTCGTCTCGGGGCGGACGCCGATGCCGAGCACGACCACGTCCGCCGGGAACTCGCGGTCCTGCGTGACCACCGCCCGCACCGCTCCGTCGTCCCCGGTCAGGACCTTCGTGACCTCGGCGTCGTTCACCATCGTGATGCCCAGGCCCTCCATGGCCTCGTGCACCAGGCAGCCCATGTCGGGGTCGAGGGTCGACATCGGCTCGCTGCCGCGGTTGACGACCGTCACCTCGTAGCCGCGGTTGATGAGCGCCTCGGCCATCTCCACGCCGATGTATCCGGCCCCGACGACCACCGCCCGGCGGCCCCGCGTGCGTTCCAGCGTGTCGAGGAGTGCCTGGCCGTCGTCCAGCGTCTGCACGCCGTGCACCCCGGGGGCGTCGGCCCCGGGCATATCGGGCCGGATCGGCCGGGCGCCGGTCGCGATCACGAGTTTGTCGTAGGACGTCCAGGACTCCTCGCCGGAGTCGACGTCACGCGCGCGTACCCGCCGCCCGTCCAGGTCGAGTTCCGTGACCTCGGTGCGCAGCCGCAGGTCGATGTCCCGGGCGCGGTGCTCCTCGGGGGTGCGGGCGATGAGCCGGTCCCGGTCCGTGACGTCGCCGCCCACCCAGTAGGGGATCCCGCACGCCGAGTACGACGTGAAGTGGCCCCGTTCGAACGCCACGATCTCCAGCTCGTCGGGGCCCTTCAGACGGCGCGCCTGCGACGCCGCGGACATGCCCGCGGCGTCGCCGCCGATGACGACCAGTCGCTCCCGTGTACCTCGCGTACGGCTCATGCTCATGCGAACACGCTACGGGAGCACGGCATTTCAGTTCTGCTCGCCCTGGGTCCGCGGCCGCGTGGACTCCGGCGCCGGGCGGGCCGTCGGCAGCGGTCCCAGCGCGGTCGCCGTGGACACGGGCTCGGGGCGGCGCGGCAGCCGGGGGCGTACCACGCGGAGCCACAGCAGGACGATCAGCGCGGCCACCGCCGCGAACGGCAGGACCGCGCCGAAGGCGACGGCGAGCCAGCGCAGCATCGTCACGAAGGCGCTCCAGCCGCCCGCGAGCGCGTCCACGAACCCCGGGTCCTCGTCCTTGGTCTCCTTCTTCACCGGTGTCTCGGACAGCGACAGCGTGATGGTGGCCAGGCTGGTGCGGTCCTTCAGGGACTCCTGCCGGGCGAGCAGCGCCTCCAGGTCGGCCTGGCGGGTGCTCAGCTCGCCCTCCAGGGTCACCACGTCGCTGAGCTTCGTGGCCCGGTCCATCAGCTCACGGATCCGGGCCACGCTGGCACGCTGCGAGGTGATGCGGCTCTTCACGTCCACGACCTGGTCGGTGACGTCCTCGGCCTTCGCGCTGCGGTCGAGGAGTGTGCCGGCGCCCTCCAACTCGGCGAGGACCTCGTCGTACTTCTCGACGGGTACGCGCAGCACGACCCGGGTGCGCTCGTGGCCCTCGGCGTCCCGGGTGGTGGTCTCGTTGCCGACGTAGCCGCCCGCGTTCTCGGTGCCGGTGCGGGCCTGCTCCAGGGCCTTCGGGACGTCCTTGACCTGGACGGTCAGGGAGGCCGTGCGGATGATGTGGCTCGGGGTGAGCTTCGGCGGCGCCGTGGCCCTGGCGCCGCTTCCGGCGCCGCCGGGGGCGGCCTCGCCCGAGCCGGCCTTGTCGTCCGCCCCACGGTCGGCGGCGGAGTAGCTGCCGCCCGACGCGTCGTCCCCGGCGCTGCACCCCGTGAGCGCGAGGGCGGCCGCCAGCAGCAGTGCGGCCAGGGTCGGGGCGGGGCGTCGTACGGATCGTCGTGTGCGCATGCGGGATCCCCCGAGGGTCGATTTCTGCTGACGCTTCTTCGACGCCCGGACGGGGCCGATGGTTTGGCCCGGGACGGTTCCGATGCGGTCACGGTCGTGACTCGTGGAGGACACCGGGGCGCGGCGGCGCCGCCGGTGGGGTCTGAGAGGCTGGGGGCATGCGCGAAGTTCAAGGGCAGGTCGTCGTCATCGGGGCGGGCATCGCGGGGCTGGCCGCCGCACACCGGCTGCTGGAGCGCGGGGCGCGGGTGACCGTGCTGGAGGCCTCCGGCCGGGTCGGCGGCAAGCTGCTGCCCGGGGAGGTCGCGGGTGCGCGCGTGGACCTCGGAGCCGAGTCGATGCTGGCCCGCCGCCCCGAGGCGGTGGCACTCGCGCGCGAGGTGGGCCTCACCGACCGCCTCCGGCCCCCGGCCACGGCGACGGCCTCGCTCTGGACCCGCGGCGCCCTGCGCCCTTTCCCCAAGGGGCACGTGATGGGGGTGCCCGGCACCGCTTCCGCCCTGGCCGGCGTGCTCTCCGAGGAGGGCCTGGCCCGCATCGAGCGGGACGCCGAGCTGCCCCGCACCGAGGTCGGCGACGACGTGGCGGTGGGGCAGTTCGTGGCGGAGCGCCTCGGCCGCGAGGTCGTCGACCGCCTCCTGGAGCCCATGCTGGGCGGGGTGTACGCGGGCGACGCGTACCGCCTCTCCATGCGCTCGGCCGTCCCGCAGCTCTTCCAGGTGGCCCGGACCCACACCTCCCTGACGGCGGGGGTCCGCGAGCTCCAGGCCAAGGCGGCCGCCGCCCGGCAGACCGGCCCGGTGTTCATGGGCATCCAGGGCGGCATCGGCACCCTGCCCCTCGCGGTGGCCGACTCGGTCCGTGCGCGCGGGGGCGAGATCCTCACCCGGACGCCGGTGACGGAGCTGCGCCGCACCTCCGAGGGCGGCTGGCAGGTCGGCTCCGGTGAGCGGACGTGGCTCGCGGACGCCGTGGTCGTCGCCGCGCCCGCCCCCGTCGCCGCCCGGCTGCTGCGCGCCGAGACTCCCGGGGCCGCCGCCGAGCTCGACGGTGTCGAGTACGCCTCCATGGCCCTGGTCACTCTCGCCTACCGCCGTGCGGAGACGGCCCTGCCCGACGGCAGCGGCTTCCTCGTGCCGCCGGTCGACGGGCGCACCATCAAGGCGTCCACGTTCGCCTCGCAGAAATGGGGCTGGATCGCCGAGGAGAACCCGGACCTGGTCGTCCTGCGCACCTCCGTCGGACGGTACGGCGAGGCGGAGATCCTCCGGCGCGACGACAGCGAGCTGGTCGCCGTCTCCCGGCACGACCTGAAGGCCGCGACCGGCCTGGACGCCACACCCGTCGCCACCCGCGTCACCCGCTGGGACGACGGCCTGCCCCAGTACCCCGTCGGCCACCACGCCCGCGTGGCCCGCGTCCGCGAGCACATCGCCCGGCTCCCCGGCCTCGCCGTCTGCGGCGCCGCGTACGACGGCGTCGGCATCCCGGCGTGCATCGCCGGCGCCTACGCCGCCGTCGACCAGATCCACGGTGACCTGCGGGGTGTGCAGGAGCTCACCGCCCACCCGGTGCAGAGTCTGCACGGCGGAGCGGGAGAATGAGGCCATGAGCAACGACGCCCCTACCCCCGAGTCCGGCAGGATCCCGAACAAGGGCAAGCTGGCCAAGGACCTCAACGAGGTCATCCGCTACACGCTCTGGTCCGTCTTCAAGCTGAAGGACGTCCTGCCCGAGGACCGCGCCGGGTACGCCGACGAGGTCCAGGAGCTGTTCGACCAGCTCGCCGCCAAGGACGTGACGATCCGCGGCACCTACGACGTCTCGGGCCTGCGCGCCGACGCCGACCTCATGATCTGGTGGCACGCGGAGACCAGCGACGCGTTGCAGGAGGCGTACAACCTCTTCCGCCGGACGAAGCTGGGCCGCGCCCTGGAGCCCGTCTGGTCGAACATGGCGCTGCACCGCCCCGCCGAGTTCAACCGCTCGCACATCCCGGCCTTCCTCGCCGACGAGACGCCCCGCGACTATGTGAGCGTCTACCCCTTCGTGCGCTCCTACGACTGGTACCTGCTGCCCGACGAGGACCGCCGCCGCATGCTCGCCGACCACGGCAAGATGGCCCGCGGCTACCCGGACGTGCGCGCCAACACCGTCGCCTCGTTCTCCCTCGGCGACTACGAGTGGATCCTCGCCTTCGAGGCCGACGAGCTGTACCGCATCGTCGACCTCATGCGTCACCTGCGTGCCTCGGAGGCCCGCCGGCACGTCCGCGAGGAGGTGCCGTTCTACACGGGCCGCCGCAAGGACATCGCCGAACTGGTCGCCGGTCTGGCCTGATCAGCGGATGCGCTCGCCGGCCCCGGCGGCCCCGGCCCTGTCCGGGGCCGCCGGCTTCGGCTCGGCGTGCGCGGCGCACTCCGCGCGCCGTCCCGGCAGCAGGCCCTCCAGCAGATACGCCTCCATGTGGCCGTTGACGCAGGCGTTCGCCCCGCCCGCCAGGCCGTGGGCGCCGGCGTCCCGTTCCGTCACCAGGACCGAGCCCGCGAGGCGGTCGCGCAGTTCGAGGGCGCCGTCGTACGGCGTGGCGGCGTCCCGCTCGGCGGCCAGGATCAGCGTCGGCGGCAGCTCGCCCGGCCCGGTGCCGACGTCGAGCGGCCGCTGCCGGGGCGCCTTCCAGTAGGCGCACGGCAGGTTCGTCCACACGTTGTCCCAGGTCTCGAAGGGCGCCACCCGCGCGAGCCGGGTGTTGTCCCGGTCCCACACCCGCCAGTCCGTGGGCCAGGGGGCGTCGTTGCACTCGACGGCCAGGTAGACCGCGCGTGAGTTCTCCGCCTCGGCCGCCGCTTCCGGGTGCTGCTCCGCCTGCTCGACCAGCGGCTCGGGATCGCCCTCGAGATACGCCGACAGCGCGTGCGCGCGGTGCGGCCACTGGTCGTCGTAGTACCCGGCCTGGAGGAACGCCTCCTGCAACTGTCCCGGCCCGACCTTCCCGCCCGCCGGCTCGGCGGCCAGCTTCGCGCTCGCCCGCTGGTAGCTGCGCAGCACCTCCCGCGCCGTCCTGCCCAGCCCGTACACGTGGTCGTGCCGGGCGATCCACGCGCGGAAGTCCGCCCAGCGGCGCTCGAACGCCGCCGACTGGGCGAGGTTGTTGCGGTACCAGATCCGCCCGGGGTCGGGGTGGACCACCGAGTCGAACACCATCCGCCGTACGTGCGTCGGGAACAGCGTCGCGTACAGGGCACCGAAGTACGTGCCGTACGAGGAGCCGATGAAGGTCAGCCGTTCCTCGCCGAGCGCGGCGCGCAGCACGTCGAGGTCGCGGGCGTTGTTCAGCGAGTGGTAGTGCCGCAGCGCGCCGCCCGACCGCTCGGCGCAGCCGCGCGCGTACGCCTTCGCCTGCGCGATGCGCTTTTGTTTGTACGCCTCCGAGGGATGCGTCGGCGACAGCGAGGGCCCCTCGAAGAACTGCTTCGGGTCCTGGCACGACAGCGGCGCCGAACGGCCGACGCCGCGCGGGGCGTAGCCGACGAGGTCGTAGGCGGCCGCGATCCGCTTCCACTCGGGGAGCAGGGCGGTGAGCGGGAAGTACAGGCCGGTGGCGCCGGGCCCGCCCGGGTTGTAGACCAGGGCGCCCTGCCGGCGGACCGTGTGCTTGCTGTGGTGCGGGTCCTTCCGGGTGGCCCGGGTCCTGCTGACGGAGAGTTCGATCCGCTTGCCGTCCGGGTCGGCGTAGTCCAGCGGGACGCTCACCGTGCCGCACTGCATGCTGCCCGGCAGGTCCTGTGCGTCGGGGCACGGGCCGAAGTCGACCCCGGCCGCCTTCGCGCGCGCGGCGGCCACGGCGGTGCCGCGCATCTCGGCCGCCCCCGTCCGGTCCTCGGTGTCCGGGCCCGCGGTGAGGGTGCTCAGCAGCAAGGACCCGGCGGCCGAGTAGAGGAGGGCGGCTCTCATCGCGTATCCCTTCGATGCACGGTGGCGACGAAGGGGATGTTTCGGTCGGCGAGGAGGGAAGGCAAGCACCGACCGCCGGTGTCGGGCCCAATGCCTCCTGTGCGCCCCCGGGTCGGTCAGTCGTGCGACTCGCGGTGCGCGAACGCGGCGCGCAGATCCGGTTCGCCGACGGCGCGGACGCCGCGCACGGCCACCGAGGTGAGGTACGTACGGTCGTCGGCGGCGCCGTCCGCGGTCCTGGTCAGTGCGCCGAGCAGCCGCTGACCGGCCGGGGAGGCCCACCGCGAGTACGGGTGGATCTCGACCCGCGCGACGGCCAGGCAGCTCAGGGCCAGGGCGAGCGGCAGCGCGAACCACAGGGCGACCAAGTGCCGCGGCATGTCCGGCGGAACGGGCGTCAGCAGCGCGGCCACGCCCAGCCCGAGGACGGCGACGGCCGCCCCGCGCACCTGCCGGACGGCCGTCGCGACCGTCGTACGGGCACTGTCCGGCACCGCGAGCCCCGCACGCACCAGCCCCTCGGCGATCCCGCGCACCGCGTCCGCCGTCGCGGCCGTGGCCCGCACCGGCGCGATACGGGACTGCCCCTCGGGGCCGATGGCGCCGATCACCGACCGCTCCATCTCGTCCCGCCCGCGCGGGTCGACGACCGTCGCCCAGCCGGTGCGGGCCAGGAGCAGACGGCGCTGGCGGGCCATGGCGACCAGGGTCACGTCGGCGACCCGCCGCGGGCCGCCGGAGAGGAACGCGGCCTCGTAGAGCGTGAGTTCACGACTCCGGCCGGTGTCGGCGTCGACGGCCGCGGCGCGAACGGCGGCCAGGCACAGACGTGTGCACGCAGTGCCGGCCACGGCCCAGGCCGCCAGCAGGAAAAGAACCCAAAGCATATGTTGTTTGTATGTGACACGGTCCCGAGAACACCATGCCTCGTTCACGATCCGGACGGAGTGTTGTCGGTATGTGACGTTCCGTTTCCTCTCCGGTGGCGGGGTGTGGGCGGGCGACTAGCCCAGCCGGGTCCTCTGGGCCGTCCGGACGCCGTCGCGGCGGTGTGCCCCGTGGCCGCCGCCTGCCCGATGGGCCATGTTGCTGACCGTCGAGCCGATCGGGCTCCGGCCGGATGCCAAGGAGGCCCCGCGGTGGGTGAGCTGTACATCGACGGCGAGTGGACGCATGCGGCGGCCGGTGGCCGGCGCGAGGTGATCAACCCCTACGACGCCTCGGTCGTCACCACCGTCGACGAGGCCGACGCCACCGACGTCGACCGTGCCGTGCGCGCCGCCCGGCGCGCCTTCGCCGAGGAGGACTGGGCGAACGCCCCCTCCCGCCACCGGGCCGACCTCCTGCTGCGCGTCCACGACCTGCTGCTGCGCGACCGGGAGGACATCGCCCGCACCGAGACGCTCGACACCGGCAAGACGCTGGCCGAGGCCCGGATCGACGTGGAGGACGTGGCGAACGCCTTCCGCTACTTCGCCGAACTCGCGGGCAAGGACGGCGGCCGGGTCGTCGACGTCGGCCCGGACGTCCTCAGCCGCGTCGTCTACCAGCCCGTCGGCGTGTGCGCGCTCATCGCCCCCTGGAACTACCCGCTGCTGCAGGCCTCCTGGAAGGTCGCCCCGGCGCTCGCCGCCGGCAACACCTTCGTCCTCAAGCCCAGCGAGACCACCCCGCTCACCACCATCACCATGATCCGGCTCCTCGAGGAGGCCGGCGCCCCGCCCGGCGTCGCCAACCTGGTGCTCGGCGCCGGAGCGACCGTCGGCGCGGCCCTGACCGGCCACCCCGACGTCGACCTGATCTCCTTCACCGGCGGCCTCACCACCGGACGGGCCATCATGGCCGGCGCCGCCGAGGGGCCGCGGAACATCGCCCTGGAACTGGGCGGCAAGAACCCCAACATCGTGTTCGCGGACGCCGACTTCGACGCCGCGGTCGACTACGCCCTCGACGCCGCCTTCCTGCATTCCGGGCAGGTCTGCTCGGCCGGTTCGCGTCTGCTCGTGGAGGACTCCCTGCACGACCGGTTCGTCGAGGCCTATGCCGGGCGCGCCCGGAGGATCAGGCTCGGCAACGGCCTGGAGGAGGGCACCGAGAGCGGCCCGCTCAGCTCCGCCGAGCACCGCGAGAAGGTCGAGGGCTACATCGCCGTCGCCAAGGAGGAGGGCGCCCGGCTCGTCACCGGCGGCACCCGCCCCGACGACCCCACCCTCAGCCGCGGCTTCTTCCTGCTGCCGACGATCTTCGCCGACTGCGACCGGTCCATGCGCATCGTCCAGGAGGAGGTCTTCGGCCCGGTCGTCACCGTCGAGCGCTTCCGCAGCGAGGAGGAGGCGGTGGAACTGGCCAACGACACCCGCTACGGCCTCGCCGGCGGCGTGTGGACCTCCGACGCCAGCCGCGCCCAGCGCGTCGCCCAGCGGCTGCGGCACGGCACCGTGTGGATCAACGACTTCCACCCCTACGTACCGCAGGCCGAGTGGGGCGGTTTCGGCCGCTCCGGCGTCGGACGCGAACTCGGCCCCACGGGGCTGCGCGAGTACCAGGAGGCCAAGCACATCTACCAGAACCTCGCCCCCGCTCCCTCCGGCTGGTTCAAGGGCTGACCCGCACGCCGCACCGCACCACCACGAAAGGCACGGCATGGCCACCACTCCCGCGCACGGCGCCGAGTCCGCCCACGACTACGTCATCGTCGGCGGCGGCACCGCCGGATGCGTGCTCGCCGCCCGGCTGAGCGAGGATCCCGACTGCCGCGTGTGCGTCATCGAGGGCGGCCCCAGCGATGTCGGCGACGAGCGCATCCTGCGCCTGCGCAACTGGATCAACCTGCTCGGCTCGGAGTTCGACTACGGCTACACCACCGTCGAGCAGCCGCGCGGCAACTCGCACATCCTGCACTCACGGGCCCGCGTGCTCGGCGGCTGCTCCTCGCACAACACTCTGATCAGCTTCCTGCCGCTGCCGCAGGACCTCGACGACTGGGTGAGCCACGGCTGCTCCGGCTGGGACCCGGCGACGATCCTGCCCTACCGCGACCGGCTGCTCACGCGGATCGTCCCGGTGGCCGAGGCCGACCGAAATCCCATCGCCAAGGACTTCGTCACCGCGGCCTCCCGTGCCCTCGGTGTCCCCGTCGTCGACGACTTCAACGCCGAACCCTTCGCCGACGGCACCGGCTTCTTCTCGCTGGCCTACCAGCCGGAGGGCAACCTGCGCTCCTCCGCGTCCGTCGCCTACCTCCACCCGGTGCTGGACCGGCCCAACCTCACGCTGAAACTAGAGACCTGGGCGCACCGGCTGATCCCCGACGAGTCGGGCCGGCTGACCCGGGTCGCGGTCCGGGGCGCCGACGGCGAACCCGCCACCGTGCGTGCCGAGCGCGAACTCCTGCTGTGCGCCGGCGCCATCGACACCCCGCGCCTGCTGATGCTCTCCGGTATCGGCCCGGCCGACGACCTGCGCGCCCTGGGCATCGCCGTACGGGCCGACCTGCCCGGCGTCGGGGAGAACCTGCTGGACCACCCCGAGTCCGTGATCGTCTGGGAGACCGCGGGGCCGCTGCCGCCCAACTCCGCGATGGACTCCGACGCCGGCCTGTTCCTGCGCCGCGACACCGGCCAGCCGCGCCCCGACCTGATGTTCCACTTCTACCAGGTGCCGTTCACCGTCAACACCGAACGCCTGGGCTACCCCGTCCCGCGGTACGGGGTGTGCATGACGCCGAACGTGCCGCGGGCCCGTTCCACCGGCCGCATGTGGCTGCGCAGCAACAACCCCGCCGAGCATCCCGCCCTGGACTTCCGGTACTTCACCGACCCCGAGGGCCACGACGAGCGCACCCTCGTGGACGGTCTGAAGGTGGCGCGCCGGGTCGCCGCGACCGACCCGCTGCGCGACTGGCTCGTCCGCGAGGTCGCGCCCGGCCCGGACGTCGTCTCCGACGCCGACCTGTCGGAGTACGGCCGCCGCGTGGCCCACACCGTCTACCACCCGGCGGGCACCTGCCGCATGGGCGCTGCGGACGACCCGGCTGCCGTCTGCGACCCCGAACTGAGACTGCGCGGCTTCGACGGCGTGCGGATCGTCGACGCGTCGGTGTTCCCGACGATGCCCACGATCAACCCGATGGTGACCGTACTGCTCGCCGCCGAACGGGCCGCCGACCTGATCACCGCGGAACGGAGGGCGCAGCGGTGACGGATGCGCAGCCCCCGGCGGCGGCCTCCGCCACCCCCGGAGGGGAGCCGGGCTCCGAGTTCCGCAAGGACATGGGCCCCTGGGCCAACTTCGCCCTCGGCTTCACCTATCTCTCCCCGGTGGTCAGCACCTACACCCTCTTCGGCACCGCCCTCGCCGACGGCGGGCCGCCCATGATCTGGGCGTTCGTGCTCGCCGGCTGCGGCCAGTTCCTCGTCGCTCTGATCTTCGGCGAGGTCGTCGCGCAGTACCCCATCGCCGGCGGTGTCTACCCGTGGGCGCGGCGGCTGTGGGGCAAGCGCTGGGCGTGGATGACCGGCTGGGTCTACATGTGGGCGCTGCTGGTGACCATCACCTCGGTCGCCTACGGCGCCGGCCCCTACATCGCCATCCTCTTCGGCTTCGACCCCACCGTGTACACCACCGTGCTGTGCACCGCCGTCCTCATCGTGGTCGCCGTCCTCATCAACTACATGGGGACCAAGGCGCTGTCGGCGGCGGCCGTGATCGGTTTCGCGGGGGAGCTCATCGGGGCCCTCGTCGTCGGCATCTACCTGCTGTCCACCCACCGCCACCACGGCCTCGGCGTCATCTTCGACACCTACGGCACCGAGGGGAACGGCTCCTACCTCCCGGTGTTCCTCGGCGCGGCCATCATCGGCTTCTACCAGTACTACGGCTTCGAGGCGTGCGGCGACACCGCCGAGGAGGTCGAGCACCCCGGCCGCGTCATCCCCAAGGCGATGCGCCGCACCATCTACATCGGCGGCGCGGCGGCCACGTTCACGTGTATGTCGCTGCTGCTGTCGGTCACGGACTACAACGCGGTCATCTCGGGCGAACAGGCCGACCCGGTCGTGGACGTGCTCTACGACGCCATGGGCGAGACCGGGGCCCGGATGGTGATGGCCGTGGTGCTGATCTCCTTCCTGTCCTGCACGATCAGTCTCCAGGCCGCGGCAGGGCGGCTCATCTACTCCTACGCCCGTGACGAGATGATCGCCGGGCACCGGCTGCTGCGGCGGTTCGCCCACGCCCGTGCGGTGCCGGGCTACGCGCTGCTGGTGTCGGCCGCCGTGCCGCTGCTCATCGCCTTCGCCTCGCTGCTCTCCGAGGACGCCCTCACCAACATCGTCTCGTTCGCGATCCTCGGCATCTACGCCTCGTTCCAGATGGTGGTCCTGGCCGCGCTGCGCGCCCGGCTCAAGGGCTGGAGCCCGGCGGGGGAGTTCACCCTGGGCCGCTGGGGCCTCGCGGTGAACATCGGTGCGCTGGCGTACGGCATCTTCGCCATCGTCAACATCTGCTGGGCCCGCACTCCCGAGAAGCCGTGGTGGGAGAACTGGATCGTCCTGCTGTGCGGAGCGGTGGTGCTGGGGGTGGGCCTGCTCTACATGGTCACCACGCACCACTACGGGCGCGGGGAGGCACCGGCGGGTGACGCCGTGCCGGACAGGGCCGGTTCGCTGTCCGGGGGGTCGCCTCCCGAGCCGGGGTGAGAGAGAGGAGTGAGGGGCCCGGGCCGGGCCCCTCACGCGTCAACGCCGCAACAGCACCCTGCGCGTGGCGCGGGCGAGCCGGTGGGCAGGCCGCCGGGAGCGCGGTGCCGGTCCCGACCGTTCCTGCCACCACTCCCGGAGCTCCCGCCGCGCCCGCGCGTCCCCGGGGTGCCCGGCGGACAGCAGGTGTTCGGCGAAGGTGAGGGCGTCGCGCCGGTAGCCGGCGGTCATCGGGTGGGTCTGGGCGTAGCCGAGGAACGCCGTGCGGTACTCGTCCCCGAGGATCACCGGCAGCTCGGGCGCGACCTTCGCCACGACGTCCGCCCGCTTCGCGGCGAGCGCCCGCGCCTGTACGCCGACCCGCACCCGGTCGAACCCCTCGGGCACGGGCGTCCCCGCGACCAGCGCCGACAGCAGCGCGGCCTGCGCCAGCCCGAGCCGCTGCCGGGCACCGTCGGCGCCCTCCGGGTGGGGCAGGCCGAAGGCGCCCCGTGTCGCCCCGGCCGCCCCGGTCTCATCGCCCTGCCCTCCGGCACCGACCGGCGCCGGTGCCTCGTCACGCCGTTCGCGGAGCTGCGTCTTCACGCGCGCGACAGCCCCTGACTCCAGCGCCCGGCGGATCGCGGTCAACTCGGTTTCCAGCTCCGCCGGTTCCGGGAAGTTCTCGTCCCGTTCCAGCAGGACACCCGGCGGGCAGACACGGGAGGCGAGGTCCGTGAGGATGTCGAGGACCGGCCGGGGGACCGGATGGGCGTGGCTGTCGTGCCAGACGCCGTCGCGTTCGAAGCCGCCGGCGACATGGACGTAGGCGAGGGCCTCCAGGGGCAGCTCGGCGAGGGCCTTGGACGGGTCCTCGCCGCGGTTGACGTGGTTGGTGTGCAGGTTGGCCACGTCGATGAGCAGGCGGACGCCCGTGCGGTCGGCGAGGTCGTAGAGGAACTGGCCCTCCGTCATCTCCTCGCCCGGCCAGCAGATCAGCGCGGCGATGTTCTCGACGGCCAGCGGCACCGGCAGTGAGTCCTGCGCGATGCGCACGTTCTCGCACAGGACGTCCAGGGCGTCCCGGGTGCGGGGGACGGGCAGGAGGTGGCCCGCCTCCAGACGCGGGGACGCCGTCAGCGACCCGCCCGCCCGTACGAACGCGATGTGCTCGGTGACCAGCGGGGAGCCCAGCGCCTCGGCGCGCTCGGCCAGTGCGGTCAGCCGGTCCGCGTCGGGCCGGTCCGCGCCCCCGAGGCCGAGCGAGACGCCGTGCGGCACCACGGTGACACCGCGCTCGCGCAGCCGCCGCAGCGAGTCGGGCAGATGCCCGGGGCAGACGTTCTCGGCCACCGCCTCGACCCAGTCGATCCCCGGCATCCGCTCCACGGCGTCCGCGATCTCCGGCCGCCACCCGATGCCCGTCCCCAGTCGCTCCATCGTCCCCTCCTCCACCCGGCCCGTTCCTCGAACGTGAGGGGGGTATGGCCCAGCCGTCCGGCCCCGAACCCCGCCCGGCCCTCCTTCAGAGCAACATTTGAGGTTCGCGGGTCACTGCCCCCACCGACGGAGGCGCAAGGCTCGCGTCCCGCCCTGATACGTCGTAGACCGGACCTATGCCCGAAGGCAGCGAGCAGCCCCGCCACCCCGAGCGGACACGGGAACCGGAGTCGGAGGCGGCCGGTGCCCGCCGGTTGCTGATCGGAGCCGGAGTCCTGCTCGTGGCGGTCGGCACGGCCTACTTCCTGCTGCCGCTGGAGGGGCTCGGCGCCGACCGGCCCTGGCTCGGTTGGCCGCTGTTCGTGATCTGCCTGGCACTCGTCGCCGCGCTGCTGCTGCGCCAGGTGCGCGACGTCGTGCTGGAGAGGCCCAAGGCCCGCTCGGGCATCATGATCTCGATGCTGATGTGCCTGGCCGTGCTGGTCTTCTCGTCCGGCTACTACGCGCTCGCCCAGCGGCCTGGCCAGTTCACCGGCCTGCACACCCGGGTCGACGCGCTGTACTTCACCGTCGTCACGCTCGCAACCGTCGGCTACGGCGACATCACCCCGCGCGGGCAGGAGGCCCGGCTGGTGACCGTCGCTCAGGTCGTGTACACGTTCGTCTTCCTCACGGCGGCGGCCACCGCGCTGACCCGCCGGCTGCACAGCGTGGTCGCCGAGCGCGACCGGCGTCCGCCGCCGTCCTGACCGGGCGCGGCTCTACACCGGGCGGGACGAGCGGTAGTTGAACACCGACCAGAGGACGAACAGTCCCGTCACGATCATGATGATCGACCAGAACGGCTGGTACGGCAGCCAGAGGAAGTTCGCGATCAGCGCCAGGCCGACCACGACCGCGCTCACGACCCGCGCCCAGGCGGCCCCGGTGAACAGGCCGCACCCGGCCGCCACCACGAGCACACCGACGATCAGATGGATCCAGCCCCACGCGGTCAGGTCGAACGCGAAGGAGTACTGGCCGAAGCTCGTGTACACCTCGTCGCCGGCGATGGCCGCGATGCCCTGGAGCACCGCGAAGAGGCCGTAGACGACCATCAGGATGCCGCCGAGGGCGAGACCCCCCGCCGCCCACGGGTCACCGGAGCCGCCCGGGCCGAAACCGCCGGGCGTACGGTCGTCGGAGGCGGGCGGGGCGGGGGGAGGGGGCGCGGCACTGCTCATGGCTGCCTCCTGGATCGGGTCGACTGGTAACCCCACTGGAGCACTCGCCCGCTGCCGACGCGCCCGCGGTTACGCCGAACGGGTGGCCGCCGGGCCGCCCCTGCCGAGCGGCTCCCGGCGCAGCGACGGGTGATCCGCGACCACCGTGCACGAGCCGGGCGCGATCTCCGTGAACCCCGCGTCACGCACCAACGGCAACCCGCTGCCGGTCAGTCCGGGCCAGCGGGCCGCATCGGCCGTCCGGACGGCGAGCGGGAAGCCCGCGTCCCGCCAGGCGGTCCGCTCCTCGTCGGACAGCTCCCACCAGGCCAGTTGGGCGGCGTGGCCCGCCTGCGCCATCGCCTTGCCTGCCGACATGCCGAGGCCCGGGTTCAGCCACAGCACGGGCGCGGCCGGGTCGGCGTCCACCGGAGGCTCCGGGTCGTCCAGGTCGGTGCCGGACACCTGGAGCCTGGCCAGGTCCTTGGGCCAGCCGTCCAGCGGGACGGGCGGGAAGACCCGCACCTCGGCCGCTTTGCCGGTGACCGTGATGCCGGGCAGCGCCCCGGCCCGCCGCCACTCCGCGCCGCGCGCCCGCCGCACCACCTTGCGGATCCGGGCGTCCTGCCAGTCGCGCATCGCCTCGGCCCACTCGCCCTCGCCGGCCGACCGCTCGTCGGCCAGGATCGTCAGCACGGCCCGCGCGGCCGTCTCCAGCGCGTCCGTGCGCGCCGGCGGATCCGCCCGCTCGATCCGCACGACCAGGGGCAGCACGAACTGCGGTGCCTCGTCGCGCGCCGAGGGCTCGGACCGGAAGGGACTGTCACTCACGGGCGTCGGGTCTTCGCTCACGAATCCCAGTGTGCCAGCCGGAAAATCGTGCAGGATGGCCGGATGCGACCCGACCTGTGCCTCCGGAACGCGGGCCGCCGCTACGGTCTGCGCGGCCCCTGGGTGCTGCGCGGTGTCGACCTGGTGGTGGCCCCGGGCCGGCTCGTCCGCATCGAGGGCACCAACGGCAGCGGCAAGTCCACGCTGCTGCGGCTGCTCGCCGGCATCGACGCGCCGAGCGAGGGCCGTGTCACCGGCCGGCCGCGCACGGCGTACGTCCCCGAGCGGTTCCCGCCGGCCCTGCCCTTCACCGCCGCCGGATACCTCACCCATCTGGGCACCGTGCACGGTCTGACCCGGGCGACGGCCGCCCGGGCCGCCCGGGAGTGGCTGGAGCGCCTCGGCGCCGCCGCGTGCGCCCAGACGCCCATGGCCCGGCTGTCGAAGGGCAGCAGCCAGAAGGTCGCGGTCGCCCAAGCCCTGCTGGGGGAGCCCGAGCTGCTGGTGCTGGACGAGGCGTGGACCGGCCTGGACACCGAGGCCCGCGCCGAGTTGGAGCGCGCGGTCGCCGAACGCACGGCGGCCGGCGGATCCGTGGTCTTCGTCGACCACGACCCGCGCCGCCTCGCGGGCCTGCCCGACGCGACGTACGCCGTGCGCGACGCAGGCCTCGTCGAGGGCGCGTCGCCGGAGCCGGGCCTGTCCGGCCCGCAGGTCACCGTCGACGTACAGGGCCCGCCCGACGGACGGCTCCCCGACGACGTACGGCGGATCGTCACCTCCGCCGACGAGACCGCCCCGGGCGGCTACCGCCTCACCGTCCCGGCCCCGCACTCCGACATCCTGCTCCGCAGCCTGCTGACGGCCCGCCCGCCCTGGCACGTGGCGAGCGTGTCCCCGCAGGCGACGGCTCCGGGGAGGCAGGGATGACCGCCCTGATGCGCTACCACGCCGCCCTGCTGCTGCGTTCGCAGCGCTGGCTGCCGCCGTTCCTGCTGTACGCGGCCTTCCTCGGGATCAGCATCCAGGCCGGGCAGCCGGTGCTCGACTCGCTCGGCTACACGGCCGCCGCCCTGCTGCCCGTCGCCGCCTGGCTGGCGCGGATCTGCGTCACGGGCGAACCGGACGCCGCACGCGGCTGTGTGGCGGCGGCCGCCGGACCCGCGCGGGCTCATACGGCCTGTCTGCTGGTGGCGCTGGCCGGCACGGCGGTGCTCGGCACGCTGGCGACCCTCGCCGTGACGCTCCTCAGCGACCCGGTCGCCTCCGACCACCGCACCCGCGTGCCGCTCGCCCCCGCCTGCGGGGCCGGGCTGCTCGCCGCCCTGGCCTGCGCCCTGCTCGGCACGGCCGTCGGCGCGCTCACCAGCCGGCCCCTGCTGCGCTCCCCGGGCCGTGCCGTCCTGGCCCTCTTGCTCGCGGCGCTGCTGTCCCTGGTGGCCTCCGGCTCACCGGCGCAGGCGGCCGTGCAGGGCCTGGTCACCGGCTCGCAGAAGGGCACCGTCCCGCTGCCGCTGCTGCCCCTGGCCGCGGCGGCCCTGATCGCTGCCGCGGCGCTTGCCCTGGCCGGTGCGATGGCCTCGCGCAGATCACCCTGAGCAGGCGGTGCGCTGCGCCTCCTGCCACTCGCAGGCGGGGCAGAGCGTGATGCCCTTGTACGACTCGGGGTACTCCGTCGGCTCCCGGCACAGCACGCACTCCGCGTACGGCGGCCCGTCGGCCCGGGGCGGCCTGGTCGCGTCGATCAGACAGTAGTCGTCCTCGCTCATACGTCCAGCGTAGGCCCGGGGCGCTCGTCAGAGGTCGCGCTGCTCCAGCGGCTTGGTCGCCGGGCCCTGGATCACCTTGCCGTCCGTGTCGAAACGGGAGCCGTGGCAGGGGCACTCCCAGGCGCGTTCGGCGGCGTTGAAGTCGACCAGGCAGCCCAGATGGGTGCAGCGGGCGGAGACGGCGTGCAGCCCGCCGTCCTCGTCCCGGTACACCGCGACGCGGTGGCCGTCGGCGCGGACCACGGCGCCCTCGCCGGGCGGCAGGGACTCCACCGGCGGCGATGGCCGCAGCCGGTCGCCCACGAAGTGCCCGGCGACCTTGGCCTGCGTCTTGAGAAACGTCGGCGCCTCACGCACCGCGGCCTTCAGCCGGCGCGGATCGTACAGCGCGCTCCACTCGCACTCCTCGCCCGTGATCTGCGCGCTCAGCAGCCGGCCCGCCATGATGCCGCCGGTCATGCCCCAGCCGCCGAAGCCGGTGGCCACATAGGCGTGCCGGGCGCCATGGTGCAGCAGGCCGACCATCGGAACGGTGTCCGTGGGTTCGGTGTCCTGGGTGGCCCACCGGTGGGTGACCTCCAGGTCCGGGAAGTGGCCGGTGGCCCAAGCGGTGAGGCGTTCGAAACGGGCCCGTGGGTCGCTCGTGCCCGGCGTGAAGTGCTCACCGGTGACGATGAGCAGCCGCCGGTCGCCCTCGTAGGGCGCGGTGCGCACCGAGCGGGTGTCCTCGTCGGGCGTGATGAACATGCCGTCCGGGTCCTGGTCCGCGGGGATCGTCCCGGCGACGACCAGTTCGCGGCGGGTGGAGAGGCGGGCGAAGAGCAGGGCCCGGTCGAAGATCGGGTAGTGCGTCGCGACGACGACGTCCCGGGCCCGGACGGTCGCCCCGGCCGCGGTCGACAGCCTGCACGGCTCACCCTCGTCCAGGCCGAGGACGGTGGTGTCCTCGTAGATCCGCCCGCCGTGTTCGACCAGGTCGGCGGCGAGGGCCAGCAGGTACTTGCGCGGGTGGAACTGGGCCTGCCCGGTGACCTCGACCGCACCCGCCACCGGGAAGGGCAGCCCGGTCTCGGTGACGAACGAGGCGGGCAGCCCGGCCTCGGCCGCGGCCCGTGCCTCGGCGCGCAGTTCCTCCACGCGGCTCGCGTCGACGGCGTAGGTGTAGGCGCTCCTGGTCTCCCACTCGCAGTCGACGCCCAGTTCGCGGGCGATCCGGGACGCGTGCTCGATCGCCTCGGACTGCGAGCGCGCGTACAGCCGCGCGCCGTCGGGGCCGCGGGTGCGCCGCAGCTTGTCGTAGACCAGCGTGTGCTGGGCGGTGACCTTGGCGGTGGTGTGCCCGGTGACGCCGGCCGCGACCCGGCCGGCCTCCAGCACGGCCACGCTCCGCCCGGCCCGCGTCAGCTCCCACGCCGTGGACAGCCCGGCGATCCCGGCGCCGATCACCGCCACGTCGACGTCCAGATCCTCCGCGAGCGCCGGGTGGCGGCCGTCCGGTGCCGTCTCGAGCCAGTACGAGCTGCTGACCTGCTGCTTCTCGCTCATGGGCCGTCGAGTACCCCGGTCCGTCCGCTTCAGTGTCGGGCGGGTCGCCTTTACAGAAGCGGCGGGCAGGGCTAACGTACAACCAAATGGTTGTAGATGAGCTGAGTGACGACACGGTGGACCGGCTGTTCCACGCCCTGGCCGACACCACGCGCCGGGACATACTGCGCCGCTGCGTGCGCGGGGAGCTGTCGGTGTCCCGGCTGGCCGAGTCCTACCCGATGAGCTTCGCCGCGGTGCAGAAGCACGTCGCGGTGCTGGAACGGGCGGGTCTGGTCACCAAGCAGCGCAGCGGACGGGAGCAGCTCGTGCGCACCGACCCCGACGCGGTGGGCCGCGCACGCCAGGCCCTGGACGAACTCGAGTCGGCGTGGCGCGGGCGCGTGGACCGCATGGCCCGGCTGCTCGCCGAGGACGCCGGAACCGAAGAGAACGACACGACGGAAGGAACCGGACGATGAGTGTCACCAGTGTCGACAAGGACCTCGACCGCCTCACCCTCACCCTGATCGCCGACTTCGCCGCCCCGGTCGAACGGGTGTGGCGGCTGTGGGCCGACCCCCGGCAGCTGGAGCGCTGGTGGGGTCCGCCGACCTACCCGGCGACCGTGGAGGAGCACGACCTCACCCCCGGCGGAGAGGTCACCTACTTCATGACCGGCCCGGAGGGCGACCGGCACCGCGGCTGGTGGCGGATCACCTCGGTCAGCGAGCCGACGGCCCTGGAGTTCACCGACGGTTTCGCCGACGACGACGGCAAGCCCAAGGACGACATGCCGACCATGTCCGTGACGGTGCGGCTCAGTGAGCACGACCGCGGCACCCGCATGGAGATGCGCTCCCTGTTCGACTCCCGCGAGCAGATGGAGCAGATGGTCACCATGGGCATGGAGGAGGGCCTGAAGGAGGCCGTCGGCCAGATCGACGCCCTGCTGGCCGCCTGACCGGAGGGATCAGGACTGCTCCAGCAGCCGCTTCCGGCACTCGGCCACGTCGAAGTCCGCCTTCGGATACCGCGGATCCAGCTCCTGGAAGTGCTCCAGGAGCAGCGCGCTGACCGCCCAGTTGCGGTACCACTTGTGGTCGGCCGGGACCAGGTACCAGGGTGCGTACGAGGTGCCGCAGCGCTCCATGGCGGTCTCGTAGGCCTCCTGGAACGCGGGCCACAGGGCGCGGTCGTCGATGTCGGAAGCGGCGAACTTCCAGCGCTTCTCCGGGTTGTCGAGGCGTTTGAGCAGCCGGCGGCGCTGCTCTTCGTAGGAGAGGTGCAGGAAGCACTTGATCAGGGTCACGCCGTCGTCGGCGAGCGACTTCTCGAAGCGGTTGATCTGCTCGTAGCGCCGTGCGATCTCGGCGGCGGGTGCGAGCTCCCGGACGCGGGCGATCAGCACGTCCTCGTAGTGGGAGCGGTCGAAGATCCCCAGTTCACCGCGGACCGGCAGCGCCTGCTCCACGCGCCACAGGAAGGGGTGCGTGCGCTCCTCGGCGGTGGGCGCCTTGAACGCGGTGATCCGGCAGCCGGACGGGTTGAGCAGACCGATGACGTGCTTGACCGTGCCGCCCTTGCCGCTGGTGTCCATGCCCTGCAGCACCAGCAGGACGCGACGCCGGTCACCCGCGGTGCCGGCCGCCCACAGCCGTTCCTGGAGGACGGCGAGGCGCTCGCCGATCCGGGCCGTGGCGGCCTTGCCGGCCGCCTTGCCGTCGGGGCCCGCGGGGGTGGCGGCGGCGTCGTACCGGGTCAGGTCGACCGGTTCACCGGTGGCGAGAGCCAGCCGCTCCCGCAGCGAGGTGCTGTCCTGCTGTCTCACCGGGCCCCCTTGCGGTCCTGTGCCTCGATGGTCCCCTGGGACGCCGGGCCATGCCGGCGCCCCGTCCGGGAAGGTGAGCGCCGGCTAGCGGCGCCAGGGGCCCGTCACCGCGAACGTGGTGCCGGGCGTGTAGCAGTTGACGTACATCGTGTCGCCGTCGGGGGAGAAGGTCACCCCGGCGAATTCACCCCACTCGGGCTCCTTCGGAGTGCCGCCCGCCGCGTCAGCGGCTGATGTGATCGCCTGCCGGTTGCGGGCCATCGCGTAGACCTCGCCTCGTCGGGTGACACCGTAGACGTGCTGGGCGCCGTTGCCGTCCTCGCAGACCATGAGGCCGCCGCTGGGCGCCAGGCAGATGTTGTCCGGGGACTCGCCCGGCAACTGCACATCGGTGTCCGGGCCGAAGACGACCACCAGGGTGAGCCGGCGGCGCTCCGGGTCGTAGCGCCAGACCTGCCCGAAGTGGTCGGCGGCCGAACCGTCCGAGCGGCGGGCGAAGGACGACACGAAGTACACCGACCGGCCGCCCCAGTAGCACCCCTCCAGCTTCTGCGCGTGCGTGATGCCCTTGCGGCCGAAGTCCTGGAACCGGATCGGCGTCTGCGCGGCCTGCGGGTCCGGGACGTCCACCCACTCGACGCCGTCGAACTCGGCGCCGACGTCCTGGATGGAGGACAGATCCGGCACGCCCGGCACGCGCATGGCCTGGAGCCGGCCGCCCGCACGCAGCGAACCCCTGCCGCCCAGCGGCCGGTCCGGCAGGAAGCGGTAGAAGAGGCCGAAGGGCTTCTGGAAGGCGTCCTCGGTCTCGTAGACCACGCCCCGCCGGGGGTCGACGGCGATCGCCTCGTGCGCGAAGCGGCCCATCGCGGTCAGCGGGACGGCCCCGGTGCGGTGCGGGTCGGCCGGGTCCACCTCGAAGATGAAGCCGTGGTCCTTGGTGTAGCCGTTGGTGCCGGCCTTGTCCTCGGTCTCCTCGCAGGTCAGCCAGGTGCCCCAAGGGGTGGGGCCGCCCGCGCAGTTCACGGCCGTGCCGGCGATCGCGACGCGTTCCGACCGGACCCGGTTGTGGGAGTCCAGGGTCAGCGCCGTGCAGCCGCCCTTGCCGGCCGGGTCGTAGGTGAGGCCCTCGACGGCCGGGACCGGGACCCTGCCGTCGGCACGGTTCTCGTGGTTGCGGACCAGGTGGACCCGGCCGCCTCTGCCCGCGAAGGCCGCCATACCGTCGTGGTTGGAGGGAACCGGGCCCTCACCGGAGCGGAGTTCGTCTCCCTCGCGGGAGAGGACCCGGTAGCTGAAGCCCTCCGGCAGGTCGAGGAGACCCCTCGGGTCGGGGACGAGCGGGCCGTAGCCGGTACGGCCGAGGCCCTGTGCGGCGGCGGTGCCGGCGAAGAGTTCGGAAAGGGCACCGGAGAACGCGATCCCGATGCCCAGGGCGCCCGTTCCGGCGAGCATCTGACGTCGTGTGGCGGAGCGACCGGATGCGGTCATGGGGAAACCTTCCTGCTGGCGGACAGGAACTGTGATCCCGCTGTGTCTATCACCTGGTGCCGGTGGCGGGAACCACGCGCGTAGCACGGGTCACTGCTCTACGGCGCGCCGCAGTTGCTCCATGGCGTCTTCGGCCTGTTCCGTGCGGTCGACGGCGCCCTCCGCGATCTCCGCCTGTTCCGCCGCCTCGGCGTGTCCCGCGGTTTGCGCGGGGGGCTGCTGGCCCCGTTCCAGGAACCGCAGGAGTTCCACCGGAATGGGCAGGACGAGAGTGGAGTTCTTCTCCGCGGCCACCGCCATGACGGTCTGGAGCAGCCGGAGCTGGAGCGCCGAGGGCGTGTCGGCCATCTGGTGGGCGGCCTGGGCCAGCTTCTTGGAGGCCTGGTACTCGGCGTCGGCGTTGATCAGCCGGGCCCGCCGCTCGCGGTCGGCCTCGGCCTGGCGGGCCATGGAACGCTTCATGGTGTCCGGCAGGGAGACGTCCTTGATCTCCACGCGGTCGATGGTCACGCCCCACTCCACGGCCGGGCTGTCGATCATCAGCTCCAGGCCCTGGTTGAGCTTCTCCCGGTTGGACAGCAGGTCGTCCAGCTCGCTCTTGCCGATGATCGAGCGCAGCGAGGTCTGCGCCATCTGCGAGACGGCGAAGCGGTAGTCCTCGACGTTGACGATCGCGGCCGCCGGGTCCACGACCTTGAAGTACACCACCGCGTCGACCCGCACGGTCACGTTGTCGCGGGTGATGCCCTCCTGAGCGGGGATCGGCATGGTCACGATCTGGAGGTTGACCTTGCGCATCCGGTCCACCGCCGGAACCACGAGGTTGAAGCCGGGCCGTCGCACATCCCCGTGCAGCCGCCCGAGCCGGAAGACGACCCCGCGCTCGTACTGCTTGACGACCCGCGCCGCGGCAGCCACGTACACCAGCGCCCCCGCCCCGACCGCGGCCACCACGCCGACCAGCTCTTCGACCATGCCGACCTCCCCGTCCAGAGGTCCGAATTCTTCTACTTCTGTAACGATATGCCCGGAACAGGGTGCGGGGCCATGCCCGGACGGCCGGGGCGGAAAGGGGCGGACACGAGTGGTCCGGGGCACGCTGGGTGCGCGCCCCGGACCAGAGGGTCGGGTGATCAGGCCGGACGGCTAGGCGGCGGTGACCTTCTCCGCCGGGGCCCGGACGGGTTCCGCGACGGGTTCCGTGACCTTCACCGGCTCGGTGCCGGTCGCGCTGTGGCGTTCGGCCCAGCTCTCCAGGGCCGTGCGGCAGGCGTGGTCGAGGTGGTGCAGCCCCGAGAGGTCCAGCTCGACCGGCCGGTCCTGCGGCAGGCTCTCCAGGCTGTCGAGGATCTTCGGCAGGCGCAGGAAGGTCGCGTTGCCGGACAGGTACGCCTGGATCGGGCCGGCGCCCTTGTCGATGATCTCCATCTTGACGTGCGAGGCCTCCCAGGCGGTCTTGACGACCGACAGGGCCAGACCGATGAGCACGCCCTCGAACATGTTCACCGCGACGATCGACACGGCGGTGACGACCAGGATGAGCGCCTCACCCTTGTGGGCCCGCCACAGCGCCTTGATCTGGCCGAACGGGATCAGCTTCCAGCCGGCGTGCACGAGGATGCCGGCGAGGGCGGGAATCGGGATCAGCGCCAGGGCCCACGGCATCGCGGCGGCGAACAGCAGCAGCCACACGCCGTGCAGCACCCGCGAGGCCTTGGTCTTGGCGCCCGCGCTGACGTTGGCGGAGCTGCGCACGATGACGGCGGTCATCGGCAGCGCGCCGAGCAGACCGCACAGGGTGTTGCCCGCGCCCTGGGCGATCATCTCCTTGTTGTACTCGGTGCGCGGACCGTCGTGCAGCCGGTCCACGGCGGCCGCGCTGAACAGACTCTCCGCGGAGGCGATCAGCGCGAAGGCGATGATGGTGCCCCAGATGGCCGGGTTCGCCAGTTCGCCGAAGGCCTCGGCCCCGGGCGGCTGGATGACGCCCAGCAGGCCCTCCACCTGGACGGTGGCGACCGGCAGGCTGAAGGCGAGCGTGGCGACCGTGGCCAGGACGACCGCTGCGAGGGCGCCGGGCACGGTCTGGACGGCCTTCGGCAACTTCTTCCAGAGCACGATGACGGCGATGGTGCCCGCGCCGATGGCGAGGGAGATCATGGCCTCGCTGCTGCCGAGCGTGTCGGCGAACATCCCGGGCAGCCCGGCGATCTTGCCGAGTCCGGACTCCGGTGCCTTCAGGCCTGCCGCCGCGTAGATCTGCCCGGCGATGATCACCAGCCCGATGCCGCAGAGCATGCCCTCGACGACGGAGACGGATATCGCCCGGAACCAGCGGCCGATCCCCAGGAAGCCCATGGCGAGCTGGAGCAGGCCGGCGAGCAGCACGATCACGCCGAGCGTCGCCACTCCGAACTGGCTGACGGCCTCGAAGACCAGCACGGTGAGACCGGCGGCGGGTCCGGACACCTGCAGGCTGCTGCCGCGCATCAGCCCGGTGACGAGCCCGCCCACGATGCCGGTGATGAGGCCCAGCTCCGCGGGAACGCCGGAGGCGACCGCCACGCCGACGCACAGCGGGACTGCGACCAGGAAGACGACGATCGAGGCGAGGAAGTCCTGCTTCAGGTAAGGGAACTTGGTCATGGTGCCCCTCACAGCTTCTCGAAGGTGTCGGTGTCCGCGCGGTGTTCCCGCACGATGCCGGTGTGCACTTCGTAGAACCAGGCGTGCAGGCCGAGCCGGCCCTCGGCCAGCCGGCGCTCGACGCACGGGTACGACCGCAGTCGCAGCACCTGGGTGAGGACGTGGTTCTGCACGGCTTCGGCGACCGTCGGGTCGGCC
This sequence comes from Streptomyces sp. NPDC093598, assembly GCF_044764825.1. Classification (NCBI taxonomy): domain Bacteria; kingdom Bacillati; phylum Actinomycetota; class Actinomycetes; order Kitasatosporales; family Streptomycetaceae; genus Streptomyces; species Streptomyces sp. NPDC093598. The sequence goes on along the minus strand of NZ_JBIWIV010000013.1, from coordinate 28,342 downwards.
GGGTCCGAGCAGGCGGGCTGGTCGGCGGCGCGCGCGAGCCAGTCGCGCACCGCCGGTACGGCGGCGAGGTCGTCGCCGCGTACCACCGCGCCCACGGCACCGCAGTGCGAGTGGCCGCAGACCACGATCTCCTTGACGCCGAGGACCTCCACGGCGTACTCGATCGTGGCCGCCTCCGATGTGGGGTGCTCGAAGGAGTGCGGCGGGACGACGTTGCCCGCGGTGCGCAGCTCGAAGAGCTCGCCGGGGCGGGCGCCCGTGATCAGGGCCGGTACGACCCTGGAGTCGGAGCAGGTGATGAACAGGACGTCGGGGGACTGGCCCTCGGCGAGGTGGGCGAACTCCTCAGGGCGCTGTCCGAAGGTGCGGGCGTTGTCGATGAGGGGTTGCATGAGTGTGGTGACTCCTCCTGGCGCGCAGTGGGGGCGCGTCGGACGGGCATGACAGTGGGTGGGGGGAACTGCTCTGCTCGCTCAGCAGCGAAAGACCTGAAGTGCTGCCGGGGTGTGCGACGTCGAGGATCTCGACGTGCGGTGGTGCGCGGCTCCGGGGATGACCGGTTCGGGCACCGTCGGCTGGATGTGCCTCAGCGGCCGCTCGGGCGCCGAGGGCGCGGAGTCGGCGGTGTGGAACCGGTCGCGGGTGCGCAGGGGACCGGTCGGGTCCCCGTGGTGTCCGGCGCGGCAGGTGGCCGTCTCGTCGCGCAGAGCCTTCCCGGAAGGCTTGTGGCCGGGACGCGAGGACTTGCCGGAGGGTTTCGTTCCGGGCTGAGCGTTGGCCTCGGTTTGACCGTGCGTATGCGCTGATGCGAAGGACGCGGTCGGTGCGAAGAACTGGAGGGCGAGCAGGACGGCGGCGAGGATCGAAACCACGGTCCGTGCCGTCGTACCTCGGAACATGCGCCCCCCTTCAGGTGATTGACACATCTAGCGCAGACCAATACTTGGTCAATGGCTGGTCAAGAAACACGTTAACCCTGCAAGGTCGTTTGCAGGGTTAACTTAACGTTTCAAGCTGAAGAGAGCCTGAAAACCGTGGGTGGACTGGCTTGAACCAGCCCTTCCCATCGGCCGGTCGGCGCGGTATTGGGGTTGTCGTTACCGGGAGTTCGCCAGCTTGCCCGCGTCGCGGGCGAGGGCGGTGAGCCGGGAGATGGCCCGGAAGTACTTCTTGCGGTAGCCGCCGTTCAGCATCTCGTCGCTGAACAGCTGGTCGAACGGCAGACCCGAGGCCAGCACGGGCACCTCGCGGTCGTAGAGCCGGTCCGCGAGGACGACGAGCCTGAGGGCCGTCGACTGGTCGGGAACCGGCTGTACCCCGGTGAGGCACACGGCCTTGATCCCGTCGGTCAGAGCGCCGTACCGGCTGGGGTGGACCCGGGCGAGATGCTCCAGGAGGGGCGAGAACGCGTCGAGTGAGGCGCCCTCGGTGGCGTGCGCCGCCTTGGTCACCTGTTCGTCCGAGTACGGCGGCGGAGCCTCGGGCAGGCCGCGGTGGCGGTAGTCCTCGCCGTCGATGCGCAGGGCGCGGAAGTGGGCCGACAGGCCCTGGATCTCGCGCAGGAAGTCGGCCGCGGCGAACCGGCCCTCGCCGAGCTTGCCGGGCAGCGTGTTGGAGGTGGCGGCGAGCGCCACGCCGGCGTCGACGAGTCTGCCGAGGAGCGTGGAGACCAGGACGGTGTCGCCCGGGTCGTCGAGCTCGAACTCGTCGATGCACAGCAGGCGGTGGCCGGACAGCGTCCGGACCGTCTGCTGGAACCCGAGGGCGCCGACCAGGTTGGTCAGCTCCACGAACGTGCCGAAGGCCTTGAGCGCGGGCTCGGCCGGGGTGGCGTGCCACAGGGACGCCAGCAGGTGGGTCTTGCCGACGCCGTAGCCGCCGTCGAGGTAGACACCGCGCGGGCCGGCGGGGGCCTTCTTCGCCGCCTTGCCGAAACCGAACAGCCGCCGCCTGCCGGAGCCAGGGGCCGCCCCCGAGTCGAGGCCCGCCGCGAAACCCTCCAGGACCCGGACGGCCTCCGTCTGGCTCGGCTGGTTCGGGTCGGGGATGTACGTGCTGAAGCGGACGGAGTCGAACCGCGGCGGCGGCACCATCTCGGCGACCAGCCGGTCCGCGGGCACATGCGGCTCACGGGCGCACAGGGACAGCGGGGCCGGGTCGGTCATCGGGCCGGTTCCGGAGGGGACGGGGGAAGAAGACACGGTTCACCATGCTACGGGGCGTGGAACACTGCACGACATGCGACGTCTGTTCCCTGTGACCGATGAAACAGCAGCTCCGGCCCCGGGTGGCGCATCCGGTGGGGACGCCGGACGGGAGTGGAGCCTGGACGAACTGGCCGCCGCGTACGCCTACCCCGAGCCGGGACCCGGGGGCCCGGTGCCGTGGCTGCGCGCCAACATGGTGTCCACGCTGGACGGGGCCGCCCAGCACGACGGCCGTTCGCAGCCCATCTCCAGCGCCACCGACATGCGGATCTTCGGCACCCTGCGGGCGCTCGCGGACGTCGTGGTCGTCGGCGCGGAAACGGTACGGAAGGAGGGCTACCGGCCGGCCCGCGCGCGTGAGGACTTCGCGGCGATGCGGGAGGCGGCCGGGCAGCGGCCCGCACCCGCGATCGCGGTGGTCACCGCGAGCCTCGACCTGGACTTCTCACTGCCGCTGTTCACCTCGCCCCTGGTGCCCACCCTGATCCTCACCGGCGCCGCGGCCGCCCCGGACCGCGTCGCCACCGCCGAGAAGGCGGGCGCCCGTGTGGTGACCGCCGGGGACGGCATCGGCGTCGACCCCGCCCGCGCCGTCCGGGCCCTCGCCGACCTCGGCCACACCCGGTTGCTGACCGAGGGCGGCCCGCGGCTGCTGGGGCAGATGGTCGCCGCCGGCGTGCTCGACGAGCTGTGCCTGACCGTCTCCCCGATGCTCACGGCGGGCGACGCGCAGCGCATCGCCGGGGGGCCGGCGGTCACGGTCCCGCACCGCTTCGGGCTGGTGTCGATGCTGGAGGAGGACGGTTTCCTGTTCACCCGCTACGGGCGTGCCTGACGTACTGAACCGCCGGACGCGGGGTACAAGGTGTCGGCGGACGGGCGGTCCGGCCGGCCGGTTCGTCCGGAAGCGGGGCCGAAGGTCACCGTCGGTCCGTTCATCGGTGGAATATGCCGTTCTGTTTGGTTTCCGAAGGGCACACTGGATCCGGCAGTACCCGTGCGAACACGGGCAGGATGGTTTCCGCAGGGCCCGGCACGGCCCGCGGAGGAGTGGGGCCACGGGCCCCCGGGAGCAGAAGGGGCGCCTGGTGTTCACAAGCGTATTGATGATCGAGAAGGCGCTGACGTCCGCCGACGTGGAGTTCGTCACCACCTTGCACGGCGAGGAGGAGGTCTCCTTCCAGGTGCTGCTGCAGCCGCGCGGCGAGCAGGCGGATCGCCTGCTGCGGGCCATCGACGACGTGGCGCTCGGCGAGCTGGACGAGGCCGTCCGCGAGGGGGAGACGCCGGAGGGGGAAGAGGCGCTGAGTGTGGGGCAGCGGGCGCTCGAGGTGTCACTCGCCGCGTTGCGTGCCTCGGGCAGCGGGGCGGAGGGGCGGCTGATCGAGGATCACCCGCTGGATGCGCTGAAGTCCCTGGTGGAGGAGGTCGGGGCGGATGAGGTCATCGTGCTGACCGATCCCCACTACGTGGAGGAGTTCTTCCATCGGGACTGGGCCTCCCGGGCTCGGCACAAGGTGGGGGTGCCGGTGCTGAAGCTGTTCTCGCACAGCAAGGCGTAGGGGTCTCTCCGAGCCTGGCGCGGCCCTGCGCGCTCCTGAAATAGGGTGGGGGGCGCCCACCCTCGTCACCCGAACTTGGAGACATGCATGGCAGCCGGCCTTCCTACCGCCATGGACCGACCGCACTTCATCGGGATCGGTGGGGCCGGAATGTCGGGGATCGCGAAGATCCTCGCCCAGCGCGGGGCCGTCGTGGCGGGCAGCGACGCCAAGGAGTCGGCCACGGCCGAGGCGCTGCGGGCGCTGGGTGCGACCGTGCACATCGGGCATGCCGCCGGGCACCTCGCCGAGGACGCCAGCTGTGTGGTCGTGTCGTCGGCGATCCGGCAGGACAACCCCGAGCTGGCCCGCGCGGCCGAGCTGGGCATCCCCGTCGTGCACCGGTCCGACGCGCTCGCGGCCCTGATGGACGGGCTGCGGCCGATCGCCGTCGCCGGTACGCACGGCAAGACGACCACGACGTCGATGCTGGCCGTGGCGCTGAGCGAGCTGGGCCTGAAGCCCTCGTACGCGATCGGCGGGGACCTGGACGCGCCCGGCTCCAACGCGCTGCACGGCGAGGGCGAGATCTTCGTCGCCGAGGCGGACGAGTCGGACCGCAGCTTCCACACGTACGCGCCCGACGTCGCGATCGTCCTCAACGTCGAGCTCGACCACCACGCCAACTACGCGTCGATGGACGAGATCTACGAGTCGTTCGAGACGTTCGTGGACCGCATCACCGAGGGCGGCACGCTGGTGATCGCCGCCGACCAGGAGGGCGCGCGGGAGCTGACGCGCAGGGTGGCCGGGCGCGGCGTGCGCGTGGTGACGTACGGCGAGTCCGAGGACGCCGGCGTGCGCATCCTGTCGGTCGTGCCGCAGGGCCTGAAGAGCGAGGTCACCGTGGTGCTGGAGGGTGAGGAGCTGACCTTCACGGTCTCCGTGCCCGGCCGGCACTACGCGCACAACGCGGTCGCCGCGCTGGCGGCGGGCGTGGCCCTCGGAGTCGCGGCGGCCGAGCTGGCCCCGGCCATCGCCGCGTACACGGGCGTGAAGCGGCGGCTCCAGCTGAAGGGCGAGGCCGCGGGTGTACAGGTCATCGACTCCTACGCGCACCACCCCACCGAGATGACCGCCGACCTGGAGGCCATGCGCGCGGCGGCCGGTGACGCCCGGATCCTGGTCGTCTTCCAGCCGCACCTGTTCTCGCGGACGCAGGAGCTCGGCAAGGAGATGGGCCGGTCCCTCGCCCTCGCGGACGCCTCGATCGTGCTGGACATCTACCCGGCCCGCGAGGACCCGATCCCGGGCGTCACGAGCGAGCTGATCATCGAGGCGGCCCGGGCCGCGGGTGCGGACGTCACGCCGGTGCACGACAAGGCGGACGTCCCCTCGGCCGTCGCGGGAATGGCGAAGCCCGGGGATCTCGTTCTCACCATGGGAGCGGGCGATGTCACCGACCTCGGCCCGCACATCCTGGACCGTCTGTCGAACTGAGGGGCTGGAGGCTCATGCCGTACGACGTCGAGAAGCCGGACGAGCAGTGGCGCGCGGAGCTGTCCCCGGGGGAGTACGCGGTCCTGCGGCAGGCGGCCACCGAGCCCGCCTTCACCGGTGAGTACACCGACACCAAGACCCGGGGCGTCTACTCCTGCCGCGCCTGCGGCGCGGACCTGTTCACCTCGGACACGAAGTTCGAGTCGCACTGCGGCTGGCCGTCCTTCTTCGACCCCAAGGACACCGACGCGGTGGAGCTGATCGAGGACCGTTCGCACGGCATGGTGCGGACCGAGGTGCGGTGCGCGCGGTGCGGCTCGCATCTCGGGCACGTGTTCGCGGGCGAGGGGTATCCGACGCCCACGGACCAGCGGTACTGCATCAACTCGATCGCGCTGCGACTGGCCCCCGAGGAGGGCTGAGGCGGCGCTCAGCGGATCCGGCACTCCTTCTGAGTGAGGCGCTTGGTGTCCCCCGCCTTGCGCCTGCACAGCACATGGGTTTCGGAGGTGCCTTCTCGGGTGCGGCGCACCTCCTTGAGGACGATGCTGTGCCCGGCGCGGTCGCCGTACAGCGGGGCGCCGGTGAAGTCGATGGTGCCGGTGGCCATGCCCTCGATCTTGACGCTGCGCAGGTTCACCCAGGTCGCGGCGCGGCTCTGCGGCCGGTCGCCGCGGGAGGCCGCCCAGAACAGGGCGCGGGTCGCGTCATGGGCGAGGGCGGTCTGGCCGCTGGCCAGGGCGGGGCTGTCGTAGCGCAGGCGGTGGCCCCGCAGACCCGGCAGGTGCTGGGCGGCGTCCTGGTAGAAGGCCGTTCCTTCGGCGGCCTTCTGCAGTTCCGCGAGGGCCGCGTGGTACAGCGTGACCTTCGGCGCGACGGACTGGCCGCCGCCGGCGAAGTCGGCCTTGGACACATCGTCGCCGGTGAGGATGGCCAGGGGCTTGCCCGCGCAGCCCGGCTCGGTGCCCAGCTGGGTCATCAGGGGATCGATGTCCTCCACCCGGCCCGCGAAGTAGATTACGGACGGGACCCGGCCGCCCCGGCAGATCTCCTGGGCGTGCGAGCGGAGTTCCGGCTTGCCGCCGCTCAGGGTGTAGCGGCGCTGCTCGAGCAGGGTGAAGCCCGTTCGCCGCAGCGTCCGCTGGCCGTAGCGCGCCTGTTCGTCGGTGTAGAGATCGTCGGTCCTCGCCGTGTCGCGGGCCAGGACGAGCGCGTACTGCCGCCGGTCCGGTGTGCGCAACTGGGCGGCGATCAGGCCGAGTTGCCGGGCCTGCCACTCGTCCGTGGCGGCCAGGCTGAACCAGTTGGCGTACTCACGGGGCAGATAGGTGGCGGAGTTCGTGCCGGAGACGACCGGGAGGCCCGCCTCCATCAGGGTGCGGGTCGTCGCCCGGCTCGACTTCAGGTCGCGGCCGGTGCCGACCACCCCCACCACGGTCGGGTCGTGGGCGGCGTACGCGGCGATCGCCTCGGCCATCTCCTCCTGGTGACCCAGGTCCACGCCGCCGTTGGCGATCAGGACGCGCAGCTTCACGCTGGAGTTCTCGTTGACGACGGCCTGCGCCAGGTACACGCCCGCCAGTTCCTCGGCGCCCTTCACGAGGGAGGAGCCGGCCGCGACGTCCGCGCTGAGCGGGCCCGCGTAGACGACGGTGACGTACTTGCCTGCGTGGCCGGCGAGGACGTCCGCGTTCTGCCGGGCGATGCGGTCCTCCAGGTCGGCCACCGTCCAGGGCGTCTCGTCGTCGGCGGTGAGCGCCTTGACGTCGTCACCGGGCCCGGCTGCCGGCAGCCAGTCGGCGAAGCGGACGTCGTCCGTCGCTATGCCGATGCACTCCGTGCGGCCGTCGGGCGCCTGTGCGCGCCGGGTGTCGCGGTTGGCGGTCAGCACGGACGCCGAGCAGTACCGGTCGTGCAGGGCGTCGGCCCGCATGACGGTGCCCGCGGCCAGCAGGACGATCACCAGGACCAGCGTGTGCAGGGCCCACACCAGCCGGGCGAGCGTCGGCCGGGCGGAGGCCCGCAGATGGTGGCGGCCCTCCTCGACAGGACCCAGCTGGTCGTGCGGCAGCGGGATCTTCATCACCCACGGCAGCACGGACCGTTCCCGGCTGGGCGACTGCTCCGCGCGCAGGTTGCGGCCCCACTCCCGGTACCAGGTGCGCAGCCGGACGCCGAACGTGGGCGGCGCGACCTCCGGGCCGGGCGCCGTCTCGACGACGCTGCGCTCCAGGCGCGGCACGTCGTGCGTGCGCACCGCGGCGACCACGAGCAGCGGATCGAGCTCGCTGCGCCGGCTGCGGACGTCGCTGATGGCCCGGATCAGCTCGATGCCGCCGTTGCGGTCGTCGGCGTGCGGCAGGAATAGCATCGGCGGGCGCGGCCGTTTGAAGCCGCGCAGGTCCCAGCTCCAGCGGCGGTGGTTGTCCCGCAGGTCCTCGCGCAGCGCCAGCACGCACAGCTGGAGGTGGAAGTCGCCGCCCGCCGTGAGCGCCTCTGCCACGTCGTGGGCCCGGGCGGCGATCGCCTTCCAGGAGCGCACCGGTCGCAGCAGCGACACCTCGGTGGGCTCCTCCTGGTCCGCCGCCCTCAGGAAGGTCGTCGTCATGAACCAGCGGCTCTCCCGGCGCAGCCACAGGAAGATCGGCGCCCGCCCCGGCAGGACGTAGTTGAGGACGGTCAGCAGCAACAGGAAGACGAGACCGGCGCCCACCGCCACGTACCATTCGCTGCGGGCCAGCAGCGCGGCGAGCACGGTCACGAGGCTCGCCGGGAGGATGTGTGCCATGTCGAACAGCGGCAGCCCCGAACGCCAGCGCGCGGTGTTCTTCGGCCGCCAGCGCTGCTGCGCCAGCTCGTTCAGCAGTCGCTGCCGCTGGTCCTGCCCGGCCTCGGGGCTGCCCGGGGCGGGTGCCGGCCAGGTGTCGCCGAGCGCCGCGACCGCGTCGTCGATGGCGTGCACCAGCCGCAGCCGCGGGAACGCGTAGCGCCGGTAGACCGCCTTCGGGCCGCCCCACTTTCTCGGATCGCTCAGCGCCCGCACCAGGGCCGCGGCCCGGCGCACCTCCGTGGAGCCCTCGTAGGCGTCCTGCGTCACCGCGCAGCGCGTGCCGTGCGCCTCCTGGCCCGCGTACAGCTGCCGGACCAGCCCGGCCACCGCGTCGTCGTCCCGGCTCTCCTGCGCGTGCACGACGAACACCGGCATCGGCGGTTCGGCGCTCCGGCGGAAGTCCTGGATGAGGATCTCGAGCTGGTTCTGCAGGAGGCGCCCGGCGTCGCTCTCCGGCATGCCGTCATGGCCCCCGGGGCACTCCGGCGGCGTGCGATCGGTGTTCACCATGGGCAACCCCCGTTAACCTTCGGTGACTTACGAGGTTAACCGGTGCCGATGATGTGGGAGTGGGTGACGCGCGAACTCCTGTTCCGTCCGGGTCGTCGACGCCGCCGGCCCGGGGAACCCCGCGCTCCGCAGCACCCGCCTCCCCGCGTCCACCGCGAACACCTCGCAGTTCTCGCGGGCCGCCGCCCACTCGACGCCCTGCGCGCCCAGCGCGAACGCCGCCGTGGCGACCGCGTCGGCCTCCGTCAGGGTCGGGGCCACGACGGTCATGCTGAGGAGGCCGGTCGCGGGGTCGCCGGTGCGGCCGTCGAGGATGTGGTCACCGCGCTCGTAGCGGGCGGAGGTCGCCACCGCACGGTCCGTGACGTCCAGGACCGTGCACAGCCGGTCGGCGTGCTCGGGGTGGCGCACGCCGACGCGCCAGGGACCGCCGGCGGCGATCACGTCGCCGCCCGCGTTGAGGCAGAAGCGCGTCGCCCCCGCCGCCGACAGCAGCTCCGCTCCCTTCTGCACCGACCAGCCCTTCACCACGGCGCACGGGTCGAGGCCGCGGCCGGGCAGGCGGACGTCGAAGGCGCCCCCGGTCGCGATCCGGTACTCCTCGCACAGGTCCAGGACCTCGCGGAGCGCGGGGCTGGGCTCGCTCACCTCCCCCCGGTCCAGCCGTGACACCTCGCTGTCCGGGCGGAACGGGCTGAACCGCGCGTCGACCTCGCGCAGCCAGGCGAACAGGCCGTCCACCGGTGCCTCGGGGAAGTCCTCGTCGTCGATCCGTACCGACACCGGGAACCCCATGACGTGCTCGACGCGCCGCATCCTCTCAGCCCCTCGCGTCGAGGGCGGCCTGGAGCGACTCCTTGTAGCCGTCGCTGGTGATCGTGGCGCCGGACACCGTGTCGATGTCGGCGTTCTGCGCCTGGAGGGTCTCCTCGATCAGCTTCGGCACGGCGGCCGTGGTCTGCGGATGGTCCGGCTGCCGCAGCATCCGCACCGAGGCGATTCTGTCGCCCTCGAAGGTGACCTCGACCTGCACCGGCCCCTTCTCGGTGTCGATGCTGGACCCCGACACGACCGTGGTCGTCGTGCCGCCGGGCCCCGCGGACGACGAGACCGAGGGCGTCGACGCCGGCGCCGCGGCCTCCGTGGCGGACGACGACCCGGTGTCGTGCGACGGGGCGTAGCGCCAGACCGGGATCAGGCCCGCGACGCTCAGGACGAGGACGGGCAGGGCTCGCTTCACGACAGTCTCCTCGTCATCCGGCCAGGCTGAAGCGTTCGAAGTGGGTCTGCGAGGCCGGGACGCCCAGCTCGCGCAGGCTGCCGAGCACCGCGTTCATCATCGGCGGCGGACCGCACAGGTAGACGTCCCGCTCGGCGATGTCCGGCACCAGCCGCGCCAGCTCCCGCGGCGCCAGCCGGTCCGGTACGGGCGGGCCCGTGACCAGGTGCAGTTCGGCGCCCTTGGCGAGCGCGAGGTCGCGCAGTTCGTCGTGGAGGACGGCGTCCCGGTCCGTGGCGACCCGGTAGATCACGACCGCGTGTCCGTGGAGTTCCTCCAGCAGGGCCCGGATCGGCGTGACACCGACGCCGCCGGCGATGAGCACGGCGTCGGGGCGGGTGCGGTGCAGGGCGGTGAAGGCGCCGTAGGGGCCCTCGGCGAACACGCGCGTGCCGACCTTCAGGTGCCGCAGGGCCGCACTGCCCTCACCGGCCCGCTTGACGGTCAGGCGGAGCGTACGGCCGTCGGGGGCGGCGGACAGGGAGAACGGGTTCGCCTGCCACCAGCGGTCCCTCGTCAGGAACCGCCACAGGAAGAACTGCCCGGCCCGGGCGGGCAGCCGGTCCAGGTCGCGGCCGGTGACGTAGACCGACACCACCTGGTCGTTCTCGGGGACGACCGCCGTCACCCGCAGCCGGTGACGCAGGTTGCGCCACAGCGGGAGCACCAGCCGGCCGGCGAACACCGAGGCGAGGGCCGCGCCCCACACGCCGTACCAGTAGGCCGTCGCCAGCGGCGACGCGGTGAACGTCGTCCCCGCCGCGACCTGGTGGGTGAACGCCAGGACCACCGCCACGTAGGTGTACAGGTGGATGAAGTGCCAGGTCTCGTAGGCCAGCCGGCGCCGGGCGTAGCGGGCCGAGACCGCGCCGACCACGAGGATGATCGCCAGGGCGACGATCGCCCGCAGTACGCCCTCGACCGTCTCGGCGAGGTTCACCAGCTGGTTCACCGGGTCCAGCGACGAGGCCCGCGCGTAGCCGAAGACGATGAACACCGCGTGCGACAGCAGCAGCCACAGCACCGAGAAGCCCGTCCAGCGGTGCCAGGACGTCAGCCGGTCCATGCCGATCCGCCGGTCGAACCAGGGCAGCCGCGCCACCAGCAGCAACTGGAACGCCATCAGCAGCGCCGCGTACAGCCCGGTCAGCCGGCCCAGCACGATCAGCGCGTTCGAGGCGAAACCGGCCTGCACGAAGAAGACGGTCACCACGACCGCGTTCGCCAGCAGCACCGCGTACAGGCCGGTGCGGCCCACCACTCTGGGCCGCACACCCGGGCGGGTCGCCGCGGGAGGTTGATGGAGGGTCGTCACGGTCGGCAGCTCCTTGATCGGATCCTGGGCTACCGAGCTTGGCGCGGGGGAGCTGTCGGGAAGCTGTCGCTCAACTTTCAAGTGTTTATCGATCCCGCGGCGAGAGGACATGCGGCTACGTCCGCACGGGACCCGTGCCGCACTATGAGCTCGTGGAAAAAGTACGACTTCTCGTCGTCGACGACGACCCGCCCATCGCCGATCTCGTCGCGACCGTCGCCCGCTACGAGGGCTGGGAGGCGGTCACGGCGTACACCGGCGAGGACGCGCTGCGGCGGGCCGCCGAGTTCCACCCGGACATCGTGGTGCTCGATCTGATGCTGCCCGGTGTGGACGGCTTCGGCGTCCTGGACCGGCTGCGCGCCTCCGGCACGATGGTGCCGGTGGTGTTCCTCACCGCGCGTGACGGTGTCGCCGACCGGGTCGCCGGTCTGACCCGGGGCGGGGACGACTACCTGGTCAAGCCGTTCGCCGTGGAGGAGCTGATGGCACGGCTGCGGACCGTCCTGCGGCGCAGCGCCGGACCCGCCTTCCAGCGGTCCGTGCTCCAGGTCGGCGACCTGACGATGGACGAGGACACCCGCGAGGTCCGGCGCGGCGAGCGGCTGCTGTCGCTGACCCCGACCGAGTACGAGGTGCTGCGCTACCTCATGCGCAAGTCGCCCACCGTGCTGACCAAGGCGCAGATACTCGACCACGTGTGGGAGTACGGTTTCGGCGGCCGCTCCAACGTCGTCGAGCTGGTCGTCAGCCGGCTGCGCCGCAAGCTCGACGAGACCGACGACGGCGGCTCGCCGCTCATCCACACCGTGCGCGGCTTCGGGTACGTGCTGCGGCAGGCCGCCGAGTGATCGCCCGGCTGCGACGGGCCTACCGCAGGATGCGGCTCGGCACCCGGCTGGCCCTCGGCCTCGGCGCCCTGTCGCTGGTGGTGTTCGCCGTCGTCGGCACGGCCCTCACCACGTACATGCGGGACTACCTGTCGGCCCAGCTCGACACGCAGCTGGCGCAGGCCCAGATCGCCCAGTCCAAGAGCATCGCGGACTACGGCACGCTCTCGGGCAAGAAGTACTACAGCTGGTTCTACGCCGTGTACGACGTGTCGGACGGCAGGCCCGAGCTCCGCAGGCCCGAGGACCCCGCCGATCTGCCGAAGGACGTCGACGACTTCACCTCTCTGGCCCGGGCGCAGACCGCCGCGCACACCGAACTCCTGCGCACCGAGCACCTCAGGGGCGCGGGCTCCTACCGGCTGCGCGCCTGCCAGGTCGAGCCCGGGGTGGTCCTGGTCAGCGCCGCGCCCCTGGAGGACATCGAGGACACCGTCGGGCAGCTGATCACCATCCAGGTCGTCACCTTCGCCCTCGCGCTGCTCGCTCTGGTCGTCTTCGGCCGCCGGATGCTGCGGCGCGGACTGAAGCCGCTCAGCGACATGGCGTCCACCGCGCACGGCATCGCCTCGCACGACCTGACCGAGTCGGCGGCCCGGCTGCCGCTGCGCGCCGACGGCCGGGACGGCGGGCCCGAGGTGGACGAACTGCGCACCGCCTTCAACACGATGCTGGAGCACATCGACGACTCCCTCGCCGTGCGCGCGGAGGCCGAGCAGCGGCTGCGCCGCTTCGTCGCCGACGCCTCCCACGAACTGCGCACCCCGCTGATGTCGGTGCGCGGCTACGCCGACCTCTTCCAGTACGCCGCCGCCAACGCCCCCGAGGAACGCGACCGGCACCTGGCCCGGCTGCGCGCCGAGGCCGCCCGGATGGGCGTCCTCCTGGACGATCTGCTGCTGCTGGCCCGGCTGGACGCGGCGGAGGTGGAGGCGCCCCTGCGCCTCCAGGACGCCGACCTGGTGGAGCTGGTGGGCCAGGCCGCGGACGCCTTCCGCGCGAGCCGCCCCGGCCATCCGCTGACCGTCCTCGCGGGTCCGGGCCCGGTGCGGCTGCCGATGGACCCGCTGCGCGTCCGGCAGGTCGTCGACAACCTCCTGACCAACGCCGCCGTGCACACCCCCGCCGGTACGAAGGTGTCGGTGGAGGTGGCCGTCGCGCCCGGCGCGGCCGAGGTGCGGGTCGCCGACACCGGGCCGGGCATCCCGCCCGACGACCGGGCCCGTGTCTTCGACCGCTTCTACCGCGTCGACAAGGCCCGCAGCCGCGACCGCGGCGGCAGCGGCCTGGGCCTGGCGGTCGCCCAGTCCCTGGTCCGCGCCCACGGCGGCCGCATCGAGCTGAACAGCGCGCCGGGCGCGACGGTGTTCACCGTGCGCCTGCCGGTGAGGGACGTACGCCCTACGGACCGGTGAAAGGCGCCCTCTAGACTCGACCGGAAAACAGCCCGTACGACCATGGCCAACGCTTCCGCCAACCCGAAGGGCTCCGGCGCCTTGATACGGATCGAATCAGTCACCAAGCGGTACCCGGACGGCACGGTGGCTGTCGACCGGCTGTCCCTGGAGATACCCGACCGCTCGATCACCGTCCTCGTCGGACCCTCTGGCTGTGGCAAGACGACCACCCTGCGGATGATCAACCGGATGGTCGAACCGAGTGAGGGAACGATCCTCCTCGACGGTGAGGACATCCAGCGCCGGCCCGTCACCACCCTGCGCCGGTCCATGGGTTACGTCATCCAGAACGCCGGCCTCTTCCAGCACCGCACGATCGTCGACAACATCGCCACCGTGCCCCGCATGCTCGGCTGGGGCAAGCAGAAGGCCCGGGCCCGGGCGGCCGAGCTGATGCAGCGCGTGGGCCTCGACGCCGCGCTCGCCAAGCGGTACCCGTACCAGCTGTCCGGCGGCCAGCAGCAGCGCGTCGGTGTGGCCCGGGCGCTCGCCGCCGACCCGCCCGTGCTGCTCATGGACGAGCCGTTCTCGGCGGTCGACCCGGTCGTGCGCAAGGGGCTCCAGGACGAACTGCTCCGCATCCAGGACGAGTTGGGCAAGACCATCGTCTTCGTCACCCACGACATCGACGAGGCGATCAAACTCGGCACGATGGTCGCCGTGATGCGCGAGGGCGGTCACCTCGCCCAGTACGCACCCCCCGCCGAGCTGCTGTCCAACCCCGCCGACGCCTTCGTCGAGGACTTCCTCGGGGCCGACCGCGGCATCCGGCGGCTGTCCTTCTTCCCCTCCGCCGAACTCCCCCTGACGACCGGGCCGGTGATCCCGGCCGACGCCACCGCCGAGCAGATCGCCGCCCCCGACGCCCCCTGGCTGCTGGTCACCGACGCCGAGCGCAGGCCCCTCGGCTGGGCCGAGCCGCACGACCTGACGGCCGGCGACATCGATCCCGGCCGGCTCCTGCCGCACGGGCGGCCGTTCGTCCCCGGCACCGACTCCCTGCGGGCAGCCCTGGACTGCGCCGTGCTCTCCCCGGCCGGCTGGGCCGTCGCCGTGGACGACGCCGGGCGGGTGACCGGCGTGGTCTCGCAAGCGACCATCGGCGAGGCGATCCGCAGCGCCCACGCCGCCGGCCACGCCGACGAGGCCAAGGTCGCGTCGTGAACGGCTTCTTCGACGGTTTCTTCGACATCCCGAGCGACCTCCAGCACAGCTACGCCGGCCTGATCGGGCTGCATCTGCGCGAGGCCCTGCTGCCGGTGCTGGCCGGGCTGCTGCTCGCGCTGCCGCTCGCCCAGCTCTGTGTCCGCTTCCGCTGGCTGTACCCGCCCGTGCTCGGCGCCACCACGATCCTCTACGCCGTCCCGTCCCTGGCCTTCTTCGTGGTCCTCATCGACTACACCGGCCAGACCGAGCTGACCGTGATGATCCCACTGGCCGTGTACAGCCTCGTGGTGCTCGTCCCGGCCATCGTCGACGGGGTGCGGTCCGTGCCCCAGGAGACCCTGGCCGCGGCCACCGCCATGGGGTTCGGCCCCGTACGCCGTTACCTCCAGGTGCAGTTGCCGATCGCGGTGCCGGCCATCATCGCCGGGCTCCGGGTCGCCACCGTCTCCAGCATCTCCCTGGTCAGCGTCGGTACCCTCATCGGCAACCAGGGCGCCCTCGGCAACCTGCTCGCCGACGCGCAGAAGTACGACCGTCCCGAACTGGCCGTCAACTCCGTGATCACGACGGCCGTCCTGGCCATCGCGTGCGACGCCCTGCTCGTGCTGCTCCGCGTCGTGCTGACCCCCTGGATGCCGAGCGGCACCCGCAGGCGCCCGAAGACCCGAGTGCGGCAGGCACCGCCCGCCCCCCAGGACGTGACCCGGTGAACGTACTGACCTTCGTCAACGCCTTCTTCAGCGACAGCGCCCACTGGCACGGCTACGACGGCATCCCGCAACGCCTGCTCGAACACGTCCAGTACTCGGCTCTGGCGCTGGCCCTGGCCGCCGCGATCGGCCTGCCCGTCGGACTGCTGACCGGGCACACCGGGCGGGGCGGCAACGCCCTCGCCTTCATCGCCACCGCGGCCCGCGCGCTGCCCAGTTTCGGCCTGCTGGTGCTGATCGTCATCGTGCTGGGCTTCGGCCTGCTGCCCGTGATGATCCCCCTGGTCGTGCTCGCCGTGCCGCCGATCCTGGTGACCACCTACGAGGCCGTCCGCACCGTCGACCCGTCCCCGGTGGACGCCGCCCGCGGCATGGGCATGCACGAGTCGCGGATCCTCTTCCAGGTCGAACTGCCCGTCGCGCTGCCGCTGATCCTGAGCGGCCTGCGCTCGGCCGCCATCCAGATCGTCTCGACGGCCACCATCGCCGCGTACGTCAGCCTGGGCGGCCTCGGCCGGTACATCGTCGACGGGCTCTACCAGCGCGACTACGAGAAGGTGGTCGGCGGCGCCACCCTGGTCGCCGTCCTGGCGCTCGTCACGCTGGCGCTGTTCTGGGCCGCGGGCCGGGTGGCCGTGTCGCCAGGGGTGCGCAGGCGCTGAGGCCCGGCCCCGGGTCTGTGACAAACCGTGACCAGGAGGCTCTTGACTGATCACAAAGCGGCTGGATTGGATCGTTGAATGACTTCTACCGCGAAGAGCAGCAGGTCCAGGACGAGGCACACCAGCGCGGCGGCCGTCGCGCTCACCGCCGCTGCGGCGCTGCTCGCGGGCTGTTCGTCCGGCGACTCCTCCGACAACCCCCTGGCGGGCGAGAAGGCGAAGGCCGGCACCGTGGTCGTCGGCTCCAACAACTTCGCCGAGAGCACCCTGCTCGCCGACATCTACGGCGAGGCGCTCAAGGCCAAAGGCGTCAAGGTCACTTACAAGCACAACATCGGCAGCCGTGAGACGACGTACGGACTGATGAAGAACGGCTCCGTCACCGTGCTGCCGGAGTACAACGGCTCGCTGCTGGCCTACCTGGACCCCAAGGCCGAGCAGAAGTCCGCCGAGGCGGTGAACGCCGCCGTCAAGGCCAAGCTCGACAAGAAGCTGACACTCCTTCAGTCGTCGCCCGCCGAGGACAAGGACTCGGTCACCGTCAACGCCGAGACCGCGAAGAAGTACAAGCTCACCTCCTCGTCCACCCTCGCGGACCTCAAGGACGCCGCCCCGGACCTGATGATCGGCGGTTCGCCCGAGTTCCAGACCCGGCATCAGGGCCTCAAGGGCCTGAAGTCCGTGTACGGCCTGGAGTTCAAGTCCTTCAAGGCGCTCGACGCGGGCGGCCCGCTGACCCAGGCGGCACTGACCCGGAACACCGTCCAGGCCGCGGACATCTTCACCACGGACCCGACCATCGTGAAGGAGAAGTTCGTCGTCCTGAAAGACCCGGAGAACCTCTTCGGGTTCGCCAACGTGACCCCGCTGGTCAACAAGAGCGGCCTCTCCCAGAAGGGCGTCGACGCACTCGACGCGGTCTCCGCCGAGCTGGACACGAAGACGCTCCTGGAGCTCGACGCGCAGGTGCAGCTGGAGAAGAAGGACCCGCTGGACGTGGCGACGGCGTGGCTGAAGTCGGCGGGCCTGGCCTGAGCCGGCGGCCCGTCACGATGCGATAACGGGCTCGGCCGGGTCCGCAGGGGACCGAACGCGGGCCGGTGGTGGGGCGTCACAGGGACGGAACCACCCCGGCACCGCGTTTCCCTGGGAGAGCCATGCGTACCGACAGGACCCGAACCGCCCGTCTTCTGCTCGTCCTCGCCCTGTCCGCCACCGGAGCCGGAGCCGCCGCGGGCTGCGGCTCCGCGGAGGCCGGCGGCAGCGAGCCGGACCCTCCGTCGCAGGACCGCGCCCGCCAAGTCGCCGATGCCTGGGACGGCTCCGGGGCGGCCGCACAGTGGCACGAGGGCTACCACCCCGTCGAGGCGGTCGTCCAACCGCCCGCGGAGGGCCTGCGCGGCGACGACCGGCGCGCCTACGCGACGGGCAACTTCGACCTGCGGGCCCCCCTTCCCTCCGCCCGGGGCAAGAGCGGCCGGGTGACGTGGCGGGACGGGGGCTCGCTCACCAGGCCCCTCATGGCCGCCGACCGGGCCTACCGGACCTTGGACCGCGACAGCGGCCCAGGACCCCGACTGACCGTCACCCGGGCCGAGTTGGGGAACATGACCGTGCTCACCGCCCGCGGGCCGGCGACCGTCCCGGCGTGGCTGTTCACCCTGGAGGGCTACGCCGGTCCGCTGAAGAGGGCCGCGGTGAGTCCCTCCGGACCGCCCACGCCGCCGATCGGGCCGCTCGGGCAGGACGTGCCCACAGACGTGCTGGCGCCGCTCGGAGGCCTGATGAAGGTGGCGCGGGACGGCCGTTCCGTCACCGTGGTGGCGCACCACGGTTCCTGTGACGACGGCCCCGTCGTCCAGGCGCTCGAGACGGACGGCAGCGTGGTGCTGTCCGCCGCGGTGGAGGGAGCCGACGACGGTCTCTGCACGAGTGAACTGCGCGGCGAGAAGGTGACGGTGAAGCTGGACCGGCCGGTCGGCGACCGCATCGTCCTGGACGCGTTCACGGGCCGCCCGGTGCCGTACACCGACTGGCCCGGCGCCGCTCCCGGCCGGAGCTGAACCGCTTCCCGTCTCAGGCCTGCACGGCCGACGCGATCAGCTGGTCGATCAGGGCGATCAGCACGTCCCGGCACGACTCCCGGTCCCGGGCGTCGCACAGCAGCACCCGCACGTGCTCGGGCACCGCGAGCGCCTCCCGGATGTCCTCGGGCGGGTACGGGTGCTCGCCGTGGAAGCCGTTGACCCCGACGACGAACGGAATGCCCCGGCGCTCGAAGAAGTCGATCGCGGCGAAGCTGGACTCGGGTCTGCGCACGTCGACCAGGACCACCGCCCCCAGCGCGCCGAGCGCCAGGTCGTTCCACATGAACCAGAACCGCTGCTGTCCCGGCGTACCGAACAGGTACAGCACCAGCTCCCGGCTGATGGTGATCCGGCCGAAGTCCAGGGCCACGGTGGTGGCCCGCTTCTCCTCGATGCCGTCGAGGTCGTCGACGCCCAGACCGGCCATGGTCAGGGGTTCCTCGGTGCGCAGCGGGACGATCTCGCTGACCGACCCGACCATGGTGGTCTTGCCCACGCCGAAGCCCCCGGCGATGAGGATCTTGACCGTGTCGGGTGCCGAAGACGCGTCAGTGGCAAGGTCAGAGCCGGCCAAGGCCGTCCCTCACTTTCTGCAGCAGGTCCAGGTCCGGAGTGGTACGGGAGACGAGGCGCGGCGGGCGGACGGTGATCCGGCCCGCCTCCAGCAGGTCGCAGAGCAGGATGACGACCACGCTCACCGGCAGGTCCAGCCGGGCGGCCAGCTCCGCCACGGCGACCGGCTCGGCGCACAGCCGGAGGATCCGGGTGTGCTCGGGCTGGCACCGGGCCGCCGAGGCGGGCGGCGGATCGACCGCCGTGACCGTGGAGATGAGCGTGAAGTCGGCGCGGCTGGGCCGGGTCCGGCCACCGGTCAGAGCGAACGGTCTGACGAGCCGGCCCGCCGCATCACCTCCGCCCACCTCACACGCCTGGGCCGACGACGGGTCCGGCCACGCCCCGCGGTGCCGCGCTGAGGTGCTCGCCGATCTTCTTCACCAGCATGTTCATCTGGTACGCCACCACCCCGACGTCCGCGCCGGGACCGGTCAGCACGACCAAGTGCGCGCCGGGACCGGCGGAGGTCAGGATCAGATAGCTGTTGGCCATCTCGATGAGCGCCTGGCGTACCGGTCCGCCCCGGAAATCCATGCTGACGCCCTTGCTGAGGCTCATCAGCCCGGACGCGGTCGCCGCGAGCCGTTCGGCGTCGTCGCGCAGGAATCCGGTGGACTTGCTGACCACCAGGCCGTCCTCGGAGAGCACCACGGCCTGGTTCACGTCGGCGACCCGCTCCACGAGTCCGGTCAGCAGCTGGTCGAGCTGGGTGTGCGTGGCGGGGATGGGGCGTGTCATTGCGGTGTCCTTCGTCGGCGGTCGGCGGGCGGAGTCGAGGGGGCGGGACCGGCGGCGGCCTGCCGGGGTACTGAAGCCGCCTCCGCGTCGTACGGCGGCTCGGCGTCGTCGTCGCGGGCCCGGAGCGTGCCGCGCTGGAAGCCGGCCAGGGAGGACGCGGCGGCCTCCGCGGTGAAGTCGTCGAGGGAACCGTCGTCAGCGGAGGGCGCGGCCTCCTCGCGCAACTCCTCCACCAGGCTGGTCTGCGGCACCCTGCGGGGGAGCGGGGTGAGACCGTCCCGGCGGGGGATGACCTCGCGGGTGGCGGACGGGTCGGCGGAGACGGTGCGGGCCGTGACGAGGGGCCGGGGCTCACGGGCCGATGCGGCGGCGCCGTCGGTTCCCGGCGATGCCTCGGCGCCCTGGGGCGTCCCACTCCGCTCGGCGTCCATCGCACCCCGTCCGTCCACCGGAACCAGCCCGCCCTCCGGGGCGTCGCCGTCCTTCACGCCGCCGCTGGCGGAAGTCTCCCGCACCACGATCTCGTGGGGTATCAGCACGATCGCCGTGGTCCCGCCGTACGGTGATGAGCGCAGGGTGACGGCGATGCCGTGCCGGTGGGCCAGCTGGGCGATCACGAACATGCCGAGGCGCAGGTCGTCGGCGAGCGCCACCACGTCGAACTGCGGGGGCACCGCCAGCTGTTCGTTGAAGGACGCGTAGTCCTCCTCCGACATGCCCAGGCCGCGGTCCTCGATCTCGACGGCCAGGCCCTTGGCCACCATCCCGGCCCGTACCGTGACGGGACTCGGCGCGGGGGAGTACGCGGTCGCGTTGTCGATGAGCTCGGCCAGCAGATGGATGACGTCCGCCACCGCGGGCGGCGCGACGTACACCTCCTCCTCGGTGAGCACGTCCACCCGCTGGTACTCGGCGACCTCCCCGACGGCGCTGCGCAGGATGTCCATCAGCGCGACCGGCTCGGTCCAGCTGCGGCCGGGCCGTTCGCCGCTGACGATGACGAGGTTCTCCTCGTAGCGGCGCAACTGGCTGGCGGTGGAGTCCAGTTCGTACAGGCCCTTCAGGATGTCGGGGTCGGTGTGCTCGCGCTCCAGCGTGTCGAGCTTGCTCAGCTGGAGGTTGACCAGGTTCTGGCTCTGCCGCGCGATGCCCAGGATGATCTTCTGGAAGCCGCGCCGGGTGTCGGCGAGTTCGACCGCGGTGTGCACGGCCGTGCGCTGGGCGGTGTTGAACGCCCGGGCCACTTGGCCGAGTTCGTCGTGACCGTAGTCCAGCTCGGTCGTCGCCGACTCCGGGTCGACCGTCTCGCCCCGCTCCAGCCGCGCCACCACGTCGGGCAGCCGCTCCTGCGCGAGGCTGACGGCCGCCCTGCGCAGACCGCGCAGCCGCCGGGACAGCGAGCGGGTGATCCGCCAGGACATGCCGACGCACACCAGCAGCGCGAGCAGTCCGCCGGCGCTCAGCAGCGCCGCCTTGAGCAGCAGGGCGTCCGCCTGGTCCGCACTGCGCTGCAGCAGCCCCGCCGTCTGCTGCTCGATGAGACCCGCGTACTCCTCGGAGAGCTTGTCCATGGCGGCGCTCCACCGCTTCTGCGCGTCCGGCAGGGGGATCCGGTCGGCGGAGGCGCCGGAGTTGCGCGACGCCAGCACCTGGTCCTCGACGGACTGCAGCGTCCGCCACTCCGGGCTCGCCAGGATCCGCTCGGTCTGCACCTTCGCGCCGCCCGTCAGCTGCGGCACGACCTGGTCCTTGACCAGCCAGCGCCGCGTGTTCACCAGCTCCGTGAACTGCGTCCAGGCCTTGTCGTCCAGATGCCCGGACGGCCAGGCCAGGGTCAGCTGCGCGTCCTCCCGGGAGACCAGTTCCGCCGCGTGCTCCAGACCGACCAGCGGGCCGGCCTGCGAGGTGAGGTCGCCGTCGTCGACCTGGGACAGCTCCTGGAAGGCGTGGATCTGGTCGTCGATGATCGACGAGTACTGGTCCAGCGCCTGCTGCGCGGTGATGTCGGTCGGGTCGTCCACCTGGTCCCGGTAGTACTCCAGGCTGCCCACCGAGCCCAGCACCGAGTACAGCCGGTCGGATATGCGCGAGGGCGCCTTCTCGATCGCGTCCGCCTCCCCGACCAGCTTGGCGACCGCCTTGTCGGTCTCCTCGCGCTGCGCGTCGAGCGCGGCCCGGGAGCCCTTGGGCGAGGCCAGCCAGGCGGCCGACAGGCTGCGCTCCCGTTGCAGGGCGAGCGTCGCGTCGGTTCCCATGGCGCCGGTCGACCGGCTGAGGTCCGTCTGGTCGCGCAGCCGGAGGCCCTCCGAGAACATCTGGATCGTCGTCACGCCCCACATGGCGGCGAGGGTGACGCTGGGCACGAGGGCCAGAAGCACCAGGGAGAGGCGTATGGAACCGAGACGGCGCCGGGCACCTGTCCGTCGAGACATCGTCGTCCTAGGGCGATCAGCGGGGGCTGAGGAACGGGGAGGCGGAGCGGTCGGGGGGTGTGGGGGACGGGCGCGGGGGTGGTGCCGTCCCGGGCACGGCACATGGGATGCGCAGGATGTTATCCGTACAAGTGGGCGTACGGGCCGGGCCTGACCGAATCTTTGGCGACACCGTCACAGGAAGTGCCCGGTCACCGGGTCCCCGCGGCCGCGAACCGCGCCACGGCGGACACGTTCGACCTGGTCACGAAGGCGGGACCGGTGAGCACCGGGGCCGTTCCGCCGCCGCTGACGTTGCCGTTGGTCCGGTACAGCCACAGGGCGTCCACGGCGAGGTAGCCCTGCAGATACGGCTGCTGGTCCACGGCGAACTGCACCTCGCCCCGCTGGACCGCCTTGACCAGGTCCTTGTCGAGGTCGAAGGTGGCGACCTTCGCCCGGCTGCCGGACTGCCGCACGGCCTTGACGGCGCTGAGCCCGTACTGGGCGCCCAGGGTGACGACCTCGTCGATGCTCGAGTCCTGCCGCAGCCGGGACGCGATCGTGGCGGTCACCGCGTTCATGTCGCCGCCGTCCACGTACAGGTTGTCGGTGTCGCCGCGGAACGTCTTGCGCACACCGGCGCAGCGGGCTTCCAGCGCGACGTTGCCCCGCTCGTGCACCACGCACAGGGCGTGCTGGGCCTTGACGCCGTTCAGCTTCTCGCCGACGGCGCGGCCCGCGACGGACTCGTCCTGGCCGAAGTACTCCAGGAGGCCCGTCGGACGCCAGGCGTCGATACCGGAGTTGAGCCCGACCACGGGTATGCCGGCCGCCTTGGCCTGGGCGACCGGGCCGCGCATCGCCGCCGGTTTGGCGAGGGTCACCGCGATGCCGTCGGCCTTGTCGCGGACCGCGTCCCGCACCAGGTCGGCCTGCGCGGCCGGGTCCGCGTCGCTGACGTACGTCAGGTCGATGTCGTCCTTGGCGGCCGCCGCCTCGGCGCCTCTGCGCACCAGGTCCCAGAAGGCGTCGCCCTTGCCGCCGTGCGTCACCAGGGTGACCTTCATCCCGCCGCCGGACCCGCCCGCCGCGTCCGGCCCGTCGTCGGCCGCGCCGAGGGCGGAGCAGCCGGACACCAGCAGACACAGGGCGGAGGCCAGGGCCGCGACACGGGTGCGTCTCACGGAGGGGTGCGGCGGGGGAGGCGGAGTGTTCATGAGGGGCGGACCTCGCTGTGCGGCCGAGCAAGAGCAGGGTGAGAGCGCAGGCGGGGCCGCAGGGTGTGCACCGACCGGATGACTCTCGCTGGCCCGGAGCCAACCGTGTGTGACCACTGGTCGTCAAGTGAGCGGCCACATGCCGTGAGATGATGCTGCCGCATCGTGATGATCCGTCCGACGGGCCGAACACCATGATTCCGGTTACGGCTTGCGCGCCACCGCCGCGCACCTCGCGATGCCCGCGTCGCGGATGCTCTCACTTCCGTTTTCCGTACCGTCCGTGCGGTTCGGGCCGCCCCTTGCGGCCGGGCGGGCAGGGGGCGTCGCCACCTGGAGCCGCCTGGAGCCGCCTGGAGCCGCCTGGCACGGCGGGCCGTGGAGGCCCGCCTAGACTGGTGCGGCTCGCAGGACGACGGAGGCGACGGAAGGGGCGGGGACGGTGGCGGCAGGCGGCGGCTTCGAGGACCCCTCCGCGGACGTGCTCGCCCAGGCGGCCGCGGCCTTCGGTCTGCTGGCCTCGCCCGCCCGGCTGCACATCGTCTGGGCGCTGGCCCAGGGCGAGAGCGACGTGACCGGGCTCGCCGAACGGGTCGGCGGGGCACTGCCCGCGGTCAGCCAGCACCTCACCAAGCTGAAGCTGGCCGGACTCGTCCGCTCCCGCCGCGAGGGCCGTCGGCAGGTGTACTACGTCGACGATCCCGACGTCGTCGAGGTCGTACGACTCCTGGTGGGCCGGCTCACCGACCGCGCCGCACCGGCGCGCCGCCGTCTCCATGGCCTCTGAGACCGCCGAGGGCACCACCCTGGAGGTGCTGCGGCGGCTGGAGTCCGGGCCCCGGGGACTGACCGAGTCGGCGGCCGCGTCGCGGCTGGCCGACTTCGGCGAGAACACGCTGCCGGACCGCCGTACCCCGTCCTGGCCCCGCCGGTGCGTACGCGCCCTGCGCGACCCCTTCACCGCCGTACTGCTCTGCCTCGGTCTGGTGTCCGCCGCCGTCGCCTCATGGGGCACCGCCGTGGTGATCCTCGCCCTGGTCGCGGTCAGCTGTGTGCTCCGGGCGAGCGGGGAGCACCGGGCCGACCGGGCCCTGGACGCCCTGCGCGAACTGGTCGGCGGCACAGCCACGGTGCTGCGCCGCCCCGACCCCTCCGAGCCGCCGGAGCTGCGCGAGGTACCGGTCGCCGAGCTGGTCCCCGGGGACGTGCTCCGGCTCGGGCCCGGGGATCTGGTGCCGGCGGACGTACGGCTGCTGCGGGCGCGAGGGCTCACGGTGCAGCAGGGGGCGCTGACCGGGGAGTCGGCGCCGGTGGCGAAGCGGGCGGTCGACGCGGACGCCCCCGACGAGCCCCACCTGTGCTTCCAGGGCAGCACGGTCGCCTCGGGCAGTGCCACCGCCGTCGTGGTCGCCACCGGGTCCGGGACGCGGTTCGCCGCCGCCCATCGGGTACCGGACGCGCCCCGGGAGGGCGGGGCCTTCGAGCGGTCGGTGCACGGGATCTCCTGGGTGCTGATCCGTTTCATGCTGCTGACGCCGCCGCTGGTGCTGATGGCGAACGCGACGCTGCGCGACCGCGGCCTGGAGACCCTGCCGTTCGCCGTCGCGGTCGCCGTCGGGCTGACGCCCGAGATGCTGCCGGTGATCGTCACCACCTGCCTGGCCCGGGGCGCCGTCCGCCTCGCCCGCGCGCACGGCGTGATCGTCAAACGGCTGCCCGCGCTGCACGACCTGGGCGCGGTCGACGTGCTGTGCGTCGACAAGACGGGCACCCTCACCCAGGACCGCCCGGTCGTCGAGAAGGCCCTCGACCCGGCCGGCCGGAACGACCCGGAGGTGCTGCGCTGGGCCGCCGTCGGCGCCTGGTGGACCCTCCAGCTCGCCGAACTGCCCGCCCCCGACGCCCTCGACGAGGCCCTGCTGGAGGCGGCCGGGCCGGTGGGCGAGGAGTACGACGGGGTGGACGCCGTGCCGTTCGACCCCGTGCGGCGGACCGCGACGGCGGTGGTACGAGGCGACCTCGGACGGCACACCGTCGTCGTCACGGGCGCCGCGGAAGCCGTCCTGGAGCGCTGCGCGACGGCGCCCGGCGAGCACGACCGGCTGCTCGCCCTCGCCGCCCGGGAGGCGGACGCCGGGCTGCGAGTCCTGGCCGTCGCCACGGCCGACCGCCCCGCCGGCGCCCGTACGGCCGATGCCCGGGGCCTGACCTTCCGGGGCCTGGTGACGTTCCGGGACGCCCTCGCGCCCACCGCCGCGCAGGCCGTGCGCGAACTGGCCGCCCGCGGCGTCACCGTGAAGGTCCTCACCGGCGACCACCCGGCCACGGCGGCCCGGGCCTGCCGGGACCTGGGCCTGGACCCGGGCGAGGTACGGACCGCCACCCGGCTCGGCGACGGACCGGGGGAGGCGACTGTCGTCGCCCGCTGCACCCCTGAGGACAAGGCCCGTGTCGTCGCCGCCCTGCGCGCCGCCGGACACACCGTCGGCTTCCTCGGCGACGGCGTGAACGACGTGGCCGCGCTGCGCGCCGCCGACGTCGGCATCGCGCCGCGCTCCGCCGTCGGCGTGGCACGGGAGAGCGCCGACGTCGTGCTCGGCGAGAAGGACCTCACGGCGATCGGCCACGCGATCACGGCCGGCCGGCACGCGAGCGGCAACATCGCCTCGTACCTGCGCGTCACGCTCTCCTCGAACCTGGGCAACGTCGTCGCCATGCTCGCCGCCGGTCTGCTCCTGCCCTTCCTGCCGATGCTCCCGGCCCAGGTGCTCGCGCAGAACCTGTGCTTCGACGCGGCCCAGCTGGCCTTCGCCCACGACCGCCCGGGCGCCGCGGCCCTGCGCGGCCCGGCGGTGCTGAGGCCGCGCTCCTTCCTCCGCTTCGCCATCGGTTTCGGGACGCTCAACGCGCTCGCCGACCTCGCCACCTTCGCCGTCCTCGCCCTGGCGCTGAACGGCCCCGACGCCGTGGACGACGAGGCCGTGTTCCACTCCGCCTGGTTCACCGAGAACCTGCTCACCCAGGCCGCGGTGATGCTGCTGCTGCGCACCGGCCGGCGCGACGCGGCGGGCCGCGCACCGGGCCCGGTCGGCCTGGCGGCGGGCGGCCTCGCCGTCGTCGGCCTGCTGCTCCCGCCGAGCCCCCTCGGGACGGCCCTCGGCATGACGGCCCTGCCCGTCGCGTACTACCTGCTGCCGGCCGTCGTCCTCGGCCTGTACGCGCTGGCCCTGGCGGCCGCCCGGACCCGGCACCGGCGGCGTCAGCCGTAGGTGAGGTCCGAGCAGGGGTTGTCGTCCGCGGACCGGGCCCCGTCGGCGACCTCGGACGGCACGGCGGCCGGCGCCGGGGACGCGGACCCGCCCGCCGCCGGACCGTCCGCGTACGACTGCCCCAGGACGACGCTGATCCCACTGCCGGTCGCGGACCGGAGCCCGGCCCCGGGGAAGGCCCGCGCCACGGTCCTGGCCCGGTCCTCCAAACCCGGCCCGTACTCGACCAGCGTGGTGGGGTGGTCCTGGTCGGCCGCCGTCGCCGTGCCCGTGACGGTGAAGCCGTCCCCGGTGAGGGTGGCGGCGGCGCGGGCGGCCAGGCCGGGGACGGCGGTGCCGTTGTAGACGGCGACGTCGATGCCCTCACCGGAGACCGGGGTGGGGGAGGCGGAAGTCCCGGAAGCAGCTGTTCCGGTCTTCTTCCCCTCGGCGTTCTTGCCGTCGATCGTGCGGTCGGCCCTGAGCGCGGCCCACAGGTCGTCCGCGTCCGGCTGGACGATCGCCACCCTGGAGCCCTCATAGCGCCAGGGCAGGGTGACGAACTTGGTGTTGTGCAGGTCGATGTCCTTCAAGGACATCGCGAAGGAGATCAGCTTGTCGGCTGAGCCGAGGCCCGGGTCGACGGTCAGCGACTTGGTGGCGGCGTCGGCCAGCGGCAACAGCCTCGTGGGGGTGAGGCCCTTGCTCTTGACCTCCTTCAGCAGGCTGGCCACGAACGCCTGCTGACGCTTGATCCGGCCGATGTCGGAGCCGTCCCCGATGCCGTGCCGGAGCCGGACGTAGTCCAGGGCCTTCTGCCCCGACACGGTCTGCTCGCCCTTGCGGAAGAGCAGCTTGCCCGGGGCCGTGAGATGCGGATCGAGATCGTTCTCGTAGACGTTCTGCGGCAGGCACACCCGCACCCCGCCCACTACGTCCGTCAGTTCCGCGAAGCCCTTGAAGTCGACGACGACGGTGTGGTCGACGCGCAGTCCGGTGAGCTGCTCGACCGTGTTCTGGGTGCAGGCCGGGTTGCCCTTGGCGGTCTGGCCGACCGAGTACGCCGCGTTGAACATGGTGTTCGGCTGGGCCTTGGTCCAGGTGCCGTCGGGCAGCTTGCAGGGCGGGATGGTGACCAGCGTGTCGCGGGGGATGGAGACGGCGAGCGCGTGCCGGTGGTCGGCGTAGACGTGCAGCAGGAAGGCGGTGTCGGAGCGGCCCACGTCGTCCTTGTCGCCGCCGCCCAGCGCGTTGTTGCCGCCGGTGCGGGTGTCGGAGCCGATGACCAGGACATTCTCGCCCTTCGACGAGCCGGCGTCGGGGCGGTTGTCCGAGAGGCCGCCGGAGTCGAACGTGCTGATGTCGCCGTCCAGTTTCAGATACAGCCACCCGGCGCCGCCCGCGGCGAGCACCAGCAGGGCCAGTCCGATCAGCAGGGCGGTGCGTAGGCCCCCGCCGCGGCGACGGCCGCGCCGGCGCCCGCGGACCCGGGGTGCACCCCGGTTGCCGTGCCCGGCGCCCCCGCTCCGGTGCCGCGGCGGGTCCGTCCTCCGATTGCTGGTGACCGTCATCGGCGTCTGCTTGCCTCTCACGCGGGGGTTGTACAGTTGCGCAATGTAGCAACTGTCGATGAGAGGGAGGGCATGACGTGCTGCGCAACGGACTGGAGCCCTGGCATCTGCTGATCGTGGCGATCGTCGTGATCGTCCTGTTCGGCTCGAAGAAGCTGCCGGACACGGCGCGATCGCTGGGCCGCTCGATGCGGATCCTCAAGAGCGAGGCCAGGGCCCTGAAGGAGGAGAACGGTCCGGGCGCGGCGCCCGGGGAGCATCCCCGGCCCGCCACGCCCGCGGACACCCCCTAAAGGGTGTTGCAGAAGGCTTTGCGGCGGGCATTTTGCCTGTATGGGTGGGGTGTTGAGGGCTGAGCCGGTGTGGGTGGAGACGTTCACGGGC
>NZ_JBIWIV010000012.1:0-227483 GCF_044764825.1 Streptomyces sp. NPDC093598 | reverse complement strand
CCCACGGATGGTCCGGGGAGCACTGCAACGCGAAGTCCAGCGCCACCTCCATGCCCAGCTCCCGCGCCCGCTCGACGAACCAGACGAAGTCCTCCGGGCTGCCCAGATCCGGGTGCACCGCGTCGTGCCCGCCCTCCGGCGAGCCGATCGCCCACGGCACACCGACGTCGTCCGGCCCGGGGGAGAGGGTGTTGTTCTTCCCCTTGCGGAAGGTGGTGCCGATGGGGTGGATCGGCGGCAGGTACACCACGTCGAAACCCATCGCCGCGATCGCCGGCAGCCTGCGCGCGGCCGTGCGGAACGTGCCGTGCGGCTGCTCGGGGGTGCCCTCCGAACGCGGGAAGAACTCGTACCAGGAGCCGTACAACGCCCGCTCCCGCTCCACCAGCAGCGGCAGCGGCTCGGACGTGGAGACCAGATCCCGCAGCGGATGCCGGCCGAGGACCTCGTCCACCTCCGGCGTCAGCGCCGCCGCGAACCGGGCCGCCGTGGGCAGCGAGTCGTCGCGCAGGCTTGTCGCCGCGGCGAGCAGCACGTCGCGGCCGGCTTCCTTCGGTACGCCGGCCGCTGCCCGCTCGTACAGTTCCGCGCCCTCTTCCAGGACCAGGCCCGGGTCGATGCCCGCCGGGATCTTGATGCCCGCCGTGTGGCGCCAGGTGGCCACCGGATCGCTCCAGGCCTCCACGCGGTACGACCAGCGGCCGACGGCGTTCGGGGTGACCTCGGCGCCCCAGCGGTCGCTGCCGGGGGCGAGTTCACGCATCGGCGTCCACGGGCCCGGGCGGCCCTCGGGGTCCTTCAGGACGACATTGGCGGCCACCGCGTCGTGCCCCTCGCGGAACACGGTGGCGGTGACCTCGAACGTCTCACCCACGACCGCCTTCACCGGCCGGTTGCCGCTCTCCACGGCCGGGCGGACGTCCCGTACCGGGATACGGCCGATGGCCCGGGTCCTACGCATGGTCCTCACCTCCACCGTGCTCGAAAGCCGGGCCCGCGGGGCCCGGTCAGGGGACGACATGTGCGGGAAGGCCGTCACCTTCCCGCCGTGGATCTCCGCTCGGCAGCCGGGGATCTGCGCTCCGCCGCCGGGGGTCTTCGTCTGACCGCCGTGGCCGGACGAGGCCGGTCGTTCGGTTCCTGCAGACAGGTGACGTGCTGCTCCTGCAGGCACGTGATCTGCTGTTCCTCCAGATAGGTGACCTGGTTCGTGCGCAGGTACCGTTCGGCCGCGTCCGCCGCCTCCCGCGCGCACCGCTTGCCCATCAGCACGCAGAGCGTGTAGCCGGAGTCCTCGAACGTGGTCCGCACCGTGCGGTCGTTCGGTGCCGCGAGCATCACGCGTTCCCAGGCCCGGTAACGCCGCAACTGCCGGGCGACTTCGGCTTTGGCGGGTAGCAGCATGGCACCGATCACCTTTCGGGGCTCGAGGGACACGGTCTCCCGACGGTCGGACGGCGGCCGCGCGCACAGCGACACGGATCCGTAACGGCGATCGAGTTCTTCACACATGGTGCACTTGTGGCGACGCAGCGTCTTGTTGGATCTTCAATCAGTGGTGGCGTTCATGGGCCGTTCGGGCCATCGCGGCCCGCTCACTTGTGTGCTCCACCGTCTCAACCGTGCGCTCATGTTGCACGAACGGGCTAGCACCCTCACGCTGAGGGTGACTCAGAAGCGAAAGGCGCTCACGTTCCGTGTTCGGGGCTCGTCCCGCAGGACCGCGGGAACGAGGAGGAGCTGAGCTTCGCGGTGAGGAGCCGACCGATGAAGACCGCAGTGCCCTGCTACTACCACCTCGACGTGGAAGTCAGCCCGGAACGGGTGGGACAGGTCAGCCGCATTCTGGCCGCTCACCTGAAGTTCTGGGACCTGGACAACCTGGTCGAGCCCGTCTGCGGCGGTGCCGAGATGCTGCTCAAGGCCATCGACGAACACGCCACGGACAAGAACACGTCGATCGAGATGTGGTGGAACGGGCAGCACCTGATCACCGCCATCGGGGACAACGACCGCGCCCTGCGCCCGGACCAGGAGCTGCGAGGCTGCCTCGAGCACCTCGCGGCGATGAGCGACGGCTGGGGCTGCTGCGCCACCGAGACCGGCAGCAAGGTCATCTGGTTCTCCCAGCGCGCCCGCGCCGGCGAACGCGTCCCGCTGGTGCCCACGGCTCCCGCCCCGCGCGAGAGCGAGGGCCTCGACGTGCCCCGCGAGGAGCGGGTCGCGCAGCTGGCCGGACCGGCCAGTACGCCGGGCGAGGTCCTGGAGGAGGCTCGGTGACCCGCCGGCAGACTCGGAAAGGGGTGCCCGCCTGGAGCGGGCGCCCCTATCCGCTGGGTGCGGCCTACGACGGGGAGGGCACCAACTTCGCGCTCTTCAGCGAGGTCGCCGAACGCGTCGAGCTGGTCCTCGTCGACGACGACGGCGCCCATACCCAGGTGCCGCTGAACGAGGTCGACGGCTTCGTGTGGCACGGCTACCTCCCCGGCGTCGGTCCCGGCCAGCGCTACGGCTACCGGGTGCACGGGCCGTGGGCCCCGGCCGCCGGCCACCGCTGCAACCCGGCGAAACTGCTGCTCGATCCGTACGCCCGCGCGGTGGACGGGCAGATCGACAACCACCCCTCGCTCTACGAGCGCAACCCGGACGGCCCCGACCCGGCCGACAGCGCCGGGCACACCATGCTCGGCGTGGTGACCGACCCGGCCTTCGACTGGGGCGACGACGCCCGGCCCGGCCGGCCCTACGCCGACACGGTGATCTACGAGGCCCACGTCAAGGGCATGACCCGCACCCATCCTGAGGTGCCCGAGGAACTCCGGGGCACCTACGCGGGGCTGGCACACCCCGCGGTGGTCGAGCACCTGACCTCCCTGGGCGTCACGGCCGTGGAGCTGATGCCGGTCCACCAGTTCGTGCACGACGGGGTGCTGCACGACCGCGGCCTGGCCAATTACTGGGGCTACAACACCATCGGCTTCTTCGCACCCCACAACGGCTACGCCGCCCACGGCACGGGCGGGGAGCAGGTCGCCGAGTTCAAGCAGATGGTGAAGACCCTGCACGCGGCCGGGCTCGAAGTGATCCTCGACGTGGTCTACAACCACACCGCCGAGGGCAACGAGATGGGCCCCACCCTGTCCTTCCGCGGGATCGACAACTGCTCGTACTACCGCTTGGTCGACGGCGACTGGAAGCACTACTACGACACCACCGGCACCGGCAACAGCCTGCTGATGCGGCATCCCTACGTCCTTCAGCTGATCATGGACTCGCTGCGGTACTGGGTGACCGAGATGCACATCGACGGCTTCCGCTTCGACCTAGCGGCGACCCTCGCCCGGCAGTTCCACGAGGTGGACCGGTTGTCGGCGTTCTTCGACCTCATCCAGCAGGACCCGGTGATCAGCCGCGTCAAGCTGATCGCCGAGCCGTGGGACGTCGGCGAGGGCGGCTACCAGGTGGGCAACTTCCCGCCGCTGTGGTCGGAGTGGAACGGCATGTACCGCGACGCGGTCCGCGACTTCTGGCGCGGCGAGGACCACACGCTCGGCGAGTTCGCCTCCCGGCTCACGGGCTCCTCCGACCTGTACCAGCACAGCAGGCGCCGGCCTCGCGCCAGCGTCAACTTCGTCACCGCGCACGACGGCTTCACCCTGCGCGACCTCGTCTCCTACAACGACAAGCACAACGAGGACAACGGCGAGGACAACCAGGACGGCGAGAGCACCAACCGGTCCTGGAACTGCGGCGCCGAGGGCGCGACCCGCGATCCGGCGGTGCTGGAGCTGCGCGGGCGGCAGCAGCGCAACTTCCTCGCCACGCTGCTGCTGTCCCAGGGCATCCCGATGCTCTCCCACGGCGACGAACTCGGGCGCACCCAGGGCGGCAACAACAACGCCTACTGCCAGGACAACGAGATCTCCTGGATCGACTGGCGGCTCACCGGGGAGCAACGCGACCTGCTGGAGTTCACCAGGTACGTCATCAGGCTGCGCACGGGGCACCCCGTGCTGCGCCGGCGCCGCTTCTTCCTCGGCGAGACCCGGACCCGAGCGGACCAGCCGCTGCCCGACCTGGTGTGGCTGGCGCCGGACGCCGGCGAGATGACCGACGACGACTGGCAGCGCGGCGACGCGCACTCCGTCGGCGTCTTCCTCAACGGCGACGCCATCGCCGAACCCGACCCGCGCGGCCGCCCGGTCGTCGACGACTCGTTCCTCGTGCTCTTCAACAGCCACTGGGAACCGGTCGACTTCCGCCTCCCGAACGCCTCCTACGGCGAACGCTGGAGGGCCCTCCTCGACACGGCCGACCCGGAGGGCACGCCCGACGAGTCGGAGCACAAGGCGGGCACGGGCCTCACCGTCGGGGCCCGCAGCCTGGTCCTGCTGTCCCGGCCGTCCCGGGCGACGCGCGAGAAGGAGTGACCGGGGGAGTCAGTGGTCGCGGCGCGCAGTCACCGTGAACTGCGCGCCGTCATGGTCCCGCAGCACCGCCTCGTCGCTGCCCTTGGACAGCACGCTGCCGCCGTGGAGTTCCGCCGCCCGGGCGCAGGCCTCCACGTCGTCGACGGAGAAGTGGACCTGCCAGTGCGGCCGGATCGCGGGGTCGGGGGCCGCCTCCAGGGCGCCCGACTCGATCCGGGCGACCACGTCCCCGCGGCTGCGCAGCACGACCTCGCCGCCCTCGTAGTGGACCTCGCAGCAGCCGGGCCGCTGGGACGCCCAGTCGAGGACCTCGCCGTAGAAGATCGCCGCGTCGAAGGCGTCACGGGTGTGGAGTGTGATGAAGGCCGGCTGCGCGTTGCGCCAGGTCTCCCAGTCGGTGAAGAGGTCGCCCTCCCAGATGCCGAAGGTCGCCCCGTCGCGGTCGGCCAGCAGCGCCGCCCGCCCCGGCGGCAGCGAGATCGGCCCGACCGCGACCGTGCCCATGCGCTCCTGCACCCGCGCCACCGCGTCGTCCGCACTGCGCACCGCGAAGTACGGCGTCCACGCCACCGCCATCTGCCACATCGTCGCCACCCCGGCGATCCCGGCCACGGGCGAGCCGTCCGCCAGCGCGATCCGGAACCGGTCGCCGAGCTTGGCCGGCCGCCACTGCCAGCCCAGCACGGCACCGTAGAACTCCTCGGTCGCCTTGACGTCCCGGCTGGTCAGGCTCACCCAGCAGGGCGCCCCGAACACGGAGTGTGATGAGACGACGTCCTTCGTGCGGGAGGGAGTGGGCATGTCGTGGTTCATGGCAGTCGCGTCCTGATCTCGTCGGCCTGGCAGCCACCGGAGGATTGACACCAGTGTCCAACCGGAACCGCTGTGGGCGCCTGTCGAGTACCCCGGCGGCGGCCCCGAAACGGCATCCGGCCTGGTCCGCCCCGGTGGCACCGGGCGGTCCGAGTGACGACGATGGAGGGGTCGGACACTGCGTCAAGGTACTCAAGCACCCGGTGGCGCCTCGGGGACAGCGGCGCACCGGACCCGGAGGTGACCATGCCCACGGACGGGGGCTCGGATCGGATCTTCGAGCTGCAGGAAGAGGTCCAGCAGCTGAAGGAGGCGGTCGCCTCCCACGCGGTCGTGGACCAGGCGATCGGGATGGTCGTCGCGCTCGGCCGGATCTCCCCCGACCAGGGGTGGTCCGTACTGAAGGAGGTCTCCCAGCACACCAACATCAAGCTGCGCAACGTCGCGGAGCTCATCCTCGTCTGGGGGCGCACGGGCGTGATGCCGCAGGAGATCAGGGTCGCGCTGGAAGACGCCCTCGACCGTGCCGGACCGACGCAGATCCCCGGTGCGCCGCCGGAGGCGTGATCCCCGGCGGCACGCGGAACCAGGTCTTCCCCCGGCTTCACCGGGTCTCGGTCAGCAGTTCCTCACGCAGATGGGCGAAGCAGCCGCTGAGCAACCGGGAGACGTGCATCTGCGAGATGCCGAGCTGCTCCGCTATGCGGCTCTGCGTCATGCCCTTGAAGAACCGCAGATAGAGGATGATCCGCTCGCGCTCCGGCAGTGCCTCCAGACAGGGCCTGACGGCCACGCGGTTGACGACGATGTCGAAGGCCGGATCGGGCCCGCCGATCGCGTCCCCGAGGGCGTAGCCGTCGGTCCCGGGCATCTCCGCCTCCAGCGAGAGCGCGGAGAAGCACTCCAGGGCCTCCATGCCGGTGCGCACCTCACCCTCGGTGAGCTGGGCGTACTCGGCGATCTCGGCGACCGTGGGGGAGCGGCCCGGCGTGGTCTGCGACAGCTCCTTGGCCGCATGCCGCACCCGGTTGCGCAGGTCCTGAACCCGGCGGGGTACGTGCAGTGTCCACATGTGGTCGCGGAAGTGGCGCTTGATCTCGCCGGTGACCGTCGGCACGGCGTACGCCTCGAAGGCGTTGCCGCGGGCCGGGTCGTAGTGGTCGACGGCCTTCACCAGGCCGAGAGCCGCCACCTGGTACAGGTCCTCGAGGGCCTCGCCACGGCCCCGGAAGCGGACGGCGATCCGCTCGGCCATGGGGAGCCAGGCCTCGACCAGCTCGTCCCGCAGGGCCTTGCGCTCGGGTCCCTCGGGCAGCCGCACGAGACGCGCGAACGCCGCGGCGGTGTCGGGGGCGTCGTCGTGGGGGTGCGTTCGGGTGCTGCCGGCGATACGCATGGTGCGCACCTCCCTGAGCAGGTGCTGAATGGACAGACACCGTGGGAGCGCGGACTCGGGCCTCAGGAGAGCACCGGGGGCCCGGCCTACCGGCTCCCACGCACGTGCCTCCTGTCCGAAGCACTTCCCTGCCCCTTCCCGGGCAGGGGCATAGCGAAACAATTAAGACAATACGGCAATCGGGCGGCCCGGGCTCCCTCAGGTCCGCTGTCCCACCCGGGGCATCTCTTGACCTGCCTTGACCGCGCCTTGGGCCGATTAGCTCTGTTACAGAGCTAATCTCGGCCGCATGGAGCCGGAGACCTTCCCCGAAGAGCTGGCCGACGCGCTCGTCGGCGTCCAGCGGCTGATCCGGCGGCGCCTGCGGCGGCAGATGCCCGACCCGCGGCTGCGCGGAGCCGAGGTGGAACTGCTGCGTCTGGTGGTGGCACGCCCCGGCATCGGCATCTCGGACGCGGCCAAGGATCTCGGTCTGGCGGCCAACTCCGTGTCCACCCTGGTCAATCAGCTGGCGGGGGCGGGCTACCTGGTCCGCGAGACGGACCCGGCCGACCGGCGGGCCGCCCGGCTGCTGCCCACCGCCGCCGCCCGGACACGGCTGCACGAGTGGCGACGCCGCCGCGCCGAACTCGTCCGCAGCCGGCTGTCGCGCCTCGACGAGGCGGACCGCCGGGTGCTGCACGCGGCGCTCCCGGCCCTGCGCAAGCTGGCCGACACCTTGCACGAGGAGGCCGAGGAGTCATGACGACGGACACCGCCCCACCCCGGGCCGACGGGAGCGCCCCACTCGGAGCCGACGCCGTCGCCTGCACCGGGCTCACCTACGCCTTCGGCGGCCACAACGCCGTGGACGGCCTCGATCTCACCGTCCGCCAGGGCGAGGTCTTCGGGCTGCTCGGTCCCAACGGCGCCGGCAAGACCACCGCCATCCGCTGCATCACCACCCTGCTGCCCGTGCCCGCCGGCCTGGTCCGTGTCTTCGGCCACGACGCCGCCGGGGACCGCATGGCCGTACGCCGGCTGCTCGGCTACGTACCGCAGCAACTGTCCGCGGACGCCGCACTCACCGGGCGGGAGAACGTCGCCCTGTTCGCCCGCGTCTTCGACGTGTCCCGCGCCGAACGCGCCGAGCGCGTCGCACAGGCCCTGGCCGCGGTCGACCTCGCCGACGCCGCCGACCGGCTGGCCGCCACCTACTCCGGCGGCATGGTCCGCCGGCTCGAACTGGCCCAGGCCCTGGTCAGCGCCCCGCGCCTGCTGATCCTCGACGAGCCCACCATCGGCCTCGACCCGATCGCCCGCACCGGTGTGTGGGAGCACATCGGCGCCGTGCGCGCGGCCACCGGCATGACCGTGCTCGTGACCACCCACTACATGGACGAGGCCGACCAGTACTGCGACCGGGTCGCCCTGATGCACCGCGGCCGGATCCGGGCCCTCGGCACCCCGGCCGAGCTCAGGGAGGGACTCGGCGCCCGCCGCCGCGCCGCGGGCGCGGCCCCGGACACGCTGCCCACGCTGGAGGACGTCTTCCGGAACGTGGCCGGCAGCGGTCTCGACGACGAGGCAGGAGATTTCCGCGATGTCCGAAGCACCCGCCGCACCGCGCGCCGTGTCGGCTGACCCCGCCCGCGGCCACGGCATCGACCTGCTGCTGAAACCCCCGGCACCCCGCGCCGGTTGGCGGCTGCTGCCCGCCCGCGTCGGCGCGATGTGCGCGGTCGAACTGCAGAAGCTGCGCCACGACCGCACCGAGCTCTACACCCGTGCGATCCAGCCGGCCCTCTGGCTGCTGATCTTCGGTCAGACCTTCACCAGGATCAAGGCGATCCCCACCGGCGGCATCCCCTACGTCGACTACCTGGCGCCCGGCATCATCGCCCAGTCCGCGATGTTCATCGCCATCTTCTACGGCATCCAGATCATCTGGGAGCGCGACGCCGGAGTCCTCAACAAGCTCCTCGTCACCCCGACCCCGCGGTCGGCACTGATCACCGGCAAGGCCTTCGCGGCCGGGGTGAAGTCGCTCGTCCAGGCCGTCGTCGTCCTCGTCATCGCCGCCGTGCTCGGCGTGGCCCTGACCTGGAACCCGCTCAAGCTGCCGGCCGTCGCGGCGATCGTCGTCCTCGGCTCGGCCTTCTTCTCCTGCCTGTCGATGACCATCGCCGGCATCGTCCTCAGCCGCGACCGCCTCATGGGCATCGGGCAGGCGATCACCATGCCGCTGTTCTTCGGCTCCAACGCCCTGTATCCGGTGTCCGTGATGCCGGACTGGCTCCAGACCGTCAGCAAGGCCAACCCGCTCAGCTACGAGGTCGACGCCCTGCGCGGCCTGCTCCTCGGCACCCCCCATCATCTGGCGTCCGACTTCGCGGTGCTGTTCGTCGCCGCCGCGCTCGGCGTCACCGCCGCCTCGGCTCTGCTGGGCCGGCTGGCCCGTTGATCTTCACTCGTGGAAGTGATGTGCGGCACGCCTGGGCAAGCGCTTTCCCCGATGGTTTCCGGATAACCGCTGGGCACGGCTTGATCACCGATCAAAAAGGATGAACTGCCTGGCCACAGCGCATTCTGCTCATTTGACAGTGCGCTGAGACCACAGATAGGAAGCAGCTTCCAGAGGTCGAGAGGTGCAGCGTGTACGAGCCGAACGTGGTCGGGGACTGGCAGGAGTACGACGAGCATGCCGGTCTGCGCGTCCGCGTCCACCGTCTGGAACTGGCCGAGCCGCCCCGCGGCCGGGACGACGCCGCGGCCGGGCTGACCTATTTCTGCCTCCGCGTCACGGTCGAGAACCGCGGCAGCCGCCACCTCGGCGTCCACCTCGAGGACGGCCAGATCGACGTCCGGCTCGGCCCGGACGGGGAGAGCGCCTTCATCGACTGGCGCAACTCGCAGTTCATCGAGGGGTTCGACGTCTACCCACTGCGCCGGGCCACCGCCGTGCTGTACGCGGCCGGCGCCGAGGCGTCCCTGGGCCTCGTGGACGTCCAGGTGCAGTTGCGGGTCGAGGAGGAGTGGACCGACCGCCGGCTGTGGGCGGGCGGTATCGGTGCGCAGGAGGGCCCTGCCGGGGCCCAGCAGGGCCCGGTGCGGGACAGCCTGGCGCACCAGGTGAGCGTCTTCCTGCGGGATCAGGCGGAGGAAGGCACCGCCTGATCCCGTGTCAGGGCGTCGGGGAGGTCAGTGCGGGATGCCGTCGATGATCTCGCGGGCACCCTGACGCAGCAGGGCCACGGCGACCGAGGTGCCGAGCGTGGCCGGGTCGAGCCTGCCCGCCCACTCGTGGGCGTTGAGCCGGGTCTTGCCGTCCGGGGTGAACACACAGGCCCGCAGGGACAGTTCGCCGCTGCGGTCCACGTGCGCGAACCCGGCGATGGGGCTGTTGCAGTGCCCTTGGAGCACATGCAGGAACATGCGCTCGGCGGTGGTCTCCCGGTGGGTGTCCGGGTCGCCGAGACCGCTCACCGCGTCGATCAGCGCGGTGTCGTCCTCACGGCACTGCAGCGCCAGCACACCCGCGCCGATGGGCGGCATCATCGTCTCGGTCGAGAGGATCTCGCTGATCACGTCCTCGCGGCCGATGCGCTCCAGGCCGGAGACCGCGAGCAGCAGGGCGTCCGCCTCTCCGGCGGCCAGTTTCGCCAGGCGCCGGTTGGCGTTGCCCCGGAACGGCACGCACTCCAGGTGGGGGTGCGTGGCGGCCAGTTGCGCGACCCGGCGCACCGAGGAGGTGCCGATCCGCGTCCCGGCCGGCAGTTCGTCCAGGGTGAGCCCGCCCGGGTGGATCAGGGCGTCGCGGATGTCGTCCCGCTCGAGGAACGCGGCGAACACCGTGCCCGCCGGGAGCGGCCGGTCGGCGGGCACGTCCTTCACGCAGTGCACCGCGAGGTCGGCCTCGCCGGCCAGCAGCGCCGCGTCGACCTCCTTGGTGAACGCGCCCTTGCCCTCGACCTGGGACAGGTCGCCCATCCACTTGTCGCCGGTGGTCTTCACCGGGACGACCTCGGTGCGCACTCCGGGATGGGCGGCGGCCAGCTCGGTCCTGACGCGCTCCACCTGGGCGAGGGCCATGGGGGAGTCGCGGGAGACGATGCGGATCAGTTCGGGGACGGACATGCGGACACGATAGACCCTTCCGCGGGAGCGTCGATGCCGTACCTCCCCCGACTGCTCGGCATCGGGCGTCAGTTCGGGACGAGTGGATCACTCGGTTACGGCCCGGACCGGTTCGGCAGGCGGGCCGGGGCCTGTCGGGTCCGGTGCCGTCAGGCGTACGGGTCGAAGGCGATGCCGGAGGGCTTGGCGGATGCCAGGTGGTTGGCGAAGTTGGCGTCCTTCAGGCCGAAGTTGGCGCTGCCGAAGTTGTACGACGTGAGCTTGTCGCGCACTCCGGCGGGGTAGCCGTTCCAGCCGACCAGCGCCGGGTACTGCCAGGTGTGCTCGTGGTTCTCCGGCGGCTCGTCGTTGGAGTTGGCCGCGCGGAAGCAGTGCGTGCGGACGCCGTCCTTGTGGTAGACGATCTTCGCGTGCGTGCCGTCGAAGCGGATCGCGGACGCCGCGTGCACGGTGAACCCGCCGTGGTTGGACGTCGACACGTACTTGACCTGGTTGTCCTGCACGAACACCGCGACGTGCTCGAAGTCGTGCCGGTGGCCGCCGATGCTGCTGCCGGCCACGGCCTGGTCCTTCTCGAAGTAGAGGGCGTACAGGATGGCGCACCAGCCGTTGTTGCACTTGGAACGCGCGTAGCCGTTGGTGTTGTCGAGGTCGGACGCGTCGCGGCAGTTGCCGTTCAGGGCGCCGGTCGGGTTCAGTCCGCCGTTCACGGTGCCGTCCGGGCCGATCGCGGGCGTGGAGTAGCAGCCGTCGGTGTCGTAGTCGTAGGCGGGCTGGTACGTCTGCTCCAGCGCGTCCGCGTTGGCGGGCAGTGCCGACGGCGGTGCCGCGAAGGCCGTGGCGGGGAACGCGAGGACGAGGGCGGCGGCACCGGCAGCTCCGGTGAGCCATCTCCTGCG
The DNA here is from genome assembly GCF_044764825.1 of Streptomyces sp. NPDC093598. Lineage (NCBI taxonomy): Bacteria > Bacillati > Actinomycetota > Actinomycetes > Kitasatosporales > Streptomycetaceae > Streptomyces > Streptomyces sp. NPDC093598. Next base: position 215,829 of record NZ_JBIWIV010000012.1, on the reverse strand, counting down.
GTGGGTGAACGGGCGTGACGACACTGCGTCCTCCTTGGTCCGGGCGCAGCCCAACGGCTGTGGGGGAAAGGGAGGTTCAGCTTCCAGGTTGAACGCGTCCATGCCAAGAGGGGTGGAGGATCCCGGGGGTGAATCACAGCCCAACAGTTGGAGCCTGCCGTCGTTTCAGACCAGGTCGTCCGGGATGTCGGCCGCCGCCTCCTCGGGCGCGAGATCCGGGCGCAGTCGCAGCCAGGACGGCTGCCGCAACAGCCCCTCCCGGGTGCGGGTGCTGTAACGGACCTCGCCGACCAGGCGGGGCACGACCCAGTGCGCGCCGGGAGCACGCGGGGCGGGGTGGAAGGGGCAGACGTCGGTCGCGGCGGCCCGCAGCAGCCCGGCGAGCTCGGTGCGTTCGGCCTCGCTCCAGCCGGTGCCCACGCTCCCGACGTAGCGCAGCCGCCCCGCGGCACGCTGGCCGACCAGCACCGCGCCGGGCAGGCCGGTGAGCCGTCCCTTGCCGGGCTGCCAGCCGCCGACCAGGACGTCCTCGGTGCGCATGTTGCGGATCTTGATCCAGGCCCGCGAGCGCACCCCCGGTTCGTACACCGAGTCCAGCCGCTTGCAGACCAGGCCCTCGAGGCCGTGCTCCTGGGTGGCGCGCAGGGCCTCGGCGCCATGGCCGACGAGTGCGCGCGGGGTCGACCAGGAGGGCCCGGTGAGGCCGAGGTCCTCCAGTGCCGCGCGGCGCCGCGTGTAGGGGAGGCGGAGGAGGGAGTGGTTCGCCAGGTGCATCAGGTCGAACAGCACGAGTTGGACGGGTACTTCCGCCGCCCGTCGCGCGGCCCGGGCGGGCGCGTGGGCCAGGCCCATGCGGGACTGGAGCAACTGGAAGTTCGCGCGGCCCTGTTCGTCCAGGGCCAGGATCTCCCCGTCCAGCACGGCGGGCGTGGTGCCGAGGGCGGTTCCCAGCGGCCGGAGTTCGGGGTAGGCGGCCGTGATGTCGTCCCCGGAGCGGGCCCGCAGCAGCACGCTGCCGTCCCCGGGCAGATAGACCACCACGCGCTGGCCGTCCTGCTTGGTCTCGTAGGCCCAGCGCGCGTCCTGCGCGGCGGGCGGCAGGGTGCCGGACGTGGCGAGCATGGGCGGGATCAGCGGCAGGTCCACGGGTGAGGTGTCGACGCATCGGCGCACCGCCACGCGTGTTGTGCGGCTGTTTCCCCTGAACGGCGCCGACAGCCGGCCGGCAGCGGCCCTCGGGCACGAGCGGCTGATGGCCCTGGCGGGCGTGCCGCTCGACCGTGCCGCCGCCGCGCTGCTACGGCAGATCGCCGACTCCGAGCCGCTGCGGCCGGGGGAGCTCGCCGCCCGGCTGGGCGTGGAGGCCTCGCACGTCACGCGCACGGTGCAGCAGTTGCAGAAGTCCGGGTCGTCACCCGCGTCCCCGACCCGGACGACCGTCGCGCCCAGCGCATCGAACTCACCGACGCCGGCGGGGAGGCCATCGCCAAGGTCCGCGCCGCCGGGGTCCACGGCCTGCAGATGGCCCTCTCGGACTGGTCCGCCGGAGAGCTGCGCCGGCTCGCGACGCTCTTCCACCGCATGGTCGACGACTTCCTCGCCCATGCCGTCGACGACGAACCCGAACCCCGGTCCTCGATGGGCCGTGCCGGAGCCCCCGTCACCGCGTGACCGGGTTCTGTGGATCCTTCCGTTCCACGACCGCCGTTCCCGGTGGCGCGGGCTCGCGCAGCCCGCACAGCAGTAGCCGGCCCAGCGCGGGCAGGGCGATGAGCGGCAGCAGAGCCGTGTGGAGGGATGTCGCGTCGGCCAGTGCTCCGAGCGCGGGGGCCGCCAGGCCGCCGACGCTCACCGTCAGGCCCAGCGTGACCCCGCTCGCGGTGCCCACCCGTCCGGGCAGGAAGTCCTGGCCCAGCGTGATGTGCAGCGAGAACGGCACGTACAGGCCCGCCGACGTCAGCGCCACGAACAGGTACACCGCCGGCCCGGGCACCAGCAGCAGACCGGCCACGGCCGGGACCGTCAGGGCGTACGACCGGCGCACCACCGCCATCCGCCCGTACCGCTCGGCCAGCCGGCTCCCGGCCAGCGTGCCGATCGCCCCGCCCGCGTAGAGCACGAACAGGGCCGCCGTACCGGCCGCCTCCCCGCCACCGGTGCGCTCCCGCACGAAGAGGGTGACGAACGTGCTCAGGCCGACGAACACCACGGAGCGGCAGACCACGGCCCCGGACAGCCGCAGGAACGAACCCCAGGCGTCCTCCCCGGCGGTGGCGGACGCACCGGCGCTCCTCGCGCCGGACCCGGCCGAGCGCACGGCCGCCGCACACAGCGCCGCCCCCGCCAGGGCGGGGACGGCCAGCAGGGGAGAGGCCCGCAGCCCGCCCGTGGCGCCCACGGCGAAGACCAGCAGGGGCGCCAGGGCGAAACCGGCGTTGCCGCCGAAGGAGAACCAGCCCATCGCCGTGTGCCGGCCGTGCGCGACGGCCCGCGCCACCCGGGCGGCCTCCGGGTGGTAGGCGGCCACGCCCACCCCCGACACCGCCATCACCGCCAGGGTCAGCGCATACGAGCCGGTCACCCCGCTCAGGGCGACGCCCGCCCCGGCCGTCAGCGCGCTCAGCGGCAGCAGCCACGGCATCGCCCACCGGTCGGTGAGCACCCCGAACAGCGGCTGCACCAGCGACGACAGCAGCGACGCCGCCAGGACGACACCCGAAGCGGCGGCATAGGAGTAGGCACGCTCGGCGACGAAGTACGGAACCAGGGCGGCCACGGCCCCCTGGTAGACATCCACGCAGGCGTGTCCCAGGGACATCAGGGCGACGGGTCGGTCGTGTCTCGAAGCGGTCACCCGCCGATCGTCGTCCGCGGTACACCTGGCCCGCTTCCGATAATCTGCCTGACTGTGCCGAAGATCCGCCACACCCCCACGGCCCCGACCCGCGCCCAGCGGCTGACCGCCGGCGACCGCATCGACGCGCACCGGCACGACGACCACCAGATCGTCTACGCGGGCTCCGGCGTCGTCGCCGTCACCACCGACGCCGGCACCTGGTTCGCCCCCGGCACCCGCGCCATCTGGGTCCCGGCCGGCACCGTGCACGCCCACCGCGCCCACGGCCGGCTCGACCTGCACCTCGTCGGACTGCCCGCCGACGACAACCCCCTCGGCCTCGACCGCCCGGCCGTCCTCGCCGTCAGCCCGCTGCTGCGCGAGCTGATCCTCGCCTACACCCGCGACCCCGGCGACGACAGCCCCGAGCGCCGCCGGCTGCGCGCCGTCCTGCGCGACCAGCTCCGGGTCTCGCCCGGGCAGCCGCTGCGCCTGCCCACTGCCGCCGACCCACGCCTGGCAGCCGTCTGCGCGCTCGTGCACGCCGACCCGGCCGACGCCCGCACCCTCGCCGAACTCGGCGCCGCGACCGGGGTGGGGGAACGGACCCTCAGCCGGCTCTTCCGCGGCGAGTTCGGCATGACGTTCCCCCAGTGGCGCACCCAGTCCCGGCTCTACCACGCCCTGCGGATGCTGGCCGACGGCCTGCCCGTCACCACCGTGGCCCACCGCTGCGGCTGGTCCTCCGCCAGCGCCTTCATCGACGTCTTCCGCCGCTCCTTCGGCTACACGCCTGGCCGTCGTCACCGGCGCTCCCCGGCCCCGGCGAACTGACCCGTCTACCGTCCGGTAATAATGCGCGGCAGGCCTTCAGAGGAGGAACCGTGCCCCGGTCCGAACGCTCACCCTTGCTGCTCGCCGGCCTCCTGGCCACCGCGGGAGTCGCCCACTTCGCCACCCCACGCCCGTTCGACGCGACCATCCCGCGCGGCCTGCCCGGCACGCCAAGGGCCTGGACCTACGCGAGCGGCGCCGCCGAGCTCGCGCTGGCCGCCGGCCTGGCGCTGCCACGCACGCGCAAGGCCGCCGCGCTGGCCACGGCGGCCTTCTTCGTCGGGGTGTTCCCGGCCAACGTCAAGATGGCCGCCGACTGGCGCCACCGCCCCACGCCGCAGAAGGCCGCCGCGTTCGGACGCCTGCCCCTCCAGGTTCCCCTCGTGCTCTGGGCCCGCGGTGTCGCCCGGAACGCGGAGGGCAGGTCGTGACCGCGCGCGTGGAGAGGGGGGACAAGGCCGAGGACTTCTCCCTGCCCGACGAGACGGGCACCCTCCGCAGCCTGTCCGGGCTGCTCGCCGAGGGCCCGGTCGTGCTCTTCTTCTACCCGGCCGCCCTGACCCCCGGCTGCACCGCCCAGGCCTGCCACTTCCGCGACCTCGCCACCGAGTTCGCCGCCGTCGGAGCACGCCCCGTCGGCATCAGCGGCGACGCGGTCGAGCGGCAGCAGGAGTTCGCCGGACGGCACGGTCTCGGCATGCCGCTGCTGTCCGACGCCGACGGCGCCGTTCGCGAGCGGTTCGGGGTGAAGCGGGGGTTCTCCCTGGCGCCCACCAAGCGCACCACCTTCGTCATCGCGCGGGACCGCACCGTCCTCGACGTCGTACGCAGCGAACTACGCATGAACGCGCACGCCGACCGGGCGCTCGCCGTGCTGCGCACCCACCGGGCCTGACACTGTCACGAATGCCCTGTCGCGGTTGATAGAGGGCGGCAAAGGGATGATCCTGGACGAATGGAGGACGCCTCCGCTGCTGCGATCATCGACGCCCGCGGCTTTGTGACGGGGTGGAGCGAGGGTGCCCGGCGGCTGACCGGCTACCCGCCCGGTGAGGCCCTGGGCAGGGCCGTACGGGAGCTGCTCGCCGAGGCCGTGCCGCCCGAGGCGGTGTCCGCGCGGTCCGGCACCGTCATGGTGCGCCATCGCGACGGCTATCTCGTCGGGCTCCGTGTCAGAGCCTGCGCCGTGACGGGCCCGGACGGTGAAGCGGGCGGATATGTGATCACCGCCGCGTCGCCCGGCCGCGGGGAGACGTCCCTCGCGGGCCGCGCCTTCCAGCAGGCGTCCATGTCGATGTCCGTCTTCGACACCAGCCAGCGCTACCTCCGGCTCAATGACGCCGCCTGCCATGTGATGGGCGTGTCCGAGGAGACGCTGCTCGGCCGGCACTTCCCGGAGACCGTGGAGGAGGCGGAGCACAGCCGCGGCTTCAACTGGCACCTGCGGCACGTCGTCGAGACCGGCCGGCCGCTGCGGTACGAGAGCTACACCGGCGCACCGGCCCTCAACCGGGAGCACGCCTGGGTCACCGAGATGTGGCCGGTCCGGGACGCCGCCGGCGAGCTTGTCGGGACCGCCCTGGCCGCGTTCGACAGCACCGAGCAGTACTGGGCGCGCCAGCGGCTGGCCCTGCTGAACCAGGCCGCGGCCGCCATCGGCACCACCCTCGACGTGGTCCGCACGGCCGAGGAGCTGATCGAGGTCGTGGTGCCCCGGTTCGCGGACTTCGCGAGCGTGGACCTGTTCGACTGGGTCCTCGGCGCGGACGAGGCGCCCACGGCGTCGGCCGCGGAGATCACGCTGCGGCGGGTCGCCCACGGCTCCGTCACCGAGGGCACCCCGGAGGCCGCCGTCCATCTGGGAGAAGTGGACGTCTACCCCTCGTTCTCGCCGATCTCGCGGGCCATGCGGGAGGGCCGGGCCATCCTCAGCCAGGCGGGGGAGCCGGCGTTCATGCGCTGGGTCGCCGAGCGCAACACGCGCGCTCCGGAAGGACGCCCTTACCGCAAGGGCGTCCATTCGATGATGGCCGTACCGCTGCGGGCCCGCGGCACCACGCTCGGTGTCGCCGTGGCCGTGCGCGTGGCGCAGCCCGACGACTACGCCGAAGACGACGCCGTGTTCGCCGAGGAGCTCGCCAGCCGGGCCGCGGTCTGCGTCGACAACGCCCGCCGTTTCGCCCGCGAACGCACCACCGCCCTCGCCCTCCAGCACAGCCTGCTGCCGCGGGGCCTGCCCGGCCAGGCCGCCGTCCAGGTCGCCCACCGCTACCTGCCCTCCGGCTCGGCGGCCGGCATCGGCGGTGACTGGTTCGACGTGATCCCGCTGTCCGGCAGCCGCGTCGCGCTGGTGGTCGGGGACGTCGTGGGGCACGGCATTCCCTCCACCGCGACGATGGGCCGGCTGGTCACGGCCGTCCGGACCCTCGCCGACGTGGACCTGCCACCGGACGAGCTCCTCACCCACCTCGACGACCTGGTCACCCATCTCGCCTCCGACGACCAGGGCGACGAGGTCGCCGAGCTCGGCGCGACCTGCCTCTACGCCGTCTACGACCCCGTCGCACGCCGACTGAACCTGGCCGCCGCCGGGCACCCCGCGCCCGCCCTGGTGCTGCCCGACGGATCGACCCGGCTGATCCCCATGAGCGCGGGGCCCCCGCTGGGCGTGGGAGGGCTGCCGTTCGAGGCGACGGAGCTCCAGCTGCCCGAGGGCTCCGTCGTCGCCCTCTACACCGACGGGCTCATCGAGGACCGAGACCGCGACGTCGACCACGCCACCGCGGAACTGTGCCGGGCCCTGACCGTGCCCGCCGACTCGCTGGACGCCCTGTGCGACACCGTGCTGAAGGCCGTACTGCCGGAGGAGCCCGGCGACGACGTGGCCCTGCTGCTGGCCCGTACCCGGGCGCTGGGCGCCGATCAGGTCGCCACCTGGGACGTCACGCCCGACCCCGCGGAGGTGGCCGCCACCCGGCAGGCCGCCACCGACCAGCTCACCGCCTGGGGCCTGGACGAGACGGCCTTCGTCACCGAACTCGTCGTCAGCGAGCTGGTCACCAACGCCATCCGGTACGGCGCCCCGCCCATCCAGCTCCGCCTCATCCGCGACCAGACCCTCATCTGCGAAGTGTCGGACGGCAGTTCCACCTCCCCGCACCTGCGGCGGGCGCACCAGGACGACGAGGGCGGCCGCGGTCTGCTGCTCGTCGCCCAGCTCACTCAGCGCTGGGGCAGCCGGCAGACCACCCGGGGCAAGACGATCTGGTGCGAACAGTCCCTCACCCCGCTGTTCTGACCGGCCCGCTCGCGCGGCGCCCCGCGCTGATGCCCTCACTCCCCGGCCGCGTCCGACGCGACCTGGGCGAGTGTGCGGCCGGACTTGGCCGAGCGGGCCCGACGGGGATCGGGGGCCCCGTGCGTCCGGGCCGTGCCCCCGGCCCGTTTCACGAGCAGCCAGGCCTCCTCGCCGTCGCCGCTCCGACCGCTGCGGAACCGGGTCAGGGCGTACTCGCCGTGCAGTTTGGAACCGCTCAGCCGGAACGTGGCGTGCCCTCGCTCCAGCGACTCCGCGAAGTCGACGGGCCGGCCCTCGCGGTCGTGGGACAGCGGCTCGTACGTGCCGTGGTCCCAGACGATGACCGTGCCGCCGCCGTACTCGCCGCGGGGGATCACGCCCTCGAACTCCTCGTACTCCAGCGGATGGTCCTCCGTGGGCACGGCCAGCCGCTTGTCCTTCGGGTCCGCCGAGGGGCCCTTGGGGATCGACCAGGACTTCAGCACGTCGTCCACCTGCAACCGGAAGTCGAAGTGCATCGTGCTCGCGTCGTGGATCTGCACCACGAACCGGGGCTCGTCCCCGGCCGACGCGCCGCGTCCCCGGGGCTCGCCGGTCCGGTCGAAGTCGCGCTTGCCGCGGTAGTCCCGCAGCCGGTCCCGCTCAGCCACCTGCGGCTCCTTCCTGTTTCGCGCGCCCCGGGTACCCGTCAGAACTCCTCGTGCACCTCGGGGTCCCCACCGGCCCGCCGGTGCGTCCGGTCCGCGACGGCCCGCATCTCGTCCTCGCTCAGCTCGAAGCCGAAGACGTCGAGGTTGGAGCGCTGCCGCTCGGGGTTGGCCGACTTCGGGATGGGCACCGCGCCCAGCTGGGTGTGCCAGCGCAGCACGACCTGCCCCGCCGTCACCCCGTGGGCCTCGGCGATCCGCGCCACGGCCGGGTCGTCCAGCAGGGGCGTGCCCCGGCCCAGCGGGCTCCAGCTCTCGGTGGCGATGCCCTTGCCCGCGTGGAAGGCGCGCAGGTCGTCCTGCGGCAGGAAGGGGTGCAGCTCGATCTGGTTCACGCAGGGCAGTACCCCGGTCTCCTTCTCCAGCCGCTCGATGTGCCCGGCCGTGAAGTTCGAGACGCCGATCGACCTGACGAGCCCCTCCTCGCGCAGCTTGATCATGGCCTTCCACGAGTCGACGTACCGGTCCACGCGTGGCAGCGGCCAGTGGATCAGGTACAGGTCGACGTACTCCAGGCCCAGGCGGGCCCGGGACTCCTCGAAGGAGGCGAGGGTCTCCTCGTAGCCGTGGTGCCGGCCCGGGAGCTTCGTCGTCACGACGATCTCCTCACGCGGCGCCATGCCGGAGGCCACGGCACGGCCGACCCCCGTCTCGTTGCGGTAGTTCGTCGCCGTGTCGATCAGGCGGTAGCCCGCCTCCAGGGCCGAGAGGACCGCCTGCTGCGCCTCGTCGTCGCCGAGCGGCCAGGTGCCCAGGCCGAGGGCGGGGAGCGTCGTACCGTCGTTGAGCGTGTGCGTCGGGATGCTGATCACCGTCGGACCTTCCCGTTGATGGTGCGTGCGACTGTGTCGTCCCTCCAGCGTCACGGATAGGGTGAGCAATGATCAACCGGACAGGTGGGGGATGAGGACGGCGGACGGCATGGGCAGCGCCGAGGAGAAGCCGGCGACGGGGTCGGGACGTCCCACCTCGCGGGACGTCGCACGGCTCGCCGGCGTGTCGCACACCGCCGTGTCCTTCGTGTTCAACGGCCGCGCCGCCGGCAACCTCTCGCCCGCCACGCAGGAACGCATCCGGCAGGCCGCCACCCAGCTCGGCTACCGGCCCGACCCCGTCGCCCGCGGCCTGCGCCGCAGCCGTACGGCCGTGATCGGCCTGGTCACCGACGAGATCGCCTCCTCGCCGTTCGCGGGCCGGCTGTTGCGCGGCGCCATGGACACCGCCTGGGCGGGCGGGCACCTGGTCCTCACCGTCGACTCCGGCGGCGACCCGGCCAAGGAGGACGCGGCGGTCGCCGAACTCCTCGACCGGCGCGTCGACGGCATCATCTACGCGGCCATGTCCCTGCGCAGCGTCCGTGTCCCCGAGGGCCTGCACCGCACCCACTCCGTCCTGGCCAACTGCCTGCCCGAGGACGATTCGCTGCCCGCCGTCATCCCCGCCGAGCGTGCCGGCGGCCGCACGGCGGCCCGGCTGCTGCTGGAGCAGGGGCACCGGCGGGTCGCGCTCGTCGGCGGGCAGGACGACATCGCCTCGGTCGAGCGGCTGCGCGGCTTCCGCGACGCGCTGCGCGCCGAGGGCATCACCGTCCCCCGGGGCTGGGTCGTACGGACCGGAGGGGAGATTTCCAGCGGCCACGAGGGCGCCACGCGCCTCCTCGACGGCGTCCCGCCCGAGGAGCGGCCCACCGGGATCTTCGCCTACAACGACCGGGTCGCGGCGGGCGTCCTGCACGCCGCGACCCGGATCGGCATCGCCGTCCCCGGCGACTTGTCCGTGGTGGGCTACGACGACCAGGAGCACATGGCCGCCCACCTCGCGCCGCCCCTCACCACCGTCGCGCTGCCCCACCGGGCGATGGGGGAGGCTGCCGCGCGGCTGCTCCTCGACTCCATCGCCACGGGCCGGACACCGCCCGCCACCGTGCGGCGCCTGGCCTGCCCGGTGATCAGCCGCGCGTCGGTGGGACCAGCGCCCATCCGGTGACGGACGCGCCGGGCGTCACGGTCAGCTCCCGCGTGTCGTCCGCGCGTTGATAGACGCGCTCGGTGACCGTGGCCCGGTCGCCGACGAACAGTTCGTACAGCGAGCCGTCGACGAGGACGCGGACCGTGAGCTCCTCCTGCGGCGGTACGCGGACGACGACGGGTTCCGCCGCTTCCCTGCGGGGCCAGTCGCTCCGGTCCAGGGTCACGGTGCCCTCTCCCGGATCCAGACGGACCGTCAGCTCGGCACCCGAGGCCGACCTCAGCAGGCTCACCGTGGCGCGGGAGCGGGCGCTGACCGTCAGGTCGCAGGCCGCCGGCAGCGTGGCCCGGCCCGGGGCGGTGACGAACGGCTCGGCGGCCCGCAGCCCGTGCAGTTCCGGCGCCGGGGTCACGCGCAGCGCCCCGTCCGGGTGGACGTCGACGACACGGGGAGCGGTGAGGACACCGGCCCAGTCGGCCGCGCCCGGCTCGCGGGCCTCCCACGACCAGCCCCACATCAGGGCGCGGTCCGGCTCCTGGAGCACGGCGGGCGCGTAGAAGTCGCGGCCGTGGTCGAGCACGCCGCCCGTGCGGGCGGAGAAGCGCAGGTCCGTGTCCAGGCGGCCGGTCAGGTAACCGGTGGTCCACGGGTGACCGTCCCACAGCGACACGACCAGCACCCACTCGCCGCCCTGCGCGGCGTACAGCTGCGGGCACTCCCAGCCGGTCGCCCGGCCACCGAACGCGGCCCGGGCGGCCGGGTCATGGCCGTCCAGCAGGACTCCCGCGAACCGCCAGTCGGCCAGGTCGTCACAGTCGTAGAGGAGGACCGACGGCGTGCCGTCGGCGTGACCCGCGCCGACCAGGGCCCAGCGGCGTCCGTCGTGCCGGAAGACGAACGGGTCGCGGAACATCACCACGTCCAGATCCTCGGGCGGACCGGTGACCACCGGCGTGGGCAGCGGCGTCCACTCGGCGAGCGCGGGATCGTCCGGGTCCGCCGCCCGGGCCAGGCAGATCGTGCCGAGCCCGGTGTGGTCGCGGTCGACCCCGGTGTAGACGGCCGTCGGCACACCCCCGTCGTCGACCACGCACCCCGACCAGCAGCCCGCCTCGTCCGGGCCGCCCGGGGTCGGGGTGAGCGCGATCGGATGGTGCTCCCAGTGGGCGAGGTCGGGGCTGGAGGCGTGACCCCAGTGGACATTGGCGTGCACCGGGGCGTCCGGGTTGTGCTGGTAGAAGAGGTGATGGCGGCCGCGCCAGCGGAAGGGGCCGTTGGGGTCGTTCATCCAGTTGGCGGGCGGGCGGACCCGGAAGCGCGGGGCGTGCGGGTCCTGCGGGGGAGCGGCGAGGCTCAACGGTTGACTCCTGCGGACGTGATGCCCTCACGCAGAGGGCGCTGGCCGACGACGAACACGGCGACGGCGGGAATCATGGAGAGGACGACACCGGCGAGCACCACGGAGATGGAACCGGTGCCGAGGTTGCCCTGGAGGGAGACGAGCCCCAGCGGCAACGTGTAGTTCTGGCCCGACGTCTCGAGGATCAGCGGCCGGAAGAACTCGTTCCAGTGGTAGTTGAAGGCCAGGACGCCGACGATCGCGAGGCCGGGCGCGGCCAGCGGGGCGTACACGGACCGGAAGGTCCGCCAGGGCCCGGCCCCGTCCAGCATCGCCGCCTCGCCGAGGTCCTTGGGCATGCCCAGGAAGTACTGGCGCATCAGGAAGGTGCCGAACGCGGTGGGAAAGGCCGGGATGATCAGCCCGAGCAGGGTGTCGGTCAGGCTCATCGACTTCAGCACCAGGAACACCGGCACGATGGTGACCTGCAACGGCACCATCATCGTCGCCAGCACCAGGCCGAACAGCGGCTTCTTGAAGCGGAACTCCAGCCGGGCGAAGGCGTATCCGGCGAGCCCGGCCGTGATCATCTGGCCGACCGCGATCAGGCCTGTGACCAGAGTGGAGTTCAGCGCCAGCAGCCAGACGTCGATCTGGTCGAACACCCCCCGATATGCCTCGGTGGAGGGGTTCGACGGAATGAGCTGCGGCGGCAGGTCGAACGCCTCGGCCGGAGTGCGCAGCGAGGTCGAGACCGTCCACACCACCGGGCCGAGGGTGAGCAGCGCGCACACGGCGAGGCCGGCGATCCGCGCCCACGGCGCGAGCCCGTGCCGCACACGGCTGGAGGACAGGGTTGCTTGGCTCATGGGAAGACTCACCCGGCTCACTGGTAGTGGACGAAACGCCGGCTGAGCCGGAACTGAAGGGCCGTGACCGCCATGATCAGCACGAACAGCAGCACACCGACCGCGGACGCCTCACCGAAGCGCAGCTGCTCGAACGCCGTCTCGTAGATGACCATCACGACCGTGCGGGTGGAGTCGCCGGGGCCGCCGTTGGTGAGGACGTACGGCTGCTCGAAGACCTGGAGCGCGTTGATGATGCCGACCACGGAGGCGACCAGCAGCGTCGGCGACAACAGGGGCAGGGTCACGGTCAGGTGCTTGCGCAGGCCCGTCGCACCGTCGAGGGCGGCGGCTTCGTGGATCTCCTTCGGGATGTTGTTCAGGCCTCCGACGAACAGCAGGAACGAGAAGCCGAACTGCTGCCACACATAGACCAGGACCACCGTCGCCATCGCCGCGTTCTCCGACGTCAGCCACGGCACCGGCGCGATCCCCACGAAGCCGAGCAACCAGTTGATCACCCCGAAGTCCTGGTTGAACAGGTACTTCATCACCACCGAGATCGACGCGGCGGACAGCACCAGCGGGAAGAAGAACGCCGAGCGGAACACCGACCGCAGCCACACCGGCATCCGCCCGTTCAGCGTCAGCGCGAGCGCCAGCGCGACGAGCAGTTGCAGCGCCACGGCCAGAATCATGAACACCAGCGTGTTGCGGAAGGACACCAGCACCGTCTCGTCGCCGAAGACCTCCCCGTAGTTGGAGAGCCCGGCGTACCTCGGCGAGTCGATGACGTTCCAGTGGAAGAGGCTCAGGAACACCGAGCCGACGATGGGCACGATCGTGAAGACGACGATGCCGACGATCGTCGGGGCCAGGAACAGCGTGGCCAGCAGCCGGGTGCCACGGTCACGGGCGGAGGGGCCGTTCGGCGCCGGAGCCGGCGGGGCCGCGGGGCGTTCGGCACGCGCGGGCGGTATCTGGGTGTTCGTCATACGTCACGCTCCATGGCCTTCTCCAGATCGCCCTGCATCCGCCGCAGCGCGGGACGCACCGAGCGCGGGGAGGCCAGGGCCGTGCCGGTGTGCTTCAGCAGCACCTGCTCGACCTCGGCGACCTGCGGCGGCGCCGGGATCGGTCCCGTGTCGGGGAACCGGTCGAGGGTGTCGTAGAAGACCGGCCAGTGCGCGGGCCCGGTCTTCTCGTAGCGGTCGGCGGTCAGCAGCGAGCGGCGGGCCGGGGTCGTCTGGTTGGTGGCGAACAGCCGCTCCAGGGTGTCCTTGCGGGCGGCGTACTTGATGAACTCCCACGCCTCGTCCTGCATCTTCGAGGTGCGCAGCAGCGCGTAGCCCGCCGCTCCGTACTGCATCCGCTGGGTGCGCCAGCGCGGGAAGTACTGCACGTCGAAGCCGTCCCGCTCCATGCCGGCCAGGTGCAGGCCGCCCGCCCAGAAGCCGCCCGCCGGGGTGACACCGACCCGGCCGGTGGAGAACACGCCGATGAGGTTCTGCCCGTTGCCCCCCTCGGGCCGGGTGCACAGGCCGTCCTGGATGAGGGAGGCGAGATAGTCGTAGGCCTCCTCCACGCGGTCGTGGGTGGCCTGCGGTGTCGTCCAGCGGAAGCCTCCGCCGCGGCCCTTGCGCTGCCCGGCCGGGTAGAAGCCGTCCCACAGCCAGTCGCCGCCGGGCGCCTTGGACTCGGCGAGCAGATTGGTGTCGTTCGCGAACAGCCAGGGCACCACGCCGCCCCACAGCCGGTTGGTCCAGAAGTACGGCGTGAAGCGGGAGCCGCTCGACCTCTTCATGTCCCGCAGCAGCGACGTGAAGTCGTCACGGGTCCAGTCGGCCGGCGGGAACTCGGCCCCCGCCCGGCGCAGCACCTGGCGGTTGAAGTACATGTCGGCCGCGTTGAACTCCACCGGCAGCTGGTAGAGGCTGCCCTCGTACATCATCGACTCCACCAGCGACGGGTGGACGTCGGTGAAGTACTCCTTCAGTTCGGCCGCGTCCCGCTTGACCCACTTGTCCAGGGCCACCCCGAGCCGCTGCGCGAACAACTGCACGCCCTCGGTGGCGACGTAGACGAGGTCGGGAGCGGTGCCCGCGGCGACCTGGGTCAGGATCTTCGCGAAGAAGTCCGACCAGTCGACGGCCTGGACCGCGTTGATCCGGAGCTTGATGTCGGGATGCAGCTCGGCGAAGCCCTCGCGGAGCGTGCGGATGGCCTCCGGCCCGTAGGCGGGCTCAGCGTGGCGACGACGAGGGAGCCGTCGTCCCGGCCGGGGATGTCGGCTCCGGTGAGCCGGTCCCAGCTCGCGGCGGTGCCGGCCAGGGCGGCGGCTCCCGCGCCGTAGGCGCCGTACCGCAGCAGGGCGCGGCGGGTGAGGTGCGAGTCGGTCATCGTGTGTGGGGCCTAACTCGTGTTAGCCGTGGGTTGATGCCCCAGATGATGTGAGGGCGGAACGGGCCTGTCAAGGCGTGCGACCGCTTGACCTTTAACGAGTTAGGTCCGAAAGTCCTGATCCCATGAGCCGCCGTTTCCGACGAGAGGATCGAGGTGTGTGATGGGCGGGATCACCAGGAGAACGCTGTTCGCCGGGTCGGCCGTGGGCGCGGCCGGTGCCCTGCTGCCGGCAGCAGGCCCGGCCGAGGCCCGGCCCGGGACGGCCCGGGCGAGCTACCGGGCCGGGTACCACTTCACCGTCCCCGAGCAGTGGAAGAACGACCCGCAGCGGCCGGTGTGGATCGACGGCAGGTATCACTACTACTACCTTCACAACGCCGACTACCTGTCCGGCGCGGTCGGCACCGCCTGGCGCCTGGCCACCAGCACCGACCTGGTCTCCTTCACGGACCGGGGGATCGCCGTGCCGAAGGACACCACCCCCAACGGCGACGTCTGGTCGGGTTCGGCTGTGGTCGACAGCGGCGACACGGCCGGTTTCGGGGCGGGCGCGGTCGTCGTCCTGGCAACGATGTCACCGCACGACGGCCCGGCCGACCAGGCGCAGTACCTGTACTACTCCACGGACGGCGGTCGCACCTTCACCCCGCACGGAACCGACCCGGTACTGCCCAACCCGGGCGTGCGCGACTTCCGCGACCCGAAGGTGATCCGCGACGAGGAACGCGGCCGGTGGGTGATGACCCTCGCCGAGAACGACAAGGTGGGCTTCTACCACTCCGCCGACCTCACGTCCTGGACGTACGTCGGCGGGTTCGTCAAGGGCGGCATCGGGGTGCTGGAGTGCCCCGACCTGTTCCGGATCCGCGCCGGGGACGGCACGTCGAAGTGGGTGCTCGGGGTGAGCGCCAACGGCAAGGGAGCCGGGCTGCCCAACACCTACGCGTACTGGACGGGCTCCTTCGACGGCAGCGCCTTCACCGCCGACGCGACGGAGCCGCAGTGGCTGGACCACGGCTGGGACTGGTACGGCGCCGTCACCTTCGACAAGCGCGGCGCCGACGGCACCCTCGACGAGGGCACCCGCTACGCCCTGGGCTGGCTGAACAACTGGGACTACGCCCACATCACGCCCACGATCGACAGCGACGGTTTCAACGGCACCGACTCGATCGTCCGCGAGATCACACTGAAGCGCGCGAGCGACGGCACGTACTTCCTGGCGTCCCGTCCGGTCGCCGCGCTCGACCGGTACGTCTCCCGCACGGTGCGGCTCGGCGACCTGGAGGTGGAGGGCACCCGCGTCCTCGACTACCGGGGCACCGCCTACGAGCTGACCTGCGACATCGCATGGGACGAGCTCACGGGCGCGGGCGTACGACTGCGGCGCTCCCCGGACGGCGTCCGGCACATCGACGCCGGTGTCCACCGCGACTACGCCTACCTCAACCGCCGCCCCACCGTGTCCCCCGACATGACGGGCAGATGGCAGGAGAGCCGCAGCCCGTTCGACCCGGCCCGGCGGGCGGTGCGGTTGCGCATCCTGGTCGACCGCACCTCCGTGGAACTGTTCGTGGACGACGGCCGGTACGTGCACTCGTCGGCGGCCTTCCCGTACCTGGTCGACGCAGGGCTCGCGCTGTTCACGGTCGACGGGAAGGCGGTGTTCCGGAACACCGTGATCCGCGAGTTCAGGGTGTAGGGCGGGCGCTACCGCCCGGCCACGTCCCGGCCTCCTCGAAGCCGCGGTCGTGGACGACGGGGAGGGTCCCCTCCACCGTGTCGACCCAGTCGTCGATCGCCGCGGGGGAGGTGCGCACGGCGTCGACCAGCTCCTCGACGAGCCGCAGTGTGGCCTCGCCGAGGTTCGCCCTGAGCTGGTCGAGCGTCACCTCCTGGTAGCTCATGCCCAGTTGCCACCAGAACCGCATGAGGTAGCGGCACTCCTGCTGGTCGCGGTCGTCGGCGAGCCGGTCGTGGATCACACGGCGCACGTATCCGCGCTGCTCCTCGTCGCGAAAGCCCGCCGGCAGGTCCGTCAAGGTCATGGGACCTGACGCTACCGACGCGGGTCCGCCCGCCTCGACCGCTTTTCCGGCAGCCCCGACCGGCTCGTCACGGCGTGGTCGCCCTCGACGGAGATCACTGTCACGATCTTCGGGAAGGCAGGACCAGGTCAACGACCAGCGGAGCGCTCATGACGACGGACAACCGGACGACGGACGAGGCGGCGCGGGAGGCCGGGGTGGAGGTGCGGCCGGTCGCCGGGCACATCGGGGCCGAGATCAGCGGGGTCGATCTGGCAGGGGATCTCGATGACGCCGTGGTCGCCGCGATCAGGGCGGCGGTGCTGCGGTGGAAGGTGGTGTTCTTCCGGGGGCAGCGCCTTGACCACACCGGGCACGTGGCGTTCGCGCGGCGCTTCGGCGAGACCGTGGTGCTGCCCCGGCGGGGCAAGGCCTCGCCCCCCGACTTCCCCGAGATCGAGACGACCGCCGACCGGCTGGAGCTGGGCGGGCGGTTCGGGATGGAGCACGACGAGTGGCTGCGCCGCCGCCGCCACACCCTGCTGCGCGGCTGGCACTGCGACCACGGCGCTCGCGTCGACCCGCCCGCCGCGACCATCCTGCGCGCGGAGACCGTACCGCCCTACGGCGGCGACACCACCTGGGCGAACCTGGCGGCGGCGTACGCCGGACTCTCCGCGCCGCTGCGGCAGTTCGTCGACGGGCTGCGCGCCGAGCACCGGCTCGGCGTCGGCTACCAGCCACGGCCCGGCGACGACGCGTACGTCCGGCACCTGCTGGACCGGCAGGTCGCCTCACTGCACCCGCTGGTGCGCGTCCACCCCGAGACGGGGGAGCGGATCCTCTACGTCAACGGCTACTACGTCGAGCAGATCGCCGGCCTCTCCCGGCCCGAGAGCGGCGCGATCCTGGAGATCCTGCTGGAGCAGGCGGTCCGGCCCGAGTACACGGTCCGGTTCCGCTGGGAGCCGGGCAGCGTGGCGTTCTGGGACAACCGCGCCACCATGCACCTCGTCCCCGGTGACACCGCCCACCTCGACCATCCCCGGATCATGCACCGTGTGATGCTCGCCGGGGACGTGCCCGTAGGGGTGGACGGCACGCCGTCGGAGCCGATCACCGGGACCGCGCCCGGCCGCTGGTGACCCTGGGCCGGACCGGAGGCCCGGGCTGCGGGTGCGCCCCCTCGTCGGCCACCTCGGACGGGGGCGTGCCGTGGTCGCTCAGCCGGGCGGGGCTGAAGAGGGGCCGCCGCAGGCCACCGGGGCGCCGGGCCGGGAACGGGCCGCGGCGGGTCGCCGGGAGTCCGGGCTGTCCGGGCGCCGGCCCGGTGTCGGGCCCGGTCGGTCCCCGGGTGCGGACAACCGAACCGCCTAGGCCGGTCCTCCATCGCCGGTAGGGGCGCCTGAGGGGCATGTGCCCCGGTCGGGCGCCCTTCTCTTGGGCTCCCCACCCGCCCGGAGCATCTGGCTCGCGGCCAGCTCGCGATAGAGGGCACTGCTGACCAGCAGCTCCTCGTGACGTCCGCCGGCGGCCGTGCGGCCGTCCTGGAGCACCACGATGTGGTCGGCGTGCTGCACGGTGGACAGACGGTGGGCGATGACCAGCAGGGCGCACTCCTGGGCGACGTCCTTCATGACGGTGGTGAGCGCCGATTCATTGATCGCGTCGAGGTGGGAGGTGGGCTCGTCCAGCAGCAGCAGCGCGGGCCGGGCCAGCAACGCGCGCGCGAGGGCGACACGTTGACGTTCGCCGCCGGAGAGGTTGCAGCCGTGTTCACCGATGACAGCGGCCAGGCCCCCGGGCAGCCGGTCGACGACCTCGTCGAGCCGGGCCAGTTCGACGACGCGCCGGATCTCCGCCTCCGTGGCGTCGGGCACGGCGTAGGTGATGTTGTCGCGCAAGGTGCCGTGGACCACATGGGTGTTCTGGTCGACCACGGCGATGCCTCGGCGGCAGTCACCACGAGTGAGTTCGCTCGCCGGCCGCCCACTGAAGAGCAAGGTGCCCGCATCCGGCTCGTAGAACCTCGCGACCAGGGCGAACACCGTGCTCTTGCCGGCTCCGGACGGGCCCACCAGGGCCACGTGCCGACGCTGCGGGACGGTGAACGAAACACCGCGGAGGACCGGCCGCTCCGGGTCGTAGCCGAAGTGGACGTCACGCAGGGCGAGGACGGGCTGTTCGCGAGTGCCGGACGGTCCGGTCGGCCGCGGTGTGGGTGCGCGGTCTGTCGGGTTCGGGGGCGCGCTGGGTTCCACAGGGAGGCGCAGTGCCTCGTCGATGCGCTGGTAGGCCCCCATTCCGCGTTGGACGAGGCCCACCGCGCGGAAGACGGAGGACAACGGCAGGACGAGGTACGAGGCGTACAGCAGGAACGCGACGAGGTCACCGAGGGAGCCGGCGTGACCGCCGACGCGCAGGCCGCCGACGACCAGGACGATGAGAAACGAGCCTTGCACGGCGAGTTCGACGGCGGAGCTCATCACCGAGGCGAGCTTCGCGGTGCGTACCCCCGCGCCGTAGGCCGTATCGACGCGGGCGCCGATGCCGGCCGCCTCCCGCTCCTCGGCTCGGTGCACACGGACCATCGGCAGGGCGCTCAGGGCGCGTTCGAGATCGGCGGCGACGGCACCGACCGAGCCCTGCATGTGTTCGGACGCGTTCCTGATGCCCGTGAGCAGTGAAGCGACCACCACGGCCGCCGCCGCCACGGTCACGACGACCAGGAGCAGCAGCAGAGGGTCCAGCCACGCCATGAGGGCGATCGCCCCGGCCGCGACCAGGCTTCCCGTCACGAGATCCACCAGGGCCTGCGAGACGACCTCCCGCAGCAAGGTGGTGTCGGCGGTCACCCGGGAGATGAGGTCGCCGCTCCGGTGGCGGTCGTACTCCCTCATCTCCAGTCGGAGCAGCCGGCCCACCAGCCCGTGCCGGAGTTGGCGTACGACGCCTTCACCCATCCGTTCCAGGAGGAAGCGCCCCGTTGCCCCCGTCGCCGCCTCGACGACGAACAGCGTGCCCAGGAGGACCAGCAGCGGCCAGATGACCTGTCCGCGGCCGCTCGCGTCCACGACCTGCTTGGCCACGAGCGGCTGGGCCAGTCCCAGGGCGGAGCCGACGAGGGTCAGTACGCTGGCGACGGCTATGGCGCTGCGATGCCCGGCGGTGAGCCGGTACATCGTGGCCACGGCCGCCAGGGTGGACCTGTCGGCTTCGGCTTCGGTTTCGGTTTCGGCGATCGCGGCCCGGCCGCCGCGCGGGACCGTCGCGCCGGTCATCGGTCGGTGGGCCCTGGCAGCGGGGCGACGGCCACCAGCCGGGCGAAGTAGCCCTGCGGGACTCCCTCGCCGACGGGACGGCCTTCAGCCTCGATCCAGGCGTGCGCGGTGAAGGGCGGGGTGACCCGTACGCCGGTGCACCAGGTCGGCCATGTTCCGCCGAGCCGGCACAGCAGTGCCGCTCCCAGGGAGCGCGGTAGGCAGCCCTTCGGCCCGGCGCAGCGCAGGCTGACGGCGCACATGGCGTCGCGTGCGTTCTGGGCCTGCCCGGTGGTCGCCGGTGCGGCGCCGCGCCGCAGGATGCCGAGCACGGTGCGGATGTGGCGGGGCGGCAGCAGGGCGAGGGCGACGGCGGGGAGCAGGACGAGGCGGGCGGTCAGACGCCGGGCCCAGGGCACACCGGTGGGTCGCTCCAGCGCGCTGGGCGTCGTCATGAGGCGAGCCCCGAGTCGCGCAGCTCGCGGACGAGCGTCTCGACGTCCTGGAGGGCTTGCGCCTCGCCGATGTCGAACTCCCGGACCAGGGCGGCGGCCGCGTCCGCCTCCTCGCCGCCGTCCAGCAGCGTCCGCACCACCAAGGTGGCCGTCGGGTTCAACTCCCAATAGGCACCGACCTGTTCGTCCAGCAGAACCGTGCCGTAGTCGGTCTCGGCCGTGGAGACGTTGACGCCGAACCGCAGGGGCATGTGGGGGCCTTTCTGACGTGTCTGACGGGGGGTGCGGTTAGGGGTGCGGGACGCGGGCGCGGCCGCGGGCGAGCCCTCGCAGCCACACCTCCGCGGCGATCGTGGAGTAGAGGATGGCGTCGGAGAGCCCCGGGGAGGCGGGCCGCCGGGCGAGGCGGCGCAGCTCGGCGCCGTCCACCAGGCCCAGCTCCGCCAGCCGTGAGTCCTCCCACAGTGCCAGCAGGTCGGCGCGGTGTTCGCGCAGTCCATTGGAGGCGTCCATGGAGGCCGTGGCCTTGTTGCTGCGTCGCAGGCACTCCTCGGGCACGATCCCGCGCATCGCGGCGCTCAGGACGGGCTTGTACCGCCAGGGCGTGACGCGCTCGCCCGGACGTACGGCGAGACATGCCTCGATGACGCGGTCGTCCAGGAAGGGAGACGCCATCGGCAGGCCGGCGCGGGCCGCCATCCGGTCCCACTGCCGGATGACGCGAGTGCACGAGCGGATCTGCTCCAGGTCGGTGTGGAGCCCACGGTCCGGATGCAGCGGCGAGGCCGTCGCCGCAGCATCGAGCAGTGCCCGGCGGGCCATCCGCTCGGCCTCGGGAGTCACCCAGCCGAAGAGGCGCGGGGTCATCCCCCAGCCGAGACCCGTCGCGACGGACCGGGGCAACGGGCCACGCAGGTCATCGGCGGCGTCGGCGAGCCACCTCCGGTACGGCCGGGAGTCGGTGAGAGCGCGGAGTGTGCCGCCGAGCGGCCATTGCCACAGCGCCCGGAACCCGCGCAACTGGCGCAGGGCGAACAGCGGACGGGTGCGCAGCAGCCGGTGGTAGTACGCCTCGGAGCACCATGCCACGTGGTCGCCGCCGATGCCGGTCAGATGCAACCGGCTGCCGCGGGCGGCGAGGCCGGGCAGGTGGTGCAGCACCCGGGAGCGGTCCATGACGCCGATGGTGGGCTCGTCGAGGAGGTCGTCGATGCCGAGCAGGTCCTCGTAGACCAGCGGCGAGGCGTCGGCGTCCCAGACCACGTGCTCGACGTCCGGCAGGTACCTCATCGCCCGCTCGGCCCAGGACAGGTCGGTGTCGGCCGGATCCCGCCCGGGCCACGTACTGGCCACCACGCGGGCGGGGGAGCGGTCGGCCAGGAAGCAGACGGAGGTGGAGTCCAGGCCCCCGGACAGATCGCAGCTCACCACGCCGCCCTGACGGGTACGCGCGCCGACGGCCTCCTCCAGTGCCGTCCGGATCAGGGGCGCCGCTTCGGCAAGCGGCCGGACCGGCTCCGGCGGCGTCCACCACCGAGTGTGTCGTACGGTGCGCCCGTCCGCGGCGACGACGACGGCAGTCTGTGGGGGAACGGCGGTGACCGCACGCCACATCGATGTCTCGAACAGCGGGTACGGGGCGGGCCACAGGAGTCTTACGGCCAGTTCCTCCACGTCGGGCTCCAGACCCAAGGCGGTGGCCAGGGCGTCGGCGCGGGTCGCGGCCACGCGCACGCCGTCGATCTCGGCGTGGAAGACGAGCCGCAGTCCGGAGGCCGTGCCCTGCACTCTGATCCGACCGTCGAGGGCGCCGACGAGGTGGAAACTGCCTGGGAGGGCTCGGGCCAGGGCGTCGAGCTCCGCGAGATCACGCAACCGCGCGGCCCGGCGCCGCAGTTCGTCGGCGTCGATGGGGCAACAGCCGACGACGGCGAGGGAGGCGCCGCGGACGCTCGCCGTGACGACCTCGTCGTCGTGCCAGTGGCCGACCAGCCAGGGCCGGCCCGACGCGTGCGCGAGGGTCCGGCTTCCGGGGCGGGCGAAGGAGCGGGCCGCGGCGGCCGCGTCCGCACGGTCCGTGAAGACCGTGAAGTGCGCGTCGCCGGGGCCCGTCCCCGCACTTTCGTGCAGTTCAGTCATGACGTCGGGTCAAGGACCGTCGGTCGTCAGTTCTTGCTCAGGATCAGCCGGTCGTTGCCGGAGCGCTGAAGGAGCCCCGTCTCCTTCCGGAACGTACCGAGCCGGACGAGCGTCGGTGCCTCGTATGCCTTCTTCATGACCACTCCTCACATGCAGGTTTGCCGACCGCCTCCCTGACCGACGGGCCTGGGGCCTGGCCCAGGTGCTGCCGGTCGGCGCCGGGCTCATCGGGAACCCGGGCCAGGAAGCGGACGCAGCAATAGCTAGCTGCAGAGCGTGAGATCCAGGCAAGAGCCCGTGCAAAGCTCGGATCATAGGCAAAATCCGAATCTATCGGGTTGTGCGCCGGCTCTCGTTCGGCCGACGCCGGCGCAGTCCGATGGTGCGACCCGGGTGTGCACGGGTTCGAATGAACGTTTTGACTTGCGCCTTCGGCAGTTGCTCTCGGCACCTGCCAGGAGCGGTCCGACGACCGCCCGGGTGGGCGCCGCCGGGGCGCGCTCCGCGCCTACGACGTGCTCCCCTTCGCCTGGAAGACCCTGAACTTCTTCGCCGAGTACGGCCACCGACAGCGGTAACCGCCTGGGTGCCCGGGTGCCGGCCCGGGGCCGGGCCCAGCTTCGTTGCCATGTCGGTGAGGATCTGCGTGAACGGCAGGGCGAACGCCACCTCGTCCTCCTCCCGGAACGCGGTGTGCGCGTGCAGCCGCTCCGCGATCTCCGCCGAGGTGCCGACCGGGTCCGGCGTGAACAGCAGGCGCGCTTTCCGCGTTGCCCGGGCGAGGCCGAGTCCGTGGGAAGGCGACCAGGCCCTGCGAGACACGCGCGGCCTCGCCGTCGGGGTGGGCGGTGCGGAAGACGCGGATCGTCCCTCAGCCGCTCCACCCGCCCGTAGCCGAAGTCCTCGGCCAGTCGCAGTGGGTCCTTCCAGCCGAGCGGGAGGAGATGCCGTACTGGGGATGCCGGTGACGCACCCACGCGCTGTCGAAGCCGAGCCGTTCGCCCAGCTCGATGATTTCCAGCGGGACTCGTCTCTGCCGAGTCAGCACAGCGGGATCGTCACCTCGTCCTCGACCGGCGGGGCAATCTCCTGAGCGCGATTGCCGGTGGCCGCGTAGCAGCGCAGCCGGACCGACTCCGGGGAGACGTCCAGGCGCAGGAAGCACTTGAAGAACGGCGGGCTGTACGTCGCCGAGCTCGGCGAGAACAACGAGGTGTAGATCTTCCGCACGGGCAGCCGGAACCGCTTGGCCTTGTCGGGGCGGCGGCCGGTGCCGAGCAGCCCGGAGACCAGGCGGACGCGCCGGGTGACACGGGTCGGGGCGCCCGGGGTGCGCGTGGGCCGGATGGCGAGGCGCTCGGCGATCACGGCCGCCGCCTCCGCCTCGGTGAGCGTGAAGAAGCGGGGCATCCGCAACCGGCGGCCGTAGAGCCGGCTGTAGAAGGCGAGGGAGTCGCCGCGCAGCGGATAGCAGCGGAAGTCCTGCTCGGTGACGCCCGCGACGTTGACGCGGGGGATCGTGTGGGTGGCGTGCATGAACGCGCCGCCCCCGCCCGCGACGACGTACTGGAGCGTGCGTCCGTCGTCCAGCCGGACCGGGTAGCGCTGGTAGTTGTGGATGTCGCCGCCGATCGCCGCCACGTAGTGGTGGTCCGGGTCGCGGACGATGGCGTCGACGGTCCCGCCCCCTTCGATGGCACACGGCTCGTGCCGGCCGTCCACATACAGGGGCGAGCCGGTGACCAGGATCTTGGGGCGGGGCCCCCGGGAGACCTCGCGCAGCCAGGCGCCCTGCTCCGCGTCCAGGGTGCCGAGCAGCCCCGTGTCGATCCCGATGATCCGCACCGGGCCGGCGTCGATGGCCCAGTACGGGCCCGGCTGGACGGCCTGTTGCGCGGCGGAGGAGCGCAGCGTGCGCGCCTCGGCGAGGTGCCGGCCGTCGTCCGGACGCGGCCGGTGCCACAGCAGCGACCGCAGCCAGGCCCGGGTGAGAGGGCGCGGCCGGGGCTCGGGCGGCAGCGGCGGGGCGTCGTCGCAGAAGACGCGCATGAAACCGCCGAGGTCCTCGTACCAGTCGTGATTGCCGGGTATCGCATAGATCGGCGCCCGGTAGTCCTGGTACGGACGGAAGAACTTGGTGCCGTAGTCGTCCGCGCTGCCCACCGGGTAGATCACGTCACTGGCCAGTACGGCGAAGCGCGTGTCCTGACCGGTCTTCAGAAGGCCCGGTACGACGGCGTACTGGGGGTCGTCGCCCTCGCCGGTGTCGCCGATGACCAGGAACGAGAAGCGGTCCGGGTCGTCGCGCCGGATCACCTTGTCGGCGGGTGCGCCGGCGGCCGCCCGCTGCGCCACCCAGCGGCTGCGCGTGCGGCCGACGGGGTCCCCGAACCAAGAGGCCAGCACGCCGTTGCGGGCGACCCACAGCATCCTGGGGTTCAGCCAGGAGATCTTCTCGGCCTTCGGCGGCATCAACCGCTGGTACGCGCCCCGTTCGGTGGAACCCCAGCCGGCGCCTTCGGCGGTATCGCGTGAGGAGTCAGACACCGGTGCACCGTAACAATCGAGCCAGGCCCCGTCCGCAGGCGGGTTTCCTCATCGCTCGTGCGTGGGTGCGGCCGGCTCGCGCCACGAAGGGCGGGGCGATGCAACGGAGTTGGCTGCCGGGCCCGGCTGAGGGGCGGAAGGTCGTTCGCCCAGCACGAGCAGCGGATCGAACATCACCACGACCCCGGCCAGCAGCAGGAAGACGACCGGCCCCAGCAGCATCGGCAGCAGCAGGGACGTGGGCGAGTCACCCGCCCAGGTCCCGCCGGTCGTGTCGTGCACATGGACGCTGACGGCGGCCATGCCCGTGTAGTGCATCCCGGACACCGCCACGCCCATCACCAGGCTCGCCGCGAGACTCGTCAGGAAGCCGCGGATGGTGACGGCCGACCAGAGCGCGGCGGTCGCGGCGCCGATGGCGATCAGCACGGACAGCGCGACACCGACCGGGTCGTAACCGACCTCGCCGTTCAGCCGCATCGCCGCCATGCCCAGGTAGTGCATGCCCGCCACGCCCAGGCCGGTGACCGCGCCGGCCACCGCCAGGGTGACGCCGCTCGTGCCGCGGTGGCCGACGATGAACACGCCGACTCCCACCACGGCGACGGCCACGACGAGACTGAGCACCGTCGTGGCCGCGTCGTACCGGACCCGGGTCTCCTCCACGTGGAAGCCGATCATGGCGATGAAGTGCATCGTCCAGATGCCGCATCCGATGGAGGCGGCGCCTAACGCGAGCCAACCCGCCTTCCAGGACCGCGCTTCGAGCAGCGAGCGCACGATGCACCGCAGCCCCAGCGCCCCTCCCAGACAGGCCATCAGATAGGCCGCCACCGGAGTCACCGCACCGTAGCGGAACCCGTCGACCGTGCCGTCCATGAGCCAACTCCCCCCGAGTCATGGCTGGTTTCAGCAAGGTCTACGCGCAGGGATCGTGGAGGGCAAGCCCTTACCGTCGGTAGGCCGGCAACTCGTTCTCAGCAGGTCCCGATTGGGGTCAGAATGTGCGCTCGAGCAGATCGAGCAGCGCCGACCAGTGCCGCTCGTCGCCCTCCCGGTGGTACGACGCGGTGTCGGCCTGCGTGAAACCGTGGGGCGCTCCCGTGTACACCTCGCACCGGTGGCGGACGCCCGCCGCCGTCAAGGCCTCCTCCAGGCGCTCGATCTGCTCCCGCGGCAGCGAGGGGTCCTGGTCGGCGTGGCCGAAGTACAGCTCGGCGGTGACCTTGGCGGCCACCAGGTGGGGACTGTCCGGGGTGTCCGTGGCCAGCCGTCCGCCGTGGAAGCCGGCCGCGGCCGCGACCCGCTCCGGGTAGGTGCCGGCGGTGAGCAGCGAGAGGCGGGCGCCCATGCAGTAGCCGGTCAGCGCGACCGGGCCGTCGGCCACGGCCGGGGACCCGGCAAGCCGGCGCAGATACGCATCGGCGTCCCGCATCGCCCGCTCGTTCGTCAGGTCCTGCATGACCGGCACGATGCGCTCGAATATCTCCGGACGCGCCCCCGGGTCGATGAACTCCGGCAGATCGAACAGAGGGGCGCGGCCGTGCCGGTAGAACACGTTCGGTACGAGCACCGTGTAGCCCTCGGCAGCCAGCCGGTCGGCCATGGACCGCAGCTGCGGACGCAGACCGAAGGCGTCCATGAAGAGCAGGACCGCCGGGTGGGCGGCCCCGTCGGCGGGGTGGGCCAGATACGCGTCGGCGGTGCCGTCGTCGGTGGTGATGTCGACAGCGGTTCCCTGTACGGAGGTCATGGCTGAGCTGCCTCTCTGGGGGTGGGGCGCGGGGGTGGGGAACAGGAACCCGTCCGCGTGACCGGGCGGATCATGGTCATCGTGACACGCCCGTTCCCGGGGCATTTCGCCCACCCCCGGCATGTGGTTGAACCGTGAATGGCCCTTGGTTCGCGTTTTACTCGAACCGTGAGGGATCGCCCGCGCCGTGCCGCACGACCTCGGCCTCCCCGCCGGAGAAGTCGATGACCGTCGTCGGTTCGGTACCGCAGTCGCCGGAGTCGACCACCCCGTCCAGCACATGGTCGAGCAGGTCCTTGATCTCCCAGCCCTGCGTCATCGGCTCCTCCTCGCCGGGCAGCAGCAGGGTGCTGGACAGCAGGGGCTCACCGAGCTCGGCGAGCAGGGCCTGCGTGACGACGTGGTCGGGGATACGCACGCCGACCGTCTTCTTCTTGGGGTGCTGGAGCATCCGCGGCACCTCCTTCGTCGCGGGCAGGATGAAGGTGTAACTGCCCGGCGTCGACGCCTTGATCGCGCGGAACACGTCGTTGTCGATCCGCACGAACTGGCCGAGCTGCGCGAAGTCCTGGCACACGAGGGTGAAGTGATGCCGGTCGTCCAGCTTGCGGATCGTACGGATCCGGTCGATGCCGTCACGGCTGCCGAGGCGGCATCCCAGCGCGTAGCAGGAGTCCGTGGGGTAGGCGACAAGAGCGTCGGCGCGGATGCTGTCGGCGATCTGGCCGATGGTGCGGGGCTGGGGGTTGTCGGGGTGCACGTCGTAGTACTTCGCCATCCGCCGAGCTTATGCCGCCGCTACGGGTCGGCGGCGCAGGGAGGGGTACCGGAGCGGGGGCGATGCGCCCGCCGTCCGGCGTTCGGGCCGGGATGAGAGCCCGGCGGACGTGAGGTAACGTCCCCGACCGGTGTGCCGGAGGCGGCGCGAGGAACGAGGGGAAGGCCGAGGTGGCTGGCCGAGAGGACGGGAACCGGCAGCGGGAGACACAGGCCGGCACGGGACCGGCGTGGGCGGAGGAGCTGCTCGAGCACCTGCGCCCGGCCGGGCGGGACGTCCGCAGAGTCGTCGCCTGGCTCTCCGGAACCGTGGGCGCGACCGTGGCCCTCCAGGACGCCGCCGGGAACCTCGTCGCCGGAAACCGGCTCCCCCTGGACGAGGACCTGGTCACGGACATCACCGCCGGCCGGATCGCCTCCGCCGCCTGGGAGAGCCGGGAGCGCCACGTGCGCCTGGTCAGGGTCGAGCACCCGTCCCACGCGTGCGTGCTGGCCCTCTCCCGGCAGGCCCCCTTCGACCGGCGGGCCTCCGACGTCGTCACGCACACCGCCCAGGTGCTCGAGCTGCTGCTGACGGCGAGCGAGTCGGCCGCGGCCGGGCACCGGCTGCGCCGGGCCACCGCCGACCTGCGGCTGGCGATCCTGCAACTGCTGATGGTCGAGGACACCGTCGCCGCCCGCCGCGTCGCCGCCGGACTCTGGCCCGGACTGCTCGACGCCGAGACGGCGTGCGTGTACGTCGTCGAGTCCGCCCCCGCCGTACGCGACCGCATCGCCGAGGAGTGCCTCGACAGCACCCGGGAGGACGCCCTGGTCGTACGCTGCCCGGCCATGGACGGGCACGTGATCGTCGTCAGCCCCCGCGACACCACGGGCGACGCCCTTCGGTCCCTGGTCGGACGGCACCCGGACCTCTTCCTCGGCGGCAGCGTCCGGCAGAGCCTCGCCCGGACCGCCACCGCCTACGGTCAGGCCGTCAGCGCCCTCGCCGTCGCGCACTTCCGCCCCGACAAGACGGCCGTCTACGCCGAGCGCACCCACCCCGAACGCCTGATGGACCCGGTGGCGCTGCGCGGCTGGACGTCCCGGGTGCTGCGCCCGCTCGACGCCCTGCCGCACCACACCCGCGCCGAACTCCTCGCCACCAGCCGTCTCGGCCTGGAGTTCACCGCCGTCAACGCCGCCAAGGTCCTCGGCGTCAGCCGCAACACCGTCCGCGCCCGCATGGAACGCGTCGAGACCCTGCTCGGCACCGACTTCGCCGACCTCACGATCCGGGCGGTCGTCCACCTGGCGCTCAACACCCAGATCGGCCTGCCCGACGCCCGGGTCACCGACGGCACCGGCGACCCCGGTCTGCGGCTCGCCGACCTGCTGTCCGGTCCCGCCCTGCGCACCTGGGCACAGGACCTGCTGGGCCGGCTGGACGCCGACGCCAGGAACCCGCGCCGGACGCTGCGCACCTGGATCGCCGCCGGAGGCAACGCCGAACGGGCCGCGCAGGCGCTGGGCGTGCATGCCCAGACCGTGCGCGAACACGTCCGCAGCGCCGAACCCGTCCTGGAACGCCAGCTGCTCGCCGCGGGCACCGACCTGTACGAGGTCGTGCTGGCGCACCTCGCCCTGGGCGACCTCGACCTGCCGGCGCTCCCGCGTCCCGCGTGAGCCCTTCTTGCCTCAGGGGCAACCGGTTCGCCTGGTCCGGGCGGGACGAAACCGGGCCATCCGGACTCACCTGTGCACGGGTGAGCCCTGCTGAGCGTGCAGTGGGCATCAACACGGTTCACAAGGCCTCGGCCGTGGACGTAAGTTCAACCAACCGCGGGGGCACGACCGGAACGGGGGACCGGTCGCGCTCCCGTGCGCTGCCCTGGCGGTGTGCCTTCGATGTGGTCAGCCCCGAAGCCGCACCGGGATCTCCTGCCAGCCGAAGGCGATGAACGACGGCACCTGCCGCAGATCCTCGTCGCCGGTGGCCAGCCGCAGGCCGGGGAACCGGTCGAACAGGGCCGGCAGCGCGGTCAGGGCCTCCAGGCGGGCCAGCGGTGCCCCGATGCAGCGGTGGACGCCGATCCCGAACGCCAGATGGTCATCAGCGCCGCGTGTGGCGTCGAAGTGGTCGGCGCCCGGCCCGTAGCGCTCGGGATCGAGCCCCGCGGCGGCGTACGTCGTGATGATGGCGTCGCCGGCCGGGATCGTGACCTCGCCGACCGTCAGATCGGTGACGGCGAACCGCAGCGGCAGCGACGCGATCGACGGGTGCGCGCGCAGCGTCTCCTCGACGACGGCGTCCCAGCCGATCTCCCCGGACCGGACCGCCGCCAGCTGCTCGGGACGGCGGAGCAGGGCGACGACCGCGTTGCCGATCAGGTTCACGGTGGTCTCGAAGCCGGCCCCGATCACCAGCAGCAGCGTGTACAGCAGCTCCTCGTCGCTGAGCCGGCCGCCGTCCTCGTCCCGGACCCGGATCAGCTCGGTCGTCATGTCGTCCCCGGGGTGCTGGGCCCGGTGCGCGATCAGCGCGGGGAGCACTGTCCCGATCTGCCGCTGCACGGACGCGGCGTGCTCCGGGCTCGGGTCGGAGGTGTCCATGATGGCCGCGATGAGCCGGCCGGTGTCCTCCCGTAACGCGTCCGGCACTCCCATCAGTTCGCAGATCATCCGCATCGGCAGCGGATGGGCGAACCCCTCCTTGACGTCCACGACCTCGCCGTCGGCGGCCTCCAGCGCGTCCAGCAGCTCCGTGGTGATCGCCTCCACCCGGGGCCGCATCGCCTCGGTGCGCCGGTGCGTGAAACTGGGCGCTACCAGTTTGCGCAGCCGGGTGTGGTCCGGGCCGTAGGTGGAGAGCATGTTGACCACGCCGACCCAGCCCAGGATCCAGGCCCAGGAAGGGTTCTCGTCGATCTCGGGCCACAGCCGCCAGTGCAGCCGCGGGTCCTTGCTGACCCGCGGGTCGAGGACGAGTTCCTTCAGCGTGTCGTACCGCGTGGGCGCCCAGGCGGGGATGCCTCCGGGCAGCTCCACGGGCACGATCGGGCCGAGGGCGCGCAGCCGGGCGCTCTCGGCGGCGATGTCGGCGCCCAACGGGTCGAGAGCGATGCGGTCGGTCGTGGTCACGGGCGTCCTCCTGGCTGGTCGGGGGAGCGGGGGTGGAAACGGACGGGCAGCGCCGTCAGCGAGCGGTGGAACGGACCGGGCCGCCAGGTGAGGCGCTCGCGGGGCAGTACGGGTTCGAGGTCGGGCAGCCACTGGGTGAGCCGTTCGATCGCCTCGGTGGCGATGAGCAGGGTGTGCTGCTTGACCGGACAGGCATGCGGGCCGGCCGACCAGGACAGGTGTGAGGCGTCGGACGGGTGGCGCTCCTCGCCGCGCTCCCGCTCGGCGGCCTGGGCGAGCGCCCCGTACGAGATCACCACCGGCACCGCGGCCCTGATCCGCACCCCGTGGAAGGTGACCGGCGTTCGGGCGTAGTGGATGCCGTAGTTGGCGAGGGGCGTCTCGTGGTGCAGCACCTCCAGCACCGCGTCCGACACGGGGCGGGCTCCGCTGGTCAGCGTCGAGTAGTAGGCCGGGTTGCCGAGGATCCTGGACAGCGCGTTGGACACCAGGTTCGCCGTCGGCTCGTGGCCCGCGCCGAGGGTGAGGAACACCTGCCAGGTGACCTCCTCGGGGGTCAGTCCCGCCGGATGGTCCAGCAGCCAGCTCGGCAGGTCGTCGCCGCGCCGCTCCCTCTTGGCGGCGATCAGCTCCAGCACGTACCCGCCGAACTCGGCCTCGCCCTGCGCCGCCTGGGCGCCGCCCTCGATCAGCTTGCCCAGCGCGGCGTTCAGCCGGTCGCTCGCGCTGTCCGGCAGCCCGAACAGGCTGTTGAACACCAGCGCCATCAGCGGCCGGGTGAAGTCGCCCACCAGGTCGGCCTCGCCGCTCGGCCCGAACCGGCTCACCAGCAGATGCACCGCTCGGTGCACGCGGGCCCGCAGATCGTGCGGCTCCACCAGATCGAAGGCGTCGAGCAGCGAGGTGCGGTAGCGCAGGTGGGCGCCGCCGTCGGCGAACAGGGTGTTGGGGCGCCAGCGCATCATGCCCAGCACCGGCGAGTCGTCGGGGACGGTCGCCTCCCACGGCCTGGGATCGTGCGAGAACGTCTCCGTGTCGTGCAGCAGGTTCAGCGCCGCTCGCCGGTCGGTGACGACGTACGCCGGGACACCGGGTGCGAGTTCCGCCCAGCCGACGGGGCCGTGGAGGCGCAGGGCGGCGTAGTAGGGGTGCGGGTCGCGGGCGAAGCCGTCCTCCCACAGGCGGACGGGCGCCGTGAGGGAGAAGGCCTGCTCGGCAGGGGACGGGTGGGTCACCGGGGCTCCGGGGGGTGGTGGTCGATCAGGTGCTGCACCAGCGCGAGCAGGGCGTCGATCGAGGAGTTCGCCTCCCGCGCGTCGCAGGTCACCATCGGGGTCGTGGGCTCCAGGTCCAGGGCGGCGCGCAACTGCTCCGGCGTGTGGTGGCGGGGCGCGTCGGGGAAGCTGTTGAAGGCGACCGCGTACGGCAGTCCCGACTCCTCCACCGTCCCCAGCACGTCGAACGAGGCGTCGATCCGGCGGGCGTCGACCAGGACGAGCGCGCCGAGCGCCCCGTAGGCGATGTCGTCCCACAGCGCCCGGAACCGCTCCTGCCCGGGCGTGCCGAACAGGTACAGCACGATGCCGCCCGGCAGGCTGATCCGGCCGAAGTCGATGGCGACCGTGGTGGTCGACTTGTCCCGGACACCGGCGAGATCGTCGACCTGTGCGGACGCCTCGGAGAGCTGCTCCTCCGTGTGCAGCGGGCGGATCTCGGACACCGAGCGGATCAGGGTGGTCTTGCCCACCGCGAAAGGCCCTGTGATCAGGATTTTCACCAAGTCCCGGGCAGCGTCGGGGAGATGGACGTCCGTACTCCCCGGCTCGGCGTCAACGGTGCTTGAGGTCGCGGAGGCCATCGGCCACTCTCTTCAGCAGGTCGGGGTCGAAACGCCGGGCGGGCGGGATCGGCGCGCGGGCCAGTACCAGGTCGCGGTCGAGGAGGTCGGCGGCCAGCACCAGCACCGCGGAGACCGGAAGCCGCAGCAGGGCCGCGGCCTCCAGCACCGTCAGCGACCCGTACTCCAGCTCCTCCAGCAGGGCCGCCTGGGCGGCGGGCAGTTCGGCGGGGGCCGGCTCACCGCTGCCGGTGAGGACCGACAGCCGCTCCAGATGCGTACGGCTGGGCCGCGCCACCCCGCCGGTCGACAGATACGCGGGAACCAGGGGACGGCCGCCCCGGCGGCCTGTCATGCCGTCGCGTCGCCGTCGGCACCTCGGGGCCCGGCGGCCATCGCCTTCTCGCCCAGGCGCGCGACCTGGGAGTGCACCCGGTGGGCGAGCAGGTCCAGCCGCACCTCGGGATCGCCGTACGCGGCGACGCAGGTGCCGTGGTCCGTCGGCACGATGAGCACATAGCCGTGGTCCGACTCGATGACGACCTGCCGGATGTCGGCCCGGTCGGTGTCGGCGAACGCCGCCGCCGCGGTACGGCAGGCGCCCTGCACGGTGCTGGTGATGGCCGCGACCCGCTCGGCCGACGGCCGCGACAGCGCGTCGGTGTAGCCCGTGACGAGTCCGTCCCGGGTGAGCAGGACGGCTGCCACGACGTGCGGCACCTCCAGGACCGGTTCGAGCACCCATGCCGTGTCCCCCGCTGCGCGGCTGGTCATCCCGCCGTTCCCCCTTCGTGGTCGTCGCTGTCGGTGTCCTCGCGGGCCCCGTCGGCCGTGGTCGCTGCCGGGGCACCCTCAGGTACGGCTGGGACGGCGCCGATGTTCGACCCGGCGGCGCTCCGCGCTGCCGCGGTGCCGGACTGGAGGGCGCCGAGGGCGGCGGCGGACTCCTCCGGGCGGCGTGAGCGGCGGTGTGGTGCGGGTTCGGCCGCAGCGGGGCCTGCCGAGGTCGTGGCGCGGTTGCGGCGCCGCCGCTGGGGGAGGCCGCCGCCGTCGCGCGGGCCGTGGTGGCCGGGGAGCGGGGTGGAAGTGTCGGCGTCCTGCTCCCCGCCGTAGCCGTGATCGTCGTCCGCGGCGGCGGGGAGCGGCTCGGGCCTGCGCGGCTCGGCGGTCGGGTCCAAGTCGTCGGACGCGGCGATCGGGGTGGGGTCGGGCTGGTGCGGCGGGACGGCAGGGGCGGCCCGGGGCGCAGCGGACGCACCGGGGTCCGAAGCTCGGGACGCGTCGGCAGCGCTCCCCGCGTCCCGCACCGTCTTCCTCCGGGTCGTGCGCGGGGCGCCGGCGGCCGGGGGCAGTTCCTCGGGGTCGATCCGCGTCAGCAGGTGACGGTCGACCCGCAGCACCGCCCGCACGCCGCCGTACGGGGACGGGGAGGACAGGTCCACGTTCAGACCGAACTGCCGGGTCAGCCGGCCGATGGCCGCGAGCCCCATGCGCGGCGGGTCGCCGAGCTCGGTGAGCAGGATCGGATCGGAACCGGCGACCATCCGCTGGGCCCGCGCCCGTTCGTCCTGCGTCATGCCCAGGCCGGCGTCGTCCACCGTGACACAGACGCCGTGGTGGACCGCCTCGAGGTTGACCACGACGTCGGTGTCGGGCGCGGAGTGCCGCAGCGCGTTGTCGAGGAGCTCGGCGACGATGATGGCGACCGGCTCGACGGCATGGGACACCAGGGCCGTACCGGGCGCCAGGTGGTTGCTGACCCGGACGCGCCGGTAACCCGCGAGCCGGGCCTGACCGCCCGTCACCGCGTCGACGAGATGGGACTCCTCCCGGGCGAGCCCCACCCAGGCCCCGCACACCACCGCGGCGATCTGGGCGCGCCGCAGCGACTGCTCGTTCTCGTGGTCCAGTTCGAACAGGGTCTGCGCCAACTCGGGGTCGTCGTAGCGGTGTTGCAGTCCGCGCAGGGCGTCCTGCAGCCGGTACAGCGCCGCCTGGATCTCCCGGGTGGCCCCGCGCATTCCGGCCTGCGCGGCCGCGTCGATGCGGGTGCGCTGCGCGGTCAGCTCGGCGTGCAGCCCCTTCAGTACCTGCTCGAGGGCGCGACCCAGGGGCGAACCGGCCAACTGCGGGTTCAGCGGGCCGGGCTCGGTGACGTGGGGATGTGCGGCCTGCCGGGCCGCGGCGGGCACCCGCCGCGCCGCCAGGTGCTCGACCTCGGCGGTGAACGCCCGTGAAGTGCCGTCGAGTTGTGCCCGCAACGCGGCCGTCTTCGCACGCTGCGCCGCCAGTTGCCGCCGTGAGCGCAGCAGCCCGCCGCCGAGGGCGAACGCGGACAGTGTGCCGAGGGCGAGGGCGCCGACGGCCAGGTCCGGTACTTCGATCATCGAGTCGATTCCAGGAGGGAGTCGGGCGGGGCTGAGTCCGAGGTGCTCTGGCGAGCCACCCGCAGCACAGTACACACCGTCATCGACCGGTCTCGCACGGTGGAGCGCCACTTCGTTCCGAAAGTGATCGGTGTCTGGGTCGACAGAGAGGTCACTCCTTGTGACGCATTCAGGCTGTGTGTCCGATCCGAGGGCGGGTACCCGTCCGGCGCCTGAAGAGGTCCGCTCCGCGAGAAGGAGGCCCGCATGAGCAGTGGATCGGAGACCGGCGGTGTGACCGGTACGCAGGACAAGGACTACAACCTCATCTGGTATGTCGAGGCGTGCCTGA
The DNA here is from genome assembly GCF_044764825.1 of Streptomyces sp. NPDC093598. Classification (NCBI taxonomy): domain Bacteria; kingdom Bacillati; phylum Actinomycetota; class Actinomycetes; order Kitasatosporales; family Streptomycetaceae; genus Streptomyces; species Streptomyces sp. NPDC093598. The sequence goes on along the minus strand of NZ_JBIWIV010000012.1, from coordinate 180,963 downwards.
ACAATGCCCTGCGCCTGGAGAGCTACATCCAGGACGCCGAGCGCGCCAAGGACACCGAGGTCGCGGACCTGTTCCGCAAGGCCCAGGCGGACAGCCGCAAGGGTGCCGAACTGGGCAAGAGGCTGCTGCGCGCGCGCCTCGACGGAGGCTGAGGCGCACCGGCCCTCCAGGGTCCGGACCCTGCCGGGGTCCGGGCCCTTCTCGTTGTCAGAGCCGGAAGACTTCGCTGACCCGCTCGGCGAGTTCGCCCTCCGTCATCGTGCCGTCCACCGTGATGGCGGGCAGCCGCAGTCGTGCGGTCTCCTCGTGCAGCCGCCTCGTGTACATGGTGTCCCGCAGGGCGATGTCGCGATCGGCCCGCTCCGGATCGCTCTTCCGCGTGAAGGTTCCCTCCGGCAGGGCACGGCTCCCGAACGCGACCTGGCGGAATTCCGGTGTGGGAAGCGGCCACACCGCGTGTCGGGGCTCGGTGAGCAGCGGCTCCATCAGGTGCGGCAGCAGCCCGAATCCAACGACGACGACCGGCGTCCGGCGCGGTAGGCGCGCGAGATCCTCGAGAATCAGGCCGAAGGCCTCGCCCCGGAACCGGTGGAACGTCTCGAGCATGATCGCGGGGGAGCGGTCGACCCACCGTTCGTCATGTCCATGGCCATGTGGACGTGCCCGCACCGCTTCCATGTGCATCACGGGCAGATCTACGTCGAGAGCGACCCGGACGACCACGCGCCGGGTCTGGCCGAAGCGTTCGCCGGGCAGAGAGCGGGCCTGTGCGGGGCGGCGACCCCGCGCCCTGTGGCTGAACACCGGTTTGCACACCGGCGACGTCGGCTTCACGGTCGAGGTGCACGACCGGGCTCCCCCGCTGGACCCGTCCTGGGAGGACGCGGTCGAGGTGTCCTTCCGCCCGGCTTCCGCGGACAGCGCGCTCGTGCAGTGGGCGGGGGAGGCCTCCTGGCCGCTCGGTCTGGGGGAGACCGACTACCGCGTGCGGTACTGCGCCGAGGGCATGGACCGGGCGGGCGAGAAGGACACGCGGCTCGAAGGCGAACCCCAACTGGACCGCTACCTGCTTCAGTTCCGGCCGGCCCCGCCCGAGCGCGACCGCGTGCTGAGGCAGACGTCGCGGAGCGCCGCCTACTGGCACGACTATGCCCGGAAGCTGCCGCCCCCGCCGACTCCGGCCGAACGCGCCGAGGCCGAACGCAGGGCCCGTCTCGCCCGTGAGACGGCGGAACGGGAACGCCTCCTGGCCTTCGAACGCCACCGGTGGGGCGGCCGGATGCCGAGCGCGGCCCTGCGCGACGTCCGGGGCGATGTCAGTGGCCTGCGCGACTTCGACCCCGCCTTCCTGCACGCCCTCGACGCCGCGGGCCCCGCCGTCCAGCGGGCGGTGGCCCGGTTCGCGGCCCACCGGGCCTGTGAGGCCGCGGGTTTCACCGCCCTGGACTGGGTCGCCGACGCCCTCACGGCCCTGGACGAGGGCCGCCCCCTGCCGCCGCCCTTCGACGACGACGCCCGCATGTGGCATGCCCTCGCCTCCGATCCGGGCTTCCCGGACCGGACCGTCGGCCGGGCGGTCCCGCCCGAACGGCCGCCCTTCCGGCCCTCGCCTTCGTCCCTGGGCGCCCTGTCGCCCCAGGAGGCGGTGACGGTCCGTACGGCCTGTTCGTCACCCTCGGCCCGCCGGACCCGTCCGCGCGCATCTCGCAGCCGCACATGGCTCTGCCCGCCGTGACCGGAGCCGCCGAACCCGACACGCTCCAGGCGGCCGTGGACGCGGCGTACGCGGCCGTCGTCACATACGGTGAGAACTGGCCCGCCCTCCTCAGGGAGGTCTGGTCCCTCTGCCCGGGCGCATGTGACGGAGCGTAGTGACGGCACCGTCCCGGATGAGGTTCTGACACGTGAGTGACCCCGTCCCGTCGGGTACTCGGCCCGCCCCGCCAGGACCGGCCGGGCCGTCGTCTCACGATGCCGACCCGGCCGGCCGCCGGCCACAAGCCGAAGGAGCCCACGCATATGACGGACGTATCCGGCACCGGCCCCGCACCGGGCGACGACCGCAAGGTACTCACCAACCGCCAGGGCCATCCGGTCTACGACAACCAGAACCAGCGCACGGTCGGCGCCCGCGGCCCGGCCACGCTGGAGAACTACCAGTTCCTGGAGAAGATCAGCCACTTCGACCGGGAACGCATCCCGGAGCGCGTCGTGCACGCCCGCGGCGTCACCGCCTACGGTCACTTCGAGGCTTACGGCACCTGGGGTGACGAGCCGATCAGCCGCTACACCCGGGCCAAACTGTTCCAGGAGAGCGGCAAGCGCACGGATGTCGCCGTCCGCTTCTCCACCGTGATCGGCGGCCGGGACTCCTCCGAGGCCGCCCGCGACCCGCGTGGTTTCGCCGTGAAGTTCTACACCGAGGACGGCAACTGGGACCTGGTCGGCAACAACCTGGGCGTCTTCTTCATCCGCGACGCCATCAAGTTCCCGGACGTCATCCACGCCCTCAAGCCGGACCCGGTGACCTTCGAGCAGCAGCCGAACCGGATCTTCGACTTCATGTCGCAGACGCCGGAGGCCATGCACATGCTGGTCAACCTGTTCAGCCCGCGCGGCATCCCCGCCGACTACCGCCACATGCAGGGCTTCGGCGTCAACACCTACAAGTGGGTCAACGCCGACGGCGAGACCAAGCTGGTCAAGTACCACTGGATGCCCAAACAGGGCGTCCGCAGCATGACCGAGGAGGACGCGGCCAACGTCCAAGCCGACACCCTCGGCCACGCCACCAAGGACCTGTACGAGGCCGTGGCCCGCGGCGATCACCCGGAATGGGAGCTGCTCGTCCAGATGATGGACGACCACGACCACCCGGAGCTCGGCTTCGACCCGCTGGACGACACCAAGACCTGGCCCGAGCAGGACTTCCCGCCGAAGCCGGTGGGCCGGATGGTGCTCGACCGGATGCCGAAGGACTTCTTCGCCGAGAACGAGCAGATCTCCTTCGGCACCGGCGTCCTCGTGGACGGCCTGGACTTCTCCGACGACAAGATGCTCGTCGGCCGGACCTTCTCCTACAGCGACACCCAGCGCTACCGGGTCGGCCCGAACTACCTCCAGCTGCCCGTCAACCAGGCCAAGAACGCGGAGGTGCGCACCAACCAGCGCGACGGCCAGATGGCGTACCACCAGGACGGCGGCGGAGAGAACCCGCAGGTCAACTACGAGCCGTCCATCACCGGGGGCCTGCGTGAGGCCCGCTACCCGACCCACGACGAGCAGGGCCCCGAGATCCACGGCCGGGTGACCCGCAAGCGCATCCCCCGCACCAACGACTACCTCCAGGCCGGTCAGCGCTATCTGCTGCTGGAGGACTGGGAGCGCGACGACCTGGTGAAGAACTTCATCGGTCAACTGTCCCGGTGCGACCGGGCGATCCAGGAGCGCATGGTCTGGCACTTCCTGCTGGTCGAGAACGACCTCGGCCTGCGGGTCGGCGAGGGACTGGGCATCGGCCCGGAGGACGTGGCCGGCCTGGAGCCGCTGGCGAGCCAGGACCTCACGGACGACGACCGCGAACGCCTGGCCAACCTCGGCAAGAACAAGCCGCGTGACGTCGAGGGCCTCACCATGACCCACTGCGTCCCCGACGAACGGCACGTCGTGACCCGTTGACCGGTCACCCCGACAGGGCCGAACGGGCCGCCGCGAGCGCCTGTTCCGCGTAGCCCCGGCCGAACAGCACGGCGTGCACCAGCAGCGGGAACAGCTGGTGCACGCCGACGCGTCGGGCCCAGCCGTCGGCGAGCGGCGCGACCTCCTGGTAGCCGTCCACCACCCGCTCCAGATGCGGGCAGCCGAACAGCCTCAGCATCGCCAGGTCCGTCTCCCGGTGCCCGCCGTGCGCGGCCGGGTCGATCAGCCGGACCTGCCCGTCGGCCGCCCACAGCACATTGCCGCTCCACAGATCACCGTGCAGCCGCGCGGGCGGCTCGGCCGGCCCCGCCATCGCCGGCAGCCGCTCGCACACACGCTCCACGACGGCCGCCTCGCCGGCCCGGACCGTGCCCTGATCGACCGCCTGCCGCAGATACGGCAGCACACGCTGCTCGGCGTACCAGCGCGGCCAGTCGGTACCGGGTTCGTTGCGCATGGGCGCGAGCCCGATGTACGCGTCCGCCGGTCCGTCCGGTGGCGGCGCCCCGAACGCGGGTGCCCCGGCGGCGTGCAGCGCCGCCAGGTCCCGGCCGAACCGCACCGCCGCCTCCCCGCCCGGCCGCCCTTCCGCGACCCGGTCGAGGACCAGCCAGCCCTCTTCGTGCCCGTGCACCACCGGCACCCGCACGCTCCCGGCAGCGGCCAGCCACCGCAGCCCCGACGCCTCGGCCCGAGCCGCCCCCGGCGCGTCGGACCGCTTGACGACCACGACCCGCCCGTCGTCCAGGGTGACCTCGGCGAGAGCCCCCGACAGAGGCCGCTCGCCGCTGACCGCCCTCCCGGTGAGCCGGGCCACGACATCCGCACGGGCGGTCATCCGTACTCCCTCTCAGCGCCGGTCGATCGGCACTCAGCGTAGGACAGAGACGTTCGCCGTGTGCCGGTCACGCGGGACGGTGAAATCCCGCCGTCGGCCGACAGAACCGGCCACCGCCGGGGGAGCAGTCGGGTCATGACGAGTTCACCGTTCCAGCGCACCATCGCCCTGCCCGCCCCCGTGTGCGAACAGGCCGCACAGCACTTGGAGCAGGCCGCGCACCGGGCCATCGACGGCGCCGCGATCCCCCTGAAGGCCTTCCGTACGGCCGCCGACAACGACTTCGTCCTGCCCGTCTCGGTCGTCGAGCAGGCGGCGGCCTGCCTGCTCGTCCTCGCCACCGAGACCGCCCAGAGCGTCCGCCCGTCCGCCCTGCGTGCCACCATCAGCGTCGCGCTGCGGCTGCGCGACGCCGTGCAACTGGCCCACCAGCCCGCCCTCAGCAGCAGGTTCTGGTGAGGGCGGACCCGGACTCTCAGGCTCCGCGGAAGGCGACTTCGACCTGCCTGTGGCGCAGCGTCTCCAGCGTGGTGTGCTGCCGCCGGGCCCGCTCGATGAGCTCGTCGAGCTGCCGCGCGTCGAGTCGTCCGTCCGTGGCGGCGAGATCACGAAGGGTCTCCCAGCCCGCGATTTTGCCCTCCACGCCCAGCGCGAGCGCCTCCAACTCCCACAGCGTGCTCAGCGGTGACCGCCGCACCAGGCTGCCGTTGCTCTTCAGCCGCCCCACCTGCTCGGCCGCCCGGCCCGCGTAGACCTTGTAGCGGCGCACCGGGACGTCGAGGCTCCGCATGATGTGGAGCAGGCTCGTCCGGTCGTCGGCGATCTCGGCAGCGACCGGGGCCAGGGCGTCGGCGAGCGCCGAGCCGCGGCACGAGCGCAGCAGATACCGCACGCGCGCGGTCCCGGCGGTGGCACCGGCGAGATGATCGTTGAGGTAGATCCCCAGCAGGGACATGTCGGTGGCCGGGGCACGCTGGGCGTCCGGCGAATCCGCTCGCTGTTGCGTCATGGCGCGACTCCTGTCGTACTCCGGCCCTGCCCCACGGCCACCCTCGTGGTGATCCGTACGAGACAGGGATGGCGGGGTGTCGAGCCGGACCCGAAGCGCACGGGCGGCTCGACCGGGGCGAGGGCGCCGAGGCTCTCGCCCTTGCAGACGACGGTGGCCGAGGTGACCGGGTGCAGATCCCGGGCGCCGTACCACTGGTGCCGTCCGGCCCGGGCGCTGCCATGAGTCCGTGCTCCCAGCAGCAGACGGGCCGGCCGGTCCCACAGCGCGATCCAGCCCGGTTGCGAGGCGAGCCGGCCCGGTACCGCGCGCAGGGCGAGGCCCGGCAGGGTCCGGCGGCCGGTGGTGAAGCGCAGGCCGAACGGTGGGGCCGTGACGGTCCAGTGCCGCCGGTCGGCGACCCGCACCTCGACCGGTACGACCCGGACCTCGTCGAAGACGTACGTGCCGGCGACGAAGTCCGCGGTCTCGCGCGTGGGCGCCAGCAGCAGCCGGTGCCCGTCGGCCCCCTCGACCATCACATCGCTGAACGGCCCGAACGGTGAGCGCGGCCAGTGCCCGAGCACCACACGGACGCCGGAGGCCGTGCCGATCCCCGCGATCCAGCCGTCGAAACGCAGCGAGCGCGCCGGCGACCGGCTTCCTGCACGCCGGGCCGGACCAGCGGGTCCGGGTCCGTAAGACAGCACGCGGGCCGGGTGCCCGGCCCCCCTGCGGCGAAACGGCAGGTGCTGCACCGGCCCCGCCGCGGGGTGCTGCGTCGTCGGCGGGTGTGGCCGAGGCCACGCCCCGGACGAGGTCCCGATCACGTCCGGGTGCGGGAAGCGGCGGTTACCGTCTACGACCAGATCCCGCTCCCTTCCTTCGGACGGTCCGGCAGTGCAAGCAGATCTCTCCCCTGTCATAGCGGCGACCGCCCAGTGGCTGACCCGCGCCTTTCCCGCCTCCGGCGGTGCGCTGGCCTCCGCCCTGTGCGAGGTCCAGGCACGGCAGGCCGTGACCGTGGCGGCGTGGCTGAGGTACCCGACGGCGATGGACGCGGCCCTGCTCGGCATCGCCGGCCCCGGCGGCTCCGGGCGGCTCGACTGGGTCACCGGCGCCGACGCGGCCCTCGGCGACGACCTGGACGCGCACGCCTGGCGCACCTGGGTGGACGAGGTCGTGGCGAGCTGGGCGGCCTGCCTGCTCACGGACCGGGAGCTGGCCGCCCGCGCCGTGGCCGCGCTCGCCGACGGCAGCCACAGCACCGGATCGCGGGCCGAGTTCCGGCGGTTGATCGCCCCCGACGACAGTGACCGGAAGGCCGCCGCCCTGCTGCGCCACCCCGACCTGCTCGCGCCCGTCGCGGACCTGCACCAGGAGCAGCTCCTCGACCGCCTGAACCCGGGCCGCACGCTCATCGCCTGACCCACCCCGCGCCGCCACGGCTCGCCGGCCGGTACGCCGGCCCCGGGCGGGTCTCTGCCTGCGCGGACGGTTGCTTGCGCGGACGGTTGCCCGCGCGGACGGTTCTTCGCCCCGCACTGCGTCCGAGCCCGGCCTCCGTTCCGGGCCCGCGCGGGCGGGCCTTTACCCCGGCCCTCCCCGCGAGCCTCCGGCCAGGCCCGCTGACCTGGGCAGACAACCCGTCGGCCGCGCACCTCACCCTCCGTGACTCACCGGTTTGCCGTATGCGACCGTGCCGCGCTCGCACGGTCGGCGGACGCTGATCGTGGGCTCGACGGCCCTCCGGCCCGCGTTCGCCGGACCGAGGCGCACCCGTCGTGCCGTGCTGCGCCGCCGACGGAGGAGAGACCGACATGACCACCGCCCTCTCACGCAACTGGGAACACGCCGTCGTCACCGGCGGCGCCGGGTTCGTCGGTTCCCACCTGTGCGCCGCCCTGCTGGACGGGGGCGCTGCCGTCACCTGCGTGGACGACTTCAGCACCGGCCGGCCCGAGAACATATCGCCGCTGCTCGAACAGCCCGGCTTCACGCTGGTGCAGGCCAACGTCACCGAGGGGCTGCGGATCAAGCGGCCGCCGGACCTGGTCCTGCACTTCGCCTCCCCGGCGTCCCCGGCGGACTACCTGCGCCTCCCGCTGCACACCATGGAGACCGGCAGCCTCGGCACCCGCAACGCCCTGGAGCTCGCGCACTCCTCCCGCGCCCGCTTCGTCCTCGCCTCGACCTCCGAGGTCTACGGGGACCCGCAGCAGAACCCGCAGGACGAGCGCTACTGGGGCAACGTCAACCCCGTCGGACCGCGCAGCGTCTACGACGAGGCCAAGCGCTTCGGGGAGGCGCTGACCACCGCCCACGCCGACACCCACGGCACCGACACCTGCATCGTGCGGCTGTTCAACACCTACGGCCCCAGGATGCGCGGGCACGACGGACGCGCGGTGCCGACCTTCGTGCGGCAGGCCCTGGCCGGCGAGCCGCTCACCGTGACCGGCGACGGCCGCCAGACCCGGTCGCTGTGCTACGTCGACGACACCGTGCGCGGCATCCTCGCCGCCGCCGCGCACGGCATGCGCGGCCCCGTCAACATCGGCAATCCGACCGAGATCACCATGCTCGATCTGGCGCGCCTCGTCGTCGAACTCGCCGAGTCCTCCTCGGAGATCCGCTACATCGAACGCCCGGTGGACGACCCGGCCGTGCGCTGTCCGGACATCACGCTGGCCCGCGACAAGCTCGGCTGGGAACCGCAGGTGCGTGCCGAGGAGGGGCTGCGGCGCACGATCGCCTGGTTCCGCGAGGCCGGCACCGAGGAGTGACCCCGCCCGGGCACCCCGCACCGCCGCGTCCGGATCCCCCCACCGCCGAAAGGCCCGCCTCCCCATGCGCATCCTCGGAATCAACGCCCTCTTCCACGACCCCGCCGCCGCCCTGGTGATCGACGGACGGACCGTCGCAGCCGCCGAGGAGGAGCGGTTCTCCCGGCGCAAGCACGGCAAGAGGCCCCTGCCGTTCTCCGCCTGGGAACTGCCCGAGCGGGCGGCGGCCTGGTGCCTGAAGCGGGCCGGGCTGCGTCCGCAGGACCTCGACGCGGTCACCTACTCCTTCGACCCGGCCCTCGCCCGGCCGGCCGAGGACATGGGCCTGGACGACCCGTGGGACCACCTGCGGCTGACCTACGCCCGGGAGGCACCCGGCTTCCTCACGACCGCCCTGCCCGGCCTCGACCCCGGCGTCGTCCGCTTCGTGCCGCACCACATGGCCCACGCGGCCTCCAGTGCCTTCGCCGCACCGGACGCCGGGAACTCCTCCGTCCTGGTCCTCGACGGCCGCGGCGAACGAGCCTCCCACCTGGCCGCCCGGCGCGTGGGCGACCGCTTGGAGGCGCTGCACGCCCAGGACCTGCCGCACTCGCTCGGCCTGGTCTACGAGGAACTCACCGAACACCTCGGATTCCTGCGTTCCTCCGACGAGTTCAAGGTGATGGCCCTCGCCTCCCACGGCACCCCGCGCATGCTCGCCGAACTGCGCCGCCACGTGTACCCCACCGGTGACGGCGGCTTCCACGCCACCGGCGTGCCCTGGCACGAGCTGTGTCCGCCCCGCAGGCCCGACGAGCCGTGGACGCAGGACCACGCCGACGTTGCCGCCGCCGCCCAGGCCGTGCTGGAGGAGACCCTGCTCGACCTCGTGCGCTGGCTGCACGGGCGGACCCACGACCGGGTGCTCACCCTCGCCGGCGGCGTCGCCCTCAACTGCGTCGCCAACTCCCGTATCGCCCGCGAGGGCCCCTTCTCCCGGGTGTGGGTGCAGCCCGCGGCGGGAGACGCCGGTACCGCGCTGGGCGGCGCCCTGCTGCTGTCCGCCGTGGAGGGCGACGAACCGGAGGCCATGGCCGGAGCCGACCTCGGCCGGGAATGGTCCGACGCGGAGCTCGCAGCCTGGCTGAAGACCGCGGCCGTACCCTTCGAGCGGCCGCCGGACATCGCCGCGACCGTCGCCCGCGCCCTGGCGGACAACGGGATCGTCGCCTGGTTCCAGGGCCGCTCCGAGTACGGCCCCCGGGCGCTCGGCCACCGCTCCCTGCTGGCCCACCCCGGGCACGCGGGCAATCTGGAACGGCTCAACGACGTCAAGGGTCGTGAGCAGTTCCGGCCCGTCGCCCCGATGGTCCTCGCCGACCGCGCCGCCGACATCTTCGACGGCCCGCTGCCCAGCCCGTACATGCTGTTCGTGCACGACGTGGCCCCCGCCTGGCGGGACCGCATCCCCGCCGTCGTGCACGTGGACGGCACCGCCCGCATCCAGACCGTCGACCCGGACCGCGAACCACTCGTCGCCCGGATGCTCGGTGAGTTCGAGCGGCTCACCGGGGTGCCCGTGGTCGTCAACACCAGCCTCAACACCGCCGGGCGGCCCATGGTCGACGACCCGCGCGACGCCCTGGAGTGCTTCGGCTCCTCGCCCGTCGACCTGCTGGCCATCGGCCCGTACGCGATCCGGCGCGGTGACCTCTTCCGTACCGACTCCCGCAGCGACGACGCCGGAGGCCCCCGATGACCGCACCCGAAGCCATGGCGCGCGACGCCGAGTACGCCGTCGTGATCCCGACGCTCGGCCGGCCCAGCCTGGGCGCCTGCCTGCACGCCCTCGCCGAGGCGTCCGGGCCGGGCCCCGTCCGGGTGGTCCTCGTCGACGACCGGCCCGACGCGACTCGGGTACCGCTGACCGCCGACGTGCCGCCCTCCCTGCGCGCGCGCACCATCGTCGTTCCCGGCGGGGCGCGCGGGCCCGCCGCCGCACGCAACCTCGGCTGGCGGGCCGCCGGTGACGTGCCCTGGATCGTCTTCCTCGACGACGACGTCGTCCCCGGGCCCACCTGGGGCGACGACCTGACCCTGGACCTGGCCGCGGCCACCGAGCGGGCCGCCGGGATCACCGCCCGCATCGAGGTGCCCCTGCCCGCCGACCGGCGCCCCACGGACTGGGAACGCAACACGGCCGGACTCGCCGGCGCCCGCTGGATCACCGCCGACATGGCGTACCGCAGGGCCGCGCTGACGGCAGTGGGCGGATTCGACGAACGCTTCCGGCGGGCCTTCCGGGAGGACGCCGACCTCGCCCTGCGCATGCTCGACGCCGGATGGACCCTCACCGCCGGCCGGCGCACCACCACCCACCCCGTCCGGCCCGCCGGGCGCTGGGTCTCCGTCCGGCTCCAGGCAGGCAACGCCGACGACGTGCTGATGACCCGGCTGCACGGCCGTCACTGGTGGCGCCGGGCGGATGCACCCCGCGGGCGCCTGCCCCTGCATCTGGCGGTGACCGGAGCGGGCGTGACGGCGCTCGGCTGCGCCCTGCTCGGCCGGCACCGGGCCGCCGCGGCCTGCGCCGCCACGTGGCTGGCCGGCACCACCGAGTTCGCCCTCGCCCGGATCCTGCCCGGACCGGGTACCCGCGACGAGGTCCTCACCATGACGGTGACCAGTGTCCTCGTTCCGCCCGCGGCGACCTGGCACTGGCTGCGGGGGCGGCTCGTGCACCGCAAGGCCCGGCCGCACACCGCGTTCGGCAGCGGTGAACCGGCGCCCGCGCCCCGCCCGGCGGTCCGGGAACGGCTGCGGTCATGACGCCGCCCCTTCGCCCGTGGCTGCTCCCCGGGGACGTGCGGCAGCACCCCCACGACCCGGGCAGCCCGCTCCCCGCGGCCGTCCTCTTCGACCGCGACGGCACGCTCGTCGCCGACGTGCCCTACAACGGCGACCCGTCGCGCGTCGCGCCCATGCCGGGTGCCCGGGAGGCCGTGGACACCGTGCGCGCCGCCGGGGTGCCCGTCGGCGTCGTGACCAACCAGTCGGGCGTGGCCCGGGGCCTGCTGACCCGGCGTGAGGTGGCGGACGTACGGCTGCGGGTGGAGGAGCTGCTCGGGCCGTTCGCCGTCTGGGCCGTGTGCCCGCACGGGCCGGGGGAGGGCTGCGCGTGCCGCAAACCGGCACCCGGACTGATCCTGGCGGCCTGCGGCCGGCTCGCCGTTCCGCCCGAACGCACCGTGGTGATCGGCGACATCGGAGCGGACATGGAGGCCGCGCGTGCGGCGGGGGCCCGCGGGGTGCTGGTCCCCACGGCTGTCACTCGTGCCGAGGAGGTCATGGCGGCGGACGCCACGGCAGCGGACCTGCCGGAGGCCGTACGTCTCGCCCTGGACTCGGCCGTGCCGACAGGGGAGGCGCGATGAGCCCCCTGCTGTCCCGCGCCCGCCTTCCCCGCACCCTCGTGGTGCGCCTCGACAGCTCCGGGGACGTGCTTCTGGCAGGGCCCGCCGTACGCGCCGTCGCCGCCGGATCCTCGTACACCGCGCTGCTGTGCGGACCGCAGGGCGCAGCGGCCGGGCGGATGCTGCCCGGCGTCGACGACGTGCTGATCCACGACGCCCCCTGGGTCGGGCTGGAACCGCCGCCGGTCACGCGGGCGGCCACCCGGCAGCTGATGCGGACGCTCACGGCAGGCCGCTTCGACCGGGCGCTCGTGCTGGTGTCGTACCACCAGAGCCCGCTGCCGATCGCCCTGCTGCTGAAGCTCGCCGGGATCGGATGGACCGCGGCCGACTGCGAGGACTACCCCGGCGCGCTCCTCGACCTCAGGCACCGCAGGCTGCCGCACCGGCACGAGGTACGGGCCGCCCTCGACCTCGCCGAGGCCGCGGGTTTCGCGCTTCCGCCCGGGGACGACGGCCGGCCACGCGTCCTGCCGCCGCCGCGCACCACCCACCTCACCGGCCCCGAGCCGTACGTCGTCCTCCACCCCGGCGCGGCCGTACCCGCGCGGGCCTGGACCCCGGGCCGGGCGGCACGGGCCGTCGCCGCGCTGTCCGCGGCGGGCCACCGCGTGGTCGTCACGGGCGGGCGCACCGAGCGTGACCTGACCGCCCGGGTCGCCGGACGGCACGCCTTGGACCTCGGCGGCGCCACCGACCTGCCACAACTGGCCGGAGTGCTGGCCGGGGCCCGGGCCCTGGTGGCCGGCAACACCGGCCCGGCGCATCTCGCCGCCGCCGTGGGCACGCCCGTCGTGAGCCTCTTTGCGCCGGTCGTGCCGCCCGAGCGCTGGGCCCCCTACGGCGTGCCGCACGTCCTGCTCGGCGACCCGCACGCCGCCTGCGCGGACACCCGGGCACGGCACTGCCCGGTGCCGGGACACCCCTGCCTCGACGGCATCGGCGACGCCGAGGTGCTCGCCGCCGTGGCGGCCCTCACGGACCACCCGGCGGACCGGGGAGAACAGACCGAACGAGGAGCGGCCGTATGAACATCCTGCTGTGGCACGTGCACGGCTCCTGGACGACTGCCTTCGTTCAGGGCCCGCACACCTACCTCGTCCCGGTCACCCCCGACCGCGGCCCGGACGGCCTCGGGCGGGCCCGCACCTTCACCTGGCCGGCCTCGGTCCGCGAGGTCACCCCCGAAGAACTCCGCGACACGCCCGTCGACCTGGTCCTGCTCCAACGGCCCCACGAGTCGGCGCTGGCCGAACGCTGGCTCGGCGGACGCCGCCCCGGCCGGGACGTGCCCGCGGTGTACCTGGAGCACAACGCGCCCGACGGCGACGTACCGGACACCCGGCACCCGTGCGCCGACCGCGACGACCTGACACTCGTGCACGTCACGCACTTCAACCGGCTGTTCTGGGACTGCGGAACCACCCGGACCGCCGTGATCGAACACGGCATCGTCGACCCGGGCCACCGCTACAGCGGCCGGCTCGCCCGAGCCGCCGTCGTCGTCAACGAACCCGTGCGGCGCGCCCGGTACACCGGCACGGACCTGCTGCCCGCCCTCGCCGAGGCCGTTCCGCTCGACGTGTTCGGAATGGGCACCGAGGGCCTGGCCGGGCACCTCGGCCTGCCACCGGACCGGTGCCGCACCGCCGACCTCCCCCAGAGCGACCTGCACACGGCCCTGGCCGAACGCCGGATGTACCTGCACCCGGTGCGCTGGACCTCCCTCGGCCTGTCCCTGCTGGAGGCGATGCACCTCGGCCTGCCCGTGCTGGCGCTCGCCACCACCGGGACGGTCGAGGCGGTCCCGCCCGGTGCCGGCACCCTGACCACCCGCCCCGACGCCCTGGCCCGCGTCGCCCGCCGCTACCTCCACGAACCCGAGGCCGCGGCCGCGGACGGAGCCCGCGCCCGCCAGGCAGCCCTCGAACGCTACGGGCTCAAGCGCTTCCTGGCCGACTGGGAGCGCCTGATCACGGAGGTGTGCTCATGACCCCGTCCCTCAGCCCCTTCCCCGCCGGACCGCTCGGCGGCGACCCCCTCGACCCGGGCGTCCTCGCCGTCGCCCTCGTCTCCGAGCACGCGAGCCCCCTCGCCGCGCTCGGCGGGGTCGACGCCGGGGGGCAGAACGTCCACGTCGCCTGCCTCGCGGGCGCACTGGCCGACCGGGGCCACCGCGTCACCGTCTACACCCGCCGTGACGCGCCCGACCTGCCCGGCCGGGTGGCGCTGCGTGACGGCGTCGAGGTGCACCACGTGCCCGCCGGACCGGCAGAGCCGCTCCCGAAGGACGCGCTCCTGCCGCACATGGACGAGTTCGGCCGCTACCTGGCCCGCAGCTGGCGCACTCGGGCGCCCGACCTCGTGCACTCCCACTACTGGATGTCGGGTCTGGCAGCCCTGCACGCGACCCGCGAAACGGGGCTGCCGCTGCTGCACACGTATCACGCCCTCGGCACGGTGAAGCGACGGCACCAGCGGCTCGCCGACACCAGCCCGCCGGAGCGGATCCCCGGCGAGATCGAGATCGGACTGGGCTGCGACCGCATCATCGCCACCTGCCGGGACGAGGCCCACGAACTCGCCCGCATGGGCATACCCCCGCACCGGGTGGGCATCGTGCCGTGCGGCGTCGACACCGACCGGTTCACCCCCAAGGGCCCCGCGGCGCCGCGCGGACCGTACCCGCACCGGCTGCTCCAGCTGGGGCGCCTCGTGCCGCGCAAGGGCGCCGCGGTGACCATCGCCGCGCTGGCCCGGCTGCCCGAGACCGAGCTGGTCGTGATCGGCGGGCCGCCCGCGGACCGGCTCGACGACGACCCGGAGGTGCGCCGGCTGCGCGGCATCGCCCGGGACGCGGGCGTCGCCGACCGGGTGCGCTTCGCCGGTGCCCTGCCCAGCGAGGAGGTGCCGGCGCTGCTGCGCTCCGCCGACGTGGTGATCTGCCCCGCCGACTACGAACCCTTCGGCATCGTCCCGCTGGAGGCCATGGCCTGCGGCGTGCCCGTCGTGGCCAGCGCGGTCGGCGGGCAGCTCGACACCGTCGCCGACCCGGGCACCGGACGGCTGGTGCCGCCCCGCGACCCCGAGGCCCTGGCCCGCGCCGTCGCCGGCCTGCTCGCCGACCCGGCGGCCCGCGCGGCCTGCGGGGCGGCAGGCCGGCGCCGGGTCCTGAGCCGGTACGGCTGGGGCCAGGTCGCCGCGGCCACCGAGGCCGTCTACTGCGAGGTCCTCGACACCGAGACCGCCGCGACCGGCGCCGGCTGACCGCCCCGCCCGGCCGCCGCCCCCGACGACAGCCGACAGCCGACAGCCGCCGACGTCCTACGTTCGAAGGAGGTGTGGGTTCGCCGCCGTCACCCACGGCGGCACGCCCGACCGACATGAGCGAACCCCTCGCACACCCCGCCCTGGAAGCCGCGCGGCTGCACTGCCTGTCACTGGAGGAAGCCCTCGAACGGTTCCGCGAAGACGGTCTCGACCGGGTCGCGCACTGGGGCGGCCGACTCGCCGAGGTCCTCACCGGCGGCGGCCGGCTGCTCGCCGCGGGCAACGGCGGCAGCGCCGCCCAGGCCCAGCACCTCACCGCCGAACTGGTGGGCCGCTACCGCCAGGAGCGGCGCGCCTACTCCGCGCTCGCCCTGCACGCCGAGACGTCCAGCATGACCGCCATCGGCAACGACTACGGCTTCGACCACGTCTACGCCCGCCAGGTCACCGCCCACGGCCGCCCGGGCGACATCCTGATGCTGCTCTCCACCTCCGGCCGCAGCCCCAACCTCATCGCCGCCGCCGTGACCGCCCGGGAGGCCGGACTGCGCGTGTGGGCGCTGACCGGACGCGGCCCGAACCCACTCGCCGAAGCCGCCCACGAAGCCCTGTGCGTCGACGCCGGCAGCACCGCCACCGTCCAGGAGACCCATCTCGTCGCCGTCCACCTGCTGTGCGAGTGCTTCGACACGGCCGTGTCCACGCCCCTCGCACGGCGCGCGGTCCTCACCCACGGGAGCACGTCATGACCGGGCCGCACCCGCTCGCCGTCGTGGGGGACGTCCTCCTCGACGAGGACATCGAAGGCGTCTCCACCCGGCTCTCCCCGGACGCCCCCGCCCCCGTCGTCGACGTCACCGGCGACCGCCGCCACCCCGGCGGAGCCGGTCTGGCCGCCGCCCTCGCCGCCCGCGGCGGCCGGGAGGTGGTCCTGGTGACCGCGCTCGGAGACGACGACGCCAGTGAGGCGGTACGACGCGATCTGCGCGGCCGGGTCCGGCTGCTGGAGATCCCGCTGAACGGCACCCTGCCGGTCAAGACCCGTGTCCTCGCGGGCGGGCGGCCCGTCGTCCGCATCGACCGGGGCGGCGGAACCCCGGGCGAGCCCGGCGACGCGGTCCGAGAAGCGCTGGCCGAGGCGCACGCCGTCCTCGTGGCCGACTACGGCCGGCACACCGCCGGCGCACTGCGGCCGCTCCTCGAGGACGCCGCCCGCCGCACCCCGCTGGTGTGGGACCCCCACCCCCAGGGGGACCCGCCCGTGCCCGGAGCCCGGCTCGTCACCCCCAACGCGGCGGAGGCACAGGCCCTGCACCCCGGGTCCGGAGGGACCACCCTGGGCGCGTACGCCGAGCGCGGGGCTCGTCTCGCCGAGCGCTGGCGGGCCGCCGGTGTCGCCGTCACCCTCGGCGAGCGCGGGGTGCTGCTGGCCCGGCCGGGCTCCGGCACCCCGATGCTCGTCCCCGTGCCCTACCTGGCAGCCGGGGACCCCTGCGGCGCGGGCGACTGCTTCGCCGCCACGACGACGGCGGCCCTCGCCGACGGCCTGCTCCCCGAGGAGGCGCTGCAGCGGGCGGTCGCCGAGGCGGCCGCGTTCGTCGCGGCGGGCGGCGCGGGCAATCCCGACCTGTGGCGGACCGAGCCGGCGCCCGGCCCCGAGGACGACGCCGCGACCGACGCGTTCGGCCTCGCGGAGAGGGTCCGGGCAAGCGGTGGCACCGTCGTCGCCACGGGCGGCTGCTTCGACCTGGTGCACGCCGGCCACGTCGGCCTGCTGGAGAGCGCCCGGCGCATCGGCGACTGCCTCATCGTGTGCCTGAACTCCGACGCGTCCGTGGCCCGCCGCAAGGGCCCGGGGCGCCCGCTCAACCCGGCGGTGGACCGCGCCCGCGTCCTCGCCGCGCTCGGCAGCGTCGACGCCGTCGTGGTCTTCGAGGAGGACACTCCCGAGGCGGTACTGGCCCGGCTGCGGCCGGACGTCTGGGTCAAGGGCGGTGACTACTCCGTCCAGGACCTGCCCGAGGCGGAGGTGCTCCGCACCTGGGGCGGCCAGGCCGTGGTCCTGCCGTACCTGGACGGCCGCTCCACGACCCTGCTGGCCCGCCGGGCGGCGAAGGCGGCGGAGGAGGCGCTGCGGCCGTAGGGGCGCAACGAGGCGGAGCCGTGCGGCGCCTGGAGGGCTGCGCGGCACGCGGTAGACACCGGCCTGCTGTGTCGAGGGCTGCCGGCGTGCAGAGCAGGGCCGGGGCCTGCCGCTGCCGCGGTTCCGGGGCTGCCCGCGACCGGCCGTCCGGTCGGGCGGCCTGGGCAGCGGCGTACAGGGGCCCGGACGGAGTCCAGTCAGGCCGCCGGGCTCAGCGCCGGCCGGCCCGGCATCTCGTGCTCCTCCGTGCGGAGCACCACCGGCGTCGCGGCCCGGCGCTGCCGCAGCAGAGAGCCCGCGCCGATCGCGCCGGCGATGAGCAGCCCGCCGGTGACGAGGGCGCCGCGGGGTCCGGCCAGTTCCATGAGGAGGCCCAGCGCGGGCGGGCCGCCCAGACCCCACACCGTGCCGATGCTGCCCCACACACCCAGCACCCGTCCCCGCAGATGCGGGGGCGGGTCGGTCTGCAGGACGGCTGTGCCGGCGGTGTCGGAGACGGACTCCACCACGGCCATCGGCAGGACCAGCGCGATCAGCACCGCCAGCGACGGCGACAACCCCGCCACCACCTGAAGCAGCGCTCCCGCGGCCGCCAGGGCACCCACGAGCCGCACCGACGGCCGGCGCAGCCGCGCGCCGAGCACCGCGCCGAGGATGCCGCCGACGGCGAGCACGGTCGACACCGTGCCGAACGAACCGGCACCTCCCGCGAGCGGCCCCGTGACGAGCACGGCCAGGGTGAGCCCGTAGTTGCGGCCGAACACGGAGCTGATCCCGGTCACGCCCGCCAGCGCCACGAGGCGCGGCCGCCGCACGAAGTAGGCCAGCCCCTCCCGCACGGTCATGTCGGGACCGGTGTCCTTCGGATCCCGGGCGTCCTGCCGCACCGCACCGGCAGCCGGGCGCAGGAACGGGATGACCGAGGCCACGAACAGGAACGACAGCCCGTTGCCGAAGTACGCGGCGGACGTGCCGAGGAACCCGACCGCCACACCGGCCAGGGCCGCTCCCACCAGCCGGCCCGCCTGGTGCACCAGCGCCCCGACCCCGATGGCCGAGGGCACGTCCTCCGCCGGCACGAGGTCGTTGCCCAGCAGCGCGCACGCCGGGTTGTCGACGGTCGCGACGACACCCGTGACGGCGGCCAGCACCATCAGCGAGGTCATGTCGATCCGGTCCAGCGCCACGAGGACGGCCGTGGTGAAGGCGATCGCGCCGAGCACCGCCTGGCTCACGGCAGCCGTGAGCTTGCGGGGCCACCGGTCGACGGCAGCCCCGCCCAGCACACTGATCAGCAGCGCCGGGGCGGCCTGCACGGACATGGACAGCCCCGTCGCGGCGGCGGACCCGGTGATCTGGAGGACCAGCAGATTCTGCACCGTGAGCTGCATCCACGTACCGGCGTTCGACACGAAGTTCGCGACGGACCACCAGCGCATGCTGCGGTACCGCAGCGATCGCCACGGTGAGCGGGAGGCGGGCAGGACGGGGGAGGGGGAGGGGAAGGAAGACACAGTGCGGTACTCGAAGACGAGTCGGAGGACTCAGCAGAAGGGGACGAGGGAGCGGGTCGCACCGGCGGCGCTGCGCGGTGGTTTCCCTCGACGGGTACGGCGCCGACCATCGTGGCAGAGGGGACCGGAGAAGCGGTTCCACCTCCCCTTGATCCGACGTCCCGCGCCTCCCAAACCCCCTGTCGCGCAAGGGTCTTGAGCCCACAGTGTGGTTGATCACACGCACACGAAGGCGGGGCCCGTCCCCTTCGGTGACGGACCCCGCACAGCGTGTGACTGCCCTACTCGGACTTGCCCCGGCCGCTCAGGGCGTCCCGCAGCCGGTCCACCATCCCGGTTCCCGGAGCCAGGAGCTTGTTCGCCGGAGGCTTGTCGGGGGCGGCCGGGTGCGGCCGGGTCGGGGCGGTCTTCTTCGCCTTGCGCACCTTGTCGCCCAGCTCGTTGAGCGTGTCCATCGGACAGGCCTGCCGCAGGCGCGGGAAGAGGTTGCCCTCCTCGTCGGCGATGTGCGAGCGGATCTCGCTCATCAGCATGCCCATCAGCCGGTCGAAGTCTGCGTCGCCCGCGTCACAGCGCTCCAGATCCTTCATGATCTGCTCGGCCGTGGCGTGGTCCTTCAGTTCCTGGTCGGCGAGGGCGTCCCCGCCCGCCACATGCTCGCGTACGGCCGGGTAGAGGTAGGCCTCCTCGGCCACCGAGTGCCGTACGAGCTCCATCGTGACCTGATCGGCGTACACCTTGCGGTCCTGGTGACCGGACGGCAGGGCCTCGATCCTGCCGAACATCTCCTCGACCTCGCGGTGATCGGTCACCAGCTCGTCGATGACGTTTCCTCCGTGTCCCATGTCCTTCACCTCCAGCGCTCGGGTCCCCCGCGCCTCACGGGGTTAACGTGCGGTTCGCCGGTGCCGTGCCGGCGGCTCAGGCGGGGAGCTTGGCCCGGGCGCGGCCGGCCGCCGCGGCGGGGCGGGCGGTGGCGCGGACGGAGCGGCGCACCAGACCGGCGTCGCGCCGCAGACCGCGGGCGGCGTGCGCGCCGCGCCACACGACGGAGGGGCGGGCGCCGGTGTCGTCGGCGGCGATCAGCAGCCCGCCGAGCATGGACATGTTCTTGAAGAAGTGGATGCGCTGCTGTGCCCGCTCCTCGGGATCCTCCGCCTCCCAGAATCGGTGCCCCGCCAGCGTGGTGGGCACGAGTGTGGCCGCGATGGCCAGCGCGGCCGGCCGCGGCATGCGCCCGGTGGCCAGCATCAGCCCCGCGACGACCTGTACGGCGCCGCTCAGACGCACGACCTGCTCGGTGCGGTCCGGCAACGCCGAGATGCGCTCGGTGACCGGTTGGACGACAGGCTCGGCGGCGTCGGCGACCTGCTTCGGGTCGCGGACGGAGTTCATGCCGCCCGCGAGGAACATCGAGGCCAGCATGGGGCGGCCGAGCACACGCAACAGACTCATGGCCCTCTCCAGAGAGTTGGTGGGTACAGCGCTCGCCGGGTTCCCCAGCCGGAGCCGAACCACTCACACCGCCGGTGCCGGTGGCCCGGGTCACCCCTTCGGCGCACACCCGCGGCCGCTCCGTCAGGTCCTTCGGCGCCGCCGTCGTGGCCGCGTGGTGGACGCCGTAGGCATCCCCGCCGTGCCGCGCAGCCCGGTCACTCATGGGTGAGTTGTTGAAGAAGTGACGCAAATAAACTGTTGGGTAAGTTGGCATGATTTGTCCCCATCAGGTGCACTAGAGGAGAAAGCATCCACTTCAGTCAAGGAGATGGTGCAATGACTGCCACCGAGAAGGTCACCAAGGACCTGACGGGCATCCAGAGTGCCGACATCGAGGCCGCACTCGACCCGGCAGAAGCCGACGGCATCTACCGCGACAGCCGCGAGTGCGCCGCACTCGCGCTGTTCAAGGGCGGTTACGGTCTGCTCCTGTCGCCGCCCACCCCGCGCCCCAAGAAGGGCTAGTGGACCGACAGGAGTAGACGATGGAGCAGTCTGGCACTTCGTCCCTCTTGCAGGGCGCGGTGCAGGACCTCGCTTCCGGTGTGGTCTCCGCTCTTCGGAGCGGAGACCACGCTCGTGCGGCCGCCCCGGAGCGGGCGGCCGACGCGGAAGCGGAGGGCCTCGCCCTCGCGGCCGTCCGTGTGCTGGGAGCCGACGCCTTGCTGCCGAGCACCCTGCTGCACACCCCGCCGCTGCCCGACGAACTCGCCGTATTCCGCAAGGCCGTTGAGGCCTACCCGCCCGGCGCCGACGCCGCCCCCACCGTCCTGTGGAGCCACTGGGCCATGCGGCACACGCTGCGGCGTCTCGACCCGGGCCACGCCGACGGCCCGCACCGGGAACCCGACGCCGCCTGGCTCGAGGACGCGCCCTGGCAACTCCTGACACACCAGCTGGCGGTGCTGGCCGCCCTCGCCGTGCCGGGGGAGGACTGCGCGGTGGCCCGCGCGGCACAGCACCGTCCGGTCGACGTCGCCCGGGGCTTCGTGCGCGCGGTACGCCGCAGGGACTGGCGACAGGCAGCCGGCGCCGGACGCTGGCTGACCCTGCTGGAGGGCGTCCCGCAGACGCTGGGACTCGACAACGGCCTGGACTTCGTGGAGCTGATGGGCGGCCAGGACCCGCTCGTGGCGCTACAAGTGAGTGCGGCGCGTCTGACGCGGACGGGAGTGTTCGTGTGAGCGACACACGGGGGACGTGGGGGACACGGCAGGTCGCCGAGGACGCGCTGGCATGGGTGTCGGCGCATCGCGGGCAGTTCGCGCTGGGCGAGGACGCGCTGGCCGCCGACGGACAGGTGAACCGCAGCTGGAAGCCGCTCGGGGAACTGGCCCAGGTGTGCGCCACCGTGTGCCGGCACACCACGCCCCCGGATCCGCTCCACGCCTGCGCGGCCGACCTGATGACCTTCGCGTGGCAGGAGACCGGCCGGGGAGAGCTGTTCATGCGCCTGCAACGGCTGGAACCCTTCGCCACATACCCCTTGGAGGTGTACGCCGCCATGGCCGCGGCGGGCCTGCGGCACCCCGGCTACGAGGCGGCCACCGCCACGGTGGCCCGCACCCGCAGCTGGCAACTCACCGAGCAGGAGCCCACCCGGCGGCTCGGTGTCGTGAACGCCGAGACCCGCAGCGGCATCCGGCAGTCCGACGCGATGCCGCAGGCACTGCGGCGCACCTGGCTGGCCGGGCTGCCCGAGCCCTGGACCTTCGAGCAATCCTCCGGCTACTCCCTCACCCACGTGGTCTTCCACCTCACCGACTGGGGACGCGCCGGGCCCGAGGGGCTGCCGCCCGACCTCGCCGGCTACCTGGCCGACTGGCTGCCGCCCTGGCTCGACACCTGTCTGGACGCCGAGATGTGGGATCTCGGCTGCGAGCTGCTGGCCGTGGCGGCGAGCCTGCCCCTGCCGCCCGAACCCGCCGTCCTCCGTGACGCCTGGGCGCGGATCGCGGCGGTACAGCACCCCTCCGGCGCGATCCCGGAGCAGGGGAGCGGAGCGGACCACGACAGCGGCCCGGACTTCCTCTCCCACTACCACCCCACCCTCATGGCCGCCTTCGCCGCGACCCTCACCACCGGGCGGCTCGACGACGGAGCCCGGGCAGCCGCGCACCACCGGCCCGGCGGACAAGGAGTGCTGGGATGACCGACACCCGCCTGATCCACAACGTCGGAGTCGGCGCCCTGGAATGGCTGTGGGCCCACCGTGACGGATTCGAGCTGGAACCCGACGTCGACCCCGAGATCGGCTTCCTGGAGCGCTTCAAACCCATCGGCGAACTGGCCATGATCTGCAAGGTGCTGTTCCGCGAGGGTGTGGCCGGGTCGCGCCAGGCGCAGCTGGCCCGGCAACTCCTCGACCACGCCTGGCGCGAAACACTGGACGGCGGCCGCATGCTGGTGCGGGGGCAGCTCACGGAGCCCATCTCCCCCATCCCGTTCGAGGTGTACCTGCCCTTCAAGGAACTCGGCTACAGCCAGCCGGAGGTGGAGCGGGCAGCCGCCCTGAACCACCGGCTGGACAGCTGGGCGGCGTTCGAGGCGACCCCCACCCGGCGGCTCGGCCTGTCCGCCTTCCAGCGCCGGTTCGGCCTCCCGCCCCGGCCGCCGGAGTCCGAACTGAGGGGCACGACCTGGCTGGCCCGCACCCCCGAGCCCTGGACGGTGGAAGGGCACATCGCCTACGACGTCACCCACAACGTGTTCCACCTGACCGACTGGGGGGAGAGGCCGGACGGTCTGCCGCCCGCCACCGCCGACTACCTCGCGACCTGGCTGCCGGTCTGGATCGACGACTGGCTGGACCTGGAACGCTGGGACCTGCTCGGCGAACTGCTGGTGGTCGACGCCTGCCTGCCCCGCCCGACGCTGGACGAACGGGCCTGGAGGGGCTTCGCCGCGGCACAGCAGCCCGACGGCGCCATGCCCGCCCTGCGGACGATGCCCGAGGGCACTCCCGACGAGGTGTTCGACATCGTCTACCACCCCACTCTGGTCGCCGCCTACGCCTCCGTACTGGCCACCTCCCGGTCCTTGTCCCTGTTGACACCCGCCTCATGACGCCCCGTCGGCACGCGCCCTGGCCGGGTGAACCGCTCGACGACGCCGAGACCCCGACCCCGCGTGCCATGCGGGCGGACGCGTACTCGGCCGTACGCCACACGCCGACGGACGAGGGCCCGGCGGCCTCGCGCGGCACATCGGCGGGCCGGACCCGTACCCCGCATGACATGTCGTCGGACGAGTCCGGGTACCTCCGCGCCGAGCCCACGGCCGCGGGGCCTGCCCCGCGCGTCCCGTCGCCGGAGACGCCCCCGGGCGACGGGACGCTCCTTGAGCGGCTCGCCGACGCCGTCACCGCATCCGACGCCCCGGACGCGGTGTTCGCCCTCTCCCGGCACGGCCGCCGCAGCGTCGTGAGCGGCGGCACCGCCCCGCCCCCGCCGTTTGCTCGCGAGACCCTGCGCTACGAGATCGGCTCGGCGACGAAGACGTTCACCGGGCTGCTGCTGGCCCGGCTGATCGGCAGCGGCCGGCTGTCCGGCGGTGAACCGGCCACCGCCTTCCTGGACGGGGGCCGGCCGACGGGTGCGAACCCGGTGACGCTCGCCCACCTGATCACCCACACCTCCGGTCTGCCCGCACTGCCGGCCGGGTTCCTCCTGCGGGGACTGCCCGCCTGGACCACCAACCCGTACGGCCGTTTCCCGGAGGCCCGGGTCGTCGACGCCTTCCTGCGCCACCGGCCGCGCCACCGCCCCGGTACCCGGTGGCGGTACTCCAACTACGGCGTCGCCGTACTCGGACACGCACTCGCCGCCGCGACCGGCACGCCCTGGGAAGCCCTCCTCACCGACCAGATCCTGCGCCCCCTCGGCCTGAACGGCACGACCCTGTGCGCGGACGACTCCGGGTTCGACGCCCTGGGGCGCAAAAGGGACGGCGTGTCACCCGTGCCCGCCTTCGACGCCGGAGGCTTCCAGGCGGCGGGCGCCGTACGGGCCACGCCGCAGGACCTGCTCACCTTCCTCGAGGCCCACCTGGACCCGACCGGCGTGTCACCGCACCTCGCCCCCGCCCTGCGGGCGGTGCGCCGTCCCGTGCTCCGCAGGGGCATCGGGCACCGGCACGTCCACACCATCGCCTGGTTCCGTCACCCGACGGACGGCGGACCGATGTACTTCCACAGCGGCGCGACCCTCGGCCAGCAGGCGTTCCTGGGCTTTCGCGCCGACACCGGCACGGCCCTGGCCGCGGTGTGCACCCGCCGCTTCCGCGCCCACGACCCGTTCCTGGCCACCGCCTACGCGCTGCTGGCACAGGAGTAGCGGGCCCCCGGCGCCGACGGCACTGCCGCTCGCGCCGGGCTGCCCTGGCACCTCGTCACACTCGCTGCCACAGGGCCGGAGTGCCGGTGGGCGCCCACGCGCCCTGGGCCTGGTGGGTC
This sequence comes from Streptomyces sp. NPDC093598, assembly GCF_044764825.1. NCBI lineage: Bacteria > Bacillati > Actinomycetota > Actinomycetes > Kitasatosporales > Streptomycetaceae > Streptomyces > Streptomyces sp. NPDC093598. The sequence continues at coordinate 156,320 of NZ_JBIWIV010000012.1, read as the reverse complement.
TGCAGGCACCGGTAGCGCACACCGGCGTGGACCACGGTGGCACCGGCCTCGTAGACACGGCCCGCGGCCCACGCCTGCGCGACGTTGCCCTGCGGCGCCGAGGATTCGACGGCGGCGGTCTTCAGGGTGAGGCCGAAGTCGCTGAGCAGCGCATTGATCGGCTGGTAGAACGTCGTGCCGCCGCTCTTGCAGTCGCCCGTGCCGCCGGAGGTCACACCCTGCGCCTGGACGCCCGCGACGAAGGGCCCGCCGGAGTCGCCCGGCTCGGCACACACCGTCGTCCGGGTCAGCCCGTCCACCCTGCCCTCGGGGTAACTGACGCTGGTGTCGTGCTGCTCGATCTTGCCGCAGTGCCACCCGGTGGTGGAGCCGGAGCGGCATACGGCGGCCCCGACGAGCGCCTGGACCGAGCCGGTGATCTGTACCTTCTGGTCGCCCTCGACCTTCACGTTCGCGGTCGGGGTCCACTGGTCGTTGACGGCGACCCACGACATGTCCTTGCCCGGGAACGTGGAGGCCTGGAAGGTGCCCTGCTCCGTCTTGTCGAAGCCGGTCGTCCTGTCGCCCGTCTTGCCGCAGTGGCCCGCCGAGGCGAAGCCCCGCTGTTCGCCCTTGGTGACGGAGAACCCGACCGAACAGCGGGCGGCGTCGTTGATGTAGTAGGCGTCGCCGCCGGTGATGTCCGCCAGGAGGCGTGGCCGGTGCGCGGTCACCTTGACGCCCACGCTCTTGCCGTCGAGGCCCGCGGCCTTGACGAACGCGGCGGCCGCGGCCTTGGACCGGGCCTCCACGGCGACCCGGTTCGCCGGGACGTCCACGTACCACAGGGGTGTGTCGCGGGTGCTGACGCGGGCCGCCGCCCGGTCCAGCTTCCTCTTCGCGGCGATCAGGTCGCGCAGCGCCTTCTTCACGACGGCGGCCTTGGCGCCCTGGGCCTTGATGGTGGGCACGTCCGCGGCTCTGGTGGTCGCCACCACGAGCTCCTGCGAGGTGGCGCCGCGCAGCCAGGCTCCCGCGAAGCGGTTCCCCAGCGCGTTGCGCAGCAGCCCCGCCCGGGTGCCCGCCTCCGCCTCGTTGATGAGCCGCCGGGATGCCTGGGCCCGGGTCAGCCCGAGGTCACGCTCCAGGGCGCGCAGCATCGGGGGTGACGGCCGGTCGGCGCCGAGGGTCTGGGCGGTCGAGGGCAACGGACCCGCGGGGGGTGCCGGCTCGGCCGCCACGGCGGAGGGGATCCCGGTGGCGACGAGCGCCCCGAGCGCGGTCAGGGCCGCCCGGCTACCGGTCACGGCATGTCTGTGGACCATCTCGATGTGTCTCCTTCGATCACGGTGAAACTGCCGTCGAGGCCATAGGCCTTGCCGGAGCGGCCCGGAGTGATGTCCCGGGTCGCCCCGGTTCGCGCTTGGGCGCGGGGAAGGACGCCATGTGCAGTACTGCGGACGCCCGGCGTGTCACGGGGACTTCAGGCCGGGCGATCCCACCTCCGTGACGAAGGACGCGGTCGTCGAGATGGTGCCCCCGGGCGTGTTGACGGCCGAGACGGTCCGGAAGTCGACCCGGGCGTTCTCGCGGCCCAGCTCGACCCGGACGTAGCCGCGTCGGCCGTCGTAGTGCTTCATGTGGGGGTTGGCCTTCATGTACGTGTCCCAGTTGTCCGGCTTCCTGGTTCCGTTCCCGCCGCTGGCGACGGAGGTGCAGGTGAACTCCGTGCCCACCGTCTTGGACTGCGGGTCGTCGAAGTCGTCCTTGATGTCGAAGGCGTAGCCGACGTGGACGTCGCCGGTGAGGACCATCCAGTTGTCGATGCCGGCGGCCTTCGCGCCCGCCATGACCCGGTCACGGGAGGCGCGGTAGCCGTCCCAGGCGTCCATGGAGACCCGGGCCGGCGAGGTCAGGTCGAACTTGCGCTGTGAGAAGCACACCTGCTGGGGCATCACGTGCCACAGCGCGCCGGAGTTCCGCCAGCCGTCCAGCAGCCAGCGCTCCTGCGCGGCGCCGGTGAGGGTCCGGGCCGGGTCGTCCGACTCGCTGCCCGGCGCGTGCGGCCGGTCGCCGTAGGCCTGGTCGGAGCGGTACTGGCGGGTGTCGAGGATGTCGAACTGGGCGAGTGACCCCCAGGTCAGCCGGCGGTACAACCGGGCGTCGGGGCCCTGCGGCAGCTGCTCGGCGCGCAGCGGCTGGTTCTCCCAGTAGGCCCGGTAGGCCGCGGCGCGCCGCACCAGGAACTGCTCCTGGGGGCTGCCGTTCTCGTCGAGGGCGCCTGCGTAGTTGTTCTCCGTCTCGTGGTCGTCCCAGGTGACGAGGAACGGGTGCCGGGCGTGCGCGGCGAGCAGGTCCGGGTCGCTCTTGTAGAGCGCGTAGCGCAGCCGGTAGTCCGCCAGGGTGGTCGTCTCGCGGTTGAACACGTCGGGCAGCTTGCGGTCGGTGTAACGGCGGGCCCCGCCGGCGGAGTCCACCGGGTACTCGTACAGGTAGTCGCCGAGGTGGAACACCACGTCGACGTCCTCCTGCGCCACGTGCTTCAGGGCCGTGTAGTAGCCGTCCTGGTAGGCCTGGCAGGCCACGGCGGCCAGCCGCATGCCGGCGGCGTCCGTGCCCGCCGCCGGCGCCGTACGGGTCCGGCCGACGGGGCTGATCCAGCTGCCCACGCGGAACCGGTAGTAGTAGTGGCTGCCCGGCATCAGGCCCTTGACGTCGACGTGCACGCTGTGGGCGTACTCGGGATGGGCCGTGGCGGTGCCCTGCTGCTCGACGATCGCGAACCACTCGTCCAGGGCCACTTCCCAGGAGACGACGACCCGCTGCTGGCCCAGGCCGCCGTCCTCCGCGAACGGCTCGGGGGCCAGCCGGGTCCAGATCAGCACCGAGTCGGGCAGCGGGTCGCCGGAGGCCACACCCAGGGTGAACGGGTCGTCGGAGACCCGGGCGGCGTCGAGTTCGGGAGCGGCGCCGGCACCGCGGGCCGGCCGGTTGGTGGCGAAGGCGAGCATCGCCGCCGCCGCGGTGACCGTCAGGAACCGGCGGCGGGCGACGTGCGGGGCCGCGGTGCGCAGGACGTCGTCGTGCGGGAAGAATGCATGCTCGGACGGTGCTCTTCGACGGCCCGTCAGCGCCATCTGGTGTCCTCTCGTACGGGGCAGTTGCGCTCCGTATGGACGCTTGGGGACATCGCCGGCGTGCGGAGCGCGGAGCTCGCATGCTAAGCAGACAAAATGCCCGAAACGGGCATGACGTGCGGGGTGTTCACACCACAGGCGGTACGGCGTCCGATCGGGCGCGCCCGGGCGGCGCACACGCGACCGCCGCCGGCGAACGCCGGCGGCGGAGGGGGAAGGGGGTTGGCTCAGCCCGCCTGTTGTGCGGCGGCACCGGTCGCGGCGGTCTCCCGCACCGGCAGGTGGTAGACGTGGAAAGCCCGCCCGATGACCGGCTGGGCGACGTTGCGCACCCGAACACCGCCGCTCGTCATGCCGTGTTCCGTGCCGGCGTGCGCGTGCCCGTGCACCGCGAGGTCGGCACCGGCGGTGTCGATCGCCTCGGCCAGCAGATAGCTGCCCAGGAACGGGTAGATCTCCAGCGGCTCGCCCGCCAGCGTGTCCGCGACGGGGGAGTAGTGGGTCAGGGCGATCCGGGCGTCGCAGTCCTCCTCGCCCAGCTGCTCCAGCGCGGCCCGCAGCCCGTCGGCGCACCGGCGCGAGTGGTGGACGAACTCCTTCATGACCGGCTCGCCGAACTCCCCGGCGCAACGGCCCACGAATCCGCCGCCGAACCCCTTGGTCCCGGCGACGCCGATCCGCGCCCCGCCGCTCTCCACGACCGTGGCCTGCCCTTCCAGGACGTGGGCGCCCGCGTCCCGGAGGATGGCCGTGACCTCGTCCGGGCGGTCGTCGTGGTGGTCGTGGTTGCCCAGGACGGCGACGACCGGAACGGCGAGGTCCTGGATCTCCCGGGCCACCACCCGCATCTCCCGGGGCGTGCCGTGCCGGGTCAGGTCCCCGGCCAGCAGCAGGAGGTCGGCGCACTCGGGCAGGGTCTCGAAAGCGGGGCGGAGCACGCCCTGGCTGTCGGGCCCCATGTGGATGTCTCCGACGGCTGCGACGCGGATCATGAGAGTTCCTCCGCGTGGTCGGGGGAGGACGCCTCGGTCACCACGAGGTCGCTGTGCACGGGGAAACCGGCGAGCTCCTCGTGGACGGTGCGCACGATCTCGTCGCGGCAGGGCGCCGAGGGCACGGTGCCGGTGAGCAGGACCGTCCGGCCGTGGGCCTCGACCCGTACGCCCAGTTCACCGAGCTCGCCGGAGGCGAGGCGGTCCTGGAGGTGGGCGATGCGGTAGTCCAGGTTCTCGGCCGGCGGCCCGCCGCCCGCGTCCTGGGAACCGTGGGTGCTCATGAGTGCTCCTTCAGATGACGTTCAGGCGCTCCAAGAGGAAGAAGAAGGCCGCGGGCATGGGTTCGTCCCCGCACTCGCGCCGGACCCGCTCCCAGTCGACCTTCTCCCGCAGGGCACGTGCGATGGGCAGGGCCGCCCCGAAGTCGCAGTGGTGCTCGGAGAACGCGGCGGTCAGGCTCCACAGCAGATCGGTCGGGGCCAGCACGGGCATGCGCACCGAGTCGACCGACAGTTCCTCCGCCCGCTCCAGCATGTCCGCGCCGACCGGCCGGTGCGCCAGTTCGAAGATGATGTCGACCGGCTGGCCGAAGCACGTGGCCTTGATCAGCCAGTCCTCCGGCGGGGTGTAGACCGTCAGCCCGGCTTCATGGAGCGTGGCCGCCACCGCTTCCGCGTCCTCGGGGCGGATCGCGAAGTCGACGTCGTGCTGCAGGTTCTTCTCGCCGCCGTGGGCGTAAGCGGCCACACTGCCGGCCAGTGCGAACAGGTGTCCCTTGCGCTTCAGCAGGGCACCGACCTGCTTGGCCGCCTCCAGGAGCGCCTGGTTGCGGTCCTGGGGGAGTTCCTGTGCCGGCTGGTCCGCTTGTGGGTCCTGTGGTGGCGCGGGCTCGGCCCCGTCCGGTGGCGTCCGGAGATCGGGGATCCCCGGTCGCCGGACGAGCATCGCGTCATCACCGTTCTGCGTCATGACTACTCCTTCGCCGAACCGGACACGTCGCTCCCGTGCGGTGTCCGGACCCGAGACGGCCTGTGTGCCTGCACTGAGTACCCGGCGCTTGCGCCCCGACACGGACGGCTTCCGGCACCGGCGGGTCCCCCGGGCGGCCCGGCCCCCCTCTCCGGGTGGCGGCGCCCGCGCACCCTCGCGAGCCTGGTACGGCGGACCGCCCGGCCGCCCACCCGGAGAAGGAGCCCCCCATGCGCACATTGCCGTACGCCCTGGTCACCGCCCTGGCCGTGTCCGTGCTCGCCGTGCCCTGCCGCGCCGCAGCCCTGCCGGCGGACGTCACCGCGAGCCAGTGCATCGCCGGCGGCGGCTCGATCGTCATCTCCGCCGTGGGCGACGGCTGGCAGGCGTACACCAAGCGCTGCGTGGGCGGAGTACACGACGGCGAGACCGTCGTGTGACGCCCCGGCCGCACCGGACCCGGCCGAACAAGACAAGCGCATACCCCATCAAAGGCGGAATATAGGGCAAAGAGTGGGGGAACCGGATGAAGTCGCTGGACAACGCGCTTGTGGAGGTCGACATGAACCAGGAGACACCACGTTCGTCCGATCTTCCGCAGCCGTTGCGGGCCGTGGCCTCGGGCCTCAGGCACCTGCCGGGTGCGGAGCAGGTGGGCAAGGTGGCCACCGACGCGCTGGACCGGATCGGAGCGGTCTCGCCGCGAGGCCGCCGGATGGCGGTCTACACCGGTGCCGGCGTCCTCGGTGTGGCCGGAATCGTGGAGTGGCCGGTGGCGGTGACCGGCGCGGCCGTCGCCTGGCTGACCCAGCCACGTCCCGGACAGTCCGACGACGCGTCGACGAACGGCACAACACGGACCGACAAGGCCGGTGAACACCGCTCCACCCAGGACGGGCCGGAGGAGCGGGACACCTCCTCGTACGGCCCCGGCGGCAGACTCGCCGCGTCCCATTACCGGCACGAACGGCAAGAACAGCACGTCCACGAACAGCCCGCCAAGGTCGGCGACACCGCCACCGCCTCCGCCCTGAAGCAGGTCGCCGAGGCCACCCACCACCCGCACGGCGAGGAGCCGGACCAGGCCCCCCGGCCCGGACACGACAGCCGCCCCACCGGCTGAGTCGGGACAGCAGCACATGCTCACACGCTTCGACGTCGCCCCCCTTGTCGGGGCCGTGGCCGGCGCGGCCGCAGGCGCCGCCCGCAGCACCGCCCAGTCGGTGACGTCCGTCTACGACACCACGCGCCGCGTCCGCAACGTCGCGCGCAACGCCCTCACCGGCGGCCAGCACTGGCAGGCCGGGCAGCGCCTCCACCTCGCACTGCGGGACACCGACGGCCACGCCGAGGCGCTCGCCCACCAGGTCGCCGAGGAACTGGTCGAGCACCCGGACGTGCTCGCGGCGTACTGGGACGGGGGACTGGCCCGGCTGGTGGTCACCATGGCCGAGGACGCCGCCACCGACCGCGTCACCGAGCGGGCCACCGCACTCGCCGCCCGCTTCGGCCTGGACGAGGGCGCCGACCCGAACCTCCGGGACACCAGCCATCCCGGAGATCCCGCCGAGGTCCGCGTCACGACGGCGGCGATCCTGCTGGACGCCGCCGGCGCGGCCGGTGCCCTGGCCGGCCGGTCCCTGCGGCTGCCCCCCGGCTCGCGCATCATCACCGCCACCATCACGCTGCTGCGCGAGAACCCCCGCTTCCGCGCCCTGCTCCGGCAGCGGTTCGGCGCGTCCGGCATGGAACTCGTCCTGGCCGCCGCCAACGCCGCCGCCCACGGCGTCGGCCAGACCCCGCTGGCACTCGTGCTCGACGGCATCCTGCGCAGCAACCAGCTGACCGAAGCCGTGGCCAGGGCCGCGGCCTTCGAGGCGCTGCACGACGACGTCTGCCACCACCGGCGCACCAGCCTGTCCAGCCCCACGGACACCCGGCCACCGCTCAAGGTGACCCCCGCCGCGGAGTACGCCTCCCACGCCAGCACCGGCAGCCTCGCCGGCGCCGCCGCCACCCTCCTCGTCACGCACAGCGCCACGGACGCGGCCGAAGCGGTCCTCGCCGGATCTCCGAAGGCGGCCCGGTACGGACCGGCCGCGTTCGCCGCGACCCTCGGCGCCTTCCTCGCCCACGCCGGAATCCTCCTGCGCAACGGGGAGCGCCTGCGGCAGCTGGAGATCGCCGACGCCCTCGTCCTGCACGCCGACGCCCTGCGCAGCCTGCGGCAGGACGACACCGGCGACGGCCTGCCCGACGACCCGGTGCACCCCTTCGCCGAGGCCGTCCTGGACGCCGCCCGTCGGGCAGGGCTGCACGTCGTGATCGCGGGCGGCTCCGACCTGAAGGACATCACCCGGCTCGCCGACGAGGTCGCACCGAGCGCCAAGCCGTTCGGAGACGTCGTACGGGCCCTTCAGGACGAGGGGCGCGTGGTCGTGACCGTCGCCCGCCTGGACGAGTCCGGCGACGGGCACGTCGCGGCCGGGCTGCCCGCCGGCGACGTGGCCATCGCCCTCATCGACGGGCGGGCGGCCGTCTCCTGGGGCGTCGACGTGCTGGCCCCGGGTGGTCTCGCGGACGTGTGGCGGCTGCTGACCGCCATCCCGGCGGCCCGGCGCGTCGGGCGCCGCTCGCAGACCCTGGCCCGTGCGGGCGCGGCCCTCTCCGGGCTCCTGGTGGCCCGCGGCGGGCAGCCTCCGGGCGGGCACCTCCTGTGGCCCCTCACCCGGCACGCCCCCGTCAACATCGCCGCCGTCAACGCCCTGATCACCGGCTGGTTCGAAGCAACCCGCGTCGCCCGGGCCACCCCGCCCCCGCCGCGGCTGCACATCCCCTGGCACGCCCTGGAACCCCACGAGGCCCGCGACCGGCTGGGGCGCGCCGACCGCGACGGCGAACCCCGCGGACTCGGCCTGCTCGCCGACCGCTCACGCCGGCAGGCCGCACGGCTGACCCGCCACCCCGCCGCCGCCCCCGCCCGCTGGACGTGGCAGGCGGCCGGGGCCGTCCGCCGCGAACTCGACGACCCGCTCACCCCCGTCCTCGCCACCGGGGCCGTCGCCTCGGCGCTGCTGGGCTCGGTCGTCGACGCGCTGCTCGTCGTCGGCGCCATGGACCTCAACGCCGTGACCGGGGGCCTCCAGCGGCTGCGCGCCGAGCAGGCCTTGGCCCGGCTCGCCGCCCGGCAGCAGCCGAAGGCCCGCAAGCAGGACAGCCGCGACCGCACGGTCACCGTCGACGCCGCCCGGCTGCGGCCAGGCGACGAGATCAGCCTCGGCGCCGGCGACGTCGTACCCGCCGACGCCCGGCTGCTGGACGTCGACGGCCTGGAGGTCGACGAGTCGGCGCTCACCGGCGAATCCCTGCCGGTGGCCAAGTCCGTCGAGGCCACGCCCGGCATGCCGGTGGGCCAGCGCACCTGCATGGTTTTCGAGGGCACCACCGTCGTGGCCGGACGGGCCGCCGCCCTCGTCGTGGACACCGGCGACCAGACCGAGGCCGGCCGGGCCGTCACGCTCGCCGCCCGCACCCCGCCGCCCGCCGGAGTCCAGGCCCGGCTCCAGGAACTGACCCGCAAGGCCCTGCCGGTCACCTTCACCGGCGGCGCTGCCGTGACCGGACTGTCCCTGCTGCGCGGCAGCCCCGTCCGGCGCGCTGTCAGCGGCGGTGTCGCGGTCGCCGTGGCCGCCGTCCCCGAAGGCCTTCCGCTCGTTGCCACCGTCGCGCAGATGGCGGCGGCCCGCCGGCTGTCCCGCCGCGGTGTCCTGGTCCGCACCCCGCGCACCCTGGAGGCGCTCGGCCGGGTCGACACCGTCTGCTTCGACAAGACCGGCACCCTCACCGAGAACAAACTGCGCCTGGTCCGCGTCGCCACAGCCGACGGCACCGTCCTCGCCACCGACACCGAAGAGGCCGCACCCATCGTGCGCCTGGCCGCCCGCGCCTGCCCGCAGGAGGAGACGGGCCAGGGCCGCCGCGTCGCGCACGCCACCGACGAGGCCGTCCTCGACGTCGCCCCGCCCGACGAAGGCTGGGCACCCACCGGCGAACTGCCCTTCGAGACCCGCCGCGGCTACGCCGCCGCGGCCGGTCGGGACGGGGACCCGGACATGGGTGAACTGCTCGTCGTCAAGGGCGCCCCTGAGACGATCCTGCCCGCCTGCCGGGACCTCCCCGGCCACGCCTGGGACACCGCACACGAACTGGCCGGACAAGGACTGCGCGTCCTCGCCGTCGCCCGCCGCCCCTGCCGTGCCGACGACGCCGAGTCCGAACTCGACGCGCCGCTCGCGGACCTGGAGTTCAGCGGTTTCGTCGCCCTCGCCGACGTCCCGCGCGACACCTCGCACTCCCTGCTCGCCGAACTGCGCCGCTCCGGCATCCTGCCGGTCATGCTCACCGGAGACCACCCGGAGACCGCCCGCGCCATCGCTCTGCAACTGGGCTGGCCGGAGGAGACCGAGGCGGTGACCGGCGACGAACTCGTCGCCATGGAACGCCGCGAACGCGTCCGGGTCCTGCGCGGCGCGGGCGTCATCGCCCGGGTCGCACCCGAGCAGAAGCTGCACGTCGTGGAGGCCCTGCAACAGGCCGGACGGGTCGTGGCGATGGCCGGCGACGGCGCCAACGACGCCGCCGCCATCCGCGCCGCCGACGTCGGTGTCGGCGTCGAGTCCCGCGGCTCCGCGGCCGCGCGCAACGCCGCCGACCTCGTGCTCACCACCGGCGACCTGTCCGTCCTCGTGGACGCGGTCGCCGAGGGCCGCGCTCTGTGGCGCAGCGTCGCCGACGCGGTGAGCATCCTCATCGGCGGCAACGCCGGCGAGGTCGGCTTCAGCGTCCTCGGCACCCTGCTCGCCGGCGCCTCACCCCTGTCGACCCGTCAGCTGCTGCTGGTCAACCTCCTCACCGACATGTTCCCGGCCATGGCCGTCGCGGTCACCCCCAGCGACGACCCCTCGACCGCGGAACACGCCGCGACCGGCCCGATGGGCCTCGACGTCCTCGGCGCGCCCCTGCTGCGCTCCATCCGCCGCCGCGGCATCACCACCTGCCTCGGCGCGGTCACGGCATACCTCATCGGCCGCCTCACCCCCGGCACCGAACGCCGGTCCACCACCATGGCCCTGTGCGGCGTGGTCGGCGCCCAGCTCGTGCAGACCCTCTCCGGGCGACGCCACAGCACCCTGGTGTGGGTCACCGCCCTCGGCTCGGCCGCCGTCCTCGCCGCCCTCGTCCAGACCCCCGGCGTCAGCCACTTCTTCGGCTGCACCCCGCTCGGCCCCGTCGCCTGGGCCGGCGTCGCCCTGGCCATCGCCCTGTCGGCCCTGGCCCCCCGCCTGGAACGTCTCCAGGCCGTGCACACCCTCTACGACGCGGCGGCACAGCTCGCCCTGCGCCTGGGCGACCTGAGCCGGCAGGCCCGGCAGCTCTTCCGGGGCGGCATCGCCGGGCCGGTGGCGGCGTGACGGGAGAGCACGGACAGCGGAAGGCCGCCACCACGTGCAGTGGTGGCGGCCTCCTCGTGCCGGGTCACACCTGGCCGCGCCAGGCGCCCGTCTCCGCCCCGCGGGCCTCCATGAACTCCTTGAACCGCTTCAGATCACCGGAGACCTGCCGCTTCACGAACCCGAGCTTGTCGCCCACGGTCTCGGCCACACCACTGGGGTCGAAGTCCATCTGCAACATGACCTTGGTCGTGTCGTCCTGGATGCGGTGGAAGGTCACCACACCGGCCTGCCGCGCCTCGCCGCCCACGGTGGTCCAGGCGACGCGCTCGTCCGGGACCTGCTCGGTGATCTCCGCGTCGAACTCCCGCGCCTGACCGCCCACCTTCGTCACCCAGTGCGTGAGGGTGTCGGTGCGCTGCTCGATGCGCTCGACACCGTCCATGAACTCGGGGAAGGACTCGAACTGCGTCCACTGGTTGTACGCGGTGTTCACCGGCACGCGGACCTCGATGGATTCCTCTACCTGCGACAAGGCGATACCTCCCTTTCTCGTACGTGAGCGACGGACGGGTACCGGATTTCCCGCCGCTCACTCATCGTCAACAAAAGTCGCCCTACCAGGTGTTCTTTCCGCCCTCGCTGGTACCCGGCCCGGAACTACGGACCGGGAGGTGATCGCCATGACGGACACGCACCGCACGGCCCCGGCCGCTCCCCGCACGGGGAGCGCGCCGGCGGCCGGGGAAGAGCCGGTGGGCGAGCTGGTGCAACGTGCCACCGAGCAACTGACCGAGCTCGTGCGCGGCGAAATGCGCCTCGCACAGGCGGAGATGACCGAGAAGGGCAAACGCTACGGCAAGGGCGGCGGCTTGTTCGGCGGAGCCGGCGTGCTCGGCTTCGTCACCCTGCAGGCCCTCGTCGCCACGGTGATCGCCGCCTTGGCCGTACCGCTGCCGGTGTGGGCCGCGGCGCTGATCGTCACGGGCGCCCTCGCCCTCGCCACGGGCCTGACGGCGCTGGCCGGACGCAAACAGGTGCGCAGCGCAGCCCCGCCCACCCCGCAGCGGACCATCGACAGCGTGAAGGCCGACGTGGCCGAGATCAAGGAGAGTGCACAGCGATGACCCAGCCCGCGCACGACGAGCCGACCGCCCGCAGCCAGGAGGAGCTGCGCGAGCAGGTCGAGCACACCCGCCACGAGCTCGGCGACACCGTCCAGGCACTGGCGGACCGTGCCGACGTCAAGACCCGTGCCCGCGAGAAGGCCGTCGCGGTCAAGGAGCAGGCCGGGGCCAAGGCGCAGGAATGGAGCGGGCAGGCCAGGGCCAAGGCCGCGGAGGTCGCCCACACCGTGGAGGAGAAGCTGCCCGAGCCGGTGAAGCAGAAGGGCGCCGCCGCCGCTCAGGGCGCGAAGGAGAAGGCCGCGCAGGCCGAGCAGGTCTGGCAGGAGAAGGCTCCGCAGCAGCTTCGTGACCACCGGGCCGCCCTGCTGGCGGGCGCCGGTGCCGTACTCGTGGCCTGCCTGCTGATCCGGCGTCGCGGCAACCGCTGAGCGACAGCGACACCTGGCCCCCGCCACCGCTTGCGGTGGCGGGGGCCAGGCGGCAAGGTCAGGTGCCGTGTCCACCTTGCTGATCGTCCATCACACGCCCTCACCCCACTGTCAGGCGATGTTCGAAGCCGTCGTCTCCGGGGCGACGGACCCCGACATCGAGGACGTCCGCGTCGTCCGGGTACCCGCGCTGTCCGCCACCGCCTCCGACGTCCTCGCCGCCGACGGCTTCCTCCTGGGCACCCCCGCGAACCTCGGCTACATGTCCGGGGCCCTCAAGCACTTCTTCGACCAGGTCTACTACCCGTGCCTGGACGCCACCCGCGGCCGCCCCTTCGGCTACTGGGTGCACGGCGGCAACGACGTCACCGGAGCGGTGCGCGGGATCGAGTCGGTCACGACGGGCCTCGGCTGGCGCCGCACCGCCGAGGCCGTGACCGTGACCGGCGAGCCGGACAAGAGCGACCTCGAGCGGTGCTGGGAGCTGGGTGCGACGGTCGCCGCCGGACTCATGGGGTGAACCGTTGAACCGTCCGGCCCGTCAGGTCTCTTCGAGCCGGCGCCGGTCCTGTTCGTCCCACTTCCGGGTGTCACGCGGCTGGGTGTACGGCTCGGCCTCCGGCGGATGACCACCGGCGATGGCCCGCTGCCGCACCGTCTCCGCGTCGAACTCCAGGCCGAGCAGGATCGCCAGATTGGTGATCCACAGCCACACCAGGAACACGATGACACCGGCCATCGTGCCGTAGGTCTTGTTGTACGAGGCGAAGTTGGCCACGTAGAACGCGAAACCGGCGGACGCCACCAGCCAGATCAGCAGGGCCAGCAGACTGCCCGGCGTGATCCAGCGGAACCCCTTCACCTTGGCGTTCGGAGTCGCCCAGTACAGGATCGCGATCATGGTCGTCACCAGCAGCACCAGAACGGGCCACTTCGCGATCGACCACACCGTCAGCGCCGTGTCACCGACGCCCAGGGCCGTCCCGGCCTGCTGGGCCAGCCCGCCCGTGAAGACCACGATCAGCGCGCTGAACACGGCCATCACCATCAGCACGACCGTCACGGCCACCCGGACCGGCAGCAGCTTCCACACCGGCCGGCCCTCGGGCATGTCGTAGACGGCGTTGGCCGAGCGGATGAACGCGGCCACGTAGCCGGACGCCGACCACACCGCCAGCACCAGGCCGACGATCGCCATCACCGAGCCGACGCCGGCGTTGCCCTGCAACTGCTCGACGGCCCGGGTGATGATGTCGCGGGCCGAGCCGGGGGCCAGCTGCTGGACGTTCTCGAGCACCTTGTCCGTGGTCGACTTACCGGTGAGGCCCAGTATCGAAACCAGCACCAGCAGCGCGGGGAACAACGCCAGCACCCCGTAGTAGGTCAGCGCGGCCGCCCGGTCGGTCAGCTCGTCGTCCTTGAACTCCCGCAGACTCCCCTTCAGCACCGCGCCCCACGACTTCCGGGGCATGTCGCCCGGCGTGTCCGGCGCCGCACGCTCCACCTCGGGGCTCGGCCCGGGCTCTTCGGAAGCGGGGGCCGGAGCGTCCCGGCGTTCCTCGTCCGGAGTCCGCCGGCGTTCCGCCTCGGGGTTCCGGCGTGGGTGCTCCGGAGGCGGCGCCTGGGTCTCGTTGTGTTCTTTTCGTCCTGGAATATGCAGCTTCACCATGTGAGCCGGGTAACCCCGGGCGGAGCCCTTAAGCCGCGCTCGTTCAAGCAGGGCTCAAGGGCCGGCTGAGGCGCGCCCCTGGCGGACCGGATGTGTCCCCTCCGCCGCCTCGAAAGGGGTTGAGGGAGCGCTCCCACCGCGTGCACGATTCCGCCATGACCACATCGCCCGTCATCCGCCCGTACCGCCCCGAGGACCGCTCCGCCCTCGACGACATCTGCATCCGCACCGCGTACCACGGCGAGGACAGCCGCCCCCACTACACGGACCCGGGCATCTTCCCGGCGACCTTCGCGGCGCCGTACGTCCATCTGGAGCCGGACCTGGCCTTCGTGCTGGACGACGGGCGGGGGCAGGCGGTCGGCTACATCCTCGGCGCGGCCGACACCCCGCGCTTCGCCGAGGCCTTCCGCACCACGTGGCTGCCCCTGGTCGCCGACCGCTACCCGGAACCGCCCCGGCCGCCGCGCACCCCGGACGAGGCGATGGCGGGCCTGCTGCACCACCCCGAACGGATGGTCCTGCCCGAACTGGCCGCCCACCCCGCGCACCTGCACATCGACCTGCTGCCCGCATGGCAGGGCCGCGGCCACGGACGCCGCCTGATGCGGACGCTCCTGCGGGCACTCCAGGACCGGGGAGTGCCGGCCGTCCACCTGGCCATGGCGACCGCCAACACCCGGGCCCGGGCCTTCTACGACCGGATGGGCTTCGAGGAGATCGACGTCCCCGAGCCGGGCGAGGTCACCTACCTCGGACGTACCACGAAGGAACTCGACCGGCTCTGACCGACAGGGAAGTGGCGCAATCGCACATTGCCGACCCGCGTCACCGGGTGCAGCCTGTGCATTATGGGAGCGCTCCCACTCCGAAACATGATCGAAACGTAACGGAAAGCGCAACGGGAAGCGCGACTGAAAGCACACCTGAAAGCACGACCACCCCCCACACCCGAAAGGGAAAGATCATGGTTTGTCATGGTCATGATGTACCACCCCCCGGGCTCAGGTCCCGTCTGACGCTCGCCCTGAGCGTGCTGGTCGCCGCACTGCTCAGCCTGATCCCCTGGAGCGGCACCGCCGTCGCCCACGGCTCGGTCGTCGACCCGGCGTCCCGCAACTACGGCTGCTGGCTGCGCTGGGGAAGCGACTTCCAGAACCCCGAGATGGCCCGTCTCGACCCCATGTGCTGGCAGGCGTGGCAGGACAACCCCAACGCCATGTGGAACTGGAACGGCCTGTACCGCAACGGCTCCGGCGGGAACTTCCAGGCCGTCGTCCCCAACGGCCAGTTGTGCAGTGGCGGCCGGACCGAGGGCGGCCGGTACAACTCCCTCGACGCGGTCGGCGCCTGGAAGACGACGGACATCACCGGCAACTTCACGGTGAAGCTCCACGACCAGGCCAGTCATGGTGCCGACTACTTCCTGGTGTACGTCACGCGGCAGGGCTTCGACCCCACCACCCGACCGCTGACCTGGAACGACCTCCAGCTCGTCAAGCGCACCGGCAGGTACGCGCCCAGCCAGAACTACGAGATTCCCGTGAGTACTTCGGGACTGAGCGGCCGGCACATCGTGTACACGATCTGGCAGGCGTCGCACATGGACCAGACCTACTTCCTGTGCAGTGACGTGAACTTCCGCTGACCTGCGCCTCCCCCGCCGGACGCGGTGTCCGGCGGGGCTCGGGCCGGCCCGTGCTTCATGAGAGTTCTCGAAAATTTTCGAGGCGAGTGAACACGCCGGTGCTCCCGTACGTATGGGGCGAGGGGATTTTGATGCCCGCAGCCATCAAGCGCAGGAGAGCACCCTTGGGACGCAACACGCGAAGACGCCCTACCGGCCCACGACGCGCGACCTTCGCCGCATTCGCACTGATCCTGGGCGGAGGCGGCCTGATGGCCGCGAACGTCTACGCCTCCGCCACGGACGGCGGTTCGGGCGGTGACTCCGCCCAGACGCGGTCCGGCACGGGGGTTCGGACCGCGGGCGCCACGATCGACTGCCCGGACGTCGGCAGCAAGCTGACCTCGGTCCCCGAGCAGGCGCGGGGGGAGGTCGACAAGGAACTCGCCCTGCTGGACGAGCAGATCGCGCAGGCTTATCAGCGGCTGAGCGAATCGGCGCAGCAGGTGCAGCAGGACCCCGGCTTCGCCGACAACGCGGTCGTGAACCCGTTGAAGGAGAAGCGCGCCGCGACCCTGGAGCGCATCGCGATCGCCATCGACCGCGTGGGGGACCGCCCCGAGGGGCTGGACGCCCTCGCCGCCTGCAGCGTGGAGGACGGCAACCAGGCTCCCGCACAGGGCGAAGGCCCGGAGGGCGCAACCGGGCAGCCCGGCCAGGAGCAGGGCCAGGCCGGTCAGGAGCAGGGGAACGGCCAGGGCCAGGGCGCCAATGGCGGGCAGGCGGGCAACGGACCCGTCGCCGCCGACTTCGCGGACATCAAGAGCGTCCAGCCCAACGTGAACAACCCCCGCCCGCAGGGCGACGCGTCCCGCGGTTCCTTCGCCACCAGCTGCGGCGTGAACGAGAACGGCCTGTTCAACTCCGACAACATCATCGCCGCCCCGGGCGTGACCAACGGCGCACACCACTTCCACGACTACGTCGGCAACCAGGCCAACAACGCCTTCGCCAGCGACCAGGACCTGGCCGACGCCGAGACCAGCTGCGACGACCAGGGCGACAAGTCCTCCTACTACTGGCCCGTCGTGCGGCTGCAGAACGGCGCCCAGGAGCAGGACGCCGACAAGCCCGGTGGCGGCATCGAGGGCAACGCCGGCGAGATCGTCACGCCGAAGCAGGTCACGCTGACGTTCGTCGGCAACCCGCGCGAGAAGGTCACGGCCATGCCGCGGCTGCTGCGCATCATCACCGGCGACGCCAAGTCGTTCGTCAACGGCCCCGCCAACGCCAACGCCTCCTGGAGCTGCACCGGCTTCGAGGACCGGCAGCTGAAGGACAAGTACCCGCTGTGCCCGCAGGGCAGCGACGTCGTACGCACCTTCAAGTTCCAGAGCTGCTGGGACGGGCGCAACATCGACAGCGCCAACCACCGCACCCACGTGGCGTTCGCGGACGCCGCCGGGAACTGCCCGTCCGGTTTCCGCCCCATCCCGCAGCTGGTCCAGCGCATCGTCTACGACATCGACGCGCCGAGCCTGAACGACGGCGGCCGTACGACACCGCTGTTCGCGGTCGACTCCTTCCCGGAGCAGCTGCACAAGCCGGTAACGGACCACGGCGACTTCATCAACATCTTCGACGAGGATCTGATGGGGGAGATGGTCGACTGCATCAACGACGGCCGTAGGTGCGGAGCCGGAGCGGACGGCGGGCAGAACCCGGGGCCGACCGAGGAGCCCCAGGAGGAGCCGACGAAGACGCCGGAGGCCCCGCAGGAGGAGCCGACGAAGGCCCCCGAGACTCCGCAGGAGCAGCCGACGAAGACGCCGCAGGCCCCGCAGGAGCAGCCCACCCGCACGCCCGACGCCCCGCAGGGCGGGAACGACGCGGGGAAGCCCGGTGACAAGGGCGACGGCGGTGACAACGGTGACGGCGGTGACGACGGCAAGGGCGAGGCTTCGAAGCCTCCGGCCGACAAGCCGGCCCCCGAACCGGAGCCCGGCGACGCGTCCACGGCCCCCGGCAAGGCCGAGCCCGAGGTGAAGGCGACCTCCACGGCCGGCGGCAACGCCGCTGAGCAGGGCGGCGGTGCGAAGGAGGGCAACGACGAGGACGCGGACGGTCTCGGCCAGTCCCAGGCCGTCGGCACGGCGACCAGTGCCGCGCCGACCCCGTCGGCCCCGTCCCGGACCGAGCCGCAGGCGGTCGGCGAGGGCGGCCTGGCCGACACCGGCGCCCAGCTGTGGCCGGCCGCGGCGGGCGCAGTCCTGGTCATCGCGGGCTTCGTCGTCCTGCGCCGGGTGAGGCGCGGCTAGGGGCCACGCCCGGGCACGACCCACGGACGGCGGTGGGATCCCACTGGATCCCACCGCCGTTCCGTGTCTCCGGCCGCGGTCGCGCCCGGCACCCTTCGACGGATGCCGAAGGACCCACCCTCTAGCGTGACCTCATGAACCTCACCTGGAACGGCACCCGCGGGGGAGCGGCTACGTGACGCCGTGGGAGATGGCCGCCGTGCTCGCCGCCGGCACGGGTGCCGGGGCCGTCAACGCCGTCGTCGGCTCGGGGACGCTGATCACCTTTCCGGTGCTGCTGGCCGCCGGACTGCCCCCGGTCACCGCGACGGTGTCGAACGGGCTGGGCCTGGTCCCCGGTTCCATCAGCGCGGTCATCGGCTACCGCGAGGAACTGCGCGGCCAGGGCCGGCGCGTCCTCCTGCTGGGCACCGGCGCCGTACTGGGCGGCCTCGCGGGCGCCGTGCTGCTGCTGACCCTGCCCGCCTCGGCGTTCGAGCGGATCGTGCCGGTCCTGGTGGGACTCGCCCTCGTCCTGGTCGCCTGCCAGCCCTGGATCGCGAAGCGAGTGCGCCGCCGACGCGAGTGCGGCGGTTCCGTCCGCCCTGACGGCGGCCCGCTGCTGTTCGGCGGACTGACGCTGGCCAGCGTCTACGGCGGCTACTTCTCCGCCGCGCAGGGCATCATCTACGTCTCCCTGATGGGCATGCTGCTCGATGAGACGCTCCAGCGGCTCAACGCCGTCAAGAACGTGCTGGCGGCCGTCGTCAACACCGTCGCCGCCCTGCTCTTCGTCTTCTTCGCCGACTTCGACTGGACGGCCGTCGTGCTCATCGCCGCCGGCTCGGCGCTGGGCGGCCTGGTCGGAGCCAGAACGGGCCGCCGCTTCAGCCCCGCCGTCCTGCGCACCCTGATCGTGTCGGTCGGCACCCTCGCCCTCGTCCACCTGGTGCTCCGCTGACTCCCGGCCACCCTGAGGCGCCGGACGGGCCTGGGCCTGTGCCCCTTCGGCGTCGATGTGCGGCAGCACCCGGTCCAGCCACCGCGGAGTCCACCAGGCGTGCCGCCCGAGCAGCGTCATCACGGCCGGCACCATGAGCAGCCGTACGACGGTAGCGTCGATGAGCACGCTGACGGCCAGGCCCAGCCCGAGCATCTTGACCACGATGTTGTCGCTCACGATGAACGCCGCGAACACGCTCACCATGATCAGCGCGGCACAGGTGATGACGCGGGCCGTGATCTCCAGGGCGTGGGCCACGGACGCCTTGGCGTCCCCGGTGCGCTGCCACGCCTCGTGGACGCGGGAGAGCAGGAAGATCTCGTAGTCCATGCTGAGGCCGATGATGATGGCGAACATCATCATCGGCACATAGCTCTCGATGGGCACCCTGCCGTTGACGCCGAGCGCCGGACCGCCCCAGCCCCATTGGAACACCGCGACGACCACGCCGTACGAGGCGGCGATCGACAGGACGTTCAGGACGGCCGCCTTGACGGCGACGAGCAGCCCCCGGAACACGGCCAGGATGATCAGGAAGGCCAGGCCGACCACGACGAGGATGATCACGGGCAGCCGGGAGGCGACGATGTCGCGGAAGTCGACCTGGGCCGCCGTCGTACCGGTGACACAGCCCTTGGCGTCCGTGCCCCGGACCGCGTCCGGCAGTGTGTCGTCGACCAGACGGTTGGTCAGGTCGGTGGTGGTGGCGCTCTGCGGCGACCGGGTCGAGCAGACGGTGCCGATCAGGACATCGCCGTCCTGCGTGGGCGTCAGAGGGGTGACGACGGCGGCCCCCTGGACCGAGCCGAGCGTCTGCTGGGCCTTCGAGGCCAGACCGGAACGCTGCGAGTCAGGCACGTTCGTCTGGTCGATGACGACGGTGAGCGGACCGTTGGAGCCGGGCCCGAACGCGTCGGTCATCAGGTCGTAGGCCCGCCGGTCGGTGAAGGACGCCGGATCGGCGCCGTCGCCGATGTGGCCCAGCTGGATGGAGAGGACGGGGATCGCGAGCACCACGACCACGGCGACACCCGCCGTCAGGAACCACAGCGGTCTGCGCTCCACCCGCTGTGCGTACCGGTGCCAGGTGCCTTGTGGCGTCTCGCCCTCCTCGGTGCCGGTCTCGGCGACGGGACGGCGCACCGTGTAGCGATCGATTGCCGCCCGAGGAGACCGAGCAGCGCGGGCACGAGGGTGAGTGCGCCGACGACGGCCGAGAACGACGGTGACGGCGGCGGCGAGCCCGAGCAGGGCGACGAAGGAGACCCCGGACGCGGACAGGCCCACGAGCGCGATGATCACCGTGCAGCCGGAGACGAGGACGGCATGGCCGCTGGTGCTCGCGGCCTGCCCGGCGGCCCGCACCGGGTCCATGCCGTCGATGTGACGCGCGCACCACTCGCCCAGCCGCCGCAGCACACCCCCATGGGTGGCCTCCTGGTCCCCTTCGCCGGTACGGGTGTGCGCCATGGACGTCGTCTCCTGGTCGGCCGGGACGTTCGGTGCCGTCCATGAGATGCGCGCGGGATCACTCCGGCATTTCAGGCACGCGGGCCCTGCGGTACTCCGGGCGGCCGTTCCTCCGAAAGGGCCCGAGTCCGTGGCCGGCGCCCCGCCCGTCTCAGCGCTCCCGACCCGAGCGCCACCCCGAGCCCCACCAGCGCGCTGCCCGCCGCCTGGGCGAGACCGTAGGAGCCGGTGCCGACGAGCGGTGCGGTGCAGGCCGCCGCTACCGGGATGAGGCCGGAGAACAGGGTGGCGCGTTCCGCGCCGATCCGCTGCACGCCCATGTACCAGCAGACGAAGCCCACCACGGTGACCACCACCGCCTGCCACAGCAGCGCGGCCGTCTCGACGGCGTCCGGCCGCCGCAGCCACGCGCCTCCGTCGACCAGCAGACCCACCGCCGCCGACTCCACCGCGGCGATCGCGCACACCGTGGCGGACAGCAGCCGCGGCCCGAGCGGCCGCAGCACGGGTACGGCGAGCACGGCGAACCCGACCTCTCCCGCCAAGGCGCACACGGAGAAGGCGATGCCCTCGCCGTCCGTGCGCCCCCATCCCTGGACCGTGAAGGCGCCGACGGCCACGAGCGACGCCCCGTACAGCACCGTCCGCCTGGGCCTGCGCCCGTCCAGGAGGGGCAGGAGCACGGCGACGGCCACCGGCGCGCAGCCCACGAACACGCCGGGAACCGCCGGTTCCGCCGTGCGCTCAGCGGCGATGACGGCCAGGTTGAAACCGACCATGCCGACCGCCGCGAGCAGGGTGAGACGGCCCCACTGGCGAAGTGTCAGGGCTCGCAGCCGGTCGGCAGCGTCCTTCCCGGCCGCCGGGACCAGCAACAGGCAGGCCAGCCCGTAGCGCAGGAACTGGCCGCCCGCGTACGGGTAGTCGCCCAGCACGCTGTTGGCGGTGAAGGACCCTCCGACGAGGACGCAGGCGAGCGCGGCGAGCAGGGCGCCGCGCGTGGTCGTGGCGTTCATACGGGTGACGCTAGGCAGCCGGGCGGCCCGGGAAGGAGTCCACTTCCGTGCCTGCTTGGTGGACCAATTCCCGCCCGGGCCGCGGTGGTCAGCCGATGTGGTAGCTGTCGCCGTAGACCTTCCAGTCCAGCGGCGGGTTCAGGTCGAGGTTGCGCCGGCGCAGGAACACGCGCTGCGCCGTGTCGACCCGGCTCGTGTCGCTGTGCGCCTCCTCCTGCTTCATGGCCCACACCCGCGCGTCAAGGAAGGCGTCGAGGTACGTCACCTGGTCACCGCCCTGCGCCGGCGGCTTCGCCGTGCGCAGCGCCCGCCTGCGGATGTTGCGGAAGCTCAGGGGGTCGGTGCCGTCGCCGTGCATGACGATGGCGTCGTAGTACGCGAACTGGCCCAGCACCCGCAGCCCGTCCGCCTTGCCCTGCCGGACCGCCGGGTTGAAGTACACCCGGTCACGCTCGTCGTCCTGGGCGCGCCGGAACTCGGCGTCACGCGCCGCCCGGCGCCAGTCGCCGGGGAAGCCGGGGTCCAGTCCGTCGTGCGAGTCGGAGCCGTCGACCTCGCGCAGGGCCGGCAGGTACTTCGCGAGGACGTTGCCGGGCTTGCGCGCGGTGTAGAGCTCGACGAGGTCCAGCATGTCGCCGGTGCCGGAGCAGAAGCCGATGATTCCGGCGGTGTAGCCACGGCCGTCGCGGATGTCCTCGATGTACTGGTACTGCGCCTTCCAGTCGAGCGAGGAGTTCTCCGCGCTCGACACGAGCTGCATGGCGATCTCCTTCTTCGCCGGGTCGTCGAGCCCGATCGCACGCACGGATGCCGCGGCGTGCGGCGGCTCGAGGAGCGGGGTGGCCACCAGGGCCGCGCCGAACAGCGCCAGAACGGTGCGGCGCGCAGCCGGGGTGGAGGGGTGTCTCACGGTGCCTCCAAGCAGGGTGGGGGGTTGGAAGAGCTGGCCGTGCTGAACTGATAGGAAGGTTTCCTATCATTGTGAAGGCGTCGGGGAAACAGTGGAGTTGAAAGTTCGTAGGGTCGAACAAGCCGAGCCACCGAGGCATGGAGGTACGCCGTCACGGACGACCGGCCGACCACCCTCGCCGGGCACCGGTGACAGCGCGACGTCCACGGCTGGGTGACGCCACGGGAACCATGAGCCCCTCTCGCACGTCAACTCTTTGCCCAGCAAGGGCCGAACGGTCGATCCGGCCAGCCGGAGAGGGGAATCGCCATGGACGAGGCGACATCGCAGCAGGGGAGCGAGGCGGAGACCGCCGCCCGCCGGGCCCGCTTCGGGACACTCCCGGAGCCGGTGCGCGTGGAGGACATGGTCGAGGAGCGGCCGGCCGGCGCGCCCGACCCGGCGCGCACCGCCTACAACCAGGACGAATGGCTCGTGCGCTACTGCCTGTGAGCCGCCCGGCCGGGGCGGGGCGCTAGGGGGTGCCCTTCGCGCCCAGCCCGCGCAACCACCGCACGACGTCGTCGGCGTCCTGGGCGCGGGCGATCTCGAGCGGGGTCATGCCGTCGTAGCCGCACCAGCGGGGGTCGGCGCCGCGCTGGTGGAGGTACTGCGCGGTGGGCAGGTGCCCGCCGTGGCAGGCGCCCCAGAAGGCGCTGGTGATCTCCTGCGGTGACGGCGGCTCGTCCGCCTCGACGTACGCCCGGACCCGGTCGAACAGGCCGAGCGTGGCGGCGTCCTGGAGGGTGACGCGGGCGCCGTGCTCGACGAGCCGGTGCGCGGCGCGCCACTGTCCGAATCCCCGGGCGTCGGCGAGCGGGGTGCCACCGCCGATCACCGCCCCGGGTGCTTCGATGTCGGCCCCGGCCGCGATGAGCGCGTCCAGGACGGGCACGTCGTTGCTGCTGGCGGCCCAGTGCAGCGGCGTCTCCTCGTGCGCGCCGCCGAAGCGGGCGTCGGGATCGGCCCCGGCGGCGACCAGGGTCGCGATCACCTCCGGGCCGTGGGGGAAGTGGCCGGGCCAGTCGGTCGCGATGTGCAGCAGGGTGCGCGTGCCCTTGCCGTCCTCACCCTGCTCGGTGATGCGCGCGGTGGCGAGACCGGGGTGGTCGGCGAGCAACTGCCTCAGCGCAGGCAGATCCCCGGCCCGGATCGCCTCCGTGACGGCCACGGCCGGCGGGTCCTGCGATGTCAGCGTCAGCAAGCCGGCCTCCCGAAGCCGTCCAGGGCTCCCGATTCTGCCGGCGGGCACCCGCGTGCGCAGGCGCCCGCACGAAATCGGCCGGACCGCCGCCCCCGGCAGCCGTAGGGCCACGCCCGGGCCTGCGCATAGCCCCGAAGCGGGCACCCGTGCGGACAACATGCCCGCGCGTCGCGGCAGGCGTAGCGTCCGGGTAGGAGCGGGAGGACACCATGCCCGGGAGCAATGAGCAACCCGGAGGCGCTGGATCGCTGGACGACGCCCTGGGAGTGGCCCTGGCCGACACCGTGCGCGGTACCGGCGCCTCGATCGGCGGCCTGTATCTGATCGAGGAGGCGGAGCCGGTGCTGCGCCTGGTGGCGCTGTGCGGTCTGCCGGCGGCCTTCGCCGCCCCGTGGCAGCGGCTGCCCCTGAGCGCACCGGTCCCGGTCGCCGACGCGATCCACGACGACACACTGGTCAGCGTCGCCGACCAGGACGAGATGGCCCGCCGCTACCCCAGGGCCGCCGCCGTCCTGCCCTACCCGTTCGCCCTGGCCGCCGTCCCGCTGACCGGCGTACGGCGCTCCTGGGGCGGCATCGTGCTGATGTGGCCCGCCGGCCGGCCGCGCCGGGTCACACCCCGCGAACGCGGCCACATCACCTCCAGCGCCCGCCGCATCGCCCGCCTCCTGGACGACGCCACCCAACCGCCGCACCTGCCCGACATGCCGCGCGTCATCCCCGTCGACGCGAAACGCCACCCCGCGCAGACCGGCCTGGCAGCGGCCGACTACCTCGAACGCCTCCCCGAGGGCGCCCTGGCCCTCGACCTGGAAGGCCGCATCACCTTCGCCACCGCCACCGCGGCCCGGCTCCTCGGCCGCAACGCCGACCGGCTGCTCGGCACCCGGCCCTGGCACTCCCTGCCCTGGCTGGACGACCCGGTCTACGAGGACCACTACCGCACGGCGCTGGTCAGCCGCGCCCCCGTGTCCTTCACCGCGCTCCGGCCGCCGGACCAGCCGCTGACCTTCCAGCTCTACCCCGACACCAGCGGCATCAGCGTCCGCCTCCTCCCGAGCGGGCCGCAGACCGACGACCCGCCGCCCGCCTCCGCGCGCCCGGCCGCCGCGGCGCCGACGGGACGCCTCTACCAACTCGTGCACCTGGCCGCCGCGCTCACCGAGACGGTGACCGTACGGGACCTCGTCGCGCTGATCGCCCACCAGATCCTGCCCGCCTTCGGTGCCCAGGGCCTCGTCCTGTCCGGCGTCGAGGCCGGCCGGCTGAAGATCACCGGCTACCACGGCTACCCGGCCGACGTCATGGAGCGACTCGACGCGCTGGCCCTCGACACCGACCTCACCCCCGCCGGCCAGGTTCTCGCCGGCGGCACCCCGGCCTTCTTCGCCCATCCCGCCGAGCTGGCCGCCGACTACCCCAGAGCACCCCAGATCAGCGGCAAGCAGGCCTGGGCGTTCCTCCCGCTGATCATCTCCGGTCGGCCGGTCGGATGCTGCATCCTGTCCTACGCCCGGCCGCACACCTTCACCGCCGACGAACGCGCCGTCCTCACCTCGCTGTCCGGCCTGATCGCCCAGGCCCTCGACCGCGCCAGGCTGTACGACACCAAACACCGGCTCGTGCACGAACTGCAGCGCGCCCTGCTGCCCCGGGCCCTGCCGCGCCTGCCCGGCCTCGACGTCGCCGCCCGCTACCTGCCCGCCGGCCACGGCACCGAGGTCGGCGGAGACTTCTTCGACGTCCTGCGCCTGAACGACACGACCGCGGCCGCCGTCATCGGCGACGTGGAAGGCCACAGCGTCGCCGCCGCCGCCCTCATGGGCCAGGTCCGCACCGCCATCCACGCCCACGCCACCGCCGGTGCTGCCCCCGGCCAGGTCCTCGCCCGCACCAACCGGCTCCTGTCCGACCTCGACTCCGAACTGCTCGTCTCCTGCCTCTACGCCCACCTCGACCTGGCCGGCCGGCAGGCGTCCTTCGCCAGCGCCGGGCACGTGCCGCCGCTGCTGCGCCACGCCCGGCACCCCGCCGGCGTCCTCGACGTCGAACCCGGCCCACTCCTGGGCATCGACAGCGGCGCCCACTACCCGGTCACGACCGTCCCCCTGCTCCCCGGCACCACCCTGGCCCTCTACACCGACGGCCTGGTCGAACTGCCCGGCACCGACGCCACACGGACCACGTCCGACCTCGCCGGGCACCTGGACGCCGCCGACGGCCACGACCTGGAACGGCTCCTCGACCGTCTCCTCCGCCACACCACGGCCACCGGCCGGCACACCGACGACATCGCGGTGCTGCTCCTGCGCGCCTCCCGCCTCCGCGACGCACCGGCGTGAGACCGCCGTCCGAGCCGCCCGTCAGGCCGGGTCTGCGGAGGCGGCCCGGACCCGCCGCGCCACGTCGCGCAGCTTGAGGTTGTGGTCCTGGGAGATGCGCCGCAGCACGCCGAAGGCCTCGTCCTCGCCCAGCTGGTGGCGTTCCATCAGGATCCCCATGGCCTCACCTATGGCGTGCCGGGTCTCCATCGCGTGCTCCAGCTGGTCGACGGTACGGGCCGTGGCCAGCGCCACCGCGGCATGCGAGGCGAGCAGCCACCCCGCGGCCTCGATCTCCTCGCCGAACGCTCCGGGGCTGCGGGAGTAGAGGTTCAGCGCGCCGAAGTCCTCCTGGTCGGTGTAGAGCAGTACGCCGGTCATGCTGCCGATCCCGAGGTCGCGAGCCGCCTGGCTGTACCGCGGCCAGGACGGCTGCGGCCGGGTCATGTCGGCGATCCGGAACAGCCGCTCACCGTTCACACGGCGCGCGGCGTCGAAGCACGGCCCCTCGCCGAGCTCGCCCTGCAGCCGGTCCGACTCCTCGACGATGTCGCCGCACACGGCCAGCGTCACGGCCCGGCCCTTCGAGACCGTCAGGATCCCCGCCGCGTCGCAGCCCTCGACCCGCTCCACCGCCGCCGCCGCGATCGCGTCCAGCGTCGCCTGAACCGAATCCTGCGCGACCAGATCCCGGGCGAGCAGCGCCATCTGCTCGGCGTACCGCTGCCAGTCCACCGCCACCACCGCCTTGCTCCCCGGTCCCGCCCACGCTACTCCGCGACGCATCGTACGGCTGCTGCCCCTCTGCCCAGCCGGTCGGCATGCCCTTCGCCGAGCGCCGGAATCACCGGTACGCCGTCAGCAGCAGCGCCACGTCGTCCGGCCGCTCCCGCGCCCGCCGGGCGGTCCCCACCAGCCGGTCGGCGAGATGCTCCACCGAGTCCGCCGGAGTCTCGGACAGACGGCGGCGGACCGCGTCGATACCCTCCTCGATGTCGCTGCCGGGCCGCTCCACCAGCCCGTCGGTGTACAAGGCGAGAACGCTGCCCGGCGCCAGCGTGAGCGCGGTGACGGGGTAGACGGAGTCGGGCTGCACGCCCAGCATGACGCCGCCCACGAGATCCAGCGTCTCGGCCCGCCCGTCGGGGTGGCGCAGCAGCGGCGGGGGATGGCCGGCCCGCACAGCGAGGGCCCGTCCGGAAGCCGGATCGAGTTCGACGTAGCAGCAGGTGGCGAAGGCGTCCGACTCCAGCTCGGTCAGCAGCCGGTTGGTGTGCGTGATGACCTCCTGGGGCGGGCGCTCGCTCGCGGCGAAGGCGTGCACGGCGCTGCGCAACTGCCCCATCACCGCGGCGGCGCCGACACTGTGGCCCTCCACGTCCCCGATGACCAGCGCCACACCACGTCCGGTGGTGATCACGTCGTACCAGTCGCCGCCGATCGCCATGCCTTGGGTGCCGGGCAGATAGCGGCCGGTGGTGCGCAGGCCCTCGACGGCGGGCAGCCGGTGCGGCAGCAGTCCCTCCTGGAGGCCGCGGGCGACGGCGGACTCCGCGTCGTAGAGCCGCGCACGCTCCATCGCCTGGGCGGCCAGGCCGCTCAGCGCGGTGAGGGCGGAACGCTCGTCGGGGGTGAACCGGCGCGGGGTGTCCCAGCCGAGAATGCAGGAGCCGACGGAATGACCCGAGGCGATCAGCGGCAGGAACGACCAGGCGTTCATGCGGTCCAGGGTGATGCCGGGGTAGGCGAGGGAGAGGTCCTCGGGCGACTCGAAGAACAAGGGGAGCCGCGTGGTCAGCGCGTGGACGCCGGGCAGCTGCGTGTCGAGGGTGACTCCTTCGAACGGGGTGAGGAAGCCCTCCGGGTAACCCGACTCCCACAGCAGGTACATCCGGCCCTCGCGGACGGTGTACAGGGCCAGCTCCCGGGCGCCGAAGGCGGGCAGCAGCTGCTCCGACACGGCCCGGCACACGTCCTGCACGGTGACCGCCTCGGTGAGCACGCTCGCCATCTGCACCACGTGGTACAGCGCCCCGGCACGCGCGGCGGCGACCGGCCCGGGCGGCGGCGCGACGGCGTCGACACCGGGACCCGCGGCGGACCCGGCCTCGAGCTCGGGCTCGGCCCCCGTGGGCGGGCCGGTGGGGAAGACCCGGCCGGTCAGCCCGTGCACGTCCGGGTAGAGAACGAAGCTCAGCCAGTTCCCCTCGGGATGCCGTACGAGGAAGGACACCTGCTCCTGCGACAGCATCGCCGCCCGGTAGCGGTCCTCGTACGCGGGATCCCGGAGCCAGGTGACCACCTCCCACGGGTAGCGCCCGAAGAGCTCTTCCCGGCCGCTGCCCAGCAGTTCCTCGCAGCGGCGGTTGGCGTACGTCAGGCGGCCGTCCTGGTCCAGGGAGAAGAGCCCGTCGGGCAGCCGCTCGGCCGCTTCGGCAGCGGTGAGTCCGCCGCCCGCGTCGACGAGGGCGCCCACCAGGATCCGTGCGGAACCGGCGCCGCCGTGCACGAGATGGCCCCACAGTTCGACCGGCCGATAGCCGGTCTTCTCCTCGCCCCGGGACTCGTCCCGCACCCGGAAGTGCCGGGACCTGACCCGGCCGCGGGCCAGCGCGTCGTGCCGGCTCTCCCGCAGTTCGTGCAGATCGTCGGGGCTGACCCGGGCCTCGATGTCCGCGATGGTGCCGCCGTAGTCCGCCCGGTCGATGCCCAGGAGTGCGAGGGCGTCGTCGTCCGCCGTGCAGTGGTCGCTGTCCAGGTCCCAGTCGATGAGCCCGACCCGGACCGGGCGGGCGGCCGAGGCGGGCAGCCGCACGCTGACCGGCTCCTCGTCGTACTCGACCCGGTACGCGGCGGAGCCCGAGCCGGGCGGGCCCGTGGCGAGGCGGTCGAGGCGCTCCTCCATGGCCCGCTCTGCGGGACGCAGCGCGAGATCCACCGCCGCCGCGTCCATCGGCGCCCGTGCCGCCGAGCGCAGCACGACCAGGACGCCCACGGCCTCGCCGCCGGCCCGTACGGGCTGGTAGGCGGAGCCGAAGGAGTAGGGCAGCCCGGCGGTGAAATGCGGGAAGCGCACCATGCTGGCACGCTCGTCCGGCAACCACAGCGTCTCGTCGCGCCGGTAGGCCTCCGCCATCGGCAGTGCACCGCCCACCGGCACCCGCCACCAGCTCTTGAGCAGCGACCGGGGCACCCCGCTGACCATCGCCAGGACCAGTGAGCGCCGGTCGCGGGAGCGCAGGTAGACCAGTCCGCCGTAGCCGTCGAGGTCCCGGACGGCCTCCACCAGCGGGGCCGTCAGGGCATCCTCGATCCGGGCCGTGTCCCCGCTCGGGACCCGGCCGTCAGCCCCGTCCCGGCTCCCGCCACCGGCTGACCGTGGCCGGTCCGGTACGGCGGCTGCCTCATCCATGTCGCGTCCTCCCGGTACGGACGCACCGGACACCAATCGCTTCCCACCAGGATGTGCCATGGTCGGCAGTCCGGCACGGCAAGTGCAACCTTTCGGTCAGCCCGGCCGTCTCACCCCATACCAGCAACAAGCGAGCCTCGGGGGCAGCAATGGTACGAATCAGAACAGCATGCGCGACTCTCGCGATCGTGGGCGCCACGGTGGGCGTGGCGTCGGTTCCGGCCGGCGCCGCACCGGCCGCCGCCCAGCGGACCGCCACACAGGCCACGACATGTCCGACCGGCTGGGGAAGCCTCCCCAAGACCGACGCCGGCGCCACGCTGGCCTCGGTGACCGACATCAGGACCGGCCGTCACACCTGCTTCGACCGGATGGTCATCGACGTGCCCGGCGGGGGCAGCGGCGTCGGCTACACCGTCCACTACGTCGACCGGCTCTACCAGGACGGCTCGGGCCGCTCCATCCCCGTGGCCGGCGGCGCCGTCCTCGAGGTGCGGGTGACAGCACCCGCGTACGACCCGGAGACCGGCGCGGCCACCTACCCCGGCCGTCCGGCGCGTCCGTTGCCGGGCGTCGACCTCACCGGCTATCGCACCTTCCGCGACGCCCGGTACGCCGGCAGCTTCGAGGGGGAGACCCAGATCGGCCTCGGCGTCCGCGCCCGTCTGCCCTTCCGGGTGCAGCAGCTGGACGGCCGCGTGGTCGTGGACGTCGCCCACAGCTGGACCGCCACGAGGTGACCGCACCGCGCCCGGCTCTCCGGAGCCGGGCGCGCCCGCCTCAGCCGCCGCGCAGGCGGCCCAGTTCCTCGAGGGTCCGTGCCGCCGCGCCGGCCAGGCGGGGCCGGTTGCGCACGAAGCGGCGGGCGGCCCGTGCGGGCTCCCGGCCCAGCCAGTGGGCGGCTCCGCCCGGCACCGGCCGCAGCACCGCTCCTTCGTACACCCGCAGGTCTCGGGTCTTGAGCGACTCCTTGTAGCGGGCCGGGCCGCTCCCCAGGTCGACCGTCTCGATCCCGTCGGCCGCCGCGGCCTCCAGCATCCGCAACTGCAGCACGAGGCCGGGGGAGTACTTGGCGTACGCGCGGTCGTACGCCGGGAACCACCAGGACAGCACCGAGCGCGAACGCAGGCCGAAGTGCGCGGCCACGGGTTGGTCGGCGGCGTACAGCACGGACAGCACCCCACGGCACTCCGGGTCCTCGCTCTCCCCGAGCAGCCCCACCAGCCGGGTGATCCACTCCTGCGCGAAGCGGTCCCGGCGGCCGGTCCGCCGGTACTGGGCCGACTTCCACTCCATCAGCGCCCGCAGCGCCCGGGGGTCCGGGGTGTCGTACGCGAACCGCACCGCTCCGACCTGCCGTGCCAGCTTGCGCTCCTTCGCCCGTGTCTGTCTCAGGAAGCCCGGCGACTTCACCCGCAGCTGTTCCGCGTACGCCTCGAACCCTTTGCCGATGTCGACGACCGGGGAGGCGAGCTCCTCGACCGCGTGCGGTACGAACACCCCCTGACCCGCTTCGAGATTGTCGAACTCCCAGGACGCCAGCCCGCACACCCGTAACAACCGGCGAGCGTCCAGCCGGATCCCGGGACGCAGCACGGCCCCCTGACTGTCGGACACCCCCAGCCCGATGGCCCGGCCCCGCCCCAAGGCCCCCGCCTCGTAAGGGAAGAAGCCCACCGGGGAACCGTCGTCCTGCAACACCGCCACTCTGGCTCCGGGCCTGACCCGTCCCACCGCCACGGTGAACGCGGGGTCGAGAAAGGGATTGGCCGGGGCACCGGACTCCCTCCGGATCTCCCGCCACATCTTCCGGTCGTTCGGGCTCAGTTCGTCGGGCCGCAGAACGAGAACGCGCTTTCCGGACACCTCTGCCTCCTGTGTCATCGGCATGGGACACACGAAGGCCTGCACATCACCGCGTACCGGCACCGGACAGTACTCGGGCCGCACGGCGCAGGCCCTGGTCGGTACTGCTGTCACTCAGCAGCGAAACGTCTGCAACCGCGCGGCGCTCGGGACGGTTCCGACCGCCCCCGGACCCGGGCCCGTTCCCGCCGCATGGACGTCCGTACCGCCCCGGTCCACCACGGCCGCCCCGGCCACCACCGGGCTCACCCCGGCCGCCCCCGCGGCCCGCGGCGTACGCGCCGCGAGCCGCCGCCCGGACGGCTCCTCCTCACCCGGACACGGCTCTTCGGCCCCTTCGGCCCCGCCGCTCGAAGCCGCGCCCGACTCCACCGCGTCCGTCGTGACCGCGACGGTCGCGCGCCCCTGGCCCGCGAGCCCCGGAACGATGAGATGCAGCAACAGCAGGCAGGCCACCAGACCCACCGCCGCTGCCCATCGTCGCCGCACCATCAGACCCCTGACCTGCGTCCTGCGAGGGGAGCACGGAAGCCTCGACCCCCAGGGCCGGCACCGG
Source organism: Streptomyces sp. NPDC093598 (assembly GCF_044764825.1). Lineage (NCBI taxonomy): Bacteria > Bacillati > Actinomycetota > Actinomycetes > Kitasatosporales > Streptomycetaceae > Streptomyces > Streptomyces sp. NPDC093598. The sequence continues at coordinate 124,845 of NZ_JBIWIV010000012.1, read as the reverse complement.
GCCGGACCCCCGCCCCGACCGGCTGCGCCTTCCAGTAGGCCGAGCCCGTCCCGCCCCGTCAAGCCCCGGTGAGCCGATTCGCCCCACTCGGCCGGTTGCCGCCGGAATTCCAACGGAAAGCGCTACCGGGGAGTATCCCGGGCAGGTCGGCCGGCACCGCCCACGCTCAGCACCTCGCCCGGCTTCGGCGCCCGCACATCGAGCGGCTCGTCGAAGCCGCTGAACGACGTGGTGGTGTGCTGCGCGCCGCTCCTGCACACCGTCTTCAGGAGGTACGGCTCGCCTTCGTCGGCGACGTAGAAGGTGTACGTCCCTTCCTTGTCCGCCTCGTCGGTGACGATCAGCGCGACGGCCTTCTTGTCTCCGACGTGCTTGGTTCCGCCCTTCTTCGCCGTGCCGAAGGAGTCGAAGGGCCGTTCGCAGGAGGTGAGTCCGTCGCCGCCCGACGAGGCCGGGTCCACGGGCGTCTTCACCCACAGCTTCTGCTCGCTGGTGACGCCCGGGTTGTTCTTCCACTTCCGCACGTACGCCCGGTTGGGGCGGACGTAGTCGGTCGTGCCCAGACGGATCTGCTCCAGGGCGCTGCCGCCCGACCAGGTGGTCCGGGACCTGCACCGGCGGTCCAGGTCGGTCACGAGGTGGCTGATGACCGTGCCGCCGCTCGTGGTGCGGTTGGTGATGTCGACGGTGACGGAGTCCAGCTTCCGCATCCTCGCGTTGGCCTCGTCGAGGATGTCGCCCGCGGACTCCTCGCCGGTACCACCGGCTCCGCACCCGGCCAGGACCGCGCTCGAAAGCAGACAGAGCACGGTTGTCGTCACGGCGGCCATGGCCCGCACGGAGCCCCCCTGCTGTTCGTGTCGGCCGATGGTCGGCAGGGGAGCTTACCCGCCCGCGTCAGTGCCGGGCTCGTCCACCGACTGGATGGCTTCGCCGAGGGTGTTGAGCCGGTCGTCGAGGGTCTCCTCCGGCCGGGTGGAGACGGACGCTGTCCACCCCGGCGTCGCCCCGGACGCGTGCGCCGCCGCACCATCTCCTCCGTGCCGATGAGCGTGGTGGCCGGCAACAGCTCGCCGGTGAGGAGACCGGCCGCCCGGACGGGACCGGGCTCGTCCGGATCCCCGACCGCCGGGCGAGCACCTGCTCCGGACCGCACAGCGACGACCGTGGAGGTGGCGTCTCACCCACCGAACTGCAAGGTGAGTGCGCATGCCGATGTGCCCCGGTGCGCAGAACCGCGCTCGACGAGCCGCGTACGCTACCGATGGCTCCGCCCCCGGGGATCTTCGCGTCTGACGCGCCCGGCAGCGGGGGAGTCATCCAGGACGGCAGTGGCAGAGCCGACGCGTTGGCGGGCACCATGGTCACGGCGGGGCGCGGTCTCGACACTCCGCCCGCGCCGGCCTTCGAGCGGAGGGACGAGATGGGATCGGCGATGAACGAGCGGTTTCACCGCCGGCAGAGATGGGCGGCCAGGGGCGCCCTGGCCGCGGCCGCTCTGGCGGCCCTGCTGCCGCTCGTCTCCGGCGGTCTGCGAGGGTTGCTGCTGCTCGTGACGGCCCTCGCGGGACTCGCCCTGACCGCGGCCGCGCTGTGGTGGGTGCTGTCCCGGCGGGGAGCGGCCCGCATCGCGGCGGCCGCGCTGGTCGTCGTCGCGCCCGTCGGCCTCATCACCCTCTTCGCCACCGCGAATCTGCTCTGGGTGGTCTTCCTCTCCCTGCTCCTGTGGTGCGGGGCGGTCTGGAGCGGCCGCTACGCCCTGCGCAGCACGGGCCTGCGATCCGTACGGGTCAAGGAGTACCGCACACCGCCGCCGCTGCGCCCCTTCCTGCTGCTCAACCCGCGTTCCGGCGGCGGCAAGGTCGAGAAGTTCAACCTGCGGGAGAAGGCCGAGTCGCTGGGCGCCCAGGTCGTCCTGCTCGACCCGGACCAGCAGCAGGACGTCACCGCCCTGGCCAAGGCCGCCGTGGCCGACGGCGCCGACCTCCTGGGCGTCGCGGGCGGTGACGGCACCCAGGCCCTGGTCGCCGCCGTCGCCGCGGAACACGGCCTGCCGTTCCTCGTCATCGCCGCCGGCACACGCAACCACTTCGCCATGGACCTGGGCCTGGACCGGGACGACCCCGCCACCTGCCTCGACGCCCTCACCGACGGCGTCGAACTCCGGGTCGACCTCGGGTTCGCCGACGACCGCCCGTTCGTCAACAACGCGTCGTTCGGCGTGTACGGGGCCGTCGTCCAGAGCCCCGGCTATCGCGAGGACAAGGTGGGCGCGGCGCTGGAGCGTCTGCCCGAGCTGCTGACCCGGCAGAGCGGCCCGCGTCTGACGGCCACCGCCGACGGCATCGTCGTCGCCGACCCGCAGGCGATCCTGGTGAGCAACAACGCGTACCGCATGGACGACCCGTTCGGCTTCGGCCGGCGTGAGAGGCTCAACTCCGGGCGGCTGGGCGTGCTCGCCGTCCGCGTGGACAGTGCCGTGGAAGCGGCGGAACTCCTGCTGTCACCGCGCCCGGAGGGGCTCACCGTGCTCACCGCCCAGCGTGTCGTCGTCGACGCCGACGAACCGCAGCTGGAGGTCGGCCTCGACGGTGAGGCGCTCACCATGCCCGCCCCCGTCCACTGCCGCATCGCACGCCGCGCCCTGCGCGTGCGGGTGCCCCGCAACCGCCCAGGAGTCCCGGAGGCGCCCCCGCGTCTCGACTGGCGCCGGCTGCGCAAGCTGGCGGCCGCGGTCGGACGCACCGCCGCACCCACGCGGTCGTCGCATCCCTGAGCGCCGGTACGAGCACCACGTGCGAGGTCCCCCATGCGCTGCCGCAGGGGGGACCTCGTCCGTACGCCGTCGGTCACGCCTCCTTCGGGCCGGCCTGCTGCACCACCTCGAAGGACCACAGCGTCGAGCCGCTCGCCGCGGGCTTCGGCCGCTCGCCGCCCTCGCCGCCGCCCTGGTGCGCGGTCTTCATCGGCCCTTCCATCCAGGCCTGGAAGGACTCCTCGTCACGCCACCGCGTGTAGACGAGGTAGGTGTCGGTGCCCTCGACCGGGCGGAGCAGCTCGAACCACTCGAACCCGTCGGAGTTCTCCACGGCGTGCGCACGGGAGGCGAACCGCTTCTCCAGCGTCTCCCGCTGCTCGGCGGGCACGGTCAGCACGTTGATCTTGACTACGCTCATGGGCCCCATCTTGCCCGACGGCGCATCCGCGCGGGTTGAGGGCTACGCCATCACGACGTTTTGAACGCGTTCAAATGTGAGCTAGGGTCGTTGCGACACGTCGAGGGGGAGACCTTCATGAAGTTCGTGATACCCGGCGGGACCGGACAGGTCGGCACGGTCCTGAAGCGGGCGCTGAGTGCGGCAGGGCATGACGTCGTGGTGCTCAGCAGGCACCCCGCGGGGCCGGGCGAAGTGCACTGGGACGGCGCGACCCCGGGGCCCTGGGCGGCGGAGATCGACGGCAGCGATGTCGTGGTCAATCTGGCCGGCCGGAGCGTGAACTGCCGCTACACGCCCGCCAACCTCCAGCAGATGATGGACTCACGGGTCCACTCCGCCCGCGCCGTGGGTGAGGCGATCGCCGCAGCCGCCCGGCCGCCCGGGGTCTGGTTGCAGATGAGCACCGCGACCGTCTACGCCCACCGCTTCGACGCACCCAACGACGAGGCGACCGGCGTGATCGGCGGTACCGAGCCCGATGCCCCCGGTTACTGGGGATACAGCGTCGACATCGCCAAGGCCTGGGAGCGGGAACAGGTAAGCGCCGAGACGCCGCACACCCGCAAGGTGGCCCTGCGCGCCGCCATGGTGATGAGCCCGGACCGCGGCGGCGTCTTCGACGTCCTGCTGCGGCTGGCCCGGCTCGGTCTCGGCGGCCCCGTCGCCGGCGGCGGCCAGTACGTGTCCTGGATCCACGACCGGGACTTCGTCCGGGCGATCGAGTTCCTCGTCGCCCGGGACGACGTCGAGGGCCCGGTCAACCTCGCCGCTCCCGGGCCCCTGCCGCAACGCGCCTTCATGCGCGCCCTGCGTGCCGCCCGGGGCGTCCCGGTGGGCCTGCCCGCGACGCGCTGGATGGCGGAGATCGGCGCGTTCGTCCTGCGCTCGGACACCGAACTGCTGCTGAAGAGCCGCCGCGTCGTCCCGGGCCGCCTGCTCGAAGCGGGCTTCGCCTTCGATCACCCCGAATGGCCGGCGGCCGCGGAGGACCTCGTACGACGCCTCCGCGACCGAGCGGCGAGGTGACCTCGGGTCAGCTCTGCCCCTTGCCCTGCTCCAGGGCCTTGCCGGTCATGTCGGTGACCTGCCCGGCCGGCGGCTCGTCGGCCTCCACCTCGGTGCCGAAGTCGGTGAAGTCCATGACCGTGCGCACCGTGACCTGCTCGGGCGCGGACGAGGCGTCGGCGGAGGACTGCCGCGTCGCCGCCGGGGCCTTGATGGTCATGTCGATCTGCTGACGGCGCATCCGGCCCTCGTCGTCCAGCCATACGTCCATCGGCAGGGTCGGGCCGACCTGCTTGCGCAGCGTGCCGCCGTTGGGCAGCTCGGCGACGTCGACGGAGACGCGGTACTGCGTGGTCCTCACCCCGTCGATCGTGGCCGTCCCCTTCTTGGTCACGTCCTTGTCGGTGATCGCTTTGGCGTACGCGGCGGACTGCGCCGGATCACTCATGGACCGGTCGCCCGTGCCCTGCTGGGCGGCGACCTTCCGCAGGTCGATCCGGATCCAGGGCTTGCCGCCCGGAGCCTGCCCCTTGGGCATCTTCTGGTAGAGGACCTGATCGATCACCCGTTGCTCGATCTGCTGGCCCTGCACCGTGAGCGTCATGACGCTGTCGCCGTCGTCCAGGTCCACCGCGCCCTGCCCGTTCGCGGTCTGCGTGGCGCCCTGGGCCGAGGTCCGCACCCGCAGCTTCACCTTGGCGGTGTCCTCCTCGGCCGTCCTGTCGTAGGCCGAACGCACCGCCTGTGTGCCCTGCTCCTGGGCGCCCGCGCTCGTCTTCGCCGGCGAACCCTGTGCACCGTCGCCCGAGTCGCCGTCGTCGCCGCAGCCGACCAGCACCGTCCCCGCCAGGACTCCGGCGACGCCTAAGGCGCAGACCCGCCTGCCGTTACCTGCCCTGCCCATCGAACCAGCCCCTCTCAGGTGTGTGGTGCGACCCAAGTGCCCAAGTCGGGCATGAACACACCTGTGTGTCCCAGGAGTTGGATACCGGGAGGAACGGGCGTCCCGGTCAGTGGCCGCGGCCCCTGAGCTTGCCGAGCAGGCGCTGGGCCTGGGCCCGCTTGCGGGGGTCGGCGGCTGCCCTCCGTGCCTGCTCCGCGGCCCGCCGTCCCTGCGGGCTCTTGGCGAACTGCTTGATGCGATCCAGCATTCCGGCCATGACGCACCTTCCTTCCTGATCCGACGTCACTTGCCTGTAGCTCGTCTACCCCTCGAGTGAGGGGCTCAGGCACCCTCCTGCCCGGACGGTCCGCGCCCGAACGTGTTTGCCGCCGGAGTCAGAGGCAAGTCGGTGTCCATGACTGAAGAGAACAAGCGCACGAATCAGAAGCCGGCCACCGTTCGCACCGCCGAGTCCAAGGCCCGCCGCACGGCGGACAAGGCGACCGCGCCGGCCTCCCAGGCGGCCAAGGGCGCGGCGGGCAAGGCCGGTGAGGCGGCGTCAGCGGCCAAGTCCGGCGCGGAGCGCTCCGCCGAGACGGCGAAGACGGCCGCGCAGACCGCGGCCAAGGGCGTCGAGGCGGGCCGCCAGGCGGTCGTCACGGCCTCGGGCCACGTCGCCACCACGGCGAAGACGGCCTGGACGGTCATCGCCCACCGCAAGCTCGTGGCCGCGGGCGTCGGAGCAGGCCTGACCGCCCTGAGCGCCGCGTCCTACGCCGTAGGACGCCGCGCGGAACGCGGCGCGCACGGCCCCCTCACCCGGCTCACCGGCGGACGGATCTGAGCACGGCCGGCGCGACGGACGTGCCGGCACCAGGGGGTGTCCACGAAGTCGCGCCGTCCGCCCGGAGGGCGGGCCCTGCGGCGTCCGGTGTGTGCTCTCGGCGTGCCGGGCGTCGCGGGGCGGGCGGGGCTTTGCGGACACCCCCTGAGGGAGCAGGCGGCGCGACGCAGCACCGGGTGTCCCGGTGATCCGTAGCGCCGCCTCCTCGTGCTCCGTACGCCCTCCTCCCGCGTGGTCTGGCGCACATCCGGCCCTCATCGGGGTGCCCCCCTCGCGCGGCACCACGGTGACGAGGAAGGATGAGACCGCAAGCGAAGGATCAACCCATGCGGAGGAGCGGGCCCATGCAGCACGAGCGAGCGGGACGTCCGGCCGGACCCGAAGATCTCGTCGATGTCGCTCGGCTGGTCACCGCGTACTACGCGCTCCGCCCCGACCTCGACGATCCGGGGCAGCGCGTCACGTTCGGGACCTCCGGACACCGCGGCTCGTCACTGGCAGCCGCGTTCAACGACGACCACATCGCCGCGACCAGCCAGGCCATCTGCGAGTACCGCGCCGGCCAGGGCATCGACGGCCCCCTCTTCCTGGGCGCCGACACCCACGCCCTCTCGGAGCCCGCGCGCGTGACCGCCCTGGAGGTGTTCGCCGCCAACGAGGTGACCGTGCTGATCGACGCCGCCGACGGCTACACGCCGACCCCGGCCGTCTCGCACGCCATCCTCACCCACAACCGGGGCCGCACGGCCGGCCTCGCGGACGGTGTCGTCGTCACGCCGTCCCACAACCCGCCCGTCGACGGCGGGTTCAAGTACAACCCGCCCAGCGGAGGCCCCGCGGCCTCCGACGCGACCTCCTGGATCCAGGACCGGGCGAACGAGATCATCCGGGGCGGCCTGAAGGACGTACGGCGCGTCCCCTACGCCCGCGCCCTCGCGGCCCCCACCACCGGCCGCTACGACTTCCTCGGCACCTACGTCGCCGACCTGCCCGGCGTGCTCGACCTGGACGCGATCCGCACGGCCGGCGTCCGTATCGGAGCCGACCCGCTCGGCGGGGCGTCGGTCGCCTACTGGGGCCGCATCGCCGAACAGCACCACCTCGACCTGACGGTCGTCAACCCGCACACCGACCCCACCTGGCGGTTCATGACGCTGGACTGGGACGGCAAGATCCGCATGGACTGCTCGTCGCCGTACGCGATGGCCTCGCTCATCGAGCAGCGCGACCGCTTCCAGATCTCCACCGGCAACGACGCCGACGCCGACCGGCACGGCATCGTCACCCCGGACGCGGGCCTGATGAACCCCAACCACTACCTGGCCGTCGCCATCTCCTACCTCTACGCCCACCGCGACCGCTGGCCGGCCACCACCGGCATCGGCAAGACCCTGGTCTCCTCCGCCATGATCGACCGGGTCGCCGCCGACCTGGGCCGCGAGCTGGTCGAGGTGCCCGTCGGATTCAAGTGGTTCGTGGACGGACTGGCCGGCGGCACCATCGGCTTCGGCGGGGAGGAGTCCGCCGGGGCGTCCTTCCTGCGCCGGGACGGCTCGGTGTGGACCACGGACAAGGACGGCATCCTTCTCGCGCTGCTCGCCTCCGAGATCACGGCGGTCACCGGGAAGACCCCCTCCGAGCACTACGCGGCGCTGACCGCCCGCTTCGGTGAACCGGCCTACGCGCGCATCGACGCCCCGGCGACCCGTGAGGAGAAGGCCCTGCTCGCCAAGCTCTCCCCGGCCCAGGTCAGCGCCGACACCCTGGCCGGGGACGCCGTCACCGCGGTGCTCACCGAGGCGCCCGGGAACGGCGCGCCCATCGGCGGCATCAAGGTGACGACGGACAACGCCTGGTTCGCGGCCCGCCCCTCGGGCACCGAGGACGTCTACAAGATCTACGCCGAGTCGTTCCTCGGCCCCGACCACCTCGGCCGGATCCAGGAGGAGGCCAAGTCCGTGGTGCTGTCGGCCCTGACCGGCTGACCACGCGCACACCAGGTGCTCGGTGACCTTCGACGTTCCCTCCGGACCGTTCGCACCCTCTCGGGGAGCGCGCGCCGGGAGGCAGGGGACGTCGGAGGCCGTGCCCCGGCAGGACCGGGCGAAGAGGGGAACCCGGGTCACACGAACGAGGGGCTCACGCACCCGACGTGCCCGCGATACAGGACACTGGGTGAAGATCCGACCCGGGAAGGACCGACACGTGATCATCTTCGGCACCAAGGGATACCTGTACCAGCTGGCGATACTGACGCTGGTGTGCGGCCAGTGCGGAAACCCCGCCGCCCACACGCTCAGGAAGCGCGTCACGAAGTTCACCCTGTTCTTCGTCCCGCTGTTCCCGATCTCCACGAAGTACCTGACGCAGTGCACCTTCTGCGGCGCGGAACAGAAGGTGACCAAGGAACAGGCGGAGCAGTTGCAGAACCAGAGCACGAACGGCCCGAGCGGCCAGGCGCACGGGCAGCCGCAGCAGCACGACCGGTACTGATCCCGGGCCGGACGGCTTCGGCATGCGCCCCGAGGCCGGTCACCGGCCCGTGCTCACCGGCCGGCATTTCGGCGGGCGTCGAAGTGTCCCGCCCGTAGCGTCCTGAGCCATGGCGACCGACTCCCACCTCGTGATCCGCCGGGGCATCCTCTACTTCGGCACGCCCGTGGTCCTGCTGGCCCCCGAGAACCCCGACTGCGGCTCCAACCTCGCCCCCGTCTCCTCCGGGTGGGCCCTTGGGCAGCACCTCGTCCTGGGCCTGGACAGCGAGAGCCAGACCGTGCGCACCCTCGCGCAACGGCCGCAACTCGTGGTCGACGTCGCCTCACCGGAGCTGTGGGAACACATGGAACGCCTCGCACCGCTCACGGGGCCAGCCCGGTGCCGGAGGCCAAACGGCCCGTGTACCGGCACGAGCGCCGCCGCGAGTCGCCGAGTGCGCCCTGCAACTGGAGGCCCGGGCCCGCTCGCTGACGCCGGGCGCCCAGCCGGGGTACTGATCGTGTCCGATGTGGCAACCGCGGCATCCCGGGTACTCGGCCTCCGCGGGCCCGGACCTGTGTGGGCCGACGGGCCTCCTGCAGTCGATCAGTGAAAACGGAGGCATACAGATGAGCACCATCAAGGAAACCGTGGAAGTCGATGTCCCCGTCCACACCGCCTACAACCAGTGGACGCAGTTCGAGGAGTTCCCGAACTTCATGGAGGGCGTCGAGGAGGTCAGGCAACTGGACGACCGCCACAACCACTGGACCACCAAGATCGGCGGGGTACGGCGCGAGTTCGACACCGAGATCGTCGACCAGTTGGCCGACGAGCGGGTCACGTGGCGTACGACCAGCGGAGACACGCACCAGAGGGGCTCCGTCCGCTTCGAGCGCCTCGACGACACCCACACCAGGGTGGAGCTCGTGTTGGATGTCGAGCCCAGCGGAGCCGCGGAGAAGGCCGCGGACATGATGGGCATGATCGACCGCCGGGTCAAGGGTGACATGAAGCGCTTCAAGCAGTTCATCGAGGAGCGCGGGATCGAATCCGGCGCGTGGCGCGGCCGCGTCGAGCCGGGCGGCCCCAGCGGCTCCGGCCCGATCCTCTGACACCAGCCGCGTACTCCCGGAACCCGGCCTCCACGGTGAGGCCGGGTTCTTCTGTGCCCGCGGGTCCCACTCCTTGCGGGGAGAGTGTGGAGTTTCGGCCATCGTTATGACATGCACCTGTCCATATCGGTCTCCAGGTGGCACGCTGCCCCCTGACTGTCCGCAGTGACACCCCTGCCTGACCGGGTGGACGGGCTTCCCGTCGCCCGGCCCCCACAGCAGAAGGAGACCGCGTGATAGGCAGACCCCGCAGCCCTCGCTCACCCGTCGGCAGCACCCGCGTTCGCCGCTCCGTCCTCGGCGCGCTCGCCGGCGTCACGGCACTGCTGGCGACCGGCGTCACCGCCGCACCGGCGAGCGCCGCACCGGACCCCGGCGTGGCGACCCCCTCGGCACAGGAACGCGCCCTGGCCTTCTGGACGCCGCAGCGAATGCGTGCGGCCACCCCGCTCGACGTCCTGACCGTCGACCGCTCCGACGTGCGGTCACCGGCACCCCGCCAGGGCAAGGCAACGATCGTGGCCCCCAGTGCTCCCGCCTCCGCCGTGGGCCCGCTGGCCTTCCCGCACTCCGGCGGACCCTGGTCCGGCGGGGGAGCGGTGACCAAGACCGCCGGTCGGGTGTTCTTCACCTACCAGGGCCGCACGGCGTCCTGCTCCGGCAACGCCGTCACCAGCGCCAACAAGAGCACCGTGCTGACCGCGGGCCACTGCGTGAAGATGGAGGGCGCCTGGCACACCAACTGGGTGTTCGTACCCGGGTACCACGACGGGCAGCGCCCGTACGGCACCTGGGCCGCGGCCAAGACCCTGTCCACGCCGCAGTGGACGGCCAGTGAGGACATCAACTACGACATCGGCGCCGCCGTGGTCGCCCCGCTGGACGGGAAGAACCTGACCGACGTCGTCGGCGGCCAGGGCCTGGCCTTCAACACCGGCTACAACAAGGCGATGTACTCCTTCGGCTACCCGGCCGCGGCGCCGTACGACGGCGAGAAGTTCATCTACTGCAGCGGCACGACCTCCCGCGACTTCCTGCTGTCCAAGGACCACGGTCTGACCTGCAACATGACCGGCGGCTCCAGCGGCGGCCCGTGGTTCACCCAGTTCAACGAGTCCACCGGAACCGGCCTGCAGTCCTCGGTGAACAGCTTCAAGTACAACTTCTTCCCGAACGCCATGTACGGCCCGTACTTCGGCGCGGACGCCCAGAACCTCTACCAGAGCGCCCAGTCGTCCTGATCCACCTTCACCGGGAGCCGGGTCCTCCGCCGAGCCGCGACGGAGGGCCCGGCTCCGGGTGTGTCGGCGACGCGTCCCTGGTCGGAAGCCGGGTGCCGGTCGGGTGTGACGCAGAGAGCACGGACGATCGGAATCCCGCGGGGCTGCATGGGGCATGCACGGAGGGCCCCCTGATCGGCCACGGCCTCCAACTCGCCCGCAGCCCCCTGCCGTTCATCAGCTCCCTGCGCGACCACGGCCCCGTCGGCCGCATACGCATCGGGCCCACTCCCGCCTACGTCGTCACCGACCCCGCTCATCGATCAGGCCATCGACCACCGTGCGCGCCGGCCGGCCGGCCCCTCCTCCGACGCCGCGGTCGGGGCCGACGCGGGATGCCCGCACGCGGCGGCCGCTCGGGAGCAGCGGACCGGCCTCTTCGACACCCTGCTGACCGCCGAGGACCCGTTGACCGGCCGGCAACTCCAGGACGAGGCCATCACCCTGCTGACCGGCGCCATCGAGACCACCGGCACCACCCTGGCCTGGACCCTCTACGAGATCACCCGGCATCCGCGGGTCGAGCAGCGGCTGCGCGAGGAACTCGCCGCGGTGTGCGCGGACCGCCCTTGGCCTACGGCGACCTCGAGCATCTTCCCTACGCCCGCCGGGTGTTGCAGGAGGCCGTCCGTAAGTACGGCCCGGCCTGGCTGGTGACCCGGACCGCCACCCGCGACCTCGACCTCGGCGGGCATCTCGTTCCCGAGGGCGCCGACGTGGTCTGGAGCCCTTACCTGCACCAGCACGACCCCGGCGTGTTCGTCCCGCAGCCGATCGTTGCAGCCCCCTGGACGAGGGCAACCTTCGGGTCCCTCGACGGTCTGTCTCTCAGGGGGGTGGCCATGGGGTCGGACCATCAGATCGCGTTCTTCCTGCGGGAGTCGGCGCAGCCGGAGCCGGAGCGGCGGGCTGCGGCGCTGAAGGGGCTGGGGAGGATCGGCCGGGCCGAGCACGCTCGCGTACTCGTCGACGCGGCCGACGACCCCGCCGCCTCGGTGCGCGCGGCCGCCGCCGCGGCCCTGGGCAGGCTCGGCATCCCGGAGGCCGGCACAGAGGTGCTCCCCTTGCTGATGGGGGACGCGGATCCGGACGTACGACGCAGGGCGTCGGTCGCCGCCGTCCGACTGCGACTCGACGGCCTCGCGGTCACCCGGGCCTTCGCCCGGTTGCTGTCCGACCCGGACCACCACGTGCGGATCAACGCCCTGGACGGACTGGCCGCACTGGGCGTGCCCGGTGATGTCACCGCCCTGGCCGCCCTGCTCGGTGATCCGGACCACGCCGTGTGGGGACGGGCCCGGACCCTGCTGTACACCTGCAGGCAGGACCCGGCCGTGCGGGCGGAGCTGCTCCGCACCGCCCGAGAGGGCAAGGGCGCCGCTCGCGCGCGGGCCCTGGAAGAGCTGCCGGAACGCTGCACCGGGCAACTCCTCGACTCACTGCTCACAGGTCTGCGCGATCCGTCCCCCGCAGTGCGGATCGAGGCAGCCCGCCGCTTGTTCCACGTGGAACAACGGCAGGTACAGGACACATTGGCCGCGGCGCTGCACACCGAGGAGCATCCCGAGGTCGCCGCGGGACTGCTGCGCGGTCTTGCCGGACGGGGCGACGACCACGTGACAGAACCGGCCGTGCGATGGCTGCGCGATCCCGTCGCCGGACCGTCGGCCGCCCGTGCTTTGGGCGCCGTGGATGCGGGCACGGCCGCCGCGCACCTCCGCACGGCCCTGACCGACAAGACGCTCTCCTCCCGCACCCGGGCCGCCACCGCCGCAGCCATCGGGAGCGCGGGCCGCTGGGACGCGGTGTGGCTCCTGCTGTCCCTCCTGGACGACCCCGACGACGACCTGCGTGCGGGCGTACTCGACGGCTTGGAGACACTCGTCGAAAACGGCCTCCGCCCCTGGGAGCGCCACCCCGTGGCCTGGGCCCTGGCCGCCCACCTGGCCTCCGACGAAAGGCACATCTGGCGCACTCGCAACGCCCTCGACGGCCTCGCCCAGGCCCTGCCCGACGTACGGCGCCTCGCGGACAACGCTCCGTCCGGCGAGGTCCTGGCCGCCGCGCTGTCCCTCCTCGACGGCGACGACCCGACCGACGAGCACACCCACCACGACGTACGGCGCTTCCTGCGGAGTCTCGACGACCCGCACGAACCGGTCCGCTACGAAGCCGTCCTCGGGCTCGAACGCTGGGCGGGCGCCACCGGCTCACTCCCGCCGGACAGCGCGAATGCCCGCACCCGGCTGACCGCACTCACCGAGGACGCCTCCCCACGACTGCGCCAGGCCGCCACCCGCCTCCTCGACACCCTGGACAGCGGCCCGCGGTAGCAGACGCGGTCGGAAAGCAGCCGCACCGGCGAATTTCGTCCACATGCGGTCGGGCACCGTGAGCCGCCCGCCGAACCGGTCCACACTGGAACCCATGCGCGTGGTGATCATGACGGCGGGTTCGCGCGGCGACGTCGCCCCGTACACCGGGCTGGGCGCGGGGCTGGCGCGCAGCGGGCACGAGGTCACGCTCGCCACCCATGCCTTGTTCGAACCCTTGACCGCCGGCTCGGAGGTGCGCTTCCACCCGACCCCGGTCGACCCGCACGCCGTGTCCCACTCCGACCGCGGACGCGACCTGCACGCCAGCACCACAGGCCTCGGCAAACTGCTGCGCGCGGCGTCGATGGCCCGGTCCGCGGCCGAGGAGATGACCGACGCCCTGGTCCGGGCGGCCCGCGGCGCGGACATCGTCCTGGCCGCCGGAGCCGTGGCACCGCTGGGCCGCGCCATCGCCGAGGGGCTGAACCTGCCCAGCATGGGCCTGTTCCTCCAACCCCAGCATCCGACACGCGAGTTCGGCGCCCCCATGCTCGGCGGACGCTCGCTCGGCCCGGTGGGCAACCACTTGGGCGGACGGGCCGTCCTCTCCGCCGTCGACCGGGTCTTCACGCACGCCATGCACCGGCTGCGCACCCGGCACGGCATGACCTTGAGCGGCCCCTCCGCGAGCCGCCGGGCCCACGAGCGAGCCCACTGGCCCGTGTTGCACGGATTCAGCGAACGAGTGGTGCCCCGTCCGAAGGACTGGCGCCCCGGGCTGGAGATCTCCGGGTACTGGTGGCCGCACGACACCCGCACGCTGCCCGCTGAACTGGAGGGTTTCCTGGCCGCCGGACCCCCGCCGGTGTTCATCGGGCTGGGCAGCGCGACGGTGCCGGACCCCGGCCGCCTCAGCGGGGAGATCGTGCGGGCGCTGCGCTCGGCAGGGCTGCGCGGCATCATCCAGCAGGGCTGGGCGGGCCTCGCCGCCCCCACCGGCGACGACATGATCACCGTGGGCGACGTGCCGCACGCCCTGCTGTTTCCCCGTACGGCCGCCGTGATCCACCATGCCGGCGCCGGCACCACCGCCGCCGTCCTGCGGGCGGGCGTCCCCACGATTCCTGTGCCGGTGCAGTTCGACGGCGGCTTCTGGGCGGCGCGCCTGGTCGCCGTGGGCGCGGCCCCGTGCGCCGTCCCCCTGCGCCGCCTCACCGCCGGCACACTCGCCCCCGCCCTGCGCCGCGCCACGGACGACCCTCACCACCGAAGCCGCGCACAGGAGTTGGCCCGGGGCCTGGCCGAAGAGGCCGGCGTGGCCCCGGTCCTGGCCGCGCTGGACCGGCTCACGTCATGACGGCTCTGCCCTCGGCGGACGACTTCCGGCGGGGAAAGCGGTGGTGCAACCGGATCGCCGCGGGAGCGGCGATGAACACCGAGGAGTACGTCCCGACGGTGAGGCCGATGAGCAGCGCGAGGGCGAAGTCCGTGAGCGAGGAGCCGCCCAGTACGGCGAGGGCCGTGAGCATGAACGCGGCGCCCATGCCGGTGTTCACGGTGCGGGGCAGGGTCTGCAGGATCGCCTGGTTCGCGATGCCGGAGAACGGCGTTCCGGGGCTGCGCCGCACCAGTTCCCTGACGCGGTCGAAGAGGACGACGGAGTCGTTGACGGAGTAGCCGATGACGGTGAGCACGGCCGCCAGGAACACCCCGTCCACGGGCTTGCCGAGCCAGGCGAAGACCCCGAGGAGGACGATCACGTCGTGGACGAGGGCGACGACCGCCGCGGAGCCCAGGACCCAGCGGAAGCGTGCCGCGAGGTAGGCGAACTGTGCCGCGAGGGCAATGGCGAGCGCGATCAGCGCACCCCGGCGCAACTCCTCGCCGAGGCTCGGACCGATCAGTTCGTCGCGGACCTTGTCCGCCCGGTCGGCGACATCGCGCAGTGTGCCGGTGACCTTCGCCTCTTCGGCATCGGTCAGCGGGTCGGTACGCACCGTCAGCCCCGTGTCGCCGGAGGTCTGCACGACCGCGCGGGGGAACCCGGCGTCGGCGAGGGCGGCACGCACCCGGCCGGGATCGACGGTGCCGCTGGTGGTGTATTCGATGAGGCGGCCTCCGGTGAACTCCACACCGAGGTCGACGCCGCGCACCGCGATGCCCGAACCGGCCAGCACGAGCACGGCGGCGGAGGTCGCCAGCCAGCGGCGCGGACGGCGCATCAACAGCGGGTTGCGGCGGGTGAGACGGTCGCGCACCGCGCCGGTGGTGGCGATGCCGGTGAGACGTGGGCGGCGGCGTACGGCAGGGCGGCTCACGGCGAACTCGGCGAGCACCCGGCTGATGACCAGGGCGCTGAACATGGAGGCGAGCACACCGATGCCGAGGGTGACGCCGAAGCCGCGCACCGGCCCGGAGGCGAGGAAGAACAGCAGGGCGGCCGCGATCAAGGTGGTGATGTTGGAGTCGGCGATCGCGCTGAAGGCGTTGCGGAAGCCGGCTGCCAGCGCCGAGCGGATGCTGGGCCGTCGCCGTACCCCGTACTCCTCGCGGGCCCGCTCGAAGACCAGCACGTTGGCGTCCACGGCCATGCCGATGGCCAGGACGAAACCGGCCAGGCCCGGCAGGGTCAGGGTGGCCCCGACGGCGGCCAGAGCGGCGTAGGAGACCAGGCCGTAGCAGGCCAGGGCGAGGGCGGCCAGAGCACCCATCAGCCGGTAGACGCCGATGATGAACAGCGAGGTCAGTGCTGTGCCGAGGGCCGCCGCCCAGGCACTGGCGGTGATGGCCTGCGCGCCCAGGGTGGGGCCGACGGTGCGCTGCTCGACGGTCTCCACGGGTACGGGCAGGGCGCCGCCGTTGATGAGCAGGGAGAGTTCGCGGGCCTCCTCGGGGCTGAAGGAGCCCGTGATCCGGGTGGCGCCGTCACGGATGCCGGTCCCGCAGGCGAGAGACGGGTCGACCTGCGGGGACGAGATGACCTTGTCGTCCAGGACGATGGCGACCCGCCGTGCCGGATCGCCCGCCGCGTGGCAGGCGGCCTCGCCGGTCAGACGGGCCCAGCCGCTGCGGCCGGCGCCCTCGAAGCCGACGGTGACGTGCCATCCGGCGCCGCCCTGCTGGTCGAACCGGGCGGCGGCCTCCTTGACGTCCTCGCCGGTCAGGGACGTGGGCCCGAGGCGCAGCGGAGTGCCGGACTCGTCGGGCAGCACGCGTTCCCGGGGCCGCTTCGGCAGCGGCCGTGAGGTGTCGTCGGCTCCGTCCGCGGGACCGAGCACGGGGTGGAAGGTGAGCTGCGCGGTACGGCCCAGGACGTCGGCGGCCTTCTTCGGGTCCTGGGCACCGGGCAGTTCGACGATGATCCGGTGGTCGCCGGAGCGCACCAGGGTGGGTTCGGCGACGCCGAGCGCGTCGATGCGTCCGCGCAGCACCTCCAGGGTGCGGTCGGTGGCCGCGCGGTCGGCGTCGGCCGTGGGGGTGGAGCGGGTCTCGAGCACGATGTGCGTACCGCCGCGCAGGTCCAGTCCGAGCCGGACAGGCACGGTGACGGCGACGTACAGCGACAGGGCGAGCACGGCGAGGGCGAGCAGTGCCCTCACGCGCAGGGAACGGTTCAACGGGAGCCTCCGGCAGGCACACCACGGCGGCGGCCGTCGTGGGCCGCTGCGGGGCGGGTCGAGTGGAAGGGAAAGGGGCGTCAGGTGCCGGAGAACACCGGGGGCGCCCGCCCCTGGTCCTGGGCCGTGTGTGGCTGTGCCGAGGGCACGAGCCGGATCGGATCCCTGTACGGGCCCGGAACCCGGCACGCGCCGGCATCCGCGCTGTCGCCGCAGATGCCGAGGTGCCCGCGCGGGGCCGGGTGCTCGCCGTGCGGCTCGAGGCGGGTGGCCGCCCGGACGACGCAGGCGGCATCGCACCCGTCGTCGGCGCGGGTCCCGTCGTACCTGTGATGGTCTGCCGCCGCAGGTGCACCGGCCATCGCCCCTGAGGTGCCGGGCGGCGGGCCCGCGATGCCGAAGGTGGCCAGCACGGCCAGGACGACGGCTGCCAGCACCGCGGCGACGGGGGAGCGGGTTCGGGCGCCGCTGGTGACTGTGCGCGCGCTGCGGTGCACCGTCCCCCCTCTCGTCGTGGCGTGCGGGCCGGGCCCGGCTCCCGGCCGGGACGTGGGCAGCCGGTGGGTCAGGGCTCGATCAGTCCGGCGCGGATGGCGTAACGGGTCAGGTCGAGGCGGTCGCGCAGGCCCAGCTTCTGCAAGAGGTTGGCGCGGTGGCGCTGGACGGTCTTGATGCTGATGAACAACAGGTCCGCGATCTCCTTGGACGAGTGGCCCTCGGCGACCAGCTTAAGGACTTCTTCCTCGCGGGGGGTGAGGATTTGGCCAGGAGTCTCCTCGCCGTGGCGGGCCCGGTCCAGGTAGTTGCGGATCAGGGCGGTGACCGCGCCGGGATACAGGAAGGGCTCGTCCCGCATCGCGGCCCGGCAGGCGGCGACCAGGTCCCGGTCGGCGACGGACTTCAGCACATACCCGCTCGCGCCGGCCTTCAAAGCCTGGAAGAAGTACTGCTCGTTGTCGTGCATGGTGAGCATCAGGATCCGCACTCCCGGTGCCAGGACGGCCAGTTCGCGTGCTGCCTGGAGGCCGGTCATGCGCGGCATGGCGATGTCGAGCACGGCCAGGTCGACCTCGCGGGTGCGGGCCAGCTCGATGGCCTCCGCCCCGTCACCGGCCTCGGCGACCACTTCGAGGTCCGGTTGCTGGTCGAGGATGAGCCGCACACCGCGACGGACCAGCGCGTGGTCGTCGGCGAGCAGGATGCGGATCGTGCTCGATCGCGTGGGGGAGGCTGTGGCCGTGTCGGGCATGGTCAGGGCTGCTTCCTCGCGACGGGCGCGGTGAGCTGGACTCGGGTGCCGGCGCGGGGCGCCGGGATGATCTCGAGGCTGCCCCCGGCGAGCAGGGCCCGCTCGCGCATTCCGCGGATGCCCGCGCCTTCGCGGGGGGCCTCGATGCCGCTGCCGTCGTCGGTCACCGTGAGCACCACGCTGTCGTCGGTGCGACCCAGGGCGACGGTGACCCGCCCGGCATCCGCGTGACGGGCGACGTTGGTCAGCGACTCCTGGGCGACGCGGTAGAGCACCAGCTCCGTCTCCGGCGCCAGAGCGGGCAGGTCGGCATCGAAGCGGCGCGTCACCAGCAGCCTGGTATGGGTCGCGAAGTCCTCGCTGAGCGAGGTCAGCGCGCTCACCAGACCCAGATCGTCCAGCACACCCGGCCGCAGCCGGCGCACCAGGCGACGGACCTCGTCCAGGCTCTCCCGGGTGATCTCCTGCAATTCCTGCAAGTCCTTGCGCAGCGGCTCCGGTGCGTCGTCCGCGGAGCGCTTGAGCCCCAGCAGGATCGCGGTCATGCTCTGGCCGACCTCGTCGTGCAGTTCCTGGGCGATGCGGCGGCGTTCCGCCTCCTGGGCCAGCAGGGCCCGGGCGCTGCTGGCGACCCTCTCCTGCTCCAGCCGCTCCAGCATGGCGTTGAACGTACGGATCAGCTCGGCGACCCCGCCCCCGCCCGAGGCGGGCAGGCGCTGGCCGGGGCGCAAAAGGTCCACGGTGGTCATCAGCTTGGTGAGCCGCTCCAGCGGGGCCAGACCGAGCCGCAGCAGCGCGCCGTTCGCGACCAGCATGACGGCCAGACCGCCGACGAGGATGATCGCCTCGGTGAGCAGCACCGGCACGGAGACGGTCACCGGAGCCCACAGCAGCAGGGCCGTGGCCGTGCCCAGCACCACGGCGTTGAGGGCGAAGATCCGCCAGAACAAGGACACCGTCCTGCGCCTCCCCTTCCGAAACCTCGGTCTCACCTCCACTGTCGGGCATCGCGCGGCCCACCGCGTTCGCGGCCGGGCGCTCGAGCAAGCCTGCGGCCAGGCTGCCTCGTTCCCCCGAGTCCCGTCCATGGGACCTGACCCCCATTTCCCCGGGCACGCACCACCCATGACGCGGCCGCATGGGTCCCTCGCCCCGGTGCACATGGGCCCCGCGCCCGATAGGTATCCGCCGCGGACCGGACGAAGGTGGAGAACACACGACCCCCCGACAGCCGGCGGGCACCCCGGCGACGCCCCCGGCCGCCCGCGCCGAGAAGGAGACCGACCATGTCGCTCGACGTCACCCGGGCCGAACCCCACCCGCACGAGGCCCGTCAGCGCCTGGAGCACGCCCGCACCTCCCGGCTGGCCCAGTTGCGGGCCCTCGACGAGACCGAGCGCAGCTCGGACGATCACCTGCTGTCCGCACAGAAGGCCGCGATGCAGCGGGTCCTCAAAGAGATCGATGAGGCCTTCACCCGCATCGAGGAGGGCACCTACGGAACCTGCGTGGGCTGCGCGAAGCCCGTCCCCGCGGAACGGCTCGAGATCCTCCCCTACACCCGCTACTGCGTCGCCTGCCGGCGCCGCACCGCCTGACCCCGCCCGTACCGACCTCCTACGCCCTGCCGCAAAGGGGTGACGTGGTGAACCACCAGACCATCGAAGAGAGTGCGACACACCTGTCGGCCGAGGACCTCGCCGCGCTGCGCGAAAACCTCCACGAGCAGCGCCTGTTCCGCCGGGAACAACTGCGCCTGCTCGCCGGACCGGTCACCTCCCGGGCGGAGGACCGGCTCCGGCGGCGGGCCGCCGCGCAGATCGAGGTCCGCGTCAAACTCGCCGCCTCCGCCCGCATGGTCCTCACCGACGTCGAAGCAGCCCTCACCCGTATGAACGAGGGCTCGTACGGCACCTGCCACCTGTGCCGGCGCCCCGTCGAACGGGAACGGCTCATGATCGTGCCGCAGGCGCGCTACTGCGCCCGCTGCCAGCGGGTCAAGGAGGCGCACTGATGACCGGCACCCGAGACCTGCCCGGCGCCACCGGGCGTCACCGGCCGTTGGGGCCCCTCTGCCGGCACTGCTGCGGTATCGCCCTGGACCTGGGCAGCGCCCGCACCCGCGTCTGGCTGGGCGGCAACGGCACGGTCGTCGACGTGCCACAAAGTTGCGTGAGCGTCCTCAGGGACGGCACTACAAGGAGGGGAGCGGTGGCCGGCCCTGGAACGACCGACCTGGCGCCCCGACATCCGCGCCGCGGTCAACTCCAGGGCGCGGGTCAACATGCACCGCAAACCGTCCCCTCACCCGGCGTGGGACGCGATCCTACGGCTCCGCGACAACCTGATCATCAGTGTGGGGGAAGTCTCCTTCGTCTGGAGATCTCCAGGTCAGCGTCAGTATTGCCGGCCCCGGAGCACACCCGGACGGCCGCGCCGGGTGGCGTGTCGAAGCGCCCAAATCCAGCGTCGTACTAAGATTTCCGGCTTGTTACCGAGCTGGAGCCGGACAACCCCAGGCACACCTGCGGGCCCGCCAGCGCCCCGGAGGCATCCGGGATCCAGACGCGAGGACCGGATGGCAGCCATACAGGAGGGCGACGCTCTCGGCCTGCTCGGCGAAGAGATCGGCGCGGAGATCCAGCAGGAGTTCGGGGACGCCGCCCGCTTTTCGGGGCGTCCGGCGGCGTCGCCGCGCACGCTCGTCGACATCTTCGACGCGTCCGTGCGGTCGCATCCGGACGAGCCGGCCCTGGACGACGGCACGAGCAGTCTCACCTACCGCGCGCTGGCCGTGGAGGTGGAACGGCTGCGACGGCGGCTCGGCTCCGCCGGGGTCGGGCTCGGGGACCGGGTGGGGGTCCGGGTCCCGTCCGGCACCAACGCGCTCTACATCGCGATCCTCGCCGTACTCGCGGCCGGTGCCGCGTACGTCCCCGTCGACGCCGAGGACCCGGACGAGCGGGCCGAGTTGGTGTTCGGGGAAGCGGGCGTACGCGCCGTCATCGGGGCCGGGCACGACATCGCCGTGCACGGTGCCGGAGAGGCCCCCGCCACGCGCCCCGGTATCGAGCACGACGCGTGGATCATCTTCACCTCCGGCTCCACCGGGAAGCCCAAGGGCGTCGCCGTCAGCCACCGCAGCGCCGCCGCGTTCGTGGACGCCGAGGCCGCGCTGTTCCTCACCGAGGAGCCGATCGGCCCCGGGGACCGGGTCATGGCGGGGCTGTCCGTGGCGTTCGACGCCTCCTGCGAGGAGATGTGGCTGGCGTGGCGGTACGGCGCCTGTCTGGTGACGGTGCCGCGTGCGCAGGTCAGAAGCGGTGCCGATCTCGGGCCCTGGCTGGTCGAGCAGGAGATCACCGTGGTGTCGACGGTGCCCACGCTCGCCGCGCTGTGGGAGCCGGAGACGCTCAACGACGTACGGCTGCTGATCTTCGGCGGTGAGGCCTGCCCTCCCGAGCTGGCCCAGCGGCTGGTGACCGAGGGGCGCGAGGTCTGGAACACCTACGGGCCCACCGAGGCGACGGTGGTGGCCTGTGCCTCGCTGATGAGCGGTCAGGAGCCCATCCGGATCGGGCTGCCGCTGGACGGCTGGGAACTGGCCGTCGTCGACGAGGCCGGCGAGCCCGTGCCGATGGGCGGCAGCGGTCAGCTGGTGATCGGCGGGGTCGGGCTGGCCCGGTATCTCGACGCCGAGAAGGACGCGGAGAAGTATGCCCCCCTGGAGTCCCTGGGCTGGGAGCGCGCCTACCGCAGCGGCGACCTCGTCAAGGCGGAACCCGAGGGGCTGGTCTTCCTCGGTCGCGCCGACGAGCAGGTCAAGCTCGGCGGGCGGCGGATCGAGCTCGGTGAGGTCGACGCCGCGCTCCAGCGCCTGCCCGGGGTCGCCGGTGCGGCGGCCGCCGTACGGACGGCTCGCGGCGGCAATCAGCTTCTCGTCGGGTACGTCGTCACCCAGGACGGCTGGGGCCACGCCGCCGCCGTCGAGAAGCTCCGCGCCGAACTGCCCGCCGCACTCGTGCCGTTGCTCGCGCCGGTCGAGGAGCTGCCGACCCGCACGTCGGGCAAGGTCGACCGGAACGCGCTGCCCTGGCCGCTGCAGGACCTGGAGACGGGCGGCCCGGCGGAGCAGCTCTACGGCACCGAAGCGTGGCTCGCCGAGCAGTGGACCGAGGTGCTCGGCATCCCGGTCACCGGCGCCTCCGACGATTTCTTCGCGATCGGCGGCGGCAGTCTGTCCGCCGCCCAGCTGACCACCCGGCTGCGCACCCGCTACCCGAGCGCTGCCGTCCTGGACATCTACCAGCAGCCGGTGCTGCGCAAGCTGGCCCGGCGGCTGGAGAAGTCGGCGCGGGACGAGGAGGCCCGGCGCACGATCACTCCGGTGCCGAGGCGTGCGCAGGTCATCCAACTGCTGCTCCTCGTGCCGCTGTTCACCCTGCTCGGTCTGCGCTGGACCGTGGCACTGGCCGCGCTCGGCAATCTGCTGCCCGCCTGCGCGTGGCTTCCCACGGCCCCTTGGTGGCTCCTCGCCCTCGCAGCCGTCGCCCTCTTCAGCCCGCCGGGGCGGCTCGCCCTGGCCGCCGGTGGCGCGCGGTTGTTGCTCCGCGGCGTGAAGCCCGGCCGGTACGCACGTGGGGGCGGCGTACATCTGCGGCTGTGGACCGCCGAGCGGCTGGCCGAGTTCAGCGGCGCGACGTCGCTGACGGGGTCCTGGCTGGAGCGGTACGCGCGGGCGCTGGGCGCCAGGGTCGGACCGGACGTCGATCTGCACTCGCTGCCCCCGGTCACCGGGATGCTGAAGCTGGGGCGGGGCGCGGCCGTGGAGTCCGAGGTGGATCTGTCCGGCTACTGGCTGGACGGGGACCGGCTGGAGATCGGCACGCTCAAGGTGGGCGCACACGCCGTCGTCGGCACGCGCAGCGTGCTCTTCCCCGGTGCCCGGGTCGGCAAGCGGGCCGAGGTGGCGCCCGGATCGGCCGTCACCGGGCAGGTTCCCACCGGTCAGCGGTGGGCGGGTGCGCCCGCGGTCAAGCTGGGCAAGGCCAAGCGCAACTGGCCCAGGGAACGGCCGCGGCGCGCGACGTACTGGAGCATGATGTACGGCCTCACCGGCTTCGCGCTGACCGCCTTGCCCGTACTGGCGGGCGCGGCCGCGTTCGCCGTCGCCCGGGTGTTCTTCACACCGGACGCGCCCCTGACGGGCGCCGCCCTGGCGCTCGTCCCGGCGACGCTCTCCTTCGGTCTGGCGTACGCCGTGCTGATCCTGATCGCCGTACGGCTGCTGAGCCTCGGCCTGCGCGAGGGAACGCATCCGACGCACAGCCGGGTCGGGTGGCAGGCCTGGACGGTCACGCAGTTGATGGACCGGTCGCGGGAGACGCTGTTCCCGCTGTACGCCGGGCTGGTCACCCCGGTGTGGCTGCGGCTGCTCGGGATGCGCATCGGGCGCGGCGCCGAGGTGTCGACCGTGCTGGCACTGCCCAGCCTCACTACGGTCGGTGAGGGGGCGTTCCTGGCCGACGACACCCTGACCGCGCCGTACGAGCTCGGCGGTGGCTGGATGCGGATCGGCCGGGCCGAGATCGGGCGGCGGGCCTTCCTCGGGAACTCGGGGATGACGGCGCCGGGGCGGAGCGTGCCGGACGGCGGGCTGGTCGGCGTACTGTCGGCGACGCCGAAGAAGGCCAAGAAGGGCACCTCCTATCTGGGGCTGCCGCCGGTCAAGCTGCCGCGCGCCGCCGCGGACGGCGACCACAGCCGTACGTACGAACCGCCGGCCCGGCTGCTGTGGGCGCGGGGCCTGGTGGAGCTGTGCCGGATCGTGCCGGTGTTCTGCTCGGCGGGGCTGGCGGTGCTCACCATCGCCCTGCTGTGTGCGCTGGGGCCCTGGGCGCCGCTGCTGTCGGGGCTGGTGCTGCTCGCGGCGGGAGGGGGCGCGGCCCTCGTCTCGATCGTCGCCAAGTGGGCGCTCGTGGGGCGGCACCGCAGCGGGGAGCATCCGCTGTGGTCGTCCTTCGTGTGGCGCAACGAGCTGGCGGACACCTTCGTCGAGGTGCTCGCCGTGCCGTGGCTCGCGGGCGCGGTGCCGGGCACGCCGGTGATGACGGCGTGGCTGCGGGGTCTGGGCGCACGGATCGGCAGGGGGGTGTGGGTGGAGAGCTACTGGCTGCCGGAGACCGACCTGGTGACCCTCCAGGACGCGGCCACCGTGAACCGGGGCTGCGTCCTTCAGACGCACCTCTTCCACGACCGGATCTTGCGGACGGATACTGTGGTCCTCCGTGAGGGCGCGACGCTGGGCCCTGGCGGGATCGTCCTGCCCGGCAGCACGATCGGGGCCCGTACGACGCTGGGTCCCGCGTCGCTCGTCATGGCCGCGGAGTCCGTCCCCGACGACACCCGCTGGCTCGGCAACCCGATCGAGGCATGGCGCCCCTGAGCGCGGGCCACCCGGAGCCGGAGGGCGACGGACCGGCAGACAGTGGCAGCAGCGCAGCGCAGGGAGATCAGACGGCAGTGGCAGTCCAGCAGGCGGCGGGCGCGGACCCGTACTTCCCGGAGCACGGCGACCCCCGCTACCGGGTGCACCGGTACGAGCTCGCACTGGACTACCGCCCGGGCCCGAACCGGCTGTCCGGGACGGCCCGCGTCAACGCCATAGCGGGACGGGCGCCGCTCACCGAGTTCGTGCTGAACCTCGCCGACTACAAGATCGGGCGGGTGCGGGTCGACGGACGGCAGCCCCACTACACGCACCGCGGCGGCAGACTGCGCGTCCGTCCCGCCAAGCCGGTCCGCGCGGGGGCGCCGTTCACGGTCGAGGTGCACTGGTCGGGCAACCCCGAGCCGGTGAACAGCCCCTGGGGCGGGCTCGGCTGGGAGGAGCTGGAGGACGGGGCGCTGGTGGCCAGCCAGCCGATCGGGGCGCCGTCGTGGTACCCGTGCAACGACCGGCCCGCCGACAAGGCGTCGTACCAGCTCTCGATCACCACGCCGTCGGCGTACGCGGTGGTGGCGGGCGGCCGGCTGCTGACCAGGACGACGAAGGCGAGCACGACCACCTGGGTGTACGAGCAGTCGGCGCCGACGTCCAGCTATCTGGTCGGCCTGGCGATCGGCAAGTACCAGACGGTGCTGCTGGGCGATCCGGGGCCGGGCGGAGTCCCGCAGCACGGGCACATCCCGGCGCAGCTGCTGGGGGACTTCTCGCGGGACTTCGCGCGTCAGCCGCAGATGATGGAGGTGTTCCAGGAGCTGTTCGGGCCCTACCCGTTCGACGAGTACGCGGTCGTGGTGACCGAGGAGGAGCTCGACGTGCCCGTCGAGGCACAGGGGCTGTCCCTGTTCGGCGCCAACCACGTGGACGGGGCACGGGGTTCGGAGCGGCTGGTGGCGCACGAGCTGGCGCACCAGTGGTTCGGCAACAGCGTGTCCATCGCCGACTGGCGGCACATCTGGTTGAACGAGGGATTCGCGAAGTACGCGGAGTGGCTGTGGTCGGAGCGCTCGGGCGGGCGTACGGCGGAGCAACTCGCGGCTGCCGCACACCGGTTGCTGTCGTCGCTGCCGCAGGATCTGCGGCTGGCGGACCCGGGCCGCAAGTCGATGTTCGACGACCGGCTGTACGAACGCGGCGGGCTCGTGCTGCACGCGGTGCGCTGCGCGCTGGGCGACATCGCCTTCTTCCGCATGCTGCGCGGCTGGGCGCAGCAGCACCGGGGCGGCACGGTCACCACCGCGGCCTTCACCTCG
The DNA here is from genome assembly GCF_044764825.1 of Streptomyces sp. NPDC093598. Classification (NCBI taxonomy): domain Bacteria; kingdom Bacillati; phylum Actinomycetota; class Actinomycetes; order Kitasatosporales; family Streptomycetaceae; genus Streptomyces; species Streptomyces sp. NPDC093598. The sequence continues at coordinate 99,086 of NZ_JBIWIV010000012.1, read as the reverse complement.
CACGTGGCCCGCTTCGCGACCGAGCCGGTGGACGAGCTGCTGCACGCGTGGGTGCAGGGGACGACACTGCCGCCGCTGCCGGGGGCCGAGAGGCGGGCGGCGGGCTAGGACCGTCGAAGGCGGGGGTGGCCGCTCACGGTGATGAGCTGACGGGCCCGGTCGCGAACGGGCCGCCTTCGCCGCATGCGAGGCGCCGGAAGTTCTCGTGAGGCGCCCCGGCGGCGCGTTCGGCCGGATCGCCCGTGGCCTTGAACCGCAGGGTGCCGCCGTCGAAGTCGGGTGCGAGCGGGCCGGGGTGTCCTCATGGGGCCGGGAACCCCGGTAGACGCGCTTGGTGGGCAGCGTGTCCAGTTCGATGTGGTGGCGCGTGTGCGGAACGCCAGCCGTACGCCCGAGGGCTGGGCCTCGGCCACGGCCGGTCGGTTGTCGGGGATCTGCCTGCGCGCCCCGGCGGGCAGCCGATGCGGCAGCAGGCCGTGCGCGGTCGCTTCCACGTCGAGATGGCCGCGCAGGAGGTCCGAGGTGACAGGTGTGGTGATCGTGCGTGCTCGGTGCTCATGGCCTCAGCCTGTTGATCAAGATGTCGTGATGCCCGGATGTGCCGGCGTCCGGCGCGAGGGCCGCACCGTGCGGACGGCTGGTCAGGGGGTGGTCCCATTCCGTAGCAGGGCGTCGAGGGAATCCACGATCCAGGCCCAGGATTCCCGCGCGTCGGGTGCACTGTGGTCGAAGCCTCCGGCCAGCTCCAGGCTGACGTAGCCGTGGAAGACGCTGCCCAGCATCCGGACCGCGTGCGTCTGGTCCGGCTCCGCCAGGTCGTAGCCGCGCAGGATCGCCCGCGTCATCTGCGCGTGCCGCACCCCGGCGCTCGCGGCTGCCGTTTCGGGATCGAGCCGGAGCCGTGCCGCGGCGTAGCGGCCGGGGTGCTCCCGGGCGTAGTCACGGTAGGCATCCGCGAAAGCGGCCAGGGCGTCCTTGCCGGCGCGCCCTGCCAGGGCATCGGCGACCCGGTCGGCGAGTTCCTCCAAGGCGAACAGGGCGATCCTCGTCCTGAGCTCCTGGGAGTTCCTCAGGTGCGAGTACAGGCTCGCGACCTTGACGTCGAACCGCCGGGCGAGCGCCGACACGGTCACCTGATCAAAACCGACCTCGTCGGCCAGTTCCGCCCCCGCCCGGGTCAGCCGTTCCGGGGTCAAGCCCACTCTGGCCATGACCTTCCTCCTGTCAGCGAAATCAATTATGCATTTGCCTAAAGGTTTTAGGCAAATTAGCATCCGGTTCATGAGACCCCTGACCGAGCGGGAGATCCGCACCGCCTTCGTGAACTGCAGCAAGGGCGCGGCCAAGCGCCTGTCCATCCCGCACGACCTGGCCGAACGGCCCTGGGACGACCTGGACTTCCTCGGCTGGCGAGACCCCCAGGCGCCCGACCGGGCCTACCTCGTCACCGAGCTGGACGGCCGCCCGACAGCGCTCGCCCTGCGCTGCTCCGGCGCCACGTCCTGGCAGACGCGGCGCAGTATGTGCTCGATGTGCCTGACCACCCACACCGGCGGCGTCTCCCTCATGGTCGCCGCGAAGGCCGGCAAGGCCGGACAGCAGGGCAACTCCGTGGGTGCCTACATGTGCAGCGACCTCGCCTGCCCGCTGTACGTGCGGGGCAAGAAGGACGCGGGCGTCGGCGCGCGCCTCCCCGAGTCGCTCACCCTGGAGGAGAAGATCCAGCGGACCGTCACCCACCTCACGGCGTTCATCGCCAGGGTCACCGCGTGACCCGACCGGCCTCCGGAGGCTGCCGAGGTCAGCGGGGGATGCCCGAGGCGTCCAGGTACTGGTGCATGACGCGCACGGGGAGGCAGGGGTTGCGCAGAGCCACAGAGGACGTTTCCGGGTTCCGGCAGCTCCGGATGATGAGGTCGACCGGCAGTGCGGGGTGCGCGGCCGCCATGGCACGTACGCGTGCGTCGGGGTCGGCGAGCAGCCGGACCACCAGGTCCACGGGAGCCTGCGGGTCGAGTCCGACCAGCCACCTCTTCCCAGGATCCGTGTCGTCGGCGAAGCGCCGGCCGGCGCCCGCGCGGGGAAAGTTCGGGTGGGCGAGCAGACCGCCCTTGGTGATGACCTCGCAGTCCAGGTAGGTCTGCAGCACGACCTCGCCGTCGACGGTGGGCTGGTTCTCGCACAGGAGGAGCCTCACGGGGTAGTCGTCGTCCTGTGACAGCAGTTCGACGGCGTCGGCGGGCAGGTGTGGACTGCACGCGGCGCTGCGACGCAGGAGGATGTGGGCCGACCGGGCGCATCGGCGCAGGACGTCCGGATCATCGCAGCGGCGCACCCACTCGACCGGATGCAGCCGGTCGGCCGGGCCGATGGTGACGTCGACGGCGGCACGCTCGGTCTCCGTCAGCTCGGGGCGTACCGACACGGCCAGCCGGACGCTGTGCGCTTCGTCGTCGGCCAGCCCACGGACGATGCCGACGGCCACGTCGAGGTTGGCCGCCAACTCCCGCCGGTCCGCCTCTTCGCTGCTCGCCGCCAGCCGTTCGGCGGTCGCCGTGCTCATCGCGCCGGAGCGGATCACCTCCTGCCGTTCGAAAGGACCGAGGCCCGCGTCGAGCAGGAGGTCGGTGTACTCCGCGTCGTCGCGGCAGGCCTTCATCATGGCTGCCCGGCGTACGTCCTCGTCGGGGTCGTGGAGCAGGCGGTGCCGGGTGTCTTCGAAGAGCAGCGCCCACTCGCGGCACGCTGCCTGCCGGCAGTTGGCGTCACGGTGGTCGGCGAGTTGGGCGACCAGGTCCGGAGCCGTGAGCCGGCAGCTTGCCGCGCTGCGGCGGACCCGTGCTTCCTGGTCGGCCAGCAGACGCCGCTGGGCGGACCGGGGGAGGGGCTCCACGGGGACGCGGAACCAGTTGGGCCCGTCGGCCAGAGCATGGCGCACCCGTGCGTCGGCATCGTCGACGAGCCGGGCGCGTTGTTCCGGCGTCACGGAGGGGTTCGCGGTGAACGCCGACCGCAGCCTGTGGTCGGGATGCGCGACGATCGCGTCGACCACCTCGTCCGGCAGGGCACGCCAGGCCAGCGCGTCCCAGGCCGCGATGGCCTCCTCGGCCAGCAGCCTGGTCAGTACCTCGACCGGTGCCGCTGGATTCCGCGCGACGGCGTCGACCGTCTCGCGGTGGGCACACCTGTCGCACATGGTTCCCCCCGGTTCGCCGGCGAATGACGCAGGTCCGCGGATTGTGCTCGTGTCGTGTGTGCGAGGTCAACGGCGGTGATCACGCTCGACCAGGCGCCGGTTCACCCCTTGTTCCGTCAACGGGCTGTCCGGGCCGCCCGCATGGGGGTACTCGGCGAGGCCGTCGGCTCGGTGGCCGGTGCGCGGAGGTGCCAACTGGTCCTGGCCGCGGGCGGTTCGGCAGGGGCAGGAGTGGAGGGCGGATGACGGTCGATCTGGTCGGTTTTCTCGGCGTTGTGCTGGTCGCGTACGTGGTGCCGGGCCCGGACTTCCTCGTGGTGGTCAGATCGGCGGCCGAGGACCCCTCGAAGGGCAGAGCCGCCGCACTCGGCGCGCAGACCGGGCTGTGCGTGCACATGCTGGCCGCCGCGGCCGGTCTCTCGGTGATCGCCACCCGCTCACCCATGGTGTACGACGCGATCAAACTGATGGGGGCGGCCTACCTCGTGTATCTCGGTGTACGGGCCGTACTCGCCGCCCGCCGGGCCGCCCGGGAAAGGCGGAGCACGAACGAGCCCGCACCGCACGCCACTCAGGAGGCCGGGCCGGCCCAGGGGGGTTTCCGGTCCGCTTTCACCCAGGGGTTCCTCACCAACGTGCTCAATCCCAAAGCCGCTCTGTTCTTCCTCAGCGTCCTTCCGCAGTTCGTCGACGGTGACGGACCGCCGGCGCGGCAGATCTTCTTCCTGGGCATGCTGGACGTCGTGATCGGTGTCGCCTACTGGTTCGCCCTCGTCGTCGTCGCCGCGCGACTGCGAGCCCTGCTCGCCAGGCCGAAGGTCCGCCACCGCTGGGAACTGACCACCGGCTGGTTGTTCATCGCGCTCGGCGTCTCGGTCGCGGCCGCCGCCTGACGGCCGTCTGGTTCGACGGATTCGGTGGTGACCCTGGTGGGCAGTGAACCAGGGAATGTCATGAGCACGACTGCCCTTCCCCCACAAGGAGGTCGATCATGCACGTCCGCATACTGACCGGCGGCCTCGCCGCTGCCTGTCTGGTGTCCTTGTCCCTGACGGGTGGCCAGGCCGCGGCCGCTGCCCCCCACGCGCCGGATGCCCCTCCGGCCGCCCGTGTCCTGACCTATGACGCCGGTGGCTCCGCGGAGTTCAGGAGTGCCGTCGACCGGGGTGCGGCGATCTGGAACGAGAGTGTCGACGCCGTCGAACTGCGGCCGGTCGCAACCGGGCAACGCGCCAACATCCGGGTCCTCGCGGACAACGGCTGGCCTCGCGCCCTGCCCACCACCCTGGGCAACGGGACCGTGTACATCGGGCGCCAGGCCGTCGATCAGGGCTACGACACGATCCGCATCTCCGCACACGAGCTCGGGCACATCCTGGGTCTGCCGGATCGCAAGCCCGGACCGTGTTCGAGCCTGATGTCCGGTTCCAGCGCGGGAACTTCGTGCAGGAACCCGTATCCGAACGCGGCGGAGAAGGCGGAGGTCGAGGGGAACTTCGGCGGCGTACTCGTCGGCCGGGCCCCGGCGGTACGCGCCGAGGTGATCGTGGACTGACGCACGCCGCGCCACACGTGAGAAGGATGCCCGGCGAACCCCGGGCATCCCGCGCAAGGCCGTCGCGGCCGTGCACGCGGTACCAGAGCGCGCGCACGGCCGCAGCCATGTCCGCGCCGGGTCAGTGATCGTCCTGATCCGACGGCGTCCGGTCCACTGCCGGAAACGGACGGGCCTGATCAGCGACGTCCTCAACCCGAAGATCGCCGTCTTCTGCACCGGGCGGCTGCCCGAGCCGGCCCGCCCCGGCTGCCCGCCGCCCGGCCGTGACGCTCCTCGTCCTCCTCCACTCCGCCGCCCTCACCCTCGCCTTGCTGGGCAGCTACGTGCCCCTGCTGTCCCAGGCCGGGCCGGTTCTGCACCGGCCACGCACACCGGGCACGCATACCGGCCATGCATGCATCGGCCTCGCGGACGCCGGCACCGCCGGCTGGTCTGCGGCCCCCGTGCGGCAGTGTCCGGCCCGCCTGCCGCCCCCAAGACCGGTGACATTGCCGGTCCGCGCGCGGTGGCCGGTCCCTGACAGTGGCACGGCCAGCCCGACGGCGGTGCCCGTCGCGGGCACGCGGCAGACGCCCCAGGTCCCGCGTGCCCGCGAACGGGCCGACCGCCACGACAGAGAGGACGACTCGTCGTGCGACTCCACCCCCACACCGATTCACCCACGCGCGCCCGTGGCCCACGCGGGCGCCGGGCGGGGCGACTGGCCGGTGCCGTCGCGGCGCTCGCCGTCGTCATCGGCCTGGGCCCCCTGGCCGGCCCGGGCGCCCACGCAGCGGAGAACCCCTACGAGCGCGGCCCGGCCCCCACCAACTCCAGCATCGAGGCGCTGCGCGGCCCGTACGCCGTGTCGCAGACGTCCGTCTCCTCGCTGTCCGTCACCGGATTCGGCGGCGGCACCATCTACTACCCGACGAGCACCAGCGACGGCACCTTCGGCGCGGTGGCCATCTCGCCCGGCTACACCGCCTACGAGTCGTCCATCGCCTGGCTCGGACCGCGCCTGGCCTCGCAGGGCTTCGTGGTGTTCACCATCGACACACTCACCACGCTCGACCAGCCCGACTCCCGCGGACGTCAGCTCCTGGCCGCCCTGGACCACCTCACCGAGCGCAGTTCGGTGCGGAGCCGGGTCGATGCCTCTCGCCTCGGCGTGATGGGTCACTCGATGGGCGGCGGCGGCAGCCTGGAGGCCGCCAAGTCGCGTCCGGCCCTCCAGGCGGCGATCCCGCTGACCCCGTGGAACCTCGACAAGACCTGGCCCGAGGTCACCACACCGACGCTGATCTTCGGAGCCGACGGGGACACCATCGCCCCGGTCGCCTCGCACGCCGAACCTTTCTACTCGGGCTTGTCCTCGTCGCTGGACCGGGGCTACCTGGAGCTGAACTCGGCGACGCACTTCACGCCCAACTCGTCGAACACGACGATCGCGAAGTACAGCGTTTCCTGGCTCAAGCGGTTCATCGACAACGACACCCGCTACGAGCAGTTCCTGTGCCCGCTGCCCCGGCCGAGCCTGACCATCGAGGAGTACCGGGGCAACTGCCCGCACAACTCCTGACCTTCCGCACCCCGGGCTGCGGAGCCGCGGCAGCGAGGGTGACCGGCGGCGGACGCGTGCGACGCGTCCGCCGCCGGTGGCGTGCCGGGACACGGCCGGGGCGGCCGGCCGTTGGGCGACGGCACAATCCGTCCACCGGCCGTGCCCGGTCGACACGCGGGCGGAGCTGCGGGTTGGTGCGCCGGAACGCACGGACGTCAGCCTTCCGGTCTCCGTCACGCGCACGTAGCCTCCGTTGGATGACCGGAGACAGCAGCAGGGCGCGGACGGCTCCCCGCACCGGGAGCCGGAACGGACGGGACTCCGCCCGGTCGGCCGCCGAGGACCGCGGCCGAGCCGAACTCGTGCGCGGCACACGGCAGTTGTTCGACGGGCCGGTGGGCGACGCGCGCGAGTCCCTGCTGCTGGCCGCGTCCCTGCTGGCCGCCGAAGCCCCCGACAGGGCCGAGGCCGCGCGCCTCTCCGCGGCGGACGCCGCCTGGGCCTCGGGCGACGTCCTGGCCTGTCTGGCCGTCCTCGACGGCACGGAAACCCCAGGACCGCGTACGGGAGCAGGCGGGCACGCCGCACCGCATACCGTCCCGGCGAACCCGACCGCTCCGCCCGCGGAGGGCGGGCGGCCGGAGCCGTACGGCTGCGAGCCGGAGCCGGGGTGGGCCCGCGACCCCTTCCTCCGCGACTACCGCGACGGTATGCGGGCTCTGCTGGCCCGGAGGCCCGAGCAGGCCGCCGGGCCGCTGCGGCGCGTGGTGGACCAGGCGCACACCGACGGCCGGCCGGAGCGGCTGCTGCGCGCCGCGGCGGCGGCCCTGCTGCTCGGGGACGTCCGCGCCGCCCGCGCCGCCGGGGCGCGCGCCCTCGCCGCCGCCCGCAACATGGGGTGCTCCGCGTCCGAAGCGCGGGCCCTGGAGTACCTGGCCTACGGCGAACTGCGCGCCGGCCGCCATGCGCAGGCCCGCGCCCACGCGGAGGAGGGCGTGCGCGCGGCGCTGCTCGCCGGCCACCGCAACACCGCGGCGAGCCACCACGCGATGCTCGCCCTGGCCGCCTCGATCGAGGGGGACACCGCCGCGGTCGCCGGTCACGCCTCGGCCGCCCTGGGCACCGCCCGTCGCCACGGCCTGGCCCAGGCGGCGGCCCTGGCCGAGTGGGCCACCGCCCGCGCCGACCTGGCCCGCGGCCGCCCCCTGGACGCCGCCGACCGGCTCGGCCCGCTCGTCGGGCCCGGCCCCCGGCGCGGTCACTTCGCCGTGTGGATGCTCGCCGTGCCCTGCTTCGTGGAGGCCGCGGTGCTCGCCGGGCAGCCGGAGGACGCGCGGCGGGTCGTCGCGGATCTCGTCCAGTGGGCGGCCTTCGGCACCGATCCACACGCGCCCGCCCAACTCGCGCGCTGCCGTGCCCTGCTGGCCGCTGAGGACAGCGAAGCGAACGACCTCTACCTGCGGGCGCTCGCCCTGCACGACGAGTCGGGCGGCGACTTCGAACGTGCCCGCACGGAGCTCCTGTACGGCCGGTGGCTGCGGCGGCGCCGTCGGCTGCGGGAGGCCCGTGGCAGGCTCGGAGCCGCCCTGGTCGCCTTCGAACGCTGCGGCGCCGGCGCCTGGGCCGACCAGACGCGGGGCGAGCTGCGCGCCAACGGGGCCGCGCCCGGCACGGAGCCGACCGCCGGACTGTCGCGGCTGACCCCGCAGCAGCTACGGATCGCACGCCATGTGGCCGAGGGCGCCACCAACCGGGAGGTGGCCCAGCGGCTGGCCGTCAGCACTCGCACGGTCGACTACCACCTGCGCAATGTCTTCGCCGCGCTCGGCGTGCGCTCCCGCATCGAGCTGGCCCGCCTGGTCGACCAGGAGAGCCGCTGAGCCCCCGGCCCGCTCGCTGCGACCCCACCGCACAGCGAGAAGAATGCCGCAGGACTCTGGGGACCGACCGGACGGTATGTCATTCTTCGAGGCAGGAATACCGGGTGACGACGGCCGTACGCGCAGCGCACCCGCCGGACGCCGCCGAGCCCGGCCCGCGCCGGGCGCTGCCGGAAGGCCGAAGTTGGGGGAGGACCGCGATGCATCCTGCCGCACGCACACGCACGACGTTCCGCGCCGGGCCGACCCCCGTTCCGCGGCCGCGGACACGAAGGATCCGGTCGCTGATCGACGCCGACGCGCTGCGCGTGCTGCACCGTGCGGCCCGGGTCCTGCTCGACGACCTGCCGGACCTGACCGACCGGCTGCTGGCGGTCCTGCGCGAGCAGGAACCGGCGTACCGCACCGCGCTGGAGAACGACCATGCCGCCACCTGGCAGGAGGTGTACCGCTCGCTGCGGCACAGCGTGACCTCGCTGCTCGACCCGCGCGGCACCCGTGAGGCCGCCCACCGCTGCACCTGGCGGATCGGCGTCGCCCGGGCCGAGCAGGGGCTGCCGCTGGACGCGCTGCTGCACGCGTTCCGGCTGGGCGGGTCCCTGGTGTGGCAGCGGCTGGTCGAGGAGACCACCCGCTCGGAACCCGAGGACATCCGGCTCCTCGTGCACGTGGCCACCGACGTGTGGAACTTCGTCGACGAGCACTGCACCCTCGTGGCGGACGCCTACCGGCAGGCCGAGCGGCAGCTGGCCTGGCGTCGGGAGAACCGGGTGCGGCTGCTGGCGGCGGCCCTCCTCGACGGCACGAGCCGGATCGCCGACCTTCCGGAGACCGCCGAGCGACTGCGCCTGCCGGAGCACGGCCGGTACGTCGTCGTCGCGGTCGCCGGCGGCCGGCCGCAGGACCCCCCGCCCGGCGGCAGCGCCTACTGGCACACAGGAGTGGAGGTCGACTACGGCATCGTCCTGGTCGGCGACGAGGGGGACGGGGAGGCCGACCGCGACTCCGTGGTGGCGTCGGCCCTGCCCACGGACGGCCCGGCCGGGTGCCGGATCGGCGTCGGCGGCGCCGTGGCGGGGCTGGCCGCCGTCGGCGACGCACGGCGCCTGGCCGACCTGGCCCTGAGCATCTGCCCGCCCGAGGGCGGCACGATCCGGCTCACCGAGCACCTGCCCGAGGCGCTGGTCGTCTCCTGTCCGGACCTGGGCGCGACCCTCACCGAGCGGGTGCTCGGCCCCCTGCTGCGGCTGGAGCCGGCCGACCGGGACGTTCTGCTGGACACCCTCGTCGCCTGGTTGGCCTGCGAGGGGTCCGCCCAGCGGGCGGGTGAACGGCTGTACTGCCACCGCAACACCGTCCTGAACCGGCTGCGCCGCTGCGAGCAGCTCATCGGCCGCTCCCTGGCGCGCCCGCACGACGTGGTGGAGATCAGCCTCGCCCTGACGGCACGCCGGCTGCTGCGCGGCTGACCGGACATCCCGCATCCGCCGACCCGGCGCACGCCCTCGTACGTTCCCGTGCCTCCGCGGCTGACCGGACATCCCGCATCCGCCCACCCGGCGCACGCCCTCGTACGTCCCCGTGCCTCCGCGGCTTCCGGCGCGCCCGCAACCGGGCGGCGCCGCCACCGACCGGCCCTTCCCTGGGCAGCCGCACAATCGCCGCCGACCCGCGTTGGGACCGCGCAGCCACCCGGCCCGAACACCTGTACCGCACACCCGCGCCCGTGCTGTCGTGAGCTGCCCTTCCCCCGAAGCACCCGTGCCCGACGGCACGGATCCGAGGAGCCGTGATGCCCGAAGCACCACCGGACGAAGAGGCCGCCCTGTACGTCGAGGGCCTCGACGTGACCTACGGCCGCGCCCTGTCCGCCCTTCGCTCCGTGTCCCTGACCGTCCCGCACGGCACGGTCGTCGCCCTGCTCGGCGCCAACGGCGCCGGCAAGACGACCCTGCTGCGGGCGGTGTCGGGCACCCTGCGCCTGCACCGCGGCGCGGTCACGGCCGGCCGTATCCGCTACGGCGTCACGGAACTCGACGGGCGCGACCCGGTGGCCGCGGTACGCGCCGGAGTCGTCCAGGTACCCGAGGGACGCCGGGTCTTCGCCGGACTCACCGTCGACGAGAACCTGCGCTCCGGCGGCCTCGGCCTCGGACGGCGCCGCCCGGACCAGGTCGCCGAGGCCCGGGACCGCGTCTTCACGCTCTTCCCGCGCCTCGCCGAACGCACCCGGCAGGCAGCGGGACTGCTCTCCGGCGGCGAACAGCAGATGCTCGCCATCGGACGGGCCCTCATGGCCGCGCCACGCCTGCTCCTGCTCGACGAGCCTTCGCTGGGCCTCGCCCCGCAGATGGTCTACCGGATCGCCGAGGTCGTCCGCGAGATCAACGCCCAGGGCACCGCCGTCCTGCTCGTCGAGCAGAACGCGGGCATGGCGCTGTCCCTCGCCGACACCGCCCACGTTCTCGAGGTCGGTGAGGTCCGGCTCTCCGGGCCCGCCGACGAACTCGCCCGCACCGACGCCGTGAAGCGGCTCTACCTGGGCGAGACCACCGAAGAAGGCACCGAGTCCGCGCAGAGAGCCGGAACCACCGAGGGGCAGGGAGCCGCGTGAGCGTCCGCACCACCGCACCACCCGAACTGGCCGTGACGGACGTGACCGTCCGGTTCGCCGGGCTCACCGCCCTCGACGCGGTGTCCTTCACCGTCGCCGCGGGCTCCGTCCACGCACTCATCGGACCCAACGGCGCGGGCAAGTCCACCTGCTTCAACGTGCTGTCGGGCCTGTGCCGCCCGGCCACGGGCACCGTACGGCTCGGCGACGCCGACCTGACCCGGCTCGCCCCGCACCGCATCGCCGCACTCGGCGTCGCCCGCACCTTCCAGAACATCGTCACCACCCAGGGCACGGTCGCCGACAACCTGATGCTCGGCCGCCACGCACTGACCCGGGCCGGGTTCGCCGCCGCCGCGCTGCGTCTGCCGCACGCCCGGCGCGAACAACGCGAACACCTCGGCCGGGCCCGCGAGATCGCCGAACTGACCGGCCTGGCAGCGCACTTCGACAGTCCCGTCGCCCTGCTCTCCTACGGGGACCGCAAGCGCGTGGAGTTCGCCCGCGCCCTGTGCCTGGAGCCGAGCGTCCTGCTGCTGGACGAGCCGGTCGCCGGGATGAACGCGGCCGAACGCGCCCGCACGGTGGAGGTCGTGCACGCCGTACGAGCCGAACTCGGCCTGACCGTCGTGCTGGTGGAACACGACATGGGGCTGGTGATGCGGCTCGCCGACGAGGTCACGGTCCTCGACTTCGGCCGCGCCATAGCCCACGGCACCCCGGACGAGGTCCGTCGCGACCCCGAAGTGCTGCGCGCCTACCTCGGCACCGGCTCCGAAGCGGAGGACGCGGCAGCATGACCACCCTCCTGGACAACGTCTTCAACGGCCTCGCCCTCGGCGCGGTCTACGCCCTGGTCGCCCTCGGCTTCGTCATCATCTTCAAGGCCTCCGGCGTCATGAACTTCGCCCACGGCTCCCTGCTCCTGCTCGGCGGCTACCTCACCGCCGTACTCCACGACGACCTCGGCTTCGCCGGGGCCCTCGCCGTGGCCGTACTGGCGACCGCGGCCGCTGCCGGTGCCATGGACCGCTTCCTGCTCCAAGCCGGCGGCGCGGACCCGCACGGCGCCCATGTGCAGACCATCGTCACCATCGGCGTCGACATCCTCATCCTCACCGACCTGTCGCGGCGTATCGGCGGCGACCTGCTCTCGCTCGGCGATCCCTGGGGCGACTCGGTCAGCGGGCTCGGGCCGGTGACCGTCGCGGACAGCCGGATCGCCGCGATCGTGGTCTCCGGCGTCGTCATCGCCGGTGTCTTCGCCCTGTTCCGGTACACCTCCTGGGGCCTGTCGCTGCGTGCCGCCGCCGAGGACGTCGAGGCGGCCTCCCTGATGGGCGTACCACTGGCGCGGATCCGCATGCTCGCCTGGTGCCTGGCCGGTGCGCTGGCCGCCCTGGCGGCGGTCTTCCTCGCCGCGTTCCCCGCACCCGGCCTGGAACGCACCACGGGGCAGATCGCCCTGAAGGCGTTCCCGGCGGCGATCCTCGGCGGGATGGCCTCACCGCCCGGCGCCCTCGCGGGCAGCCTGCTCATCGGCATGACCGAGGCGCTCGTCGCGGGCTACCAGTCCGATCTGCACGTCCTCGGCGAGGGGTTCGGCGACGTCGCCCCCTACGCGGTGATGGTGCTGGTGCTGCTGGTCAGGCCCACCGGGCTGTTCGGCGCGAAGGCGGCGGTCCGTGTCTGAGCGACTCTCCCGCACCCGCGCCGTCCGCCTGGGCCGGACCCTCGCGGTCGTCACCCTCCTGTGCGCGCTGCCCTTCTACCTCGACGCGTTCTGGCTGCGCATCGGCCTGTTCTCGATGGCGGCGGCCGTCGGCGCGGTGGGCCTCGGCCTGCTGTCCGGCACAGCCGGCCAACTCTCCCTCGGCCACGCCTTCTTCCTGGCCGTGGGCGCCTACGGCTACGTCTGGCTGGCCGGTGAGCCCGGGCCCGGTCTGCCGACCGCCGTGGCCGCCGTACTCGCGGTCCTGCTCGCCGGGGCGGCCGGCGGACTCTTCAGCCCCGTCGCCGGACGGGTACGCGGCATCTACCTGGGCGTGGCCACCCTGGCCCTGGTCTTCCTCGGGCATCACGTCCTGCTCACCGCGGATTCCGTCACCGGCGGATTCAACGGCCGCTCGGTGCCGCCGCTTGAGCTGGGCGGCTTCTCCTTCTCCGCGGACTCCGAACTGACCCTGCTGGGCGTGCCGTTCGGCGCCGAGGAACGGCTGTGGTACCTGGGACTCGCACTGTTCGCCGTCACCTGGTTCACCGCCCGCGGACTGCTCCGGGGCCGTCCCGGGCGCGCCCTGGTGGCGCTGCGCGACAGCGAGACCGCGGCCGCGGTGATGGGCGTGGACGTCTCCCGCTACCGCTCGGCGGCCTTCGTCGTCTCGTCGATGTACGCCGGCCTCGCAGGGGTGATGATCGCCCTCTCCTTCCGCCGCGTGGTACCCGACTACTTCGGCCTCGTGCTCTCGGTCGACTACCTCGCCATGATCGTCATCGGCGGACTCGGTTCGGTGGCCGGAGCCACCGCAGGCGCCGTTTTCGTCACGGCGCTGCCCCTGCTGATGACCCGCTACGCCGACCAACTGCCCCTCGTGGCCGCCCCCGGCACCACCGACGGCACGGTCGGCCCCACCGAGGCCGCCCGCTACCTCTACGGAGCGGCGATCGTCCTGATCCTGCTCTTCGCCCCCGACGGCCTGCACGGCCTGGTCCGCCGCCTGCGCGCCCGCCTGCGCCGGAGTCGAACCGCCTCATCGCCCCCACCCAGCACCTCGCCCACACCCTCACCCGCGTCAGCCGCACGAGCCAAGGAGCCCACCCCGTGAAGCCCACGCACCACACGCACCGCGCACTCCCCAGGACGCTCCTGGCCACCGCCCTCGCGGCCCTGCTGCTCACCGCCACCGGATGCAGCTCCAAGGCGAACTCCTCCAAAAGCACCGGCAACGGCTCCGACGGCGTCAAGACCGGGCCCGGAGTGACCGAGAAGACCATCAGACTCGGCGCCCTGACCGACCTCACCGGCCCCTACGCCACCCTCGGCAAGAGCATCGTGCAGGCCCAGCAGATGTGGGCGGACGAGGTCAACGCCCGCGGCGGCATCTGCGACCGGCGCATCGAGATCGTCGTCAAGGACCACGGCTACGACGTCCAGAAGGCCGTCACCGCCTACGCCGACCTCTCCGCGGACGTGGTGGCGCTGCCCCAGGTCATCGGCTCGCCCGTGATGGCCGCGCTGCTCGACGACATCGAGCGGGACAAGGTGCTCACCTTCCCGCAGGCCTGGGCCGCCTCCCTGCTCGACCGGGACTCCGTTCAGGTCCTGGGCACCACCTACGACATCGACATGATCGCCGCGGTCGACTTCCTCACCCGCACCAAGGGTCTGGCCGAGGGAGACACGATCGGCCACGTCTACTTCGAGGGCGACTACGGCGCGAACGCGCTGGAGGGCTCGCAATGGGCCGCGAAGAAGGCGGGGCTCAAGATTGCCGGTCAGAAGATCAAGGCGACGGACACCGACCTGTCCGCACAGGTCTCGGCCCTGCGCAAGGAGGGCGTCAAGGCGATCCTGATCAGCGCGGGACCGGCCCAGACCGCCTCGCTGGTCGGGGTCGCGGCCTCCCGCGGCCTGAAGGTGCCCGTCGTCAGCAGCGCCCCCGGCTACGCCCCACAGCTGATGAAGACACCGGCCGCACCCGCCCTCACCGCCATGCTCAACGTGGTCAGCGCCGCGCCCGCGGTCAGCTCCGACCTGGCCGGGGTGCGCAAGATGGTCGCCTCCTACAAGAACAAGTACCCGGACTCCCTGGTCGACTCCGGCGTGCTCTCCGGCTACAACGCCGCTCAGCTGATGGGCACCGGCCTGAAGAAGGCCTGCGAGAGCGGCAGCCTCACCCGCGAGGACGTGGTCAAGGCCCACCGCTCCCAGTCCAGCGTCGACGTCGGCCTCGGCACCGCACAGAACTTCTCCGACAAGGCACAGCCGGCGAGCACCTCGACCTATGTGCACAAGCCGGACGCCAAGGCGGTGGGAGCCGCGGTGAACGTGGAAGACGCCCACACCGCACCAGGCGTCAAGGAGTACCTCACCTCACGGACCTCGTGAATCCGGGTCTCAGCACGCACAGCCCGACCTCACCGGTGGGGGAATGACGGGACTGATCGGTATCGGGCTGCTCCTTCTGCCGTTCGGGCTGCGTATCCGGTACGTCGAGCGGAGCTTGAAGCGCAACGCGGTACGGGCGGTCACGACATGCGTCGACCGGGTCGGGATACCGGGCGGTGAGCCCGACTGCCCGGGGGCCTGTCGGGTCCGCCACTGAGAAGCGGACTCGTTCCGAACCGGTCCAGCCTGTCGATCGTCCGCTCGGCGGCGCTGAGGCTCCGCGCCCGCACATCCTCAGCCGAACTTCAGGATGCGCGGGGCGAAGGTGCCCTCGGGGCCGCCCGCGCGGCCGACCGACCACACCGTCTCCGTGCCCGGCACCGGCGCGAGCCGCAGCACCGAGGAGTCACCCTCCCCGGCCACCGCCGGTTCGCTGTACTCGGTGAACGACTGACCGTCCCAGGCAAGGAAATCCGGCCCCGGGACAAGCGGCGGAGAACTTCCCGGCGGACCCCACTTCTGCGAGCGGGCCACCGACACCCAGGCCAACCCGCCGGACGTGCCGGGCGCGAGCGAGGTGACCGAGCCGAAGGCGGTGGGCATGGTCACCCGGCTCCACGTCTGCCCGTCGAAACGGACGAGCAGGGGCGGGATCGGCTTGCCCGCCGGGCCGCCGATGAACCCGCTGGTGCCACCCGCCCACACCTCCGTCGGCGAGACCGCGAGCACACTGCCCACGGCCGCCCGCGGGAACCCGTGCACGATCGTCTGCTGCCACGCCTGCCCGTCCCAATGCGACACGGCCGCGCCCGCGTCGGTGCCGCCCGCGGCCCAGACGTCGTCGGCCGCCCGGATGTGCAGGCCGTACACGGAGCCCGGCGGCACCGGTACGTCCCGCCAGCCGTGCCCGTCCCGGCGCAGGAGAACCTGCACGCCGTCCCGCGAACCGATCAGCCAGGTCTCCCCGCCACCGGCGACGACCTGGGTCAGCACGACACCACGCGGCGCACGGCTCTCGTGCCAGGAGCCGTCGAAGCGGAGCAGGCGGGTGCCGCCCGCCGAGTCGCGGCCGACCGCCCAGACCGCGGTCGGTGAGGTCGCGGCGACGGACAGCAGCTCTCCCTGCCAGCCGATCCCGGGCAGACTCTGGCGATGCCACGCGGTTCCGTCCCAGCGCAGCACCAGCGGGAAGCCCGGCGCCTCCCGGCCGACGGCGTCGGCGCCCACCGCCCAGGCCCGGTCCGGCCCGAACGCCACGGTCTCGTTCAGCCCGGCCTGTGGTCGTACCTGCGCCGGGACCGGAACGTGCTGCCAGGACCGCGTGTCCGCCACGGCCGAGCTCAAGTTCGCCATGACGGTCATGGCGACGGCGAGGACCGCGACGAGAAGTCGGCGTGCCATGGTCAGCCTCCCAGCCGCTCGCTCATCAGGTTCGGTTTCGAGCCGTAGATCTCGACGGTCCCGAAGGACAGCAGTGAGGACCCGGCCCTCGCCAGCGCACGCGGCTTGACGTCGATCGCGTTCGTGCGTTCCGGGCCGTAGGAGAAGGTGGTGCGGAGGCCGTCCAGGGCCACCCGCGCGTACTTCGACCGGAACGCCCGGTCGCTGCGCACCGGCAGCCACAGCGCGCCGTCCGGGCCGCGCACCATGGCCTCGGTGTAGGTGTCGCCCAGCGGCGGGTACGTCGTGCGCCAGGCCGCCCCGTTCCACGTCATCAGGTAGGTGCGGGTCACGCCGTCGGTGTACCGGCTGCCGCCGATCGTGACCCGGCCGGACGGTTCGAGCAGGATCGTGTGCACGTTGCCGTTCGGCGGCAGCGGCACCTTCGCGTCCCGCCACGCCGTGCCGTTCCAGCGCAGGACGGCGGTCCCGGCACTGGTGTCCGCCCAGGCCCAGGCGTCGTCGGCGGTACGCGCGGAGATCCCCATCACGTACAGCACACCGTCCGGTGTGGACTGCGTGGTCCAGCCGGAACCGTCGTGGTGCAGCACCTTCAGCCCGGTGTCGTCCTCACCCACCACCCAGGCGGCACCCGGGACCGCGGCGAAGTCCTGGTACGTCCACAGGGTCTGCGGCAGCGGGACGGTGCTCCACCCTCCCGCCGACCGGCGCAGGATCTCACCTGTCCCCGCGCTGTTGCGGAAGACCCACATCTCCTCGCCGACGAACCGGACCTTGCCGAGCCGTCCCGGCTCACCGGCGCCGGGGAAGGTCGTGTCCCGGCTCCACACCGTGCCGTCCCACCGGTACAACACCGGCCGCAGTTCATCGGGAGTGTGCTCGTACCCGGTCGCCCACGCCTCGCCCGGCCCACGGGCGGCGAGGTCGGACACGGCCACCGGCGGGGCCGCCGCCGGCACCGGCAGCGCCGACCAGCCCCGCGTCACGGCCGCGGCCGGCGACACCACCGCGGCACACGCGATCACAAGGCAGACGATGACCGCGCGGAGCCCGTTCACGAGACCTCCCCAGAACGTGAAGGTCGCTCACCTTAATGTCGTTCACCACCCATGAACAGACGGCTGACAGCCAATCAGACGTCGAGTACGTGTGCAGAGCCACCGGACGTCGAAGGTGCCGATCACGCTCGCGTGGGTACACGGCGCGGCATGTCCGAGGTGATTCAAGCAGGTGGTTGGGGGTTGCTGGCAGGAAGTGCTCTCCTGCTGGGAGCGGCGTTCGGCTATGGGGTGCGCGTGCCGCAGAAGGTCATCGCGCTGGTGATGGCCTTCGGTGCCGGTGTGCTTCTGTCGGCCGTCTCCTTCGAGCTGGTCGGCGAAGCCTACGAGCAGGGTGGGCTGGGCCCGGCGGCTGTGGGGACACTGGCCGGAGCGGTGGCCTACACGGCGGGCAACCTGTGGCTGGCTCGGCGTGGCGCTCGCCATCGCAAGCGATCGGGCCATGACACCGGGCAGGCACAGCCGTCGGAGGCGGAGCAGAGCGGTTCGGGCCTGGCTCTGGCGCTGGGTGCGCTGCTGGACGGAGTACCCGAGTCGGCGGTGATCGGCGTGAGCCTGCTCGACGGAGGGACGGTCAGCCTCGTGACGGTAGCGGCGGTGTTCATCAGCAACATCCCGGAGGGCCTGTCCAGCTCGGCAGGGATGAAGAAGTCCGGGCGCGGCAAGGGGTACGTCTTCGCGGTATGGGGCGCCATCGCGGTCGCGAGCACGGTATCGGCGGTCCTCGGATACGCGGTCCTCGGGAGTTTCTCGCCCACCGTGATCGCGGGAGTGACGGCCGTGGCCGCCGGCGCGATCCTGGCCATGATCGCCGACACGATGATCCCCGAGGCGTTCCAGGAAGCTCACTTGGCGATCGGCCTGGTCACGGTCAGCGGCTTCCTGGTCTCGTTCGCCCTGTCCCACGCCTGATCTCCCGGAACGGCGGCGCCAGGCGCGAGGGGGAGCGCCTGGGTATGGTCCTCGACAGCCGACCCCGCCACCATGGGTGCCACGCGGGCGAGTCGGGGGAGGACGCGGCATGGCGGCGCCTACGGAACCACCACAGCCGGAAGTGTCGGACCGGCGGCCCGAACTGGACGCGATACGCGTGCTGGTGGTCGTCGGACTGATCTTCTTCCACTCGGCCCTGGTGTTCGCGACGGAGGGCGACTTCTACGTCACGAACTCCGAGACCACCGAAGTCGTCACCGTCATCGCCGGGTTCGGAGTGGTCTGGGCGATGCCGCTCCTGTTCCTGATCTCCGGCCTGGGGGCGTGGCATTCGCTTGAGCGGCGCGGCGAGAGCGCCTTCGTCGAAGAGCGTCTGCTACGGCTGGGAGTCCCCTTGCTCCTCGGGACGCTCCTCCTGAACCCGTTGCCGCAGTGGATCCGGCAACGCTCGTCCGACCCCGGCTACGACGAGTCGTACCTGCACTTCCTGCCTCACTTCTTCGATGTCCACGTGGAGCTCGACGAGTTCCCCTTCTTGATCCAGGGGGAGCACTTCGAGACCGGCCACCTGTGGTTCGTCGTGCTCCTCCTGACGTTCTCTCTCCTGCTGGCCTTCCTCCGCCGCCGGCTGCCGGGTGCGCCTGTCCGACGTGCCGTACATCGCGTGGCGGCTGTGGCCCTGCACCGGCGAGGCGTCCTGCTCCTC
Organism: Streptomyces sp. NPDC093598; assembly: GCF_044764825.1. Taxonomy (NCBI): domain Bacteria; kingdom Bacillati; phylum Actinomycetota; class Actinomycetes; order Kitasatosporales; family Streptomycetaceae; genus Streptomyces; species Streptomyces sp. NPDC093598. The sequence continues at coordinate 80,089 of NZ_JBIWIV010000012.1, read as the reverse complement.
CCGGGCCTCGTCTTCGCCGCGATCTGTGCCTTCGTCGGCATGGAGGAGGGGTATGCGGGCTGGCACCGCTGGGCGTACCTGCTCTTCTTCGCCGCCGGCTTCGCCCTCGCCGCCGACGCTCGCTTTCGCACCGGCATGCGTCGCGAGGCACGTGCGGCGGCCTGGCTCGGCGTGCTGCTGTTCATGGCAGCGGCCCCCGGCTTCACCACGGCCGAGGACCCCTTCACGCAGACGACCCCCCTGGCCGTCGTTTCGCGTGCCCTCTTCGGGGCGGCCGGCTGGTGTCTGGTGGTCGCCATCCCCGGCCTCCTCGACCGTCCCCGCCGACAGCTGCCTCAGCGACCTGTGACGACACCGACCCGATCGCAGCGTCAGCGTGCCTACGGCTATGTCGCCGCCGCCGTACTGCCGTTGTACGTCCTCCACCAGCCGATCGTCGTCGCCGTCGCCTACTTCGTGGTGGGGTGGTCGCTGCCGATCCCGGTCGAGTACGTGGTGCTGGTGACGATCTCCCTCGTCCTGACACTGACCGCGTACGAACTGCTGGTGCGCCGGACGCGTGTGACGCGCTTCTTGTTCGGGATGCGAGCGTGATCATCCGGCCGCGAACATCGCCTCGCGTCGAGAACCCGCGAGCAGGATGAGTGGCGCGGCATGGCGTCGACGGTGCTCGTCGGATCACCCGAGGACGTCGTAGGTCAGGTGCGTCGCGGTCGATGTCGCGGTCACACTCCGCCGCACCAGCGTGCGCGGTGCTCCGCCGGTGAACAGTGGGGTCCCGGCGCCCAGCACGACCGGCGCGAGGTGCAACGACAGCACGTCGACCAGCCCTGCGTCGAGCGCCGAGCCGATCGTGGCGCCGCCGCCCATGAGGACCACGTCGAGGTCCTCGCCGCAGGCCGACGACGCCGCCTCGGCTCGCTCGCGCGCGGCGGCGACGGCGTCGGGCAGACCGGTGGTGACGAACGTCCAGTCGAGGTCGGTGAGCCGCACCGAATCCGGCGGCGCGCTCGTCACGACGACGAACGCGGGCTTGCCGACCTCGCCGGCGCCGTAGCCGGTCGTGTCGTCCCAGCCTTTCGGCCCGTCGACCAGGTCGAAGAGACGGCGGCCGAGGACGACGGCGCCCGAGCGGGCCGTCGCCTCGCGCAGGATCCGGCGGTCGTCGGGGTCGTCGGAGAACGCCCAGGTGTGCAGGGCCTCGCCGCCCGTGCCCAGACCGTTGTCCGGGCCGGGGCCGGGCCCGGTGACGAAGCCGTCGAGGGAGATGGAGATGTCAGCGATGATGCGCGTCATACCAGGGCAGACTCGGTCCGCCGCCCGAACTCATCGCTCACCCGTGCGGGCACCTCGGTAGCAGCGCCCTTCATGAGCTCATTGGTGCTGGGAAACGGAACCACCGAGAGATGCCGGCCGTAGCTGCCCTGAAGACGGAACGGGCACGCCTGCTGGGACGACGAGGCGCCCACCGACCCCGTTCGACCACGTCTACCGGGACATGTCGGCGATGCGGTCCGCGGAGACGGGTGCGCCGGCGGTCCGGGCCTCCAGGGCGTGCAGGACGGCCACCATGTCCTCGCCGCCGTGCCCCTGCTGAACGGCCTCGTCGTAGAGGGCGTGGCACACGTCGAGGAGCGGGGACGCCAGGTCGGCCCCGCGGGCGGCCTCGGCGATCAGGCGGTTGTTCTTCAGCACGTCCGCGGCGGCTGCCTGGACCGAGAAGTCGCGCTCCAGCAGTTTCGGCGCCTTGACCCGGGAGACGGCGCTGGCCATGGGACCCGCGTCCAGGACGTCCCGGAGAAGGCGCTGATCGAGCCCGTGGCGCTCGGCGAAGTGGAACGCCTCGGCGAGTCCCGTGACCACGGTGATCAGGAACAGGTTCACCGAGAACTTCAGCAGCAGCGCGCCCGGGACGGCCCCGCACACGAACGTCTCCCGGCACACCGGGGCCAGCAGGGGCCGTACGGCCGCCATGGCGTCGTCGTCGCCCGCCAGCATCCCCACCAGTTCCCCCCGCTCGGCGGGGACGCGGCTTCCGGAGACCGGGGCCTCGACGTAACGCCCGCCCGCGGCACGGATGTCGTCCTGGAGGCTGCTGGAGTACTCGGCCGAGGTCGTGCCCATGTGGACGACGGTACGGCCGGCGACCCGCCGGGCGAAGTCCGGGGTGCCGCGCCTCAGCACCGCGTCCACGGCCGTCTCGTCGGACAGCATGAGGAACACGGTGGCCGCCCGACGAAAGACGTCGGCCGGGCCCGCCGCCACCTCGGCGCCGGCGGCGTGCGGCGGTGCGCAGCGCTCGGGGGTGCGGTTCCAGACCACGAGTTGTGTCCCGGCACGAGCGAGGTTCAGCGCCATGGGCTGCCCCATGACTCCCAGACCGATGAAACCGACGTACATGACGCACCGCCTTCTCCGGCTCGTGCGGAGGCCGAGCCGCCGCCGTCCCCCTCGACTATGACAGCCGTCATAGTAGCCGCGGTTATGACGGCGGTCATAGGGTGGAGCACGGGACAGTCGAGCGACATGGGTGCTGGAGGTCGACGATGGCGAAGGCCGAGCGGGGACCGCGCGAGCGGATGGTCTTCAGCGCGGCCCAGCTCATCCGGCGCGAGGGAGTCGCCTCCACCGGCATGCGCGAGGTGGCCGTCGACGCCGAAGCGCCACGCGGCTCGCTCCAGCACTACTTTCCCGGCGGCAAGACGCAGCTGGTCGACGAGGCAGTGGGCTGGGCGGGCGGATACGCGGCAGACCGGGTCGCCCGTTTCCTGGCCGCGCTGCCCGAGCCGACGCCCAGCAGGCTGTTCGCCGCGATGGTGCGTCAGTGGACGGACGAGTACGAGGCTGCCGGCTTCGCGGGCGGCTGCCCGGTGGCGGCCGCCACGGTGGACTGCGCGGAGTCGGTCTCCTCCACGCGGGAGGCCGCATCCGCCGCCTTCGCCACCTGGACCGGTGCGGTCGCCCAGGCCCTGACCGGCATGGGCGTGCCCGAGGAACGGGCCGGCGCACTCGCCACGCTCATGATCAGCACTCTGGAGGGGGCGATCCTTCTGGCCCGGGCCGAACGGGACGTCCGGGCCCTGACGACCGTGGCGCGGGAACTCGGGCCCGTCCTCGACGCGGCCGTGCGGTGCTCGAAGCCCTCTGGGCGGCGCCCCGGCGGCGCTACTCCTGGTACTGCGTGAGGTCGATGCCGTACACCGCCAGGTCGTGGCCGTGGAGCGGGTGTTGTGCGGTGCCTTCCGCCTCCATGCCGAGTTTGTCGAGCACGTTCCTGGAGGCCCTGTCGCCTGCTCGGCACACGGCGGCCACGTGATCGAGGCCGCGGTCCTGAAGGGCGAACTCCAGCGTGGCGTGCGCCGCTTCGGAGGCGTATCCCTGCCCCCAGAACACCCGCCCGAGCCGCCAGCCGATCGCCACCCGGCCGGCGATCTCGGCCGGAGCGTCGGCCACCGACAGGCCGACGGCACCCGCCAACTCACCGGAGCCCAGGAGCTCGACCGCGAACATCCCGAACCCCTCCTCGTCCCACTCCTCCTCCCACGCCTCGATGTCCTCGGCGGTCTGCTCCAGGGAGCGCGGCCTGCCGTCGCCGATGCCCTGCATCACCACGGGGTCGGCGTGGATCTCCGACAGGGGGACGAGGTCGTCATCGAGCCATCGGCGCAGGACAAGGCGCGGTGTGCGGATTTCGGTCATGGGCCCATCCTTGCCGACGCGGCTCCGGGAGCGCGAACTGCGGCCCCGCGACCAGGCGGCCGGCGCGGTCGCCGTTGTCCTCATCGCCGACGCGGCGTCCGCCGAGCACGAGGGGAGAGCCGTCAGGTGCCGTGCTCCGCCGGGACCGGCCGCAACGGTGCGATCATGCCCGCAACCACCAGGAGCAGCACCGCCACCGCGATGTCGAGCAGCGCTCGCCCTGTGCCCAACGGCACCAGCGGCAGCGTGCCGAGCACACCACTCGGACTCCTGAGTGCTCGAGGCCGGCATCCGCGCGAAGGCCCGCAACGTGTTGGCTGCGAACACCATCCGCTGCTCCTCGCCGTACAAGGCCAGGCGCGCCGCCGTCAGGTGCCGCTCCAGACCGGGGCGTCCGTGCCCCACCGACCCGAGGGGCGTGCCCAGTTCACCGGTCCTCCCTCGTACGACACCGGTGGCAGCGCGTGCCGCAGCCGGCCCATGGGGCTGTCGGTCTCGGTCAGCCGACGCTCCGCGTCGAAGCCGTCTTCCTCGCCCGGAGCGGGGGCCAGGTCGTGGATCAGCCAGTGCGCAGTCTGCGCGAGGGCCAGGCGGACCAGACGGGTGCCACCTGTGCGGTGCTGCTCGGTGAGCGCGCGCAGTACCCCGGCCGCCAGCAGATACCCCGTGCCGTGGTCGAGAGCCTGGGCGGGCAACGCGCCGGGCGAATCCGGCGAGCCCTCCAGCTGCGCGATGCCGGTGGCCGCCTGGACCAGGCTGTCGAAGCCGCGCCGCCCGTGCCACGGCCCGTAGGAGCCCCACGCCGACAGCTGGGCGATCACAAGGCCCGGTCGGCGCCCGGCGAGCGCCTCGGGCGCGAGCCCGAAGCGGTCCAGCGCGCCCGGCCGGTAACCGGTGACCACCACGTCCGCCTCGTCGAGCAGCTCCTCGAAGACGCGGCGCCCGGTGCGGTCGCCCAGGTCCACCGTGGCCGAGCGCTTCCCCATCCCCGTGTCATGGTGGGCCTCCTCGATCTCCGGCAGCTGTGGAGCGTCGATCCGCAGCACGTCCGCGCCGAGCAGCGCGAGCGTTCGGGTGGCGACCGGCCCGGCGAGCACCCGGGTCAGATCCAGGACGCGCAGCCCCGTACACGGCAGTGCGGCGTCACCGAGCACCCGGTCCGGGGCGTCGCCGACGCGCGCCGTCGTGAGCAACGGCTGCCCCGCGACCAGGACTCCCTGCTCGCTCTCGGCCCACTCCTGCGGGCCGTGTGCCGCGACGGCCAGACCGCCCGCCGCGTACACGGTGTCCTCCACCTCCAGCGCGGTACGCCCGGCGATCTCCCCGGCCACCGCTTTCACCGCCTCGTCGCCGGCGTCCCCCGGCACCCCGAGAGCGGAGAGCAGCCGGGCCCGGTGGTGCGGATAGTTGGCGTGCGTGCGGACCCATCCATCGGCCGCCCGCCAGAACCGCGACAACGGCGCGAAGGTCGACCAGGCTCGCCCGTCGACCCGCACCAGCCGGTCGCTGAGGAAGGCCGTCGCGACCGACTCGTCGTCGACTCTCACCAGCGGCACAGGTCGCCCCGTGCGTACGGAAGTGAGCTCGGCGGCCGCGAGCGAGCACACCGCGACGGTGGCCCGCGCCAGCTCCATGACGGGCAGCTGGGCCGGCAGACCACCGGACGGCCCGCCGTACACGATCCGGTCGAGCAGGGAGGCATCGGCACCCAGTGCCGACCAGGCTTGCGACGTACCTGCGGAGATCGAGGGGTCCACCTCTCCACTATGGCACTGAGTGCCATAGCTGGGGAGGGGTCCCGGGCACCCGCTTGCCGGCAAGTGGCACCGCTGCCCGCGCAGTGCGCAGGTGTGGGCGAACCAGCCCCCCGTGTTATTCAATGAGGTGTGCGGTCAGGGATCTCGGGGCCCCGCCGCACGGGTCCGCACACTGCCCCGGCACCGCGCCGGGGACTGCTGAGAGAGCCGCATGGACTCCACACCCTCGCCCTCGTCCTCCTCGGCGTTCGACCTGGTCAGTCGCGCCCTGGGGCGTTACATCCCGCGCGGCGGAGCGGCAGGCACCCGCACACAGGCCTCCGAGAACCCGGCAGCCGGCCGCCAGGAGCAGATCCTCGGAGCGGTCAACCTCGACAAGGACCTGACCATCACCCGCTGCAATCTGGACGCCCCCGTGTTCGCTGGTCTGGACGCAGCGGCCGGGAAACCATTCGTCGATCTCCTGCCTCCCGGGGACGTACCGACGGTCACACGGCGGTTGCGGCAGGTCGTGGAGACGGGAGAGGCGCACGTCGCCCGTATCCAGCGTCTGCGGCGTGGCGACGGGTCGGAGCTCGTGGTCTCGATGAGCGTCCTGCCCGCCGCGGCGCCCGAGGAGGGGCTGACCGTCTCCGTGATCGCCATGGCCAGGCGGCTGCACCTCTACGCCGCCGAAACCGCGATCGGCACCTCACTGGACATCGGCGAGACCGCGCAGTCGCTGGCGGAGTCCTTGCTTGCGTGGGGAGACGTTGCCGCCGTCGATCTCGACTTCGCCGTGTGGACGGGCGAGGGGGTCCCCGGGAAGGCGCAGGGGCGCATCAGACTGCGGCGGGCGGCGCTGGTGCCGGGCCGGGCATGGCCCGAGGGATATGTGACTCCGGGCAACGACCTGCCCGGCGAGGCGAGTCGTCTGCTGGCGCAGGCGGTGCTGCGGGACGACGCCCCGCAGACCATCGTCATACCCGACCGGGAGGCGGTCGAGCGCGTTCTCGGCAGCCCACGGGTCGTGCGTGCCCTGGTGCCCGGTGACCGGTCGGCGGGTGTGGCGTGCATACCCCTGGTCCTGGACGGCGCGCCGCCCGTCGTACTGGGTGTGGCGGAGGTCTGGCGGCGGGCGGACTGCCCCTTCCGCGACAGCGAGCTGTTCGACCTCCAGGAACTGGTGGCCAGGACCGCCCACCACGTCGACCTGGCTCGCCAGCACCAGCGCGAGCACACGCAGGTGCTGGCGTTGCAGCGCCGGCTCCTGCCGCGGACCGGCGGCGCCACGATCGAGATCGCCAGCGTCTACCAGCCCGCCACCCCCGACAGTGCGGGCGTCGGCGGCGACTGGGTGAACAGCTTTCCGCTGCCTGACGGACGTACCGCGCTGGTGGTCGGTGACGTCGTCGGGCATGGCCTGGGAGCCGCGGCGACCATGGGCCAGCTGAGCATGGAGGCCCGCGCGCTGCTGTCCGCGGGGCTCGCGCCCGACGAGGTGCTGGAGCACCTGGACGAGACCGTGTCGTTGCTGGACGACGCGGAGGCAGGGCTGGCGGCCGGCTACAGCGCCCTCGGGTCGACCTGCTGCATCGCCCTCTACGACCCGGTCAGGCACGACGTGGCCCTGTCCAGCGCCGGCCACCTCCCCCCGGTCCTCGCCACCCCGGACGGGCACGCGGGCCCGCTCCCGGTCCGCCCTCACCCCGGCCTGGGCGCCGAGTTCGCTCTGCGGGAGCCCTTCGACGTGTACACGTTCGCCGCGCCCCAGGGCTCCCTTCTCGCCCTCTACACCGACGGCCTGGTGGAGGATCCCGCCCTGTCGATCGACGAGGGCATCAGCAGGCTGGCGGACGCCGTGTCCACGGTGCACCCCTGGGACGCCCTGCAGCGGGCCGCACGGCACGTCGCCTCCGCGCTGGCTCCCGCGCACCAGCGTGACGACGTCACCCTGCTCCTCGCACGGATGATCGGCTACCGCAAGGAGGACACGGCGACCTGGCGGCTGCCCGCCCGCAACGACGCCCCCGCCTGTGCCCGCGCACAGGTCTCCGCTCAGCTGAGGCAGTGGCACACCAGGGACGACACCCGGTATCGCGTGATGCTGCTGGTCAGCGAGCTGGTCACGAACGCGGTGCGCTTCGCCACCGGTCCCGTCACCGTTCGGCTGATCAGGTCCGGTCACGGCCTGCTGTGCGAGGTCGGCGACACCGGCAACGGCAGGCCGCGAGTGAGGCGGGTGGACCTGCTCGCCGACGGCGGCCGTGGTCTGAGCATCGTGCACCGGCTCACCACCCGGTGGGGGGTGCGGTGGACCGACACCGGGAAGGTGGTCTGGGCGGAGGTCGCCGGGTGACCCGGCTACGCCCGGAGGGTACGCGGTGAGGGCACGGACGTCCTCTGCGCCGGCCCGGGCAGCGGCATCGCGCTACAGCCACACGCCTTCCAGGGCGGTGGCGGTGAGACCCGGGGCCGCCGCGTACAGAACGGCGCGATGGCCGGGCTTCTGCTGCCCGGCGTCATACGCCCGCCGCAGGATGTCGAACACGGCGGCGCCTCCGCGGTTGCCGCTCGTGTAGCTGTCCCGGCTGTAGTCCAGCAGCCCCGACGGCCACGTGTCGGGCATCGTCTGCTCCATGTACTCCAGCACCCGGGTCCCCCCGGGGTGCGCGAGCAGCACGTCGGGATGCCAGGAGTCGGGGTCGTCCTGGTACCGGAGCCGCAGCCACTCCCACATCGCGGTGACCGTCTCCTGTACGGCGCGCGGCCCGCGCCGGTCCATCACGAAGTGAGTGCCGTCCGCCCGCGTCTCCAGGCGGTGCAGGTCCTGGGTGCCGGGCAGGGTGTGGTGCCAGGCGGCGTCCAGCCGCAGCACCGACTCCGGCCTGGGGCGCCCGGTGACCACCGCGGCGACAGCGGTGTCCGCGAACAGCAACCGGACGATCAGGGACTCGAGGGTGTCGTCCGCGGGCTGGTAGGTCGTGCTGAGCGCCTCCGCTATGACGACGAGGACCACCCGGTCGGGGTCCGCGGCCACCAGATCCGCCGCCAGCGCCAGGGAGCGGGTCCCCGCGATGCAGGCCCACTGCGTGGCCGGCAGCAGCATCACGTCGTTGCGGAGCGGAAGCCTGTTGGCCAGGGCCATGTCCAGGCCCGGCAGCGCCGGGGTGGTGGAGTGACTGGTGATCAGGCAGTCGATGTCCGCGGGGTCCAGCCCGGCTGTCTGCAGGGCCCCGCGCGCCGCGTGCTCCCCGTAGGACTGCACGGCCTCCCAGGCCGGCGCCGTGCGCTCCTGGACGGTCTGCGGCGCGGGTACGGTCTCGAGGGCGGCTATCACGCGGTCCACGTCCTGCCGGGTGAACCCCTCGCGTGCCAGAGCCTCTTGGGCCGGCTCGGCGCCGACGGCCTGCAGACCGCTGCCCTTGCCGGGCGCGACGGCGGCCTCCAGCGGCAGCATCCAGCCGCGGGTCTCGATGCCCGTGGCGGCCGCGATGCCGTCGATCCGCGGCGCCCACGCCGCCTGCGGATGCCGGTCCCTCACCTCCGCCACGATCTGGCTGGTCTTCACGGTGTGCTTGCCGTGTATCACGGCAGGGGGGCAGAGGTAAGCGGCCATGATGGGGCACCTTCCGAGGGAGACAGGGGAATGTCGCGAGTGATGTGCCATGGGTCACTTTGCAGCTACGCGCCCAAGAGGATGCCGATGAGCCCCCTTTGGGGAACCGGTATCCGATTCGAGCATGGCCGCTAAATGGACATTTCCGCTGTGATGCAGACAACTTAGGCGGGTCTTCACGGTGTGACACGGCACACGCCGCCCGGCCCGTCGTACCCGCTTCTCAGGACGGAACAGGCTCCAGCCTGGAGCGAAAGTGGCGCAGGAGCGGGGGCTGTTCGACCAAGCGGTAGCCCGGGATCCGCTCCGCGTCCTCGGCCGTGGCTGCCAGGACCTCGCCGACATGGTTCAGGTGACCGAGGCCGTACGTCCTGCGGGGAAGTGCGAGCCGGACCAGCTCGTAGGGCGCCGCGGTCAGGGGGACGCCGTTCTCGTCCTCACTGCCGAGATAGACGGTCACACCCGTGACGGTGAGGCCACCCCGTTTCCTGAAAGCATGTCAGGGCATGCGGCACTCATGTGACGCAAAGGACCTCGACGCGACCGCACGCACCAGCACGGGTACGCGATGGGCAGCGAGTGACCGGGGGATGCACCATGACGCAGCGCTCCAGAATCCACACCCCGCCGCCGTGGGCACGGCCGGGCAACCGGTGGGGCCCACGGCTGTACTGGCCGATGCTGTGCCTGAGCATCGGTCTGACGGCCTGGCGAATCATGGACGGCGATGACGTGAGCCGCGTCCTGCCGGCGGCCGTCCTGGTCCTGATATGGGCCTGGCTGCTGATCGCCAACCGCACAGCCCGCCGTAGACAGGCCAGGACGCAGGAGTAGAGGCGCGGGACAAGGCACTGCCCACGGTCACGTGGGCGAGACGGGTCTCACCGCCGCCTGGTCGTCGACCGGAATGCCCAGCCGGTCTGCCACGGTGGTGAGGGCTGTTCCCAGCGGGAGCGCAACCCTGGTGAGGGAGTGCCGGTCACCTCGGGTGGGGTCCCGGTTGATGATCAGCACCGGCTTACCGGCCTCGGACGCCTGGCGCACGAAGCGGAGCCCGGACATCACCGTCAGGGAGGAGCCCAGGACCAGCAGCGAAGTCGCCGCACGGACCAGCTCTCGGCACTGCTCGACTCGCTGCGGCGGAACGTTCTCGCCGAAGAACACGACGTCCGGTTTGAGGGTGCCGCCGCAGGCCGTGCAAGGCACCACGCGGAAGCCTCCGACCTGTTCGTCCGTGAGGTCGGCATCACCGTCCGGGTTGATTCCGGCGGCCACGGGCTCGAACCCCGGATTGGCCTCCTCCAGCCGCCGGGCGAGTTCGCGGCGCGGGCTGAAGGCACCGCAGGAAAGGCAGACGACCCGGGTCAGGGTCCCGTGCAGTTCCACCACGTCCTCGCTGCCGGCGGCCTGGTGCAGGCCGTCCACGTTCTGGGTGATGACACCAGAGAGCAGGCCGCTGCGCGCGAAGGCGGCCACGGCCCGGTGCCCGGCGTTGGGGCGGGCCCGGCCGAAGCTGCGCCAGCCGAGGTGGCTACGCGCCCAGTAACGACGCCGGGCCTGGGCGCTGGCCGTGAAGTCCTGGTAGGTCATCGGAGTGTGCCGGCTCAGGCTCCCGCCCTCGCCCCGGTAGTCGGGGATGCCCGACTCCGTCGAGATACCCGCTCCGCTGAGCACCAGTGCACCACCGGCGCTCAGTGCATCGATGACCGGCTCCAGATCCGTGGTCCCCGGCGGCAGATCCTCGGCAGGGGTCCAGCTCAGGGTGGGGCGCATCCGCATGCCGTCAGGGTACGGAACAGCAGCTTTCGATGCGGCTGCGCGGCCGCTCGGGGCGCACCGGCCACCGGGCAATCGGCGCTCATTGCAACGTGCGAGATTGAGGCCGTTGCATCTTGCTCCACCTGTTGCAACCGTCAGCAGGTTCTGGTCTGCCTCAACGAGATATTTTCGGCCTGCAATGCGTTGCTGAATCTGTGATGCAACGTAGCTTTCCGTTGTCTGAAACGAACCGAGGAAACGTGCAAAGCGGAAGTTCGACACCAGCGCCCCCGTCACCGCCGTCCTCGACGTCTCCGCCGGACGCATCCGGTTCATCGCCGCCGACCGGGCCGACACCACGGCCGAGGTCCTGCCGGCGGACGCCTCAAAGGGCCGCCGCCCCTGCCCTTGGAGGGAACTGACGGCATGCCCGGCGGACGGGCGATCAACAGGGCACCCGGCGCCGCAAGTTCGTCCCACCGCAATCTGTGCGAAGCGGCACCGGGCTGTCGGAACCGGCAGAGCTGATACCGAAGGAGATGTTTGTTCGGGCCGGATCGGCGCACCCGATGAGTTAACACATCCTTTATACGACGAAGCGGAGACGCACCATGGGCATCATTGCTTGGATCATCATCGGGTTGCTCGCCGGCGCGATCGCCAAGGCCCTGATGCCGGGCAAGGACCCCGGCGGCATCATCATCACCATGCTCATCGGCATCGCCGGTGGTCTGCTCGGCGGTTGGCTCGGCAAGGTCATCTTCGGCGTCGACTCCGTCGACGGGTTCTTCGAACTCTCCACCTGGATCGCCGCGATCGTCGGCTCCCTCCTCCTGCTCGGCATCTACCGCCTCGTCACCGGCAACCGGCACTCGCACCGTCACGCATGACCCGCTGAAGGCAAACGCCTCCGGACACACGTGAAACGGCTCCCTCCCCGGCGTAGGGGAGGGAGCCGTCCACGTGTGTCGGGACGACCGTGCATGGTCCGCGTACTGGTTGTAGAGCTGGTCCCCGCCCCGCGACCAGTACAGGTGCGACACGTCGTTGTCGAAGCCCGCGTCCTGCGGACAGGCGAGGAGGGCTCAGCGCTTGAGCGTGAAGGAGAAGTCGCCGGAGCGCTTGCCGCTCAGCCGGAACGCCGAAACGAGCTTCCCCTCCGTGATCAGCTTCTCGACCTCGGCCCGTGAAAGACCGCAACCTTCAGCGATGAGTCGCACCGGCCGGACAGGGATCCGCGCCGCGAAGCGGACCGAAACGTCGATCACCTCGCGGTCCAGGTGATCCGATCCGCCGGTGTCGAGGCGCCAGGCGTCGTCCCAGTCGAGAGCGATGCGGTTACGGCGCCGCACGACCGGATCCTGGAGCAGCTCGGCTGCCAGGCCAGGGTCGTTGCCGTGCAACCGGTCCAGCAGCTCGGGTCGTACGGAGCGCACATTCATCCGCTCCAGGACTGTGAGCTTTGCGGTTTCCCCGCAGACGGTGCAGAGCACGAGGAGCCAGGCGTCGATGAGCTTGTGGTTCGCGTTGACGCGAAATTTTCCGTCCGCCCGGAATCGCTCCGACGCGCACGCGTGGCAACGGCGGAGAACCAGCGGCAGGCAGGTGGGCATGACCACCCAGACAGTGAGCACAGAAGTACACCGGTTTCAGTGAGAAGTCCGCAGCAAAAAGCAGCGCGGCGCACATGCGCGACGCGCGACAGATCAGCGCTCGGGAGGTCTCACAGGGTGTACAACGGCATGTCCTTGACTAGACGACTCGGTCCGGCAGCACGCTACTGGCGCAGGGCGGCGCTCTCCACTGGTTTTCGAGCGCCGCCCGGGAGGGCTTGTGAGTGCCCGCAGCGCTGCCTTCCTCCTGGCTCGAGAGCAAGACCGGGGCACGACCCGGCCGGAGTGGCGGACGACCGGGAACCGTCGTCAGGCGGCGGCGCCCCCGTCGGCCCAGGGAGGGGTGAGGCAGGAGGAAGCGCTCAGTCCAGCAGTCTCAGCGCCTGCTCGGCCGCGTCCCGCACCCGGCCCGGGTCGTCCGACGCCTTGCCGACCACCCGCAGGCCCTGCATCAATACCAGCAGCATCCGTGCGAGCGTGAGTGGATCGCGGTCCGCGGGCAGTTCGCCCTGCGCGCGGGCCCGGATCAGCGCCGAGTGCAGCAGGGTCTCGAGGTGGCTCCAGCTCGCCTCCACCCGGCGGGTCGCCGCCGGGTCGTGTGCGCCCAACTCGGCCGCCGTGTTGGTGACGAAGCACCCTTTCACACGTTCGCTGGAGCCCGCCTCGGTCGCGAAACGTCGCACCACCGTGCGTACCGCGGGCAGTGCGGGGCCCGGCTGGGACAGTTCGTGCAGGAGACCGGGGTCGCGGGTCTCGTTGTACCGGTCCAGGGCCTTCAGGTAGAGCTCGTGCTTGTTGCCGAAGGTGGCGTAGATGCTGGCGCGCCCGATGCCCAGGTGCTCGACGAGGTCCGCCATCGAGGTCGCCTCGTAGCCGCGCCGCCAGAACAGCTCGAGGGCTGACTGCAGTGCGGCGTCCGGGTCGAATTCCTTGGTTCTGGCCACGCTCGAAGCCTGGAAGACATTGAAACGATCGGTCAATTATTGCTGGGCAGAGTGAAACCGGGCGGGGCCGGGGCCTGTTGGAAGAGCTTGACGGGAACGGCGTCCGCAAGGGCCTGGTAACCGGCGGGGTTGAGGTGAAGATGGTCGCCGACGTCGTAGGCGGGAGAGAGCCGTCGGGGGTTGTGCGGGTCGCGGACCACCTGGTCGAAGTCGATGACGGCGTCGAATCGGCTGCTGGTGCGGATCCACTCGTTGACCGCTCGGCGGGATGACTCGTGGAAGCCGGCGGCATCGTCGTAGCTGTTCCCCCCGAAAGGGGTGAGTGTGGCTCCGTAGACGCGGATGCCCTGGGCGTGCGCTCGCGTGATGATCTGCTGGTAGGCAGCGATGAGGTCGGCCGTGACCTGCTGCGCGGAGGACTCCGAGGTTCCGTCGGGGATGTCGTTGATCCCCTGGAAGACGAGGAGCCATCTGACGCCGCTCTGGGCGAGGACGTCACGGTCCAGACGGGCCAGGGCGTTGGGGCCCGGGCCGTCGTGGAGGACCCGGTTGCCGCCGGCCGCTTGGTTGAGGATCGCGATGTCGGAGGTGGCGGGACGGGACTGGAGCCGGTTCAGGAGTCGGTCGGGCCACCGGTCGTTCATGTTGGTGGTGGATCCGCGTCCGTCGGTGAGCGAGTCACCCAGCATCACGGCCGCGGCGGTGGTGCCCTTGGACCATGTCTCCACGCCGCTGAGGAAGTACCAGTGATCGACCGCGGTGGCGCCGGGCAGGTCGCTGTCGTCGAGGTGGTCACCGGCCAGCATGTAGGAGGTCGTTCTCGAGCCGGGATGCGAGGTGATGGAACCGGAGGCCTGGCCGTCGGCCAGATAGAGCGTGACGGTCAGGTTGCTCCCCGGTCGGACCTCGAACTCCAGCGGGTCGCTGACCGCCTGGGCGCCCTTCGCGATGTCGATCCCCGCCCGCCCGCCGAACGTCACCCGGCGCGTGCTGCCGGGCACGATGGCATCGGCGCCCGCCCTGCCGTCCGCCGGGAGTGCCACAGAGACGGCGGTGATGGGCAGGTCCGTGCCCCCGAAGGCGTTGGAGAGGCGTATCCGCGTGAACCGGCCGCCGACCGACACGCGCAGCGTCTGGCGCAGCGTGGCGTCCGCGAAGACGCGATTGTTCCGGGTGAACGGAGGGGGCGGCATGTCGGCGAGCTCGGTCGACTGGGGCATGGCCGTCCATGTGTTCACCCAGCGCGCGCCCTTCGTCGTCGGGGTGGGGTAGCCGGATGAGGAGGAGGCTTCGTCGCGCGCCGCGCCCGCCGCCGCCGACACGAAGAGGCCGACGGCCGCCCCGGCCAGGGTGACAACTGCGCCCACCAGCGCTGGTCTTCGCTTCATGACGATGCCATACCTCCGTCTGCGCGCGAGCGCCGCCTGTGGCGGTCCTCAGGAGCTGAGAGCCTGGTGGAGGGTTTCGCGGCAGTCGATGATGGTGTCGATGCCGACGATGTTCATCGTGCGCTTCACGGTTTCGCCGGGTGCGGTCAGGCGTAGCCAGCCACCGGCTTCACTCAGGGCGCGGTGGGCGCTGATGAGGATGTTGATGCCGGTGGAGTCCATGAATGTGACGCCGCCCAGGTCCACCACGATGCGGGGCCGTGGGGCATCGGAGAAGTACAGAGCCCGCTGGAACTGGTTACCGGTGTGGTGATCGATTTCTCCGGTGAGCATCAGGACGCGGATGCCTTCCATGGTCGTGGAGACGACCGACAGCTGGCCCGGCTGCTCAGCTGGTTCGGGGTTCGTCATATCTCCCTCGGCCATGTCGGTGATACTGGCAGACCGGAAAGGCGTCCCGGGCGTTGCCTGCATCGTAGGGGTAACACCGACGGGTGGGGAGCGAATGGCAGGCTTGGCGGAGCGTCGTCCGCGCTCGTTCGGGTACGCGGGGGGTGTGTACGGGGAGCGAAGGCAGCGATGAGGGAACCAGAGCCGTTGCGCGGCAAGGACGCGGCCACGACCGGGCGTCCCTTGCGGGCCAGTGTGGCTTTGGACGGGAACGGTACGGACATCGCTCTGGCTCGCCACCTGGCCGCGGACTTCCTGGCCCGGGGGAAGGCCGAACAGGGGCTGGAGGTCTCGCAGCGGGGCATGGATCTCACGCAGCTCGTGGTGAGTGAACTGGTGACCAACGTCTGTAAGTACGCGCCGGGCCCGGCGCTGATGGACCTGCGGATCGATGGTCATGTGGTCGAGGTGACGGTGTGGGACTCCGACCCGGTGCTGCCGGTGGCCAGGGCCGCCGACGCCGATCGGGTGGGCCAGCACGGCCTGGAGGTCGTGATGGCCGTCGCCCAGGGCTTCGAAGCACGGCGGGAACGATTCGGCAAACGCGTCACCGCCCGCATCGAACTCTCAGACGACGCGTCCGACACGCCCCGTGGACACCGCCACTAGAGCCGCCCGATCCGCCATTCCTTTCCCGAGGCCGCGAGACGACGTCTTCGAGACGGCGGTGGCCCGAAACGGCTCCGACCCTGCGCCTGGGTTGCCGCTGTGGGCAGACGGCCCGGGGCATGCTGGTAGCCGTGACCGGGGTACCGCACATCGCGTGTGCCGCGACGACCGAGCAGGGACGCACGACCGGCGTCCAGGAACAGGTGAGGGGCATCAGGTGGCGGACCACGGGCGAGCGGACCTGCCGCCTGGCGCGGAGGCCGGTGTACTGGCGGACCGCCTGAAGGAGCGCCTCTACGCCACCATCACGATGATCGCCCTGGTGGTCGGTCTGTCTCTCGGCGATGTGGGTTCCCTCGGCGCTATCGCCACGGTCCTGACGACCGCGCTCGGGCTGTGGCTCGCTGCGTTCGTCGCCGACCAGCAGGCGCACCGCACAGTCCACCGCCGCGTCGCCACCGGCCACGAGCTGCGTCGCATGCTGTATGTGAGCAGCCCACTGCTGTCCTGCGCCGTCGGACCGGCCGTGCTGATCGCCCTGGCCGCGCTGGGCGTCCTGTCCTTGGACGCCGCGTTGCTGGCGGCGGCGGGGGTGGGCGTCGTCACCCTCTTCCTGTGGGGCTGTCTGGGCGGGCTGCGCATGGGAGGCGGCGCTCTGGCGGCGGTGGTGGCGGGCCTCGTGGACGCGGCGATCGGTGTGGCGATCGCCTTGGTGAAGGCGGCTGCCGGGCACTGAGAGGACGCGGAACGCCGTTTCGGGGTCCGCCTCAGCACCAGTGATTTCGGTACCGCCCTTCGCTCGTCCGCCAGACTCAGGGGGAGTCGACCGACTGTCGGGGTGAGTCTTCATAGCGGGTGGCCATCGCGGCGGCGCGGTCGCGCAGCAAGAGGCGCAATGACCCGGGGGCCAAGGCTTCCGCGTCCGTGCTGAGCTGCCACAGCGCCCACTCGGCGTGTCGTAGATCTTGGAACGTGACCTCCAGCCGCAGCCACCCGTCTGCGTCAGGCTCTGCGGCGCGGACGGCTAACGCGGAGCTGAGCAGGTCCTCCCGCCGCTCGGGGTTCACCCGTATCAGCACGGCGATGTGGCCGCCGGACAGAAACCGCGCGCAGCGTTCCTGCCAGGCCCGGTCCAGATCAACCCGGTCTGGTCGCTGTGCCGGTTCGGGGAGTTCCTCGGCGGCTGACACCCGCGACAGCCGGTAGGTGCGGTCCGCGCCGGATCTCGTGGCCAGCAAGTATCCGCGGTCGCGTACGGTGACGAGGCCGATCGGGTCCACCGTGCGCCACTGCGGTGTCTGGTCTGTGGCCGCGTAGAGGATGCGCAGTCTGTGTCCGGCCAGCACCGCGCGCCGGATCTCGATCATTGCCGTGTCGGGCACGGTCTCGGTGACCGGCCGGCGTGAGAGCAGGTCGGTCTCCGGCTCGACGAGAAAGCGCTCGGCCGCGTCGCTCGTCGTGGCCCGATGGCCTTCGGGCAGCGCGTCAACCACCTTGCGCATGGCCGAAGCGAGCGCCGAGCCGAGACCGAATACCTGCTCGCCGCGCCGCGATCCGGCGGTCAGCAAGGCAAGCGCCTCGTCGTGGTTCAGTCCGGTGAGTTCGGTTCGGAAGCCGGGCAGCAGAGCGAACCCGCCGTGTCGGCCGCGTTCGGCGTAGACCGGCACGCCGGCCGCGGACAGCGCCTCGATGTCGCGCAGCACGGTACGGGTGGACACCTCCAGCTCGCGGGCCAGGGTGTCCGCGGTCAGCCGACCGCGCTGACGCAGCAGCAGCACCAGCGAGACCAGCCGATCGGCACGCATGCGGGAACCGTATCCGAATACATGACGAAGGGTGTCGTGCTTTCTTGGAAGGCTCATGAGCACCGACGTCTACGGCGCGGCGACCGCACCGATGGACGTACGAACTCCTGACGATTCGAATGGAGCTGATGTGGCAGTGGAACGCACGGCAGTCAACCCGGTGACGTGGTCGGTGGACATGGGATTCAACCAGGGTGAGATCGTCTCCGGGCACACCCGGACGCTGTACTGCTCCGGACAGACCGCGATGAACGGCGACGGCAAGCCCGAGCATGAGGGCGACATGGCCGCACAGTTGGCCCTGAGCCTCGACAACCTGGAGGCTGTGCTCGCCGAGGCCGGCATGTCCCTCGCGAACCTCGTCCGGCTCAACGTCTACACCACCGACGTCGATCTGCTGTTCCCGCACTACGGCGTGCTGGCGTCACGGCTGGCCGCCGCCGGGGTGGCACCGACCGCCACGATGCTCGGGGTGACACGGCTGGCGATCCCCGGCCAGATGGTCGAACTGGAAGGAACCGCCGTCGCGTGAGGCGACCTGGCCGCCGCACTGCTCGTACCGGCCGAACCGGTACGAGCGGGACCAGGCAGCCGGTCGTGGTCATGGCCGGAGTCGAAGGGCCAGTCCCTCGAAGTAGCTGCGGTGTACCGCCGTCAGGTCGACCCGCACGGGGTCCAACAGCCACAGCAGGTGCGCTCCCTCGATGAACGCTGCCGTCTCCGCCGCCAGGATCGCCGGGTCCAGTCCGGCACGGGCTGAACCGTCGGCCATGGCACGGGTGAAGAGGGAGGCCAGGTGGGTGCGCAGCGCCCGGCCACGATCGCGGAACCAGGTGTGCAGCACCGAATCGCCTTGCAGGTTCTCCGCGATGAGGGTCGTGTGCAGGGCGGCCAGTTCCCGTTCGGTGGTGGCGGTGTGCTCGGCGTCCCGTATGAACCAGTCGAACGCCTGCTCCAGGGTCGGCTCGGCACCTCGCGTGATGGACAGCCGTTCCAGGGCGCGCCGGTCGGCCTCCTCCAGGACGGCTTGTACGAGTCCGTCCTTGCTGCCGAAGTGGTGGATGAGGGCGGAGGGGGTGACGCCGGCGCGTTCGGCGATCGCGGCCACTCCGGTGCCGCGCACGCCCTGCTGCGCGAACAACTCGATCGCTGCGTCGACCATGGCGCGACGGCGCTCCACGCCCCGCCTCTGCACCTGTCCCTTGACTCCAGCCATGGGGATCAGGGTGCCTGTCAGGAGGTGGGGAGTCCAACTCGATGTGCTGGAAAAGGAGGTGCGGGTCCCGCACCGCGTCATTATCTTGAATGACCATGCAGGGAAATGGATGCAGAAGCGCGTATCTGACGGGGCGCGAGCGAATGGTGCCTGTGAACGGCCTCGAGCTGTGGGCCGAGGACTTCGGTGACCAGGACCACCCGACGGTGCTGCTGGTGATGGGGGCGCAGGCACAGGGCGTCCAGTGGAACGACGGCCTCGTCCGGCGCCTGGTCGACGGTGGCCGCAGGGTCATCCGATACGACCACCGCGACACCGGACGCTCATCCACCGTCGACTTCACCGCACAGCCCTACACGGTCGGCGACATGGCCTCCGACGCCCTTGCTGTGCTGGACGCGTTCGGGGCTGCACGAGCACACCTGGTGGGCGCGTCCCTGGGCGGCGTCATCGCCCAACGGCTGGCCGTCACACATCCCCATCGGGTACTGACCCTGACGAGCCTGTCGTCGCAACCGCTCGGCACGGACACGATGGCGTCAGTGCAGCGCGCCTTGGAGGGGGCGCCTCCGCTGGTCGGTGAACTACCCCCGCCCAAGGCCGAACTGCTGGCCGCGCTCGCCTCGGCTTTCCCCGAGCGCGAGGCGGGCCTGGAGGAATACCTCACCGCTCGACTGCCGCTGTGGCGCATTCTGCACGGCTCGGCGCTGCCGTTCCACGAGGACGAGTACCGCGCCATGGAAGAGCGGGTCCACGAGCGGGCGCGGGATCTGCAGGCGGTGCTCAACCACACGTACGCCGGGGCCATGGGCACGGGTGCTACGACGGAGCTGACCTCCGTCACCGCGCCGACGCTCGTCCTGCACGGCACCGAGGACCCCATGTTCCCGCCCCCGCACGCCGAAGCCACCGCCGCGGCCATCCCCGGCGCCCGCCTGACCATGATCGAGGGCATGGGTCACACCTTGCCCGCAGCGCTGGACGGCCGGCTGGCCGACGAGATCCTGCACCACACGGTCCACGCCTGAGCAGCGAGCACAGCATGGGGGCGGCCCGACCGTGTGAGCTGCCGGTCCGTCCCCACGCAGGGCCGGGTTCGACGAGTCACCGTTCTGCCTCCGCATCGAAGGCGTCGAGGAGCTTGCGGGCAGCCTCCACGACGTCGGGATCGATGGACTCGGTCAGCCCTTCGGCGATCTGGCGGCCGGCCAACACGGCCTCGTGCGCGTCGACTTGCCACTGCACCTTGTGGGTGCAATGCAGTGGTGTGGGTACTCAGGAGGGGCGTCCGCTGCGGACCAGATCGTCCAAGGCCACACTTCCGGTCTCGCGGGGCCCGCTCACCCACCTCCGGAGGTGCCGGTGACACCTGTGAAGCATGGCGGGACTGCGGCTCCCTGATCCTTGAACCGCCTCATCGGGCGTCAGCGGTCAGCGTCCTCAGGCTGCGTCTTCGACTCGGGAGCAGCCTCCGGCTGGGACGCCGGCGCGCTGTAGAAGACGGACCTGCCCTGCTTGGAGCGCTCGGCCTGGCTCTTGGCCACGAGTCCCTCAAGCGTCACGCGCACGACCTTGGCCGCGATGTCGCGGTCGGGGTGGGCTTGGCCGAGCGCTGTGGAGATCTCGCCGGCGGAGCGCGGTTCCTTCTGCTCGACGAGGTGGCGGCGAATGAGCTCCACCAGGGTGGGCTCGGCTGCCTTGGCGCTGTCCGTCTTCTTGGCCATGGGCTTCTTGGCTGCCGCCTTCTTTGCCGGCGCGGCTGTGGACTTGCGTGCCTTCTGCTTCCCGTCAGCCGCCGAGCCGGTCTTCTTCCGTCGTGGGGAAGGCACCACGCCACTCTTGGACTCGGCCGCAGACCCGGTCGGCGTCGTCGTGATGCCGAGTGCCTGCTGCATGTTCACCAGCACGCTGTGGTCGTGCTGCAGAGCGGCAAGCTGCTCCTGCAGGGAGGCGATGTCCGCAGCGATCCGTTCCTGTTCCTTGATATTCGCATCGAGGTCGCCGGTCACCTGGGCGATGTACTGCGATGCCAGTTCGGTGGCGGGAGTTGTTGTCTCGGGCATGGCGCTGACCTTTCCTCGGCGTCGGAGGCATGCTGCGGGTGATGCCTGTCTTGGGGGCGAGGTTGCGCCGCCCCGGTGGGGACATCGCGTGTGCCGCAAAATGCCTTGGTGAGAGATGGTACGGACAACAGGAGCCGGTTGTTCCCGTCGGGTGTTGTCCTTTTGCTCGGCGCCGGCCTCACGACTGCGATGTTGGGATCAACGGGGCAGCAACGAGGCCCGCGTTGAGTGCTGGGACTGAGGCGAAGAACGTATCGGGTTCCCCGGATGTGATGACACGGGCACAGAGACTGGCGGGCGGGTCCAGGTCCGTGGCATCAAGCAGCCGCACCCGGTCCCGCGCGGATGTCCCGGTGTCTGCGGGGCATACGGGCTTCATCCCCTTCGAGAGGAGCTCGTCCATGCTCGGCATAGTCGCGGCGGTGTTGTTCTTCGTGGCGTTTTTGATCAACATTGCTGAGATCAGCACCAACGAGGTGTTCTCTTCGACGAACGTCATGTTGCTGGGATTGATGTGCCTGGCTCTGCAGGTGGCCGGCGTCGGTGCCGGCTGGGCCCGTCGACGCTGAGGTCACGCTCTGCAGGTCCGGTGGCGTCCCGTCACCGGACCTCGTCACGATCACCGGCTGCTGGAAGCCCCGTTACCGCCAGTGCAACATCAGCTCCCGCCGCCCGACCGTTGCATCCCTCGCAAGTCGCGCTGCGCGCAGGAAGTATGAGGATTCGCGCGGTGCCGTGCCGTCGATGAGCCGCATGCGAGAATGACGCCCGTGACCGGATCGTCTTCGTCGCCCGTCGCTGAGAGCACGCCCGGCCGTGTCGGTCTGGGCCCCCGTGCCGCCGCCATGCTGGTCTTCGGGTCCTCGGCAGCGGTCTTGGTGGTCGAGATCGTCGCCTTGCGGCTGCTCGCTCCCTACCTCGGCCTGACCCTCGAGACCAGCACCATGGTGATCGGTATCGCGCTCACAGCGATCGCCTTCGGCTCCTGGTTGGGCGGGCACATAGCGGACCAGGTCGATCCACGCCGGCTCATCGGTCCTTCGCTGGGAGTGTCCGGAGCGGTGGTCGCGCTCACCCCGTCCGTGTTGCGTACCACTGCGGAGTGGGCAGCCCCGGTGCTGTTGGTGATCGCGTCGCTGACCATCCTGGTGCCGGGCGCGCTGCTCTCCGCGGTGACGCCGTTCGTGACGAAGTTGCGTCTCACCAGCCTGGCGGAGACCGGTACGGTGGTCGGCCGGCTGTCGGGCATCGGCACCGTCGGCGCCATCGTGGGCACCGTGCTCACCGGCTTCGTCCTCGTGTCGCGGTTGCCGGTCAGCGGCATACTGCTCGGCCTCGGAGCACTGCTGGTGGCCGGCTCGGCGTGGGTCGAGTGGCGAACGCGCGGGTGGAGCGGCACTCCTGCCCTGACACTCGTGGTCGCAGCCGGTGGTCTCGCTGTCACGGTCGCGCCCGGGGGCTGCGACGTGGAGACCAAGTACCACTGCGCACGCGTCGTCGCGGACTCCGACGGTGGCCACGGCCGCACGCTCGTTCTCGACGGTCTGCGGCACTCGTACGTCGACATCGACGACCCGACCCGTCTGAAGTTCGAGTATGTGCGTGCCATCGCGTCGGTGGTCGACGCCGCCTTTCCGCAAGGTGAACCACTTGTCGCCCACCACCTCGGCGGCGGCGGACTCACCCTTCCGCGATACCTCGCGGCTACGCGACCCGGAACGCGGAGCCTCGTCTCCGAGATCGACGGCGGGGTCGTGCGCATCAACGAGGACCGACTCGGTCTGCGATCACAGACCGGTATCGACGTACGCGTCGAGGACGGCAGGCTGGGCCTGCGGCGACTGGACACCGACAGTCGTGACCTCGTCGTCGGCGACGCCTTCGGGGGCGTCAGCGTGCCGTGGCACCTCACCACCGTGGAAGCGATGACGGATGTACAGCGGGTGCTCGACGAGGAAGGCCTGTACGTCGCCAATCTCATCGATCACGGTGGCATGGACTTCGCACGCGCCGAAGTAGCCACCCTCGGCGAGACCTTCGAGCACGTCGCTCTCCTCGGCGAACCCGCCGATGTCGGCCTGGGCCCGACCGCCGACTCCGAGGGCGGCAATATGGTGGTGCTCGCCTCCGACCAGCCCGTCGACGTCCGGGCGATCCAAAGAGCGCTCGACGCCCGGGGAACCGGCTGGAAGATCACCACCGGTGAGGAGCTCGCCTCCTGGATCGGCGCTGCCCAGCTCCTCACCGACGATCACGCACCCGTGGACCAACTCCTGCAGCCCTACAGTCCGCAGAGCAGCCGGTGACCCGACACGCCCTCGGCAGCCCCGCCGACCGTCTCAGCTCCCCGTGCCGAGGGCCTCGCCGACCAGCCCGCGTACGGCCTCCAGCGCCTCGGCGCGGTCCGCCGGGACCAGCCCGATGCGCGTGCGCCGGTCGAGCAGGTCGGCCTCGTCCAGGGCACCCTCGTGCCGCAGTGCCCACAGCAGTTCGGCGCCGGTGACGGGATGGCCCGGGACGACGGGCTCGCCCAGCCGCGGGTCCTGCGCGGCGAGGGCGTGCACCGCCGGTGCCTCGGTGCCGTAGCGCTGGACGAGGCGGCGGGGTGCGCGCAGCGCGGCGAGCGCGCGGGGGGCTGCGGCGCCCACCAGCGGGAGCGTGGCCGTGGGGGAGGGGCCGGCGGTCAGGCCGCGTGCGTCGACCGCGGCGTTCACGGCGTCCTCGGCCATCCGGCGGTAGGTGGTGAGCTTGCCGCCGACCACGCTGACCACGCCGTCCGGTGAGGTCAGTACCGCGTGCCGGCGGGAGATGTCGGCCGTGCGCGATACGGCGCCGGGCTGTGAGGTGGGTGTGGTGTCCAGAAGGGGACGCAGTCCGGCGAACGCGCCGACGACGTCACTGCGCAGGACGGGGACGTCGAGTACCGAGCCGAGGACGTCGAGCAGGAAGCCGATGTCCGTCTCCGGCACCTCGGGGACGTCCGGGACGGGCCCGTCCAGAGGTTCGTCGGTGAGTCCGACGTAGACCCGGCCGTCGTCCTGGGGCAGGACGAGGACGAAACGGTTGGTCTCGCCGGGGATGGGGATGTGCAGACCGGCGGGGAGCGGGCCGATGTGTTCCGAGCGCAGGACGAGGTGGGTGCCGCGGGAGGGCCGGATCCGGATGCCGTCCACGAGGTCGCCGGCCCACACACCGGATGCGTTGATCACCGCACGGGCTCGGATCTCGCCCTCCTCACCGCTGAGTTCGTCGCGTATGCGGGCGCCGGACGCGGTGAGTTCCAGGGCCCGGACCCGGGTCAGTACGCGGGCGCCCTGCGCGGCGGCGGTGCGGGCGAGGGCGGTCACCAGGCGGGCGTCGTCGGTGAGCCTCCCGTCCCAGGACAGCAGGCCGCCGCGCAACCCGCCGGGGCGCAGCGCCGGGGCCAGGTGCCGGGTCTCGACCGGGGACAGCCGACGCGGGGCGGGCAGTGTGGCGCGGGCCGTGCGGGCCGACAACCGCAGGGCGTCGCCGGCCCGGAAACCGGCCCAGGCCAGCGCCGCCTGCCCGCGCGAGACGAGTCCGGTCAGGGGCAGGACGAACGGCTGGGCGCGCACCAGGTGGGGCGCCGTACGCTCCATCAGCACGCCGCGTTCCACCGCGCTCTCGTGGGCGACGTCGAACTGCGCCGAGGCCAGATAGCGCAGCCCTCCGTGGATGAGCTTGGAGCTCCATCGCGAGGTGCCGAACGCGAGGTCGTGGGCGTCGACGGCGACGACGTCGAGACCGCGGGCGGCGGCATCGAGGGCCGCTCCGGCACCGGTCGCGCCGAGGCCGACGACCAGCACGTCCACCACGCGGCCGTCGGTCGCCTCGGACAGCTCGCGGGTGCGCCGGGCGGTGGACAGGGAGGCCCTGGCGGCCGGGATGGCGGGCTGGCTCATGGGGTGAGGGTCCTCTCCAGAACGGTGCGCAGTTCGGCGAGAAACGCCGCGGTGGTGAGCTCGTCGTCGTCCTCGTCGGTCATGGTGCGCAGTGACAGGGCGAAGGACTGGAGGATCAGCAGCACCGACCGGGCCTGGAGTTCGGCGGGGGCCTCGCGCACTGAACCGTCCGCATGCCCCTCCCGCAGCGCCCCGGCGAGCAGCTCCAGCAGGGCTTCCTGACTCGCGCCGCGCCGGTCCAGCACATAGGGCAGAAGCAGTTCGGGGTCCACGTCGACGATCTTCTGGAAGAGCGGGTGGGAGCGGAACGCCTTCACCCCCGCGACCAGGCCGTCGACCAGTGGCGGGCGGGTGCCCACCTCGGGCCGGCTCTCGGGCATGGCTCCGGTCGCGACGGCGATCCACTCGCGGGTCATCAGATCACCGACGAGGGAGCGGACGTCGGGCCAGCGGCGGTAGAGCGTCATGCGGGAGACGCCCGCGCGTCGGGCGACGTCGGTCATGGTCGTCCGGCGGACACCGACGGCGAGGACGCAGTCGCGGACGGCGTCGAGCACCACGTCGTTGTCGGAGGACTTCTGCTGGGCCAGGCTGTTGTGACGATTAGGCGTCATGTGTAACAGTGTAACGCCAGGGGCCGCTCCAGCGGCAACCCCCGACGACCGGTGAGGACGACAGGCATGGACATGCTGTGGAACGGCTGGGGCGACCCGGCCAGGGCGACGCCGCTGCCCGACACCGTCACCGGGCTGCTGCGCGACTGGCTCGGCGTCAAGCCGCAGCCCATGGCATCAGCCCGCCTGGAGGAGATCGAGATCTCCGCGCCCGCCCTGGAGGGCGCGGCCCTTCACGCGCTGCGCGCCGCACTCGGCGACCGGGCGGAGAGCGTTCGCACGGACACGGAGAGCCGCATCCGGCACACCCGCGGCAAGTCCACCCCGGACCTGTTGCGCATCCGCGCCGCCGACACCACCGACGCCCCGGCGGCAGTCGCTCTTGCGCAGAGCCACGACGAGGTGCTCGCCGTACTCCGGGTCTGCGCCGAACACCGCCTGGCCCTCGTCCCGTTCGGCGGCGGCACCTCCGTCGTCGGAGGACTCGCCCCGTCCAGCCGGGCGCCCTTCATCGCCCTGGACCTGCGGCACATGAACCGCCTGCTCGACCTCGACCCGGTCTCCCGGACCGCCACCCTGCAGCCCGGCCTGCGCACCCCCGAGGCCGAGGCGCTCCTGGCCGAACACGGCTTCACCCTCGGCCACTTCCCCCAGTCCTACGAGTGGGCCACCATCGGCGGCTTCGCGGCGACCCGCTCCAGCGGGCAGGCCTCCGCGGGGTACGGCCGCTTCGACGAGATGGTCCTGGGCCTCACCCTCGCCACCCCCGAAGGCACGCTCGACACCGGCCGCGCACCCCGCTCGGCCGCCGGCCCCGACCTGCGGCACCTCCTGCTCGGCTCCGAGGGCGCCTTCGGCGTCATCACCTCCGTGACCGTCCGCGTCCGGCCCGCCCCGCAGACGCGCCGCTACGAGGGATGGCGCTTCGCCTCCTTCGACGAGGGCGCCGCCGCGCTGCGCCGGCTCGCCCAGGACGGTCCGCGCCCCACCGTCCTCAGGCTCTCCGACGAGACCGAGACGCTGATCGGCCTGGCCCAGCCCGAGGCCATCGGCTCCGCCGTCGAGCAGCAGAACGCGGGATGCCTCGCCGTGGTCGGCTTCGAGGGCACCGAGGAGGACACCGCGCAGCGCCGGGCGGCCGCGGCGGCCGTACTCATTGACTGCGGCGGCGAGTTCGCCGGTGACGAACCAGGGGAGCGCTGGGCCCACGGCCGCTACTCGGCGCCGTACCTGCGGGACTCGCTCCTCGAAGCGGGCGCGTTCGCCGAGACCCTGGAGACCGCCGCCTACTGGTCGCGGCTGCCCGGCCTGTACGCCGCCGTCCGCGACGCGCTGACCGCCACACTGACCGCGAACGGCACCCCGCCGCTGGTCATGTGCCACATCTCGCATGTCTACGAGAACGGCGCCTCGCTGTACTTCACGGTCGTCTCGGCACAGGGCGAGGACCCGGTGGCGCACTGGACGCGCGCCAAACACGCCGCGAACGAGGCGATCCTCGCCGCGGGCGGCACGATCACCCACCACCACGCGGTCGGCACCGACCACCGCGAGTGGTACGTGCGGGAAGCCACAGACCTCGGTGTCGCGGCGCTGCGGGCCATCAAGCGACGGCTGGACCCGGACGGTGTGCTGAACCCCGGCGTCCTGCTGCCGACCGACTGACCACAGCTCCACTTCCTGCTCGAGCGCGCACCACCCCCTCAGACGACAGCCCGGCACCACCCGTCAGCCCGGAGGCACATCGATGCGACAGTTCACCGCCGTCGTCAACCCCACCGCGGGCGGAGCCACCAGCGCTGCGGCGCTGCACAAGGTGGCCCGTCTGCTGAGGGAGGCGGGCGCCGAGCTGGAAACCGAGTACAGCCGCAGCCTCGCCCACGCCCGTGAACTCGCCCGGCGCGCCGGGGAACGAGACCGGGTGGTGCTCGCCGTCGGCGGCGACGGGATCACCGGAAGCATCGGCGGAGCCCTCAGCGGCACCGGCGCACTGTTCGGCATGGTCCCGGCCGGGCGCGGCAACGACTTCGCGCGGGCCCTGGGCCTGCCCGGCGACCCCGACGGCGTGGCCCGGGTGCTGCTGCACGGCACGCCGCGTGCCGTGGACACCATCGAGGTCACGTCGTCCGTCCACGCGGGCACCGTCGTCCTCGGCAGCGTCTACGCAGGGGTGGACGCGCTGGCCAACCTCCATGCCAACCGCTCCCGGGTCCTGCGCGGTTCGGCCTCCTACTACGCCGGTGCCCTGCGCGCGATCAGCACCTGGCGTCCCGCCCGCTACCGGATCACCGTCGACGGCCGGGACCACGCCTGCACCGGCTACACCGTCGTGGCCGCGAACTCCAGCTACTACGGCTCCGCGCGCCGCATCGCTCCCGAGGCTCGGCTGGACGACGGTCTGCTCGACGTCGTGATGATCCGCGACGCGCCGCGCCGACTGTTCTTCGCCCTGATGAGGGAACTCGACACCGGCACCCACATCCATCGTCCCCAGGTGCAGGTCGTGCGCGGGCGGGAGATACGCATCGAAGCCGACAGAAACCTGCCTTACGGCGCGGACGGCGAGATCGAGGCCGTCCTCCCGGTCACGGTCAGAGTGCTGCCGGGCGCACTGCGAGTCCTGTGCTGAGGACGTTGCGGCAGCCGAATGCCGCCCGGAGGGTCACGCCCTTCACGCCGGTCCCGGTGCTGTCATCCAGCGCCACTGGGTGAACTGTTCCAGGCTGGCCGTGCCGCCGATACGGGAGCCGTTGCCGGAGATGCCCATCCCTCCGAAGGGGGCGTTCGCGGCGTCCTTGGCGGAGACGTCGTTGATGTGGACCATGCCGGTGCGCAGCTGCTCGGCGACAGCCGTCGCCCTCGGTACGGAGGCGGAGTGCACGGCAGCCGTCAGACCGTACGCGGTGTCGTTGGCGATCTCGACGGCCTCCGCCTCGCTGTGGAAGGGAACGACAGGGGCGACGGGGCCGAAGATCTCCTCGGTGAACACGGGCATGGCCCGGTCGACGCGGTCCAGGACGGTGGGCGGGTAGAAGACTCCGTCGCGTCGGCCGCCCGAGAGTACCCGCGCCCCGGCGGCCACGCTGTCGTCGACGATGCGTTCGATCCTGGTGGCCTGCCCCTCGCTGATGACCGGGCCGACGCTGACACCTTCCTCGCGGGGGTCGCCGACGCGCAGGGCCCGCGCGTGCCCGATCAGCGCGTCGGTGTACGCCTCGACCAGGTCGGCGTGGACCAGATGGCGGCCGGCGGCTACGCACGCCTGTCCCTGGTATCCGAAGGTGCTCACGGCTCCGGCGAGGGCGGCCGCTTCCACGTCCGCGTCCTCGAGCACGACGAGCGAGTTCTTGCCGCCGAGCTCGAGCAAGACCCGCTTCAGCCCTTCACCCGCCACACGAGCCACGGCGCGTCCGGCCTCGGTGGAGCCGGTGAACGCGATCATGGCGACGTGGGGGTCCGCCGCGACCGCCTGCCCGGTCTCAGCGCCGCCCGGCAGGACGTGCAGCACCCCGTCGGGCAGTCCGGCGTCCTCGAGAAGCCGGGCGACGAGGACACCCCCGGAGACCGGGGTGAGCGGGTCGGGTTTGAGCAGCACGGTGTTGCCCAGCGCGAGCGCGGGTGCCAGCGCGCGCATCGCGAACAGGAGCGGCGCGTTCCAGGGATTGATGACACCGACGACGCCGACCGGCACCCGCCACGCCAGACTCGTGCCACCCGGGGCCTGCGGGGCCAGGACCTCACCCCGAGGCAGGGAGGCGAGTCCGACGGCGTGTGTCAGCTGGGCGAGGGCGGCGACGATCTCGTAGTCGCCCTTGGCGGGGACGCCGGCCGACTCACGGACGATCCATTCGCGGAAAGTGTCGCTGCGTTCACGCAGTGCGCCGGACGCCCGCAGCAGGACCTCGACACGATCGGAGGGGGCTGCCGCGGCCCAGTCCCCGGCGGCCTGGGCGGCCCGTGCACCGGCGCGGGCAACGTCCGCCCGGGAGGCAATGCCGATGTCGGCCAGCGTGTCCCCGGTGGCGGGTTCGATCACCCGACGGGTGCCGCCCCCGGGTTCGCGCCAGCCCGAGCTGTAGATCTTTCCGGCCCACTCGGCCTGGTCCGGCCACCCCTCGCCGATGACAGCCACGGGTGCCACCTCCGTCCGGGATCGGTGCCGCCGTCCTGCCGTGAGGACCTGTTCGCGCACATCTGTCACGCTTGATGTCTAGTGTCGTAAAAAGGGAAGGTGCGGCGCACCTCGGGTTCAGGGCGCTCCCCGGCAGACGGCCCCCGGCGGGAGTGAGGCGGGATGAGGTCATGAGCGGATCCGCGTCCGCCCGGAACGAGGGCCGGTCGGGCGAGGGGTGGCGGGAACGTGTCGACGAGGCGGCCACGGCCAGGGCTGTCGTCAATGGTCACGGCGTCGTGACCGCGTGGAACGAAGGGGCCGGGCGACTGCTCGGATACCGGGCCCCGGAAGTGATCGGCAAGCACGTGGCCCGGCTTCTCGCGGACGCCGCTCACGCTCATGTGCCGGACTCGCTGCCCGGGCTGCGAAGGTGGAGCGGGACCGCCACGCTGCTGCACCGGGACGGTCACCGGCTCACCCTCGGACTGCTGGCCCATCGCCGGGAGAGCGACGGGGACGACGACTGGCTTCTGGTGTCACCGGTGGCCCGGCCGGCACCGACACCAGAGGACGATGCGTATCTGCGGCGCAGCTTCGCGCAGGCTCCCTACACCATGGCCCTGTACGACACCGGACTGCGGCTGCGCTGGGCGAACGCGGACATGGAACGTGTGATGGGCCTGTCCGAGGAGGAGATGCGCGGTCTGCGGGTGACGGAGATCGTCCTCGACCCGGAGAGCGAGCGGACCGAGGAGGGCATGCGAACCGCGCTGCGGACCGGCCGTCCCCAGGCGCTCGGAGCCGCGCTGCACCTCGCCGGCCATGAGCGCGAAAGCGTGTGGTCCGTGTCCCTCGTCCCGGTACGGGACTCGGACGGAGGAGTCGAAGGCGTCCTGCTGTCGGCGCACGACGTGACGGAGCAGTACCTCGCACGGCAGCGACTGATCCTGGTCGACGACGCCAGCCTGCGGATCGGCAGCACCCTGGACCTGCCCCGTACCGCTCAGGAACTCGCCGACGTGGCCGTCCCACGGTTCGCGGACTTCGTCACGGTCGATCTCCTGCCGTCGATCGAAGGGGGTGAGGACCCGCCGCAGGGCCCTCCGCACGGTCCGGTGATGTTGCGCCGGGTCGCCTCTGAGTCGGTCCTGGAGGGCTGCCCCGAAGCCGTGGTGCCGCACGGGACGGTGGCGACCTACCCGGAGCGTTCCACCGCGGCACGCTGCCTGGCCGCAGGGCGGCCGATCATCGACCACATCACGCCCGCGATCCTGGAGGATCTGGACCGCACGGCCCCGCAACGGGCCGAACGGATGCGGCATTTCGGATTCCACTCGGTGCTGGCGGTGCCCATGCGCGCGCGTGGTCTCACCCTGGGCGTGGCCACGTTCTCCCGCCATCAACGGCCCAAGCGCTTCGAGCAGGACGATCTGCTGCTGGGCCAGGAGATCACTGCCCGCGCCGCGGTGTGCATCGACAACGCCCGGCGCTACACCCGCGAGCGCGACACCTCCCTCACGTTGCAGAACAGCCTGTTGCCACAACGACTCCCCGAGCAGGCGGCCCTGCATGTCGCCTCCCGCTATCTGCCCGCCAGCGCCCGGGCCGGTGTGGGCGGCGACTGGTTCGACGTCATACCGCTCTCCGGTGCCCGGGTCGCTCTGGTAGTCGGTGACGTCGTGGGCCACGGCATCCAGGCCTCGGCGACCATGGGGCGGCTGCGCACCGCCGTACGGACGCTGGCAGATGTCGACCTGCCCCCCGACGAGTTGCTGACCCACCTCGACGACCTGGTCAACCGCTTGCCCGGCGGGCAGGACACCATGGCCCTGACCGACGGCGACATCGGCGCCACCTGTCTGTACGCCGTCTACGACCCGGTCTCCCGCCACTGCACGATCGCCCGCGCCGGCCACCCCGTGCCCGCCCTTGTCACACCTGACGGCACCGTCGAGTTCCTCGAGGTGCCCGCAGGGCCTCCTCTCGGCCTGGGTGGCCTGCCCTTCGAGTCGATCGAGGTGGAGCTGGCCGAGGGCAGCCTGCTCGTCCTCTACACGGACGGGCTCGTAGAGGACCGCGGCCGTGACATCGACGAAGGGATCGCCGCCATGCGTGAGGTGCTGCGGCGACCGGCTCATGATCTGGAGGCCACGTGCGACGCCCTGCTACGCACCCTGCTCGTGGATCGACCCTCCGACGATGTGGCGCTCCTCGTGGCGAGCACACGAGCCCTCGACGCCTCCCATGTGGCGACCTGGCCGGTGTCGCCGGACCCCGCAGCGGTCGCCGAGATGCGCAAAGCCGCCTGCCGGCAACTGTCCGAGTGGGGCCTGGAGGACGCCGTGTTCGTCACTGAGCTGGTCGTCAGCGAACTGGTGACCAACGCCATCCGGTACGGTCGCTCTCCCATCGAGCTCAGACTGATCTACGACCGCACGCTCATCTGCGAAGTCTCCGACGGCAGCACGACCGCACCCCACCTGCGCCGGGCCCGTACCTTCGACGAAGGCGGACGCGGGCTGCTTCTCGTCGCCCAGCTCACGCAGGGCTGGGGTACCCGTCAGATCTCCAACGGCAAGATCATCTGGGCGGAGCAGTCACTGCTCGCCGACTGAGGCGCAACCATCGCCGGTGCGGCTCCCGGGCGGTTCCGCCGGGTTCCCTCCCGGGTGAGCGTAGTGCCGGGGACACCCGTCTGACCTGGGCGGACGGAACGCTTTCCGCGCACAAAGATGCGTCAAGACGTCGTTGACCTCCTCTTCGCGGCAGGGCCAAGGTGATGGGGACATCGGAATCCGATCACCTGCTTTCGGTCACCGAACTGCGTACGGGAGGCAGCGATGCTCCAGACAGAGAGCCGCGAACACGACGAGCTCGAGGAAGACACCGAGGCGGCTGCCGCTGACATGACGCCCACGGCCGAGCCGTCACCGCCGGCGACACGCCGCGACCTCTTCTTCCAGCGGTGCCTCTGGTGCGGCACCCCCGCCTACCGTCGCTCGTTCTGCCGTGCCCGCGGAGCCACCGCCTTCAGACGGGAGCGCAGCATCGGTGCCGGGGTCCTGGTCCGCCGTGTCGGCCAGGCTCCGCTGCGGGCGCGGCTATCCCCGGATACGACCTGCTCGTGCAGGCTGTCGGAGGCCTCATGAGCGTGACCGGGGAGGCACACGGGGAGCCGGTGAAGGCAGGTGTGGCCCTCGTCGACGTGATCACCGGGCTGCATGCCTCCCTCGGCATCCTGGCGGCCCTCCGGCACCGGGACGCCACCGGCGAGGGGCAACTGGTGGAGGTGAATCTGCTCAACTCGCTGCTGTTGGCGATGGTCAACCAAGCCTCGGCGTTCGCCGTCGCCGGTGTGGTCCCGGGGCGCATGGGCAATGCGCACCCGAGCATCGCGCCGTACGAAACCCTCCCCACCGCCGATCGGCCGATCGCCCTCGCGGTGGGCAACGACCGGCAGTTCGCGGCGCTTTGCGAGGCCCTCGGGGAGCCCGGTCTCGCCCTCGACAATCGTTTCCGCACCAACGCGGACCGGGTCGCACACCGCGTCGAACTGCGGGACATCCTGACCGGGCGGCTCGGTGCGGCGAGCGCCGACCACTGGTCGGCCGTCCTGCTCGCGGCAGGGGTGCCCGCCGGACCGGTCAACACCCTCGACGACGCCTTCGCCTTCGCCCACAAGCTGGGCCTTCCAGGCATCGTCGACGTCCCCGGCGGACCCGCCGACGGCGGAGAGGGCGGACCCTCCCGCCAGGTGGCGCACCCCATCGTGCTGAGCGGGACACCCGCGCGGTACCGACTGCCTCCGCCCGGCCTGGGCCGGCACACCGCGGAGATCCTCGACGGCCCACTGGACCGCTCCGCCGATGCCTCCGGCTGACGCGGAGCGCGGCCCCGGCCGCACGGGGCGCCGGCACCGGCACCTCACCGATCTCGATCTTCCGACCTTGATGACAAGGAACCCCAGCATGAGCGGCAAGCCCCTGAAGGACCCCGTCGACCTGCTCGACATCGCATCCGTCCTCACCGACGAGGAGCGCGAGATCCAGGCCACCGTCGCCAAGTTCCTCGCCGACCGGGTGCGCCCGCACATCGGTGAGTGGTTCGAGAACGCTCACTTCGCCCGCGAACTCGCGTCGGAACCGGGCAAGTTGGGTGTGATCGGCGCGGCGCGGTCATGTACTCGGCGAAGCCGCCGTAGGGGTAGAGGTCGAAGATCCGCTGCCCGTCGCGGGAAGTGCTGAAGTAGCCGTTCCATGTTCTGACCGCCGCGGTCGACTGCGTCGACGGGTTCGGGACCAGCCACCGGCCCACTCGACCTGATCGCTCATCGTCGCTGTCCTCGCAGAGCCGAGCGGGGTGGGGGAGCGGGGATGGAGGCGACCGTCGGTCAGGCGGATTCCCGTACGACCAGACGTGTCGGGGTGACCACGGAGGCCAGCGAGTGGCCGCCGTCTGCCGTCGCAGACCTGTCCGGCGTGCGGTGGAGCAGCAGCCGTGCCATCAGGCGTCCCATGCCCTCGATGTCCTGGTGCACGGTGGTCAGGGGCGGAGACGTCGCCTCGGCGATGGGCGCCAGGTCGTCGAAGCCGACGATGGCCACATCATCCGGCACTCTGCGCCCCCGCTCCTCGAGTACCCGCAGGGCACCGGACGCCATGAGGTCCGAGGCCGCGAAAACAGCGTCCAGCCGCGGGCACCGGTCGAGAAGCAGGGCCATGGCGTCCGCGCCGCCCTGAAGCGTGAAGTCGCCCTCCGCGATCAGCCGGGGTGGGGCGTCCACGAGCACGTCGCGGAAGCCGTCGAGGCGGTCGATCGCGGAAACCTGGTTGAGCGGCCCGGTGATCGTTCCGATGTGCCGGCGTCCCTGCCCCACGAGGTACCGGACGGCTTCCCTGGCTCCGCCGCGGTTGTCGGCGTCGACGTGGGTGCAGCCGTGGCTGCGGTGTCCGCGGCCGATGACCGGACGGCCGCCGAAGATGGCGGGCAGGCCCATCTGTTCGACCATGCCCGGCAACGGGTCGTCGGCTCGCAGCGAGAACAGCAGCGCGCCGTCGACGTGGCCGCCGCCCAGGAAGGCGCCCACGCGCGGGTAGTCGTCCGGCTCTTCGATGAACAGCAGCACAGGCTGCGCTCCTCGCTGGACGAGTTCCTGCCGGATGCCCCGGAGATGGCAGTCGAAATAGGGGTCCACGAAGAGCCGGTTCTGAGGTTCTGTGACCACGACGGCGACAGCGTTGTTGCGGCGCGTGACAAGGCTGCGGGCGGCTTGGTTCGGTACGTAGCCGAGTTCGGACACCACTGTCCGGACGCGTTCGGCAACGTCGGCCCGCACCTTCGGCTCGCCGTTGATCACCCGCGACACGGTGGATCTCGACACCCCCGCCCGGCGCGCTACGTCCTGGAGTGTGGGGCGCTGTCCGTTCGGTCGTTCAGTCAACACTGTCTCCGCTTCAGGGCAGTTCAGTTCACCGGGCGTCGGACACGTTAGCCTCCGGCCGCAAAGGCCAGCGGTGAATTTTCGCTGGACAGAGAGCTGCTCTGCGTACCGTCCCGATCGTCGTCCTCGCGGTGATGGGCGTGGCAGTACGGATGCTGTTGGTGGACTGGCCGCGTGTAGAGGCGACCGCGCCCGGCGACCGGGAAGAAACGTGGCCAGGCTGTCCGGCTGACGCGGAGGGGCAGCGGGCCTTACCCTTTCGGTGGCGGGTCCCGAGGGCCGGAACCCGGTAGTTGGTACCGACCGGGGGCAGCCGTGGACGTGCCGACGCTGATCCTGCTGGGCGCGGCGGGAGGTGCGTTGCGTGGGCTGCTGGACGTGTATATCCGGTTCCTCGACTGGCAGACCGACCGTCGTGCTCACCGGCGATTACCGCCGGGGCAGGCGGATGAACCGCCGCTGTTCAAGACATACTTCGATCCTGTCGGCGATCCTGTCGCGGCGGTGGTGCACAGCGCGATGGGTGCTGGAGCCGCCGTTCTCTTCGGCACCACAGGGCAGATCAGCGGCGCCTACGCGGCCGTTGTCGTCGGCCTCTCGGCGCCGGTGATCCTGACTCAGCTCGGCCGTGTCCAGTCGGTGAACGACGCGCTCAATGGCGCGGTGCTGTCGCAGGCGGGCGTCGAGCCGGGAGCCTCGCACCCTGCTCAGCAAGCCGACCCGCTCACGGCCCCGCCCCCGGCCACTCCTGCCCTGGAACCCGCCCAGCGCGTCGATTCGGCCTCTGCCGGACCGGAGCCGACAACGGAGCCTGCATCACGGCCGAGGTCGGCAACGGAGGGGCCGGTCGCGCTGCCGGAGCCGGAGCGGCGGACCCAACCACCCCCGCCTCGCCCGAGACCCGCCGCCCAGGCCGAACCCTTCTCCGCTCAGTCCGGTTCCGGTCTTTCACCCGGCGTGCTCCCCACACCGCCCACGCGCCAGGGTGACGCCACGCAGGACCAGGAGGCGATGGGCCTCAGGTCCGTCGGCCTCCCGTCGGACACCGCGGCCGAGCCGGGTCGGCGACAAGGCGGTCATACAACACCTCCCTCATCCCAGGGACCGGTTGGCGGGCAGGAGGGAATGGCATGACCCGGGCGTCATCCCTGCACCGGCGTATCGCGGCGAGCATCCTGGGCGCCGAGCGGCCAGGCCCCACACCCCCCACGCCCGAGCAGCAGAGCCGCGTTCCCCTGGGGCGCCGTCTGCTCGCCTCCCTCGTGGGCATCCGAATCCGCCCGCCTGCATCCCATGCCTCCAAGCACCATGCGCCGACGCCGCGCTCCTCGACGTCGCATGCCTCCGCTCCTCCCGCCGACGCGCCGCCGACTTCCGCGACACCGACTTCTGCGCGCAGGGTGCCGGATCGACCGCCCACGTCGCCTCTGGCCGACCGTTCGGACTTCACCCCGCAGCCGATGCCGAGGCCACTCCAGGTCGTCAGCACAAGTCCCCGGTGGACCGCCGGGGGAGGCGGCAGTGCTCCGCAGCACCTACTGATCGAGGACCGCCAGGAATACGAGCGGGTCCTCGACGAGGCGCTGCGCTCAGCACCGCACCGCCCGGACCTCGCCGCTGTCGGACAGCGGCTCAACCCGGAGCAACTGCGCACCATGGCGCTCAACGCCACGGCACTCATCACGGCCTCCGCAGCGACCGAGTATCAGTACTACGTCAAGGTCCGTGAGGAACTGCGCCAGCCGGCACCGTCCACGCCCGACAGGGGTTCCACAAGCCCGGGCAGGCACCCGGCAGGTCTCGCCACCACTGTGGCCGAGGCCGCCGGGACCGCCGACGCGGGCGCCGGAGCGGTCGCCGCGGTCCTCGTACCCGTGCTGACGGCGACCGCGACAGCGATCTTCCTGCTCCTCGGCTACATCCTGAAGATGCTCGACCCGGAGTCGGCTTTCGCGCGGACCATGCTCGTCACCGGTTGGGTGTTCGGCGCCGTGACCGCCTTCGCGATCCTGGCCGCCGCCGTCGGGCTGCTCGTCACCGCCCTACGGCACCGGCCCGTGTCGGACGCGGGCGCATACGCGGAACTGAACGAAGAGGTGACCAGAGCGAAAGAAGCCTGGCGTGAGGCCCTGCTGGAACGCGGCATCCTGCCGTTTCTGCGAGCTGTCCTCAGCGACCCGAGCCCCGGCGCATCACGGGATACGGGACCACCGCTGACCCCGCACCGGCACACGCCTCACCTCGGTTACAACCGTCCCGACTACACGAGTCCCGACTACACCAGTCCCGACTACGGCGGACCGGAGACACGGCGGGAGTGACCTCGATGTGTGCTGGGCGGGAGCCGGCGCACAAGGAACGGACTGGTTCGAGCGGCCAAGGCCCGCAGTGCCAAGTCGGGTGCGGCCTACCGGGCATCGTTTCCTGGCGCGAGGACGGCACCCCGCTGTCGGTCGTCGCGTTCACCGTTGTCGACGGCCGCATCACCGACATCACGGTCGTGATCGACCCGGCCAAGCTCGCGCTGATGGACCTGCCGGATCCGGCGTGAGCCCCCGGGGCGGGTCACAGCCAGGCGGCCAAACGAATCGCGAAGGCAGCCCGCGGCTCCAGCTACCGGGTGACACCCAAGGCAACACGCGCGCGACGAGGTCGCATGGACCACCATCCAGCGGACCCAGGGAGCGACATCGGCGGAGCAGTGGTCCTTGGCAAGCCGCGGACGTCC
The DNA here is from genome assembly GCF_044764825.1 of Streptomyces sp. NPDC093598. Lineage (NCBI taxonomy): Bacteria > Bacillati > Actinomycetota > Actinomycetes > Kitasatosporales > Streptomycetaceae > Streptomyces > Streptomyces sp. NPDC093598. Next base: position 42,370 of record NZ_JBIWIV010000012.1, on the reverse strand, counting down.
GAATGGTTTTCGGCCTGAGTCGGCGCTGGGAGCCCGCGCCGCCGGGCTCGACTTCATCGCGACGACAGAGCACAGCTCTGCTGCGGAACCCGGTGTATGGGGACATCTGGCTGCCGAAGACTCTTGACGTGACCTTCGACGACGCCGGAGGTCCAAGGGGTAGAGCAACCTGCGGTGACCGCGTCCAGGTCGCGTTCGAGGCCGTTGGCGAAGGTGTGGAGGCAGGGAGGTCATCGGCGCGGACGGCTGCGATCCCCTCCGTGATCTGCTTGCCTTCGCGCTGGGTGAGCATCCGGGCAAGGCGCGGATGTGACCAGCCAGGGCTTCGAGTTCGAGGCAGGTGGCGAGCGCAGTCTTCAGCCGCAGCCGATTGTCCTCCCGGAGAGCGCCGGGGTGGGTGAGCAGCCAGCCGGAGACCGTTCTGACCGAGGGTGGCCGGACGTCCGGGGGACGTGGTTTCGTTCGCAGGGGGCGCAGGTAGTCGCGGACGGCGCCGTAGCCGCCGCGGTAACCGCACTCGGTGATCTCCTCCCACAGCTGCCAGGCATTGGTGCAGCCGTCATCCCACCGCTGGTGGAGATACGGCTTGAACGCATCGAGCTTGGTCGGCCGGTTCTGCCATTGGCCGCGGAACAGTTCCTCCGGCGCATTCGCTTCCGCGAGTTGCTTGACGGTGCGGTAGGTCATACGGAGCTGACGCTGGATCGAGACGATCAGTTATCGGTCTGCCAGCAATGATCAGCCCATACAGGGGTGTGACCGAGATACGCGCCAAAGGGGCAACGGGATGATTTTGAAGCCCTGAGTGCCGGACCCGTCCCGTATTTCAGAGGGACACCTACGCTGTTCTGCCAGCGGCAGAACAGCGGCCGGACCGGGCTCGACGATCACTACCGTCCAGTCTCATGAGGACGATTACGACGCGTACGGTCGAGTACCCGGCCGACGGTTTGACGATGATCGGGCACCTCGCGCTCCCGGCCGGTGTCGACCGCCGGCCCGCAGTGCTGCTCGGGCCAGAGGGCATGGGGCTCAGCGACGTCGAGCGCCGCCGGGCCGATGCTCTCGCCGAGCTGGGATATGTAGCGCTGGCCTTCGACCTTCACGGCGGGCGCTATTTGGGTGACCCCGAGGAGATGCTGGCCCGTTGCATGCCACTGCTCGCTGATCCCGACCGGATGCGGTGCATCGGCCACGCGGCGCTCGACGAGTTGCGCACCGAGCCCCGGACCGACCCCGACCGGATCGCCGCCATCGGCTACGGCACCGGGGGCGCCATCGCGCTGGAACTCGGGCGAGCCGGCGTCAACCTGCGGGCGATCGGGACAGTCAACGCAACTACCACGGGCCGACCGGGCGAGGCAGCGCGCATCCGCTGCCCGGTGTGGGCCGGGGTCGGATCGGAAGACCCGATCATGCCGCCCGCGCAACGAAACGCGTTCACCGTTGAGATGCAGGCTGCGGGCGTCGACTGGCGCCTCGCGGTCTATGGCGGCGCCTTGCACGCCTTCCACCACCCGCCGGTCGACCACCCCGTGGTCCCCGGCGTCGGCTACCACGCACAGCACGCGCAGCGAGCCTGGCGCGACGTCGTCGACCTGCTCGCCGAGTGCCTGCCAGAGACGGAGGACCTGGGGGCATGACGCACCGCGAAGACCGCGGCGAACCCGGCTGCCGACGTCACGCCGTCACCCCCTGGGCGGAAGTCCGAGGCGCAAAGCGCAGCACCGCGACCGGGCCGTGCCCGCCGGGGCTCAGTCCTCGCTCGCGTAACTGTCGCCGGGTGACCAGGCCCTCGGGACAAGCACGTCGGTCGATCTCCGAAACCAGCGGGTTCGAGGGATCTGGACGGTGCTCCGGCGAGAACCCGCCAGGGGTGTGGTGGTATTGGGAGGGAGTACCGCGCGGGTTCACCTTCGCCGTCTGGGACGAGATGGAACCCTCGATCTTGAGGGGGCGTTGGGATGGGTTACGACCTGCAAGCAGTGATCGCTGAAGGAGAGGCCCTGCGCGGTGCGGCGCGGGACCTGCCTGCCGCTCGGCTGGCGTCGATCGGACAGGGCCTGTCGCTGATGCCGATGGCGGACGCCCTGTTCGATTCCGTCGCAGCGGCAACGGCGTAGGCGCGTTGGGGTTCTGGCGGGCCTGGTTCACGCCACTCCCGACAGCGGCGCCGACCACTTGTCACATCCGACACCGAGGGCAGCTTCTGACATCCTCGACCTGTGGGCGCTGATCACGCCGCTGCTGCTGCCCTTGCCCGAGAAGCATCGGGGGCCCGGTCACGCAAACGCCTGACCGGGCCCCGGGATCAACTACCGCGGCAGGTGCCGGCCGCGGCTCAGTTCCGGTACCGGAACACGATCCGGCCGCGCGTCAGGTCGTAGGGCGGGAGCTCCACCAGCACCCGGTCCTCCAGCATGATCTTGATGTAGTTCTTGCGGATCTTCCCGCTGATGTGCGCGAGCACCTGGTGGCCGTTCTCGAGCTCCACGGTGAACATGGCGCTGCGCAGGCACTCGACGACCTTGCCCTCGACTTCGATGACGTTCTTGTTCTTCGTCATCGCACCAGCTCCAGGTTGCTGCTCATCGGCCGGGCGCCGATGCCCTCGAACAACGCCGAGGCTGCCTGGTTGGACTCGTGGACTTCGGCCCAGGCCGCGGCGAACCCGGAGCGGTGCAGCGTCCCCAGCGTGTGGGCCAGCAGTGCCCGTGCGATGCCGCGGCGCTGCTCGCCGGCCCGGACCGCGAGCAGCCCGATGCGCGGCCGGTTCACCGTCACCACCCGGATCAGACCCAGGTAACGGTCCGGTGCCGTTGCCACCGCGTACTTCGACGGGTCGACGACTGTGTCGCTTTCGGGGCGGGGAATCACCTCCGCGGGCATCGACTGCCACCCGACGGTCGCCTCGACTTCGTCACGGATCGCGCGGTCCACCTCCCGCAGCAGACTCTCGTCCGCCTGACCGGCGGGCACGATCGTCACGCCCGAAGGCGGCAGGGCCGCGTCGAGCCCTGTGACCTGCGGGTCGGTCGGCACCACGTACTCCCATTCGCGGCGCCGGATCGTGAAACCGGCCCGCTGCCAGCCCGCCGTCAGCTCGACGTCGGCTTCGTCGACCACCGTGTACAGCGGCGTCGGCAGTTCCGGAAGCATCGCCTCTGCGAGCCGGTCGAAGGCGGCGTCGTGCCAGGCGTCGATGCTGATGAACAAGCGTCCGTCGGGCCGGTGCTCCGCGTGCCCGCGGCCGACCACCAAGTCGTCATCCAGTGCATGCCATTGCCTGTCCGCGACGCGCGTGATCATCACCGCGTCCTCGCTCAGGCCAGATGTGAAGGGCTTTGTGTCCATCGGAGTCTCCCTTCCAGGAGTGCCTCGATCTCAGGCGCTCCTGGCGACACCGAACGTCAGCCGCCGGACCGTGACGGGTTGAGGGAGCACCCACGGGTAACTGTGTTCACGGGGCTCACCTCCAAACGACGACTTCACGGTCCGCCGCGAAAGTAGCAGCGGGGCGCCGCCTCGCTCAAACCCTTTTCCCCCGTCACGGCGTTGGGCAAAGGGATGCGCGAGATGCACGCGCCTCCAACCCTTCCTCCCGGCGCCCAGCGGGGCATCGTCCACCGCCGCTGTCTTTCCTCGGTGCAGCAGGACCAGCCGCCCACGTGTCCTGGTGCCTGCGCACTTACAGGCCGACTCGAGCGCGGCGGACGCACCCGGGCCCGCGGCGCTGCGGGTGCAAGTGTCAGGCCGTAGGGGTGGGGGCGTACGGACACCACCCACACGACGCCGGTGATCAGCGAGAGCACGGTGATCGTCTGCAGCGAGTTGCGCAGGGGCAGCACTCCGGCCAGGACGTACGCCACGACAGGGGCCCGCGGGCGCGGTACCAGCGCCGGTTCCTCCGCCAAGCCGCTGGCGATGGAGGTGATAACGCGTCAGTCGATATAGCTGTACCGCAGTTGGCTCCTGGTTCGGTTTAGGACGCAGGCCAGGAGTAGCCGGGGCTGGAAATGCGGCCGGACCCGTCACTCCGGTACCGGCCGCATCTCCACGACACGCAGTCCCAGTGACTGGCAGCGTGCCAGCAGCCCGTACAGGTGCGCTTCGTCCACGACGGGGCCGAACAGGACCGTCTGGCCGGCCATCACCACATGGCCCAGCTCCGGAAAGGCTTTGGCCAGCGTTTCCGACAGGTGTCCCTCGACGCGGATCTCGTAGCGCACGAGCTTGTCCTCCCACGGCTGCCCGGGACAGGCGGACGGCGCCCTCTCAACCATCGTCCGCCTCCGCGTCGGCTCATACCTCACCCGGAGCAGGTGACCCGCCGGGTGACGGACGCCGGGATCAATGCTTCAGCACGAACTTGAGGGCCGGGTCGGTTGTGGGCCTGGAACAGGGGTGGCTCCCTGCGGGACGACAACCCGCGGCTGTCCGAAGAGACCCGTGAGCGGATCGGTGTCGCCCTCGAGACTGGGGTCCCCCCCGCCGTGAAGGCGTGGGCCGGCGCGCCGATGAGAAGGGAACCGATGAGCACGGTGTCCAGCCCTTCGATGACGGACCAGCCCAGCATGAGGACCCGGAGAGGGGGTGCCTGATGGCCGGCCCGGCAGGCCGACCCGGCGACCCGGTACGTCGGTAGAGTGCCGGGCATGTGCCGGCGCATGCCTCGCCGACTGCTTCCATCGCACCCGAAGTGCGCGCAGGGCGCCTCACCCACGACGGGGAGGTACGGTCCTCGCCCGGGCCCGGAAGAGTGGGTTCCGGCGCGTCCTCACAGCAACCGGAGGTCGCGTGCGCGGCGCACCGCCTCGCCCCGCCGGTTCACCGCCAGCTTCCGGTAGACGCTTTTGAGGTGGGTCTTCACCGTGTTCACCGACAGGAAGAGATCGGCGGCGATCTCCTCCGTAGACATCAGCCGGGCCACACGGTCCAGGACGTCGTGCTCGCGTGCGCTCAGCTCCACCGCGACGAGCGGTGCGGGCGGCGACGGCGACTGCGGTCGGAGCCGGTCGCCGTGGAGCGGCGGGGCGGGCCTGAGCCAGCCTGCCGCCAGTTCCCGCAGGGGAGCGGTGGCCATGTGGGGCCGGATCCACGCGCCGGCGTCCAGGAACGGACGCCGCAGCCGCTCACGCCGAGCGTCGAGGAGCGCTTGTGCCACGAGTTTGCGGGCAGTGGCTCTGTCTCCCTCCGAGTCCGCGGCCCGAGCCCTCACCAGTGCTGCCCTCACCGTCACCGCCGGGCCGGTTCGTCCTTCGCCGGGGACGCTGTCGAGCAGGTCGAAGGCTGGGCCGGGACGTCGTGCGGCGAGCTGGATGGCCGCGGCCTCCACGGCGCACAGGGGCTGGTCGCCGGAGACCGCCTGGAGGACCTCGGCGGCTCTGTCCGGCCGTCCCTCGGCCAGGTGAGCGGCGGACGTGACGAACGCTTCGTTGCTCGTGGCCCACGGGGAAGCCACGGCGGCGGGGACGGCCGGATCCGCCGCCTCGACCGCGGCTCGTACCTTCCCCCTGGCCATCAGGAGGCGAGCTGTGGCGAGGGCGCGCCCCGCTGCCATCACCGGATCACGCCGTGCGGAGGGGAGTTCGGCCGTGTCGTCGATGAGCTTCTGAGCCAGGCCCAGTTCATGACGTTCGACCGCCACGGCGGCCAGCACCAGCCGTCCGATCGCGGAGCCGGACGGCTGCGGCGGATCGTGCCCGTCCGTTCCGGCCCCCGCCGCCAGTGCCTTGCGCTCCGCCCGGCCTGGCCAGCCGTTCAGATAGTCCAGCAGGGCCAGATGTCCCATCGCCTCCTCCCGGGGCAGTTCGGTACACGCTCCGCCGGGAGCACCGGCCACGGTGGTCAGGACGGCACGTGCGTCCTCGAAGCGCCCGGCCCACAGGAGTGTCGAGCCCACATGGGTCATCAGGAGGGCGGTGACTTCGGGATGCCGCTCCAGGAGGCGAGCCGGCACTTGCCGCCGCAGTTCCGCGGCCGATTCGGCGGCCTTCTCCACCTCTGGGGGGCATGCGGTCAGCCGGGCGGCGAGGGCCTCGAGCAGTGCGCAGCTCAGCCGGGCGGCCGCCAGGTCGGGGGCGTCACCGGCAAGCTGCTCCTTGGCCTGGCGCAGGCTTGTCAGGCCGTGATCGAGGTCGTGCCGACAGAGGTCGTGGGCGGCACGGACGAGGTTCGTGGCCGGGCTTCTCGCTTCGGGCCCCATGAGGGAGAACAACTGGTCCAGCTCGTCCGCGCTCGGGCCGGTGAAGAGCCGCCCGATCGCGAGGTCGTCCACGAGGGCACCTGCGGTGAGATCCCAGTCGCCCGCCGCGGCGCCGTGGGCGACTGTCTCCGGCAGGAAGCCGTGGCGATGCAGCCACTGTGCGGCCTGTCGGTGGAGTTCCGGCTCCAGCCCGGGCAGGCGAACGCGCATATGTGCCCGCAGTATTTCGCCGAACAACGGGTGGAGTTGGTACCACGAGTGCCCGAGACGCTCGACGAACGCGTTGTCGTGGTGCAGCCCGGCGAGGATGGGCTCGGCGTCGATACGGTCGGTCAGCGCGTTGGCGAGATCGGGACAGAAGCGCTCCAGGACGCTGACGCGCAGGAGGAGGTCCTGCGTCTGCGGCGTCTGCCTCTTGAGGACCTCGGCCAGCAGGAAGTCCGCGACCGTGCTGCGGTCTGCCTCGAACTCCTTCAGATAGAGCTCGGGATCGGAGCGCTCCCTGGCGGCCAGGGCGGACAGGCTCAGGCCGGCGGCCCAGCCCCGGGTGCGGTCGACCAATGTCCGCGCTGACTGGACCGGCAGGCTCAGACCGTGCAGTTCCAGGAGTGCGGCGGCCTCTTCGGGGGTGAAGGCCAGTTCGGCGGAGCGGATATCCGTCAGTTCGGCGCCTGCCCGGTAACGGTGCAAGGGGAGCAGTGGTTCGATGCGGGTGACGAGGACCAGGCGCAGTCCCCGGCCGGCGTGGTGCAGGACGAACTCCAACTGCTCCGCGACCTTCGTATCGGTCACGCGGTCGTACTCGTCGAGCACAAGGACCACGGGCCGGTCGCGGTCGTTCAGCTCGGCGGCGAGTGCTGACAACAGCCTGTGGTCCACCCTGGAGGCTTCCGCCGGTGTCCCGACCGCTTCGGACACCGGGGCACCGCAGGCGCACAGGGCCTGCAGGACGTAGGCCCAGAAAACCCCGGGGCGGTGGTCTCCCGCATCGAAGGTGAGCCAGGCGACCGGCGGGCCCAGTCCGGAGGCCCAATCGGCGGTCAGCAGGGTCTTGCCGGCTCCGGCCGGGCCGTTGATCAGAGTCAACGGCGTCCTGAGAGCCTCGTCGAGGTGATCGGCGAGCCGTTGACGGCGCAGGAACGTGGGGGGTCTCGCGGGGAGGGCGAACCGGGTGCGCAGAAACGGATCGCCCAGGGGATCGGTGTGCGAGAGCGCCGGAACGGGGGGAACCGCCGGTCCTTGAGGGTCCTCATGGATTTCCGGCACGGCGCTCATCACCCCTGTCGGTCAGGGCCACGTCATGGGCAGCGCTTCAACCCTCAGCATCCCAGCCTTCCCGTTCAGGCGCGCGGCAACCGAGCCGTGGGCCCGCTGACCTGCGCTTGACACTCGGAGTCGGTGGAACCCTCGATGTCGGGGTAGAGCGCCGGATCGACCGACATCGCCAGATCACGCCGCATGAGCCGGAAGCCGTCGATCGTCCCGTTGGCATCCATCCGGCGGCCGTGCCGGAAGGGGTGGCAGTCGGACTGCTGCACGGCCGTCCCGGTCGCCGCCCTGATGTGGGCGAAGAAAAGACTCGAGCGAACGTGCTGGGCGAACCTCTTGTCGAGGCCTTCCTTGATCACTCTATGTGCTGCTGCGTCAACCGATTGTCAGTGGCTGCTGTCACCATGGGCGATCCGGTCATGTGGCTTCGAGGGGGAGGCTTGTATGCCTTGGGTACGTCCGTATGTGCGCTCTGATGGGACGCCGGTGAGGGGGCATGCGCGGTGGGCTGCGGGCGCCAGACGAGAAATGACGATCTTCGCCGGGTTCGCGTTGGCCGTGGTGGCGTTGGGCAACGGCAACGCGTCGGCCGGGAGCGGAGATGTAGCTCCGCGGCCGCAGTCGACCGTGCAGTATCCGATCCGGTTCGACAACGTCCCGCCGCAGCGCATCGAACAGCCGCGGCCCACGGTGTCGTACCCCGTCCGGTTCCCTGAGGCGGAGGGGAGCCGGTGACGCGTCGACGACCGGCGGCACGGCGGCGTACCCGGCGTCCGAGCAAGCGGCGACAACAGAACGACGCTCAGCTGATCGCCTTGGCTGTGGTGGCGACGGCGGTCATCGGCTTGGTGGTGATGGTGGTCAACTGGCTGCTGGACCACTGGTGGGTGCTCCTGCCGGCCCTGGTGCTCGCGGTGCTCGCGGGCGTGGCCTGGCTCTCCCACCGGCGGCAGCAGGCCCGGTGGGAGGCCGTTCGTGCGCAAGGGCTGCGCTACGGGCTGTCCCAGCTCGACGCGGTGCATCACGCCAAGTTCGAGGAGGTGATCCGGGACCTGATGCGCCGCGACGGCTGCCGGGACGCGCAGCGGGTCGGCGGGGGCGGCGACCTGGGCGCCGACGTGAAAGCCACCGACCCACTCGGGCGACGCTGGGTGATCCAGTGCAAGCACCGCCGCGACGGCGCCCGAGGCTCTGCGGTGGGCACACCGGATCTGCAGGTCCTGAACGGAACGGCCCGGCAGGTGCACGGCGCGGACGTCGCGGTGATCGTGACGAACGGCAGGGTGACCGCGCCGGCCCTCGCCTTCGCCAAGCAGCAGCGACTGCACGTGGTGGACCGCCAGACGCTGGCTCTGTGGGCCTCGGGCTCACGGCCACTCTGGGAGCTGCTGCGGGCCGTTCCGCCCCCGAGGCGGCCGACATCGCTGAGCTGAACGCGCAGCATTTCGGCTTCTTCGGTAGAGCCGTGGCCTGTGATTGAGGGGAACCCGGCAAATGTGCCGAGTTCCGGTCGGCGCACACGTAGACGTAGTCGAGCTCCGCCAGGCAGCGGCCCCTGACGGCCATGCGGGCCACTGTCTGCTCGACTGCGATCCAGGGCCGGGTGGTCCGGGCGCGCCCGGTGAATCCGCGCCAGCCGTGCGGTCCGATGCACCCAAGTGGCTGCTGCGCGCACCACCCGTGCGGCATGCAGGGCGGAACAGCGGGTACTGGCACGGCACACGGGGAGCGAGGTCGAGGCCAGTGGGATGTGCTGTGGACGGTGACGGATGTGCAGCGCCGGAGGAGCATCTGATACGTGTCGGTTTCGCCTTGGGCGGCGACGACGGCTGCATCGCAGACGCCCGTCAGCATGCTGTCGCCTTCCTCGACCAGGCCGGTGACGACTATGGCCTGCCGGTGCCGGCGCGCGCGAAGGACCTCACTCAACTGGTGGTCAGCGAACTGGTCACCAACGCGTGCAAGTACGCCAACGGCCCTGTGCTCGTGGAGTTCGGTCTCACCGTCCGCGCCGTGGAAGTCGTCGTGTGGGACAGCGACCCCACGCTCCCTGCCACTCAGACGGCCGATCCTGGCCGGATCGGCGGCCACGGTCTGGAGATCGTCGAAGCGGTGACGGAGGGCCTGTCCATCGACAGGGAGGCGGTCGGCAAGCGCATCACGGCCCGCCTCGTTCTGGCCGACGGCCCGGAGGCTGTCCTCGCTGGGCGCTCGCCGCGGTAGCGGGTCGCACCTCGAAGGCGTCGCGTACGCGCCGACGCGATGGTCATCGAGGGGCCGCTGGGCCGGGCGGACGCGCAACGAAACCCGGCGAACGCCCTACGTCAACTCGCGAGCACCGTCGAGCTGCCTGCCAGGCATTCCTACGATGACCAGGAGCCGTAGGCGCTGCCCGACGCCGAAAGTGGGCCGGCCTGGTCATCGGCGTTCTGCCAGGCGCGGGGCGAAGTCGGCGAGGTTGCCGTCAGCGCTGCCGGCGCCGCTCGGCGGGGCCGGTGTGGTGATGAGCGCAACAGTGCCGATGGCGGGGGAGAGGGAGGTCCCCGATCCCCCGCGCATCGGCAGGCGGTAGCGAGGACGGGGCCCAGAGCGGCGAGCCCTCCAGGGCAGCGGCCAGGAGGACGCTTCGTCGCAGGCACGCTCATCGCACGCCGCGCCGGATCGGGCTATGGCCAGTGGCGCAGCAGCAGGGCAGGGGCGTGACGCGTGAGCCAGGCGCTGGCCAGTCCGATCACGGCACCGGCGGCTACGTCGCTGGGATAGTGGGCGCCCGACTGCACCCGCTCGACGGCGACCATGGCAGCTGGAACGGCGCACAGCGCGCCCGCGCTCGGCCAGGTGGGGCTGATGGCGGCGGTGAAGGCGACTGCGGCCGCGGTGTGCCCGGAAGGGAACGAGGAAGAGTCGGGGCGGTCGGCGACCTCGTCGTGCGGGATCCACTCCGTGGGCGGCCTGGGGCGGTCGGCGAGCTGCTTGCACAAGCCGTTCGACACCAGCTGCGCCACCACCAGGGCTCCGAGCCCGGCTGCTGCGGCCTTGCGGCCCCGCCATCCGCCCAGCCAGGCCATGGCTGCGGCGGCTCCGCACCAGAGCTTCGTGCTCTCCGCGGACTCTTCGACCGCCGACAGTGCCTTGGCGACTGCCGGTGGGATGCGGGAAGCCGCCTGCTGTGTCAGAACCCGATCAACCTCGAACAAGCCCGTAAGCAACCTCATGAACTGCGGTTATCCCAAATGCTACGAGGTAAAGCAGCTTGTTCGTTCCGAACCTGTCCGTCATCCGCTGGGCGACGGTCATGCTTCGTCCAGCCGGCGTACGTCCTTCTCGGTCCACTTCCTGGTGTCGCGGGGCTGGGTGTAGGGCTCCTTGTCCGGTCGCAGACCGCCGGCGATCGCCCGCTGCCGGACGATCTCCGCGTCGAATTCCAGACCGAGAAGAATCGCCAGGTTGCTGATCCACAGCCACACCAGGAAGACGATGACACCGGCCATGGTGCCGTAAGTCCTGTTGTACGAAGCGAAGTTGGCTACGTAAAAGGCGAAGGCGCCACAGGCGATCAACCAGATGACCAGGGCGAGGAAACTGCCTGGTGTGATCCACCTGAACCCCTTCACCTCGGCGTTCGGGCTGGCCCAGTACAGCAGCGCGATCATGATCGTGATCAGGACCACCAGGACGGGCCATTTGGCGATCGACCACACTGTCAGCGCGGTGTCGCCCATCCCGAGAGCTGTGCCGGCCTGGTGGGCCAGAGCGCCGGTGAAGACGACGATCAGGGCGCTGGCGACGGCGAGCACCATCAGGACGACTGTCAGCCCGACCCGCACGGGAAGGATCTTCCACACCGGGCGGCCCTCCGGCATGTCGTAGACACGGTTGGCCGCGCGGATGAACGCGGCCACGTATCCGGAGGCCGACCAGACCGCCAGAACGAGGCCGACGATCGCCATGATCGACCCGATACCGGCATTGCTCTGCAACTGGGTCACGGCTCCGGTGATGATGTCGCGGGCGGAGCCGGGAGTGAACTGCTTGAGATTGTCCAGCACCGCGCCCGTGGTGGACCTGCCGGTGAGGCCGAGCAGCGACACCAGGACCAGCAGAGCCGGGAACAGCGACAACAGGCCGTAGTACGTCAACGCCGCGGCCCGATCGGTCAGCTCGTCGTCTGTGAACTCACGCAGGCTCCCCTTCAGCACGGCCGCCCACGCCGTCTTCGGCAGCTTCGTCGGCCTGTCCGGTGCACGCCGCTCCACCGCTGGCCCCGGGCCCACTTCCTCAGGCGGCGGGATCTCGCGCTCCGGTGCCTCGTCGCTGCCGTAGTGCTCTTTCCGCCTGGGAAGATGCGGCTTCATGCCCGCCGAGTACCCGTAGGTGCCGGCTCAATCGGGTTGCCGAGGCGCGGCTGGGTCCCCTGCGGACGCTCACCTTCAAAGGACGAACGTGTCGAGGTGGGGAGGCGCACCGGGCGGGCGCGTTTCGCCTGCCCGGCTCCCGTCAGGCTGCCTCGCTGTGTCGCCCGGAATGCCGAGCCGGACTCCGCTCGGAGCCCGAGGGGCCGGCGTTGCGGACCAGCCGCAGGTGACGTTTTCGGGCGTGGCGGGCCGCCGACGGACGGGCAGATAAGCCGTCCTCGACACGGTCCATGACATACAGCAGCACACCCAGGGCCGGCAGCAGCAGCACGGCGACAGTGATCACAGCCCAGTTCCCTCCCGGTCGGTGACACCCGGGTTCCCACCCAGGCTCCGCCTGCAGCAGACAAAGGTGAAGGTCTGGTGACCGCACGGTGCAGGAGGCGCGCGAAGTGTGGGTCTGTGTGCCGCCCGCGCATGGATCGCGGCGGCGGAAGCATCCGGGAGGCATGGAGTGCGCGATCTACCGAGAGCAGACGGGCGAGTGCGAAAAGATCGAGTTCGGGCCGGAGGACGAAGGATGCCAGGTCGCCCTCGACCGCCTGGCAGTACTGAAGCCGGACGAGTTCGCCTGGATCCGGATGGACGAACCTGAGCAGGACCGGCTGCAGCGGCTGGGCGAGTCCCTGAAGCTGCATCCCCTGGCGATCGAGGACGCTGTGCAAGCGCACCAGCGACCGAAGCAGGAACGCTACGGGGATGTGCTGGCGGTCGCCGTCAAGACACTGTGGTTCGTCGAGCGAACCGCAGACGTGGAAACCGGCGAGGTGATGATCTTTCTCGGGCCGTCCTTCGCCCTGACCGTCCGGCACGGCTCACTCGACCCGACGGTGGAGGCGGCCGCCCGGTTGGAAGACGCCCCGCAGATGGCACGGCTCGGCCCGGTGAGTGTCCTGCATGCGGTCACCGACGTCATCGTCGACGCCTACGCGCAGGCAGCGGCTCAGGTCCGCACGGACCTCACCGACCTGGAACGGTGTGTGTTCTCACCCGTCCGCGACGACCTGACGGAGCAGATCTACTCGCTCAAGCGGGAGGTCGTGGAGTTCCGCGACGCCGTCCAGCCTCTGGTTCCGGTGGTGCACGACCTCACGGTGCCCCGGGATGCCTGGCCGCAGGAGATGGTGCCGTACTTCCGCGACGTCGCCGACCATCTCACCCGCACCGACACCGAAGTACGCGCCTTGGACGACCTGCTCGGCTCCGTCCTTGACGCCCATCTGGCGAAGGTGAGCACCTGGCAGAACGACGACATGCGCCGCATCAGCGCGTGGGCGGCCATCCTGGCGATCCCCACCATGGTCGCCGGGATCTACGGCATGAACTTCGCCGACATGCCTGAGCTGAGCTGGCGCTACGGCTATCCGTGCGCGCTGGCCGTGATGGCCCTCGGGGCCGGACTGCTGTACCGAGCGTTCCGCCGCAACGGCTGGCTCTGACACCCCGGCCGACGATTCTCTGATGGCGACGACCGGTCTTGGCTGTTCTATGTGCTGTCAGGGGCGTGATCGCAGCAGGGTCCCCGGCGCATGAAGCGGGCGACCAGCCGTGCGCCGTCGGTGGCCAGACGCCGGTAGCCGTCCATCTCGGTGGCCAGCAGCTGCCGCTGAGGTTCTGTGGGTGGGGTCTTCGCCTGTTCGCGGACCGCGGCGATGTCCCACGGAGACATCAGCACCCGCACGCGTGGGTCGTTGGCCGGCGAGGTCGGTGCCGAGGAGAGGCTGAGCGGTGAACGGTGTGAAGATGAGGCACAGTTGGGTTCCACCGTCAGCGCGGCAACGTCGGGCGTCCGTTGCCAGGGGCAGTCGTTCCGGATGCCGTCTCGCCGACGCCGGGCCGACGGCGCCATCACGTCGTTGTCGACGGCGATCGGTATCAGATCACTTCATCCAACTCGGCCTGCATTCGCGTCGCTTCGACGTCGCGCGTGACGGCCTGGGCGAGCAGCATCCGCAGTACGAACACGATGAGCGCGACCCCCAGGATGGCCACTCCAACCCCGGCCATGATGAGGGTGACTCCCGGGTCGGCTCGTTGGCTCGGGGCATTGAGGGCCGTGACGGCGAACCATGCGAGGGCAGCCGTCACGATGGCGCCGATCACGAGGTCCACGTACCGGAAGGCGGCGTGGGAGAACACGGTTCTGCGTCGCACCATCGTCACCAGCCGCCATACGCAGACAACGGCGACCTGGACCGACACCATGCCCAGGATCGTGATCACTCGCAGCGAGGTCAGCGGGAGCGACCCGTCCTCCGGGTCGCTCCCGCTGACCAACGTCCACCCCATCGACGCCTGTACGAACACGGTGCCGGCGAACACCACCACGAGCACGGCACGCAGCGCGCCTACTGTCAGCTTTCCCATGACCCAACTTTCCATCGAACCGCGATGGGAATCTATCGAATGTCGATAGGCAAAGCAAGGAAGCAAGGGCTGGTGTGGTGTCACCCGAGGAATTGCCGAGTCAGCGCGTATCCGGCGCCCTTTGCCCCCACGGGCACCGAGACCTGAGGGCGAGATGCGTGCCGCAGAGGCGTTGGCAGGATTTCTTGAGTGGTCGGCCGTCGGCAGGCGGACGGGCTTGAGTCTCCCGTAGACGATCGCGGGATCGTGGCGCCGACGGACCGCAGCTCGGCCGGCTACCGCCTCTACACCATCGACGCCGTCGCGCGCCTTGACCTTGTGCGTACTCTGCGGGACCTGGGCCTGGACCTGTCCACGATCCGCAGGGTCGTGGACCGGGAACTCTCGCTTCCCGAGGTTGCTGATTTCATGCACAAGGCGGCCCAGCTCTCCGAGGACGAACGCCAACGTGTGATCGCGGACTTCCTCGAATCCGCCTTCGGCGGTCTCGGCACCCGCTCCACGTTCGCGGGGGTCAGGCGCTCAATGACACCCGAGATACCCGACAACGCCGAGGTCGAGCAGGTCCGGGCATGGGCGGAGCGCGCTGTGGAGGCCCTCACCGGCTGGGCCTTCGACGCCTTGGAGTCGGGGTGCTGGAGCGTCTGGAACTCCTGCACCAAGTGGACAACTCGGCCGAAATCCATTCGCCTTCTTCTTCGGACCGGGTGAGACGGCCCATGCCGCGGGGGACTGGGGCGTTCGACGACGTGGCAGTGGGGGGAAGCGGGCTCTCGCTGCACGAGCCGCGTTCCCCACCGTAACTGCTGGTCGCCTCTCAAGGGAGACTGCCTGCGGCGGTCAGCCGAAGATGAGCTCGACGTCCTTGTCCAAGCAATACCGCATGACGGTGACCAGTTGGCGAGTGTCATCGATGCGTCGCTGGAGAACGGGGTCGCTGTCAACGTGCTGCCGCGGATCTATGATCGACTCCAACCTTGGCAGCATGGCGGCACATTGAGCGGGCGAGAGAGAGCCCTCATCGTCTGGATGGTCGAGCAGCGGTGCCAGTGTCGTGGACACAGTGCTCCACGTGCGGTCGCCACCGAATCCGTTCATCTCGGCAAGCGTGAAACCCTCCGCGTGGGCCAGCCACTGCCTGAACATGTTGAAGCCGGTGTAGGACCATGAGACGTCCGGGCTGCTCACGTCGCCGTCTCTGGGGAACAGCATGAGCCCCATCCTGCCCTCCTTGCTTGTCCGGTGCTCAGGATCAGTCGCGGGATGGCATGGCGGCAACTGAAATGATGTGTCGCACGGCTGGGGTGATCACGGCTTTGGCGTGGCCCTGGACAACCCACCGTTCACCGAGGCTGAGCCCGCCGCAGTTCGACCAAATCATCACCGGCTTGCGGCGCGAGGGCGCGGACCCGGTGCGTAAGTCACTCATAAGCAGACGAACCGTCCCCCCGAGAGAGCCCAGTTGCCGGCGCGGGCGGTTCTCGCGTCTCCGTTGGCCGGGTTACCCGTGGCGGTCGCTACGCCGGTGGAACAGCGCGCGGTACTCCCTCGGCCGCTGGCCCGTGTGTCTGGCAAAGATGCCGCTGAATGCCCCGGTGTCGCGGTACCCGACATCGGCGGCGATGCTTGCGACAGTCCTGTCCGTCGTCTCCAGCAAGTGTCTGGCTCGACGCACCCGGACCCTCTGCAGGTATGCGAGGGGCGTCTCGCCGGCTTCCTCGCCGAAGCGACGGAGCATGGTTCTCGTACTGACGTGGAACTGCTGGGCGAGGGTGGGCAGGTCATAGCGAGCGCTGACGTTCTGGTCGAGCCACCGTTTGACGCTGAGCGAGAACTCCCTGCCCACCGTGGGGATGAGCGCCACGTCGACATAGGGAGCCTGCGTGGTACGTGCATCATCGACCAGCGCGATACGCGCGGTGCTACGGGCGACGCGGGGGCCGTCGTGCTCGCGGATGAGCTGCAGCGCGAAGTCGTACATGGCACTGAAGGCCGCTGTGGTCGTCACCCCCCGGTCGGTGACGACCAACCTCTCCGGGCGCAGACGCACATCGGCGTACCGGCGAGCGAACCGCTCCGCGAACAACCAGGACGTGGTCGCTTCGCGCCCTGCGAGCAGCCCGGCCTCAGCGACCAGGAAGGCGCCCACGCAGATCGACACGACAGCGGTCCCCGTGGCCGCCTGCGATCGAATCGACGCTGCTTCCGGTTGCAGGTTCGCGAGTGTCGCGTCGAGATCGAGCGTGGGCGCAAGCTCGAAGCCCGGCACGACCAGAATATCCACGGGGCGAATGGCCGAGACGTCGAGGACGGAGCCGCCGGACGCGGTCACACGCCGCCGGGGCGAGATGACTGACGTGGTGTAGGCCGGCCGAACCGAGCCTTGCGCCGCGGCGACGTGAGTCGCCATGGCCAGGAGGTCGGGGACTCCGAACACCTCCGACGCGAAGCAGCCAGGGTAGGCCAGCACACCGACTCGCAGCGGACTCATGCGGTCCCTCCGGCACCGTCGAACGGGTGGCGATATTACCCGGATACGTGGCGATGCCGCCGCTTCTCACGAGCGTGGCCGCTCATCATCATCTCGGTCATGACACACATGCGAGGACAGAGCGACCCCTTGGACGACTTCTCGCGGAGAACCGTCAGCGTCGGTGACGTCGACAAGACCGTGTACGTCGCCGGGTCAGGACCGGCAGTCATTCTCATGCCCGAGATGCCGGGCATCAGCCCCGACGTCGCGCGGTTCGCGCGCTGGGTCCGTGATGCAGGCTTCTCCGTGTACCTGCCCTCTCTTTTCGGCGTCGACGGTGCCTATCCACTCGCCGAGGCACGCGAGACCATCGTTCGACGCGCATGCGTCAGCGCCGAGTTCCGAGCGTTTGCCGGTGGCGGCACAAGCCCCGTCGTCACGTGGCTGCGCGGCCTGGCTCGCCTCGCGCACGCCGAGTGTGGCGGGCCTGGCGTTGGCGCCGTCGGACTGTGTTTCACCGGCAACTTCGCCTTGACCATGGCGCTCGAGCCCGCTGTCATCGCACCCGTGGTCAACCATCCCTCGCTTCCGCTCGATGATCCCAGCGGTCTGGAGATCAGCGAGGAAGACGCTGCTGCTGTGGCTGAACGCATAGCGCGAGACAAATTGGAGGTTCTCGCCTACCGCTTCGACGACGACAAGTGGTGCACCGGCCAGCGGTTCGCGGCTTACAGAGCGCTGCTCGGGGACGCATTCGACGGCCGCGTACTCAAAGCCGAGACGGCTAACACGAACCCTCCACCCTTCTTCCGAGACGTCGTCGGTTGCGCCCACAGCGTCGTCACGGCACACCTCGTCAACCAGGACGGCCACCCCACCCTGCAGGCTCGGAACGAGATCATCGCCTTCCTGGCCAAGCGGCTCGGGACGCAGCCGATATGAGCCGGGCCCCGTCGATCGCATCAGGATGCTCAAGCGTCGGATGTTCGGTCGCGCGAGATTCAAGAACCGCTGCGCACGTGCGTCCTGCTCTCTGCACGAGACGGGGCTGATGAGCGTCGGCGACCGCGAAGCCGCCCAGCAGTCCCGCGAGCAAACACAGGCCAGATCCGGGACGTGGGATCGACGGCCGGATTCTGCGCCTGTTCACGGTAGTTCGCCTGCGACCTGACGACAGTCACCCCATGCCCGCGTCCGCCGCAGGCTGGGGACACTGTCGGCAGAGCGCGGGGACGGCATCCGGCGGTCCGCGTTGACGGCAAGATGAGGCCGCCCCACCCCGAGAGGCGGGGAGAGGTGGCGTAGTCGGTGGGCGTCGGGCCGTTCCCCGAGGTAGGTTCGTACACCGCACATCCCCTTGGGCGGGTGCGGTCATCAGACCTTGCGGCTCGCCTCGGCCTTGAATTGGTCACCAGTACGTCGCGCCCCGAACACCGAGGTCCGACCAGGCGTCACAGGTGCGACGCAGACGGACGCTGGACCGCCGACTCCGAAGCGCCCCGCTATCGTTGGTCAGGTTGCCGTAGCTGGGACACGGGGGGACTTCATGGGCGTGTTGCTGTATTACCCGAAGGTGAATCCGCCTACGGAGGTCGTCCACCAGGCCCTGCTCTACTGGGACGGTCTCGCCTCCGTCGTGCCCCGCGACCCCCGGGTCTACGAGGCGCTCGTCGGTACCGAACTGCGACGGCTGGAAGAGCGTGAGCTGTACCGGCCGCTCGCTTTCACCGGTGAGACGCTCGATGTCATGCCCTTCTACGGGCCCGAGTACAGCACAGGCCAGAACCGGTCCGTCCTCACCCGAGAACTTGTGCGGCTAGCGGCTCGCCCGGATCCGCCCAGACCCACCTCGCCGCCCGAAGCGGTCCTCCACACGTCAAAGATCACTTATGAGTTGGAGCGGCTACTGCTCCAGCTGGGACTGGCAACCGACCTCGGGCGCCTGGGCCGGCGAGCGGAGCTCTCCGTCTCCAAGGAGGTTCAGGCCCTGGTCGTCGGTGTGCTGGCCCGCGAGCTCGCCGCTGCCGCGGACCTCGCCCTCTTCCCGTACACGGACAGCGAGGACGCGTACCGCAACACCCTGCGTCCGGTGTCCCCGACCCGCTGTCTGGCCTGGGAGATGGAGCTGGGCCGGCTACTGCCCGTTCCGGCGCCGGGCACCCCGACCGAGGACGTCCTCGCCTTTCGTGAGAAGTACGCCGACGAACGACGCCGCCTGATGCGCGCCCTGCACCGCATGCTGGGCGATCTGCGCCGTGACTACGAGCACCCGGCGGACGTCCTCACCCAACTGCGCGCGGAACTCTCCGAGGCGGTCGAGGACTATCGGGCGGCGCGCCGCGGCAACCGTATGGCCTGGGTTCACCGCTCGGTCACGGTGTCGGTCGCACTGGCCGCCGCGGCGGGCGGTGCCCTGTTGCTTCCGGACCTCGGCTGGTTCCTCGGCACGATCGGCGGCTATGCCCTGAACGTGGCTACCCGGGAGATCCGCCCGCTGGCCAGGGCCCGCCACGACCACGACTTCAGCTATCTGCACCGGGTGCAGAGCGGACTGTCCTGAGGGAGAACATCACGGTGGTGTTGGCGACGAAATGCCCAGGCAGGGCACGGCTGGAGGCAGGGTGTCCGTGGAGTCTCCAGATCACCTGTGCAGAGAGCTCGCAGGAGGTGCGCCTCTCGTTCGGCGACGACGCGCCGACGTGGGACGAGATCGACCGATGCCTCGCCGAGAAGGGCTACGACCGATCGGAACCGGTGCCTTGCCGCGCCCCCGAGACGGGCGACGAGTTCGACGTTGTGGGCTGGAGCTCGCCTGCCTCGCCCGCCTTCCGACGATCGGGCGGGCAGGAGGAGGACCGCGAGCGGGACGGGCCGCCGCAGGACCTCACTGTGGCGCTGCCTGTGGTGGAGGTGGGCGAGATCCGGCGGGCCCTGGACGCGCTGCGGGCCCGCAGCGACCGGCCCAGACAGACTGCAGCGATTGCCGCGCTCATCGAGGGCCTGGACGCCATGGGCACGGTGCCGGTGACGCTCCCCACCGCCACTGCGGACGCCCTCCACCACGCCGTGTCAGTGATCGGCTACTGGACCGAGGGGCTGGAAGGCGACACGCTGGGTGTGGCGGGCGACCTCTGCCGGTACCTCAGCAGCTCACAGCCAACCGTCGGTCCGTGGCCCCACATCCGGGACACCCTCCAGGACGCCCTGCGCGAAGCTCTGTCACGCCCCGGTGCCGAGGGGTTGGCCGCGCGCGACGAACTGCTCGCCCTTCTCCGCGGCTTCACCGACGCCCACCGAACGGCGACAAGGGCGGACGATAGGGAGCAAGGACGCCTCCAGATGGAGCGGACAGCAGCGGAACGGGGGGACCTCCAGGCGTAGGCGTCGATTTCGGCAGCTAGTGCCGCAGCAGGCAACGTTCGCCCTGTCGACGACGGTGCGGAGGCGTTAGCCGTCGGCATGACGGTTCCGCCAGATGATGTAGCGGCGGATCATGCTGTCCTGTTCCTTGTGGTCTATGTGGTCGGTGCCGTCGAGGGTGAAGCAGCGCAGGGCGGTGAACTGGGCCTCGATCAGGTTCAGTTAGGAGCTGTTGGTCGGGGTGTAGGCGATCTCGGCATTGTTCGTCACGGCCCAGGTGCCGACCCGCTGACACCTCTTGGTCGTCGGATGCGGGGAGAAGCTGTCGCGGCTGTACCGGGCGCCCCCACCCCACCGACCGCCGGGCCAAGCAGTTGATCCTCACCCCCGAGGGCGCCGAGCGCCGGGAAATGCTGCTGCAATTCCTGTGCGAGGAACTTCTTTGGCCACTGACCCGGCAGAAGCAAGACGCGCTCCAGGGCCTGGTGCGGCGGGCCATGGCCCGCGCTGAAGCTCGTTAGTGCTCTGACCCGGAACGTTCGCCGGGCCGGTGACTCAGGATGAGATGCCTGAGCCGTTCGGTAATGTGTTCGTCCGGGAGGGCCCGAACGGCTGCTGCCAGGTGGCAACGGCGGCGACAGCCGTAGACACGTCCCATGACCACGGACGTCGGCACGGCCTCCGGCCCCTGATCCCACAGGACGGACCACGACACGGACGGGGGAACACCCATGACGACCGCTCACGCCTTATCCGGGGTCGGGGGCAGCTCACCGCCAGGGAGCGACACGGTCATCGACGTACGGGATCTGCGGATGCGCTACCGCAGCCAGGACGTGTTGAAGGGTGTCGGCTTCACGGCCCGGCGAGGCGAAGTCGTCCTGCTGCTCGGCCCGAACGGCGCGGGCAAGACGACCACGATCGAGGTCCTGGAAGGCTTCCGGATGCGCTCGGCCGGTGACGTGACCGTCCTCGGCGTTGATCCGGCTGGCGGGGACGAGCGGTGGCGGGCGCGCCTGGGCATCGTGTTGCAGTCCTGGCGTGACCACGGCAAGTGGCGGGTGCGGGAACTGCTGGCCCATCTTGGCTCGTACTACGCGCCGTACTCCACGGCCCTCGTGCGGCGGCCGTGGGACGTTGACGAGCTCCTCGCCGCCGTTGGGCTGACCGAGCAGGCGGACAAGCGGGTCGGAACTCTGTCCGGCGGGCAGCGCAGGCGTTTCGACGTGGCCGTCGGCATCGTCGGCAGGCCTGAGGTGTTGTTCTTGGACGAGCCCACGGCGGGTCTGGACCCGGAGGCGAGGAAGGAGTTCCACGGCCTGGTACGCGGGCTGGCGGACGAGAACACCACTGTTCTGCTGACCACGCACGACCTTGCCGAGGCGGAGAGGCTCGCCGACCGCATCCTGATTCTGGCCGGCGGCCGGATCGTGGCCGATGGCTCGGCCGAGGAGCTGTCGCGGCAGGCGTCGGCCGAGGCCACTGTGCGCTGGACGCGGGACGGGCGGCCCTTCGAGGAGGCGACGGCCGAGCCCACCCGGTTCGTCCGTCGGCTGTTCGAGGAGCACGGCGAGGCGATCGGCGGGCTGGAGGTGCGCCGGGCGAGCCTGGAGGACACCTACTTGACGATGGTGCGGGAGCACGAGGCGGGGAGCGTTCCCGATGAGCGGACGGTGCACGCTTTCGGGGAGGGATCGCGATGAGCCCGGTGTGGTACGCGGCGGGAGCAGGAGTGCGGCGCGGCTGGACGGAACTCCGGCAGACCTTCACCACCGGCCAGGACGTGTTCGGCTACGCACTCGGGACGGTCCTGCTCCTCGTGCCGCTGTTCCTGGTCAGGGACGACCCGCTGAAGGGCGCCGGCATCTCGACCGGCGCGTTCATGCTGCCGAGCATGCTGGGCATGACGCTCGCGTTCACCGGCATGATGACCACCGCACAGCTGCTCGCGACCGAGCGCGAGGACGGCACACTGCTGCGGGCCAAGGCGGTGCCGCACGGCATGGTCGGCCATCTGGTCGGCAAGATCATCATGGTGTCGGGTACGGCTCTCGTCTCCATGGCCCTCCCCTTCGCCGTCGGCGTGTTCCTGGTGGACGGCGTGGCCCGGCAGGGCGGCGGAGCGCTGCTGACGCTGGTGTGGGTGATGCCGCTGGGTCTCCTGGCGACCCTGCCGATCGGTGCCGTCATCGGCTCACTGGTCAGCAGTCCGCGCACCGTCGGCTTGCTCATGCTTCCGGTGATGGGACTCATCGTGATCTCCGGGATCTACTTCCCCCTGTCCGAGCTGCCCGAGTGGCTGCAGACCGTCGGGCAGATCTTCCCCATGTACTGGCTCGGCCTCGGCCTCCGTTCGGCGCTGCTGCCGGCCGATGCGGTCGCCGCCGAGATCGGCGATTCCTGGCGGCACCTGGAAACAGCGGGCGTGCTGGGTGCCTGGGCAGTCGCCGGGCTGCTCCTCGCACCATCCGTCCTGCGCAGGATGGCCCGCCGCGAGTCCGGGGCCGCGATGGCGGAACGGCACCGGAAGGCGATGCAGCGGGTCGGTTAGTCAGGGTGGCGGGCGTTCGCAATTGCGTCAGCGCAGGCAGCGGTGCAAGACCCGGGTCTGCACCGTGTGGTTCGGATGGCTGGAGTCGGTCAGGGTGAACTGCCGCAGCGGGCCGACGTGCGCCTCGATGCGGTTGGCCCAGGAGGCGTAGGTCTGGGTGAAGCACAGCTCGACCTGGGCTGAGGGGCGCGACGCCCGTTCAGTCGGGGTCCTGCTCGTCCCCGTTCGCCCGGCTGGTTCGCCGCACGGCGGTGAGCGCGCCGAGCACCGTGCCGACGGCCACGATCGTCAGTCCGCGCAGCCACACCTGGGCCTCGATCTGCGTGGCAAGCACGACGCAGGACGCGATGCCCAGCACCGGCAGTGCGGTCGGGGTGCGAAAGTGGTCGGCTTCGCCCTGGTCTCGGCGCAGTACCAGCACCGCCGTGTTGACCATGAGGAAGACGACCAGCAGGAGCAGCACCAGGGTGGAGGCCAGGGTGGCGACGCTGCCGGTGAGCGCGAGGAGCATCGCCAGCAGCGTGGTGACCGCGATCGCGGCCCATGGCGTACGACGGCCCGGCAGCACCTTGGTCAGCGCGGGGGGCAGCAGCCCGTCCTTCGCCATGCCGTAGGCCAGGCGGGAGGACATGATGCCGGTGAGCAGCGCGCCATTGGCCACGGCGACGAGCGCGATAGCGCTGAACAGGCGGGGCGGCACGCCGCCTGCCTCCTCGACGACCTCCAGCAGCGGCCCGCTCGACCCGGCCAGCTGGGCGGTCGGTACCGCCGCGGAGGCGGCCATGCCCACCAGCACGTACACGGCTCCGGCGGTGGCGAGGGCGCCGAACAGGGCGCGTGGGTAGGAGCGCCGCGGGTTGCGGGTTTCTTCGGCGACGTTCACCGACGTCTCGAACCCGACGAAGGAGTAGTACGCCAGTACCGAGCCGCTCAGCACGGCCGCAGCTGCCCCCTTTCCCGGCGTGCCCAGCTGGGTGAGGCGTCCCATGTCGCCGCCGCCGCGCAGCACCAGCCATGCGCCGAGGACGACAATGACGGCCAGCCCGCCCACCTCGACGACGGTGGCAACCACGTTGGCGCGGGTCGACTCCTTGATGCCCCGCGCGTTGACGAGGGCGAGCAGGGCCAGGAACAGCACGGCCACGAGCCCCACGGGCAGTGTCACGAAGGCCGACAAATAGTCGCCGCCGAAACCGCGGGCGAGCGCGGCTACCGAGACGATGCCGGCGGCCAGCATGCAAAAGCCTGCGACGAATCCGGCGAACGGTCCGAAAGCGCGCGTAGCGTAATGGGAGGCTCCGCCCGCGCGCGGATACTTCGTCGCCAGCTCGGCGTAAGAGGCAGCGGTCAGCAGTGCCAGCAGCAGCGCGACGACCAGCGGTACCCACACCGCTCCGCCGGAGTCGGCGGCGACCTGGCCGACCAAGACGTATACGCCGGCGCCGAGCACGTCGCCCAGAATGAAGAAGTACAGCAGCGGGGTCGTCAGCGCACGATCGAGCGCCGTTCCCTCCCGGGCCGCTTCCTGTCCGCCTGTCTCCGCCGCCACCCTGTTCCCGACTTTCCTCGCCATACCGCCTCGTGTCCCCTGTACCACGGAATGCACGCTCGGCCACCGGTCGCCGCACGGATGTGTCGTGTCATCGACCGCATGCCACGAACGGGCCGGCGGCTTCCGTCCGTGGTCGCCAGGGGCGGCCGGAGGGAAGGAGGAACCCTGGGCGTGGCAGTCACACGACGGGAGGGCGAGTCGGACCCCACGAAACGCGGAGGCGAAAGACTGCGGCGACGGGCCTCCTGGTGATCGGTTCGATTCCCATCCCCGAGCTACCAAGAGGCCCTGCTCATTCAGGCAACCCCGGTCAGGTGAGCCAGCTGCCCGCCGCGCATTCGGAGGCGGTGACCCACCGGTGGGACCTGATGCTGTCGTTCACGACCTTCCCTGACGTGTTGTAGAAGTAGTTGTCCGTGAGGTTGTCGGCCCACAGCTCTCCCGGAGCGAGGCAGACGTAGCCTTTCTGATACTCGTAGTTCTTCTCGGCGTAGAAGGCGACGACGTCCCTGCCTCCGATGAACCCGCTGTTCATCACAGAGGACGCCAGTGTGTGGGCGGGTGTCGTGAACGCGCTGCCATCGTTGTCGCCCCAGAAGCGATCGTCTCCCGGTGTCTTCCCGAGCGGCAGCCCGTTACAGCCCCAGTGCTCCCAAGCCCTCACATTGCCGTCACGCCCTTTCCATTCCTCCTGGCAGAGGTTGTCGTCTGCCGCGGCGGCGGGCGTGGTCGGTGCCGCGAGTCCAAGGGATGCCAGGGCGATGACGATGGCGGCAATGGCTGGTCTGCGCATGTGTACTCCTTGATGTCCGCCTCTGGGTGAGGCATGCGGTTTCACGGATGGGACGTGGAGGTGATGGGCGGTCAGGCCCGTGGGCCGACGATTTTCTTGGCGCGCTCGAGCGCCTGGTGCTGGAGCCGGGTGTAGGTGTCGAGGGCTTCGCCGTAGCGGTCGCGCAGTTGGGCGATGTAGTGGCTCTCGCGCTCCTCGCCGATGGAGCGAAGGCCGGTCTCCCGGGCGCAGGTGGCGTCGGCCACCGCGAGTTCCCGCTCGGCCGTGAAGACCTCGGGCTCAGCAGCCCGTTCGGACCGCGCGACCGCTGACTGGCGGGAGGCACCCGGGTCCTTGTAGACGTAGCCCGCTCGCCTCATACACCGCGACCAGGCTTTCTGCGCCGCCGAGAACGAGCGGTCGGCCAGCACCCGGGGGACGTAGAGCGACCGCAGATGCCCGGCGACCTTCTCCGCGCGGAACCACTCCCGGGGATCCCCGTACAGCTTCTTCTCCGCCTCGGCGACGCAGCCGCCGATCCGCTTGTGCAAGGTAACGCCACCGGGTATCTCGACGGCGATCACCCGCGCGTCGATCCCCTCGTCCAGAGCCTTGTCGTAGGCCTCGCGCCGCTGCTCGGAGAGGCCCTTGCGGTAAGCGAGGTTGGGGTTGGAGGCCCGGGCGGCGGCCTCCTTGGCATGGATGCGGCTGCCGTACCCGTACTTGCGGGCCCAGTCGACATCGTCCAGCACATAGCCGAGCGTGCGGCTTTCCTCCAGGCTGTGCCGCTCGGCCTCCCAGAACGCGAAACCCTGTCGTCTCATGCACGTGCCGATCAACCGTTGCTGTGCGTCCGAGATCCGCAACTGCTCGGCATCGGTCAGTTGCCGGGCTCCTCCGGCCGACGGAGGCCCCGTTCTCGTCGGAGTGTTCTGGGCGCTGCCACAGCCGGTGATGACGGCCGACACAAGGAGCAGGCTGATCACGGCCTTGCGCATGACGTCCTCTCGCGTTGGGTTGAGCGGGATGCTGTGCGGGCCAGGGCCGCTACCGGCCGCCCTCGAGAATCGGAGATGCCGCGTTTGCTGCCGCCGGAGCGAGTCCGACGAGCGAAGCGGCCACGCTCGGTGTGGCGGCCGTACGGGTGCACAGCGACATGACGCTCCTTGCGGTGGACTGGCAGGGGGTGTGCTTGCGCCTCACAAGGCTAGAAGGGTGCCGACCGTGCCGGTCCTGACAGATGTCAGGTGTCGGACTCAGAAGCCATCCGCTTTCGCGGGGGCGACGACCGTGCGGCTGTCTTGTGGGCCGACCCTCGACGGGGGACTCCGATGACGTGTCATCCCCCGTCGCGGCGGGTGGCCTGCTCGGTCACGGCGTGCGCCAGGGCCATGATGGTGATCTGAGGGTTCACACCGGGGGACGACGGAAGCAGGCACGCGTCGGCGACGAGTATTCCTTCCGTACCGCGCAGTCTTCCATCGGGGCGCACCGGGGAACGTCGGTCATCTGCTCCGAGGGCAGCGGTTCCTGTGGGGTGGAATGCCGAAAGGTGGAGGCGGCGGTGACCGATGCGTCGGACGACATCGTCGAGAGCGTCCGGCGAGGCGACCGCGGGGTGTGCCGGTATACCGGTGAGGACTTCGCGGGCGCCTGCGGCGAAGAGGATGCGGCCCATGTGGGTGATGGACCGGAGGAGGCGGCGACCGTCGTCTGCGTGAAGGGTGTAGGTGGCGACGGGCCGGTGCATTCCGCGTACGCGTCCGGAGGAGCGGTCCGAGACCATCGCACCGAGGAGGCCGAGGTTTCCGGCGTCGTTCAGCTCGCGCTTCAGTTCCCTGCCGAGGTGCGGGAGGACGAAGGAGGTCATGCCGGGCGGTGCCGCGGTCGCCTCGATGAGGATTCCGTCGTGATGCCATTCGTCGACGCCGACGCTCTGCAGGACGTTGGGGCCGGCGCCTGGACCGGTGACGGGTTCCGCGAAGCGTCCGGCGACGCTGACGGCCGGGTGGATGGCCAGGTTGCGGCCCAGCCGGGGGTGACCCGCCAGCCGTGAGCGCCTCAGCAGAGCCGGAGTGTGAAGGGCTCCCGCCGCTACGACGACGAGGCCGGTGCTGATGGTGAAGGTCGTGCCATCCGGACGCACCGCCTCTACCGCGATGGCGCGGCGGGCGCCCGCATGGTGTGCGGTGACGATGTGGGTGGCGCGAGCGCGGGTGACGATGCGGGCTCCCGCGGCGCACGCCGCGGGCAGCACGGACAGGTGCACTGCCTGCTTGGCGCCGCTCGGGCAGCCGGCGATGCATTCGCAACATCCCCCGCAGTCCGTGGCATTACGACGCAGGGGAGCGGCGGACCAGCCCAGGCGTTCGGAGCCGAGAAGAGCCAGTCCGCCGTTGCGGCCGAGGACGGACGGATCGGGTATGCCCACGCCGAGGAGGTTCTCCACGTGGTCGATGTGACGGGCGAAGCCGGTAGGGTCCGCCAGTTCGACACCATGAGTGCGATGCCACCGCTTCAGCACGTGATGGGGTGTGCGGAAGCATGTGCCCGAGTTGACCAGTGTGGTGCCGCCGACGGCCCGGCCGAGCGGCAGCAGCACGGGCGGCAGGCCCCAGGCGAGGGTGGCGCCACCGTCACGGTAGGCGTCGGCGAATCGGTCCAAGGGCGGACGCGAGGCGAGTTCCTGAGTCGAGAAGTGCCGTCCTTCCTCCAGAACCACGACCGAACGTCCGGAGGAGGCCAGGGTCAGCGCTGCCACGGCTCCTCCGGCGCCGGAACCGATCACCACGGCGTCGACGCGGTGTGCGTCAGGCCAGTCGGATGACGGGCAGATGTCCAGCGGAGGATCGGTCCGGACGAAGGGCCGGACGGGTCGGGAGCTGTGGCGGCTTGCCCCCGCGGCCAGCAACAACGGGATCTTCGCGTTGTCCATCAGGACCTCGAAACCGGGCAGCCGGGTCAGCCGCTGGAGAAGGCGGGCCCTGGTGTCCGGTGGCAGACGGTGGGCACGCCGCCCCGTGGTGAGCATGGAGAATCCGTCGAGTGCCATGTCCGCCGCGTGCAGGCCCGTACGGACGTGCGGTGGCAGGGACGACATGAAGCGGAGCAGGCGTTCCCGCACCTGACGCTCCCACTCCGGGCTGTGGGCGTCCTCGCCGACGTCCAGCAGCACCGCTGACAGTGCCCGGCCACGATCCGCCG
Organism: Streptomyces sp. NPDC093598; assembly: GCF_044764825.1. Lineage (NCBI taxonomy): Bacteria > Bacillati > Actinomycetota > Actinomycetes > Kitasatosporales > Streptomycetaceae > Streptomyces > Streptomyces sp. NPDC093598. The sequence continues at coordinate 14,202 of NZ_JBIWIV010000012.1, read as the reverse complement.
TCATCGCAGCCCCACCTCCGCGTGTGCGGTTCCCCGCACATCCCAGACCTGCTCAGGCTTCCAGCGGCCGCCGCGCCGCTGCTCCAGGCAGACGTGGACGTCGGCCCGCTCGCTGTTGTGACAGGTGGCCCTGCTGCCGTCCGGGTCCGTATAGCCGACAGCGGTCCGGCTCTCCTCGGGCAGGTGCACGCGCACCGTGATACGGCGCCCTCCCGCGTGACCCTGCACGGTCCAGGTCGGCAACTGGGGCCTTCCCCGGAACCGTCCGACACCCATCACGCCCAGCGGGCTGCGCCAGTCGCCTCGCGGCCAGTCCCGTCCCGCTCTGCGCAGCCGTAGGAAAACCAGCGGCGGAAGATGCCGTAGCAGGGGCAGGCCGGAGACGGCCGTCACCACCTCCAGAACGGTGTCGTCGTCCAAGTCGGCGTGCAGCCAGGCCCAGTGGTGGGCGTTGCCGCGACCCGCGATGCGGGCGCTCGCACCCAGTGCGTCGGCCAGGGGGAGCAACCGCCCCTCGAGGTGCACGGAGCCGGAGTAACGTGCCTGTGCCTGGGGGACGGCGTGGACGGCGGGCAGCACCCGGCGCTTCCAGGTCAGCCGGGGGAAGGTGTGGAGGGGTGCGGAGTCCGCGGTCACCTTGAGGTCCCAGGCCAACTGTTCCGTTCTCCCCCGCAGTTCGTGCGCGGTGGCGATGGCGGACGGGGAGTGGAAGCCCGGGAGCTTCACAGGGACGCTGTCGCCGGCCGACGAGGACGTGCCCTCCGGCAGGGAGTGCGGGCCGAAGCGGTCGATGACGGGAGGCGTGTCCGGCTGGTACACGGCAGCCCAACCATGGGTGTAGGGAGTGCCGTTCACCGGGCGTACCAGCTCGTGGTGGAGCCAGTACCCGGTGCCGGTGTCCGGGTCGGTGAAGGTGCTGTACCAGACGTTCAGGCGGTCCTGGCGAGCGGCAGTGAGGGTCTCGGCGCAATCGGTGGGTGCGGGAAGGCGCCAACTCGCCGCAAAAGACGGCAAGGTGCGCAGGCGGAACCGCAAGAGGCCTTCGCCGCCGACGGAAGAGGAGGAGCTCTCCTGGTCGGCTTCTTCCTCTGCCGGTCGCAGGCGGATCGGCAGGATTGTCATGGAACGCAGCGGACTGCGCCAGGTCGGGGACTTGTGACCCTCCAGGATGTACTCGTGCCCGTCCAGGGCCGTGAAGCGCACGTGGTAGTCGATCCGGCCCTGTGACAGCGGGGCGATGAGCATGCTGCCGGAGGCGCGGAGGTCATCGGCCCATCCGCCGATGCGAACGCGGCCCAGGACGGCGGCAGTTGTGGAGCCGAAAAGGCGGATCGCGCTGGAAGCGTCGACCCGGAGGTCGAGCGTCACGGGTCGGCTTCCGCCCCCGGCTGTGTCGAGCCGCAGCGTTCCCTTCATGGTTTCCGCGAAGCGCGCTCCCCGGCCTGCTGCCATGTAGGCACCCTTCCTCTCCCGATCGTCCGGGTCATCCGCCGCGTGAGGCAGCCGCAGGCAAAGACCGCGGAGGTCACGATGAGCCGCGCGAGTCACTGGATCGGTGGCTCAGTGGCTCATCCACTTACGGCAGAGAACCAGCCCACTCCCCATAGGTCAAGCCCTCGACCTCGTCCGCGGCGCTGGTGATGTCCGGTGGCGCAGGCTCACTTCCGTCGCCTGTGCTTCACGAGGTCCGCGGTCATCTCCTCCGCGGTCAACTGGAGATAGTCCTCCGCGGCGCGCCCGGCTTCCTCCACTTTGCCGCTCGCCACGGGTTCCACCACCTGCCGGATGCGGTCCGCGGCGACCGTCGGGTCTGTGAAGGGGGTGCTCATGACGTGACGGACCGGCAGGTACGCGTTGAGCAGGGTGTTGGTGAGCAGCAGGTACACGCGGTTGCCGGTGGTGCGGGCCAGTTCCCGGTGCACCTCGGCCTCCGCGAGCTGTGCGTCGGCCGAGTCCGGTGCCTTGCCCACCGCGTCGACTGCGGCTCGAAGCCGAGTGCCCTGCGCGGCGCCGCACTGTGAGGCGGCCTTGCGTGCGATCAGCCCGCCGATCGCCCGGCGGGCCTCGAACACGTCGGACAGCCACCGGCCGTCCTGCCCCACCAGCAGCGGGAGGAGATCGACGCCTCCGGACCTGAGGAAGTCCAGCACACGCGTGCCCACGCCGTGCCGGGTGCGGAGCAGGCCTGCCTGCTCCAGCCGGGACAGGGCGTGCTTCAGGGTGGTACGGGTGACGCCGTAGGAGGCGGCGAGTTCACGCTCCGGCGGGAGCAGGGAGCCGGGCTGGTGTGTACCGTCCAGGATGTTCGTGCGCAGGCGCTCTTCCAGTACGTCGACGACGGACTGGCGGACGATCGCTTCGGCTGGCATGGCCGCACTCCTTCGGTTCGGTCCGCGCTCCCGCCGGGGCAAGTCAGGGACCGCATGTCGAATCTTCGCAGGCAGTGGACCAGCGCGGACTTCCCGCCGTCAAGCGGCGACCGGCCGAGCCGGTCTCGCCTGAGTCTTCAGACGCCGAATGCCAGAGCGCATACCCGGGAGTGGTAGTCCGTCCCACGGGGCGAGGAACCCTCCAAGGTCATGTGCGTCGCCTCACTGGAAAAATCGCGCATGTGGCAGTCGCATGGGCATACATCTTTCCGTCGTCGATTCCGTTGAGCCGGGCCTCGGCGGTCGCCAAGGAGCGGCCGAGGTGGATCACCTGGGCGGTGGCGCGCAGCGTTCCCGTAACCGGCATGACGGGTCTGATCATATTCACGTTGAGTTGTGCCGTGCTGTAGGCCAGGCCGGCCGGAAGCTGGGTGAGAACGGCGGAGCCGAGTGCCGAGTCCAGCAGAGTGGCGGCGAATCCACCGTGCACCGTGCCCATCGGGTTGCGGAGATGCTCTCCGGTCTTCCCTTCGAATACGGCCTTTCCGAATTCCACCGCGACGAGATCGAAGCCGAGAGTCGCCGAGATGGGGGCTCTCGGGCTGCGTCCGTCGATGATGGAGAGAAGGTGGTCGAGGCCGCTCACGCCCTTGTCGTCGAGATCACCGTTGGCGTCGCGAGTGCTGTTGTCGTCGCTCATGCCTTCACACTAGGTCGACAGCGCACAGGGACCAGTACAGATTCCGTACTGCCACCCGGTACCCTCGTGCCATGGCCGGTTACCAGCAGTTCTGCCCGATCGCCCGTGCTCTCGACGTCCTCGGGGAACGGTGGACCCTGCTGGTCGTGCGGGAGCTGATGGTGGGGGAGCGGCACTTCAACGGTATCCAGCGCGGCATCCCCCGCATTTCCAGAACGATGCTCTCGGCGCGGCTCAAGAGGCTCGAATCGGCGGGTCTCGTGGAGCGAATGGACGGGGAATACCGGCTGACGAAGGCGGGGGAGAACCTTGCTCCCGTGCTGCGGGAACTCGGACACTGGGCCCTGGAATCCGATCCGCGTGGGTTGCGAAAAGAAGACCTCAGCCCGGAGTTTCTGACCTGGGACATGCACCGTCGCGTCGTCCCCGAGCGCCTTCCCGTGAATCCCACCATGGTCGAGCTGCGATTCCGGGGAACTCGGACCAGCTCCTGTTTCCTTCTGGTGAAGCGCCCCCAGGTGCAGCTGTGCGCGGAGGACGGCGGATTCGACATCGCTCTGTATGTGGATGCCGACCTGGAGGCGCTCACGAGGTTCTGGCTCGGTGAAACCGCATGGGACAGCCTCTTGCGGTCCGGGCTGGTGACACTCACCGGCCCGGCCGAACTCAGGCGGGAATTCCCGACCTGGTTCTCCGGCCACCTGCTCCGGCCCCGGGTGTGAGCACCGGCGCCTGGCCACGGCAGCGGCACCGGTGCCCCACGCGGCGCCTGACCGTCCGCCGACCCGCGCTCCCGGCCACACGGCTCCGCCCACCCCGCCTCGGCTTCGGCCCAGTGCCGTCGCAGTCGCGGGGGACGTCCGCGAGCAGTTGGTGACGATGGAATCCCCGATTTGAGTAGTGACCCTCCCTGGTCGGATCCTCGCCGCCCTCGGAGACTGTCCGGGACCAAATGATCGATCACGAACTCAGCGGCCGAGCAACGGGGGTGGGTCGTATGGATACGCCGACGGCGGCGCAGGGCCGAAACCGTAGTGGCCCGCCGAAGTGGGGCACGCACGGACGTCGAGAGCCGGCGTGTGGCCGTCCCCGCTCGACGCCGTAGGACCGCTGGGCCGGCGACGGTCGTACCGCCCGGCTCGGGGGCGGCCGATGCTCCGGCCTCCGAGGGGCGGAACGCGGACGTGCCAATCCTCGCGCGCGCCGTCCGGCTCACGCGGTGCCATGCCTCCCACATCGGCGCGGCCGAGTGCCCGACGCGCCGTCGTGCACGACGGCGTGCCGCCCGCGGCGCCGGGGTACGTAGTGATCCGCACTTGAGGAAGTTCATGAGGCCTCTACCGTTCTCCCCTCACCCAGTCCCACCCGGCACCGCCCCCCAGCTGGCCTTCGAGCCCGTGTTCGTCGGCAGGGTCGGGGAGTTGGAACGAATTCGCCATGCGCTGACGTCGGCGCGGGGCGCACGCGGCGTCCTCGTCGCAGGGCCGCCCGGCATCGGCAAGACGCGACTGCTTCGCGAAGCCGCGGCCCTCGCGCCCCGACGACGGCTGATCAGCCTCAACTGCCGTGCCGACGTCAGCGCGCCCGCACTCGTGGACGGCGCACCGACCACCTCTGGCATGGCCCACATGCTGGCCGAGCCGACCCGCGGTGCCGCCCGGAACCGGTCACGCACCTGGCAGATCAGCGTCGATGACGCCGATCTCATGGATCCGGCCCTCCTGCCGCTGCTCAACGAGGCCGCCCGCCACCCGGACGTGAAGCTGCTCGTCTCGGTGACCACCGACGGCAAGGCCCTGCCCGCCGGAATCCGCGCCCTGTGGAGCGATCACGCATTGGTGCGGATGGATCTTCAGCCCCTCGAGGCCACGGACGTGAAGCAGTTGACAGCCTCGCTGCTGAGCGGCGGCCTGGGGCAGATGAGCGCGTCCCGGCTGGCCAGGATGTGCGAAGGCAACCCACGGCTGCTGCTCGAGGTCGCCCGCGCGGCCGTCGAGCGACGGATGCTCAAGCGGGTCGACGGGTGCTGGCACTTCACCGACGATCGGTTGCCCCTGCCGACATCGGTGCTCGAGATCATCGACCCGTACCTGAGCGCCCTCGACCCGGACGACCGGGAGATTCTGGAACTCGTCGCCCTGGCTGGTGAGCCGCGCCTCAGCCACGTCGAGAGGTTCTGTGACGCACGCCGGCTGGAGCGACTCGAACAGCGCGACCTGCTGCGCACAGTGGACGACGCGGCAGAGGGATCGTTCCGGCCCCGGGTACGGATCACCCGCCCGCTGATCCGGCATGCCCTGTCGTGCGGCCTGCCCCTCTTGCGCCGGCGCAGGCTGCTGAGGGAATGGATGGCCGCCGCAGGGCAGTCCGCTTCGATCGAGCACGACGACTGCGTTCGGCTGGCCGAATGGCATGTGGAGGCTCTGGTGAGGCCGCCACGGCCGCTATTGGACCGGGCGGTCGAGCAGAGTCTGCGAGAGCAGTCCCTGCCGAGCGCCGTACGCCTCACCAAGAGTGCCTGGCAGCACTATCCGAGTGCGTCGACAGCCGACGCCCATGCACGGGCACTGACCGCCGCCGCGGACTTCTCCGGACTCGCCTCGTTCGTCACGGTGGTGCGCAGCAGGGGTCCCGAGTACGCCGACGCGCTGCAAGCGGCCGAGGCACGAGGGCTGCTCCTGCAAGCCCGGTACGCAGAGCTCGACAGCGTTCTGCCGCGCCTTCCGCAGGAAGAACAGGCGTACTTCCGCACGGTGGCGCAGTACTTCCGGGGCAGGTTCGCCCGGGCGTACGCGGCAGCCGAGGAGTTGCGCCGGACCGGACCCGAGGCGCACGCCCTGGAAGCAGGGCTGATCATGATGGGCTCGCTGTGCCACATGGGCCTGCCCGAGCGGGCGTTGTCCCTGTACCGCACTCTGCGCGGGGACCTGGACCGGGCCCCTGGCGGGCCCACCCGGTTCCACGCCGACTCGCTGGAGGAACTGCACGCCTCCGCCCTGCACTACTGCGGCCGGTTCGACGAGGCCGAGGGGATCTACTGGCGCGAGTACACCGAGGCGCTGGAGAAGCACCACATCCGGGTCGACGCGCAACGAGGTCTGGCTCTCGGCCATCTCCTGCACGACCGCGGCATCATCGAGGGGGCGGTGAAGTGCGCGACGTTCACCTCCAGTTACCAGGTGGGCTGGCGGCAATGGCAGGTGAAGGCGGGCATCCATGCCGCGCTGGCGAGGGGCGCGCTGCCGGTCGACCAGCGGCCGGCCGACGTTCTGCCCGAGGGACTGAGCATGGATGAGGCCGGTCATTGCGCGATGTTCCTGGCGGTGGTGAGAGCGCGGCGACACCATGAGCGCGGGGACACAGGGGCGGCCGCCGACGCCCTGCACGACGCGGTGGCGACGGCGATGGCCGACTCGGCCCACGCCGACGTGGTGATCGGCCTGCACGAGTGTGCACGGCTCTGTCTGCCCGTTCCCCAGGTCGCGCGCGCGGATCTGCATCTGGAGGGAGCCTTCCTGCGGGCGCGCGCGGACTACGCGTGGGCCCATGAGACCCGGGAGCCCAAACGGATGGGCAGGGTCGCCCGGGCGTTCGCCGAGATGGGCGCGTTCCTGTTCGCCGCCGAGGCGTATGCCGAGCAGGCGCGGCTGTACCAGCGACGCGGGGGAGTGAAGGCATCCGCCGCTGCGACCGCCCAGGCCCGGGAGCTGCTGCGCCGCTGCGGTCCGGTGGACACCCCGCCGTTGCGCTTCCTCGGCAGGCCGGCGCTGCTCTCGGACCGGGAACAGACGATCGCCGGGCTCGCGGCCCGCGGCCTTCAGGACAAGGAGATAGCCGAGCGACTGTGCCTGTCGGTACGCACCGTCGGCAACACGCTGTACCGCGTCTACCGCAAGGTCGGGGCCGCCAACCGCCGGGAGCTCCAACTGCTCATGGCCCCCTCCGGCAGCTGACCCCGACCGGCGGCCGCCCGATCCGTCCACTCGGCCCGGCGGCCTCGACGCACTATCGTGCCGGGATGGTCCGAGGGCCAGGCCCCCGGCCAGGGTCGGCCATACAGACATGGCCATACGGATACGGACCAGACACCTACCGAGGACGTCATCGACGTGCAGGAAGACGATGAGCACGACCAACGACGGCGCACCGACACGGCGCCGCCCCTGGCCGCTGCTCGGTCGTGATCAGGAGGTGGAGCTCGCGGGCCGCGCCCTGCGGGATCCGCGCTCTCACGGTGTCCTGGTGACCGGGCCGTTCGGTACCGGGAGGAGTCGCCTGGCGCAGGAGTGCTGGCGCGCGGCGGGCCGTCGCGGCCATCCGCGCCTGCACGCGGCGGCCACCCCCGCCGCCCGGTCGGTCCCGCTCGGTGCCCTGGCTCCCCTGCTCCGCCGGGGCCCGGACGGCGCGCCCGGCCTGCTGCGGGACGAGGGGCCGGCGAACCGTCCCCGGCCCGTTCTGTTTCTGGACGACGTCCATCACCTGGACCGTGCCTCCGCCCGACTGGTCGCCGAGTCGATGAGTGACGGCCGCTTGCTGGTCGTGGCCACCACCGACCCTCACGGCCGGCTGCCCTGGGAGGAACACGCACTGGTCTCCGTACGACTGGAAGCCTTGCCGACGGCCGTGATGGAGCAGTTGCTGCGGCACGCGCTGGGCGGCGCGGTGGAGCGCCGCACCGTCCGCCTTCTCCACCGGGCCACCGGTGGTCGGCCACGTGAGCTGGAGGAGGTGCTGGACAGCGCCGTGCGAGACGGTGTGTTGACGTGGGACGGAACGATGTGGCGGCTGACGGGGCCGCTCACCGTCCCTGCGGGCCTGCGCGCCCTGACGGAGAGCCGTCTGCGCCCTCTCGACCCGTGCGACCGGGAGTTCTTGGAGCGTGTGGCCGTGTGCGGGCGCCTGGCCTGTGCCACAGCGCGGCAGACGGGCGCGGAAAGACTCATCCGGGACGGATGGGTGCGTGCGCTGACCGAGGGGCCTCACCCTGTGCTGGAACTGACCGGTGACTTGCATCGAGAGGTGCTGGTTTCCGCCCTTCCGTCTCAGCGGGTGCGCCGGATCCTGCGCGAGGAGCTGGCCCGTGGCCCGGCCCCCGGGTCCGGCCCCGGCGACCTGCTCGACCGCGCGAGGTGGCGCCTGGCCGCGGCGGAGCCGTTCGACCCGCAGGACCTGGAAGACGCGGTCCGCGCGGCCCGGTCGGTCCCCGACCACGGCATCGCCCTACAGCTCACCCGGGAGCTTGAACGCCGGCGGCCAGGGCCCCCGAGCCTGCTGGCCCTCGCCGACCAGCTGATCGAGAGCGGCTGCCCGCACGAGGCCCGAGCCGTATTGACGCGCGTGTCGCAGGAGGCCACTTCCCCCGACGAGGCAGCCAGGGCCGCCGTGCTCCGGGCGCAGCACCTCGCAGGTGAGCTGAGGGGTGAGGACGCGCTGTCGGTCATCGCCACGGCACGGAACGATGGCGCCGAGGCCCGCGCGACGGCACTGCTCGACGCGGCCGAAGCGGCGCTGCGCAGCCTGCTCGGCGACATGAGAGGAGCCGCGCAGACGCTGACGGGCGCCCCTGGCGAAACGGTCGGCCCGTGCGGGGAGCTGTGGCGGTCGGCCAGGATCCGCTGCCTGACCGAATCGGGCCGGACGAAGGAAGCCGTACGTCTCGCCCGGCACACCGAGCAGGGCGGGACGGCGCCCGAGGCGGATCTCTCCACCCGGGGTCTGCTGGCCGGCGCCGAGGCGCGTGCCCTGGCCGAGGCCGGATCACTGCTGGAAGCCGAGCAGCTCGCCCAGCGCGGCTACGACCGGGCCGTGGACGCTCACGCGCTGAGGTCCCTGACCTGGTCGGCGGAGCAACTGGGCTGGTTCCACTACCTCCAGGGCCGGCTCGACGAGTCCAGGATCTGGTACGCCAGTGCGCTCGCCCACGGCCGAGAGGCTGGACTTCGCTCCGGTGTGTACGCGGGCCTGTGCGGACTCGCCCTCATCGCGGCCGTGTGCGCAGATGTCGGCGCTGCCCGGCACTGGCGGGAGCAGGCCCGGTCCCTGGGCTCCGGTGAAGGGTGGCAGCCGGAGGCTGTGCTCGCGGGCGCCTGGCTGGCGGCGGTCACCGGCCGGACCGACGAGGCCCGGCAGCGGTTGCGTCGGGCCGCCGACGACGCGGCTCGGCGAGGCCTGCACACGGCGCAGACCCTGCTGTGGTGCGATGTGGCGCGGCTGGGGGACGCCGAGGCGGCGACCGAGCCGCTGTCCCACCTGGCGGTTCGCTCGGACAGCGCGTTGACGGCCGCCCGCGCCGACTTCGCCCGGTCCCTCGCATCCGCCGACCCCGAACGGCTGGAGGCGTGCGCCGCCGCCCTCGACACTCTGGGAGCCCGGCTTCTCGCGGCGGAAGCCTGGAACGCCACCGCGGCCGCCCACATCCGGGCCGGCGCCGAACCGGCCGCTCGCGCGGCCATGCACCGTGCCATGCGGCTGACGTGCCAAGGCGCCGCACCCCGGACCCCGGGCCTGGTGGCACCCGACGTGCGCCGTCGGCTCACCGCCCGTGAGACGGAGGTCGCGCTGGCCGGAGCGAGCGGCCTCAGCGTCGAGGAGACCGCTCGTGGGCTGTCCCTCGCGGTCCGCACCGTCATCAACCACCTGCGCAGAATCCGCTCGAAACTCGGCGTCAAGGACGCCGGCGAGATGCGCACCGCTCTGTTCCCCAGCCGTCACCGCTCGCGCCCTGACCGGGTCGGCTGACGCAACGAGTCAGGGAAGCGTCCGGGCGCTCGCGGCCCGACCGGGCCCGTCCCGCCAGTCGGCCGCCGCGAGTTCGCGGCGTGAGGACACCCCGAGCTTCTGATAGGCCCGGTGCAGATGGTTGTCCACCGTGCGCACCGACAGCACCAGCCGCGCGGCGATCTCCTGACTGGTCAGTCCCTCCGCCGCCAGACGCGCCACATCCCGCTCCCGTCGTGTCAGCGGACGCGCCTCGACCGGCTGCGGAGACGGCGCGCTGACGCGTTCGGTCCGGCAGCGGTCGAGCAACCGCCGGGACAGCACGGCGGCAGAGGCGGCCGCCTTCCGGTCGCCCGATCCCGCCGCGCGCACCGACGCCTCGCGAGCCGCCTCGGCCCCGGCCATGTCGACGCCCAGCCGCCCCAGCTGTTCGGCCGTCTCCCGCAGCGCGCGGTGTCCGGAGCCGGCGAGCCCGGCCGCCAGATCCGCCCTGGCCGCAGTCAGCCGGCTGTCACCGGCCGCCGCCAGTTCCGCCAGCCGCACCCGAACCCGGACGGCGGCGCCGAGCCGCGCCGCGTCGGCCAGGAGCCAGCCCTCGTGCACGGCCATACCGGTCTCCCGCGCCCGCTCGGCCGCCGCGAGCAGCATCCGCACCGCTTCGCGCGGCGTGCCGCGTGCCGCGCTCGACCAGGCGAGCGCGAGTTGCCGCATGAAGGACGTCGCCTGCTGCCGCTCGACGTCGATTCCGTCCAGCGAGGCGAGGGCCTTGTCAGCCGCCGCAGGGCGCCCCGCCTGGGCGTGGACCGCGGCCAGACCGGCCCCGGCGAACGCCGCCGCCCGTCTGAAGCCCTGGGCGCGAGCCAGCCCCAGAGCCTCCGTGAACCACTCCTGCGCGGTCGTGAGGTGCCCGGCGATCAGCTCGCAGCGACCGAGATGGGCCGCGAGCCATATCTGCGGCGTCAGGGCCTGTACGGCGACGGCCCCCTCGAAGGCCTCACGGCCCACGGCACGCGCCTCCTCGCCACGCCCGGCGTCCGTCAGCGCCGCGACACGGTAGATCGCCGGGCCGCTGGCGTGGGACGAGGCACATCCCGGATGCTGCTCGCGTTCGGCCGCCGTCAACTCCTCGTGCACCGCGCGCGCGAGCTCCGCGGACTCCTCCGTGCGCCCCACGTAGCACAGAGCCAGCGAGCGCTGCAGCTGCGCCCACATCCGCAACCGCGGTACGGCGATGTCGTCCGCGTCCCACAGCAGGCGCAGCGCGTCCGGCACCCGGCCCGCGTAAAGCCGATAGGCGGCCTCATTGATGCGCAGCACGCGCCGTCCCACCGCATCGAGCCGCGCGGCGGCTCGGCTGTTGACCTCGAAGGTCCGCCGGGCGTCACCGAGCCCCCAGTACAGATTCTGGGTGCGTTCCATCACCACGGTCACCAAGTCCTCGTCCCGCTCTGCCAGTTCCTCGGCGCTGCGCAGACATTCCTCCGCCGCCACGGAGTCACCGGTGTGGTGGTGGGCCTCGCCCCGCAGCAGCCAGACATCGAGGTCCGCCTCCTGCCGAGGAACACCGGCCAGCAGTTTCACCACGGTGGGGTAATCGCGAACGTGGCGGGCGATGCGCGCAGCGGAGAGCAAGGTGCCGAGGCCGACGGGCAGACCGGCGGCCAGCCGCCACGAGGCCAGACGCAGCGCGTCCTCGCGCCGGCGCGGGCCCAGCGCGGCCAGCCGGTCCGCCTGCTGCCGGAACAGCTCACGGCGCCTGGCGGAAGGGATGCCCCGCCGCACCACCTCCCCGAACAAGGGGTGGTCCACCGAGCAGACCGTGCGGCGCCCGTCGACCCGCACGCGCACCAGCCCCAGCTCCTCCAGCGCCTCGACGTCCTCCTGCCGGCCGGGTTCACCGGCCACCGCGTCCAGCGGGAGCGGGCCGCACAGCGACAGCAGTTCCAGCACGTGGCGCCCGCGCTCACCGACCCGGTCGAGACGGCTCCGCACGACCGCGGTCAGCCGCGCCGACTCCGGCAACGAACCGGTGAGCCGCCACAACCCGTCCTCCCGTACCAGCCGTCCCGCGGCGACGGCCTCGGTGACCAGCTCCCGCAGCAGCAGCGGCATGCCCCTCGACCGGTCGGCCAGGCACCGCAACGTCACATGGTCGACCGGGCCCCCAAGAGTGCAGCGGACCACCTCGGCGGTCTCGGCGACGCTGAAGGGCGACAACTTAAGACGACGCGTGCCCGGGGCGGGCGCGAAGGAGTCCACGACATCCGACGCGGGGGCGGGAGTACGGACCGTGCCCAGCAGGAACACCGCACCCGTACGCAACAGATGCCCGAGGAGCACGGCGGACGCGTTGTCCAGCAGCGGAAGGTCGTCCACCCAGATCACCGCGCGTCGCGACCGGCCGGAGCCGCTCGGCGGAGCGAACGCCTCGACCGCCGTCCGAAAGAGCCGCACCGGATCGGTGACCGGGGCGTCGGACGGCAGCAGATGCCCCAGCGCCCCCAGCGGCAGCGCGGAGTGCGCCTCGGTGGCGACCGCCCGGTCGACGCGGTGACCGGCATGTTCGGCCTGGCGCAGGCACTCCTCGGCGAGGCGGGACTTGCCGACGCCCGCGGGCCCGGTGAGCAGCAGTGCCAGGACATGGTCGTCGTCGAGGTGGGACCGGAACGAGGCGACCTCCCTGTCCCGGCACGCGAACGGCCACCGGTGACGCAGGTCGGCACCACCGGCGAGTACGGCGCTCCCCTGAGCGCCCCACTCGTCCGGGCCTGCCGCCGACTGCCGCCGCCGGTACTTCACATCGCTGTTCAGTGGATGAGCCACTGAGGCAATCAACCACTACGGGAGCGGAGAATCAAGACAGTAGTCGTCGGTGCAGTGAGCCTGGGGGGCAGACACCGGACAGGCCGGCAGCGTTACGGAAGTAGTGCCTACTCTATCGACGCCCGTTTACCGCGGGATCCTTCTCGCACGGACCCCGGGTCCGGAGCGAGGAACCACCAATCCTTCCCCGACCCGTAGCGGTCCATGCCGCTGCCTTGTGAGCCGGTTTGGCCGGCGAGGCGTCGACACCGGACAGCGGCTCCGGGATGGGGAGAGGAACTGCGGTGCAGCAATCAGTGACGAACGAGCTCCGGACGGACACCCGCGCCGAGGCCGGTCGGCCCCCGTCCTTCGCCCAGGAGCGCATGTGGTTCCTCGACCGGCTGGCGGGCGGACAGAGCACCGCCTACGTGTCCACCCCGATGTGGTGGGTGCGCGGCCCCCTCGACCGAGCACGCTTCGAGCAGGCGCTCGCACGGCTGGTGGCCCGGCACGAAACGCTGCGGAGCCGCTTCACCGACCTCGACGGCGCACCCCGCGTCCTCGTCGCCGACCATGTCGACATCCCCGTCGACTGGCGTGACACACCCGGCACCGAGCAGGTGGACCAGGAGGCCCGCGCCGAGGCCGACAAACCCTTCGACCTGAGCCGGGGCCCGCTGCTCCGGATCGTCGTGTGGCGGCTCGCCGACCACGAGCACGTCCTGCTGGCAGCGATGCACCACATCATCTCCGACGCCTGGTCGGCAGGACTGTTCGTCCGGGAACTGGGCGTCCTCTACGACGGCGAAACCCTGCCGGAACTCACCTGCACCTACACGCGGTTCGCGGCGGAGCAACGACAAGAACTGGACGGCGACGCGCTGCGCGCGGACCTCGCCTTCTGGCGTGAGCGGTTGGGTGGTCTGCCGGTGTTGGAGTTGCCGGTGGATCGTGCGCGTCCGGTGCGGCCGTCGTGGGCGGGGGCGACGTATGCCTTCGATCTGGAGCCGGAGTTGGTGGCCGGCTTGGAGCGGTTGGGGCGTGAGCACGGGGCGACGTTGTACATGACGTTGCTGGCGGCGTTCGAGGTGCTGATCGGTGCGTGGAGTGGTCAGTCCGACTTCGGGGTGGGTACGCCGGTGGCGGGTCGGGGCCGGCCGGAGGTGGAGAACCTGGTCGGATTGTTCGTGAACACGCTGGTGGTGCGGGCGGATCTGTCGGGTGATCCGACGTTCACGGAACTGCTCGCCCGCGTCCGCGACCACACCCTCGACGCCCTGGACCACCAGCACGTGCCGTACGAGCGGGTCGTACGCGAGCTCCGGCCCGAACGTCCGGACACCGACTCACTGATCGACACCTGGTTCGCCATGCAGAACGTCCCCGACGCCGGTGACGACACCGGAACCCTGCACTTCACCGACTTCGACACCGACCGCCCCCGAGCCCTGTTCTCCCTCTCCCTGTTCGCCCAGCCCCGGCGCGACGGCGGCATGGCGATGACGTTCGTCTACGCGACGGATGTGTTCGATGAGGTGTCGGTGGGGCGGTTGGTGGGGCGGTGTCGTGCGTTGTTGGCGGCGGTGGTGGCTTCGCCGGGTGTGCGGGTGG